>OMVT01000043.1 GCA_900314535.1 uncultured Olsenella sp. | reverse complement strand
GGCGATTTCGTGTTTGGCGATGCGATCATACCATCAGGCGTGCCTGGCGGCCAGGCCATTCGGGCCGCCTCTATCCGCACTCTGGTTGACTATTCAAAACGCAGAAAATTGCGCAACATCTTGGTGCGTTTGGTGGAAGATGTGTGTGGATTGATGCAGAGCAGATGCATGGCAGATGGAGTGGGGGCTCCGCCTGT
Organism: uncultured Olsenella sp.; assembly: GCA_900314535.1. Taxonomy (GTDB): domain Bacteria; phylum Actinomycetota; class Coriobacteriia; order Coriobacteriales; family Atopobiaceae; genus Olsenella_L; species Olsenella_L kribbiana. The sequence continues at coordinate 14,881 of OMVT01000043.1, read as the reverse complement.
CCGGTCTGGGCTGCAGGGCGCCCACGATGGCAAGCAGACCTGGTGGAGGTGGAGCTGACAGTCCAGAGGGGCAGGCAGGATTGAAGAGGGGACTATGGAGGCAAACATCCACAAATTCCAGGCATTCGTGAAGGCATCCGAATGCGGAAGCTTCACCAAGACGGCACAGGAGCTGGGATATACCCAGTCCTCGGTCAGCCGCATGGTGCAGGGGCTTGAAGAGGACTGGGGAGTCAGGCTCTTCGAGCGCTCTGGCGGTGCTGTGAAGCTGACCAAGGAAGGGGAGGGGCTGCTCCCCGATGTGCAGAACGTCGTGCACTCCTATGAGCGGCTCCAGATGAAGGTGGACGATATCAACGGGCTCGAATCGGGCACGGTGAGCATCGCTGCGCCGGCGTCGATCATTTCCTGGAAGCTGGGGGAGCCTCTGGGGGCGTTTGCGGCAGACCACCCGAACATCGAGATCGATATCACGGAGACGACCTACGGGGAGGCAGAGCGGCTGCTCGGCATCGGCGAGGCCGATATCGCCTTCGTGCCGAAGAAGCTTCCGGCCGATGTCTATGATTCGGAGCTCTTCCACAAGGACGAGATCGTCGTGGTCTCGAAGAAGGGGCATTTCGCGCCAGGCAGGAGCTCGATCCCCATATCCGAGCTGGTCGACGAGCGCTTCATCGCCGATACGGAGACCGCGCCGCTCCTCCAGAAGGAGCTCAGGCACGCGACGGTGCGCTGCGAGACTTCGGACTTCAATGCGATCCTTTCCCTCATCGAGGCAGGCCTCGGCATCTCGCTCCTGCCTATGCTCGCCTTGGGAAAGCTCCCCGATACGCTCGAGATCCACCATCTCGAGATCCGAGCCTTCCGCACGATGTATATGGCGCACCGCCTGGGGCAGGGGCTCTCGCTTGCTGCCCTCACGTTCCTGAGCTACCTGCGCGAGCAGTAAGAGCGACAGAGAGGCAAGAGAAGGCCCCGCACGTCTCTTTGTGGCGTGCGGGGCCTTCTGCGTAGCTCTATGGGCTGCCTAGCGCTCGATGATGCAGGCGCAGCCCGGAAGGGAGACCGTGCCATCGGATACCGTCACAGGCTGGCCCGTGACGAGGTTTCGATAGGTGCCGTCAGGAAGATCGACGGCAACCTCTGCGTCCCTTCCCCTGAGCGGGAAGATGCCAAGCGTCGGGTGCAAGCCATCGCGGCGGCAGACCATGATGCCCTGCTCGTCGTCTGCCGCTGCCTGGAACGTGTCATCGCCGTCGAGGACTTTGTGTGCGATCTTCGACATGCGTGCCATAAGGTCGGAAAGGTCGCGTCCGTCGAGCTCTGCGCGCCTCCAGTCCCAGAGGACCGTGTCCTTATCGAAGAGGGAGGGGCGCAAGGTCGAGCCGATCTCCTGGCCGCCGTAGATCAAGGTCGTGCCCTTGAGATAGAAGACAAGAGCCGTGAAGGCGGCAAGCGCCTTCGGGTCGTGCACGAAGGAAGCGATGCGCTCCGTATCGTGGTTTTCGAGGAAGCGGAGCTTGTCGTAGTTGGCAGGATAGCGCGTCTCCTGGCCATTGAGCGCTTCTGCCCAGGCAGAGAGCGGCTTTTTGCCTTTGAGCACGTCCTCGAAGAGCTCGCGGATATCGTATTCATACTCGATATCGAAGGCCTCGAAGTCCTCGTCGTCCGTGGCGCAGCTGAGCCCCTTGCTCCTCATAAGGTCGCCGAAGGAGGCGTGTACCGTCTCGGCGAGCCAGATGCAGTCAGGACGGACCTTTGCGACCTCCTCGCGGGCGCGCTTCCAGAACTCCACCGGCACGAACGGCGCAACATCGCAGCGGAACCCGTCGACGTAGTGTGCCCACTGGCAGAGCGTCTCGATCTGGTAGTCCCAGAGCTCTGTGTGCGTGTAGTCGAGGTCGATGATGTCAGACCAGTCGCCGACATGGTTTCCGGGCGTGCCGTCTGGCTTGCGGTAGAACCACTCGGGATGCGTCTGCCAGAGCACGGAGTCGGGGGAGGTGTGGTTGTAGACCACATCGATCATGAGCTTCATGCCGAGAGCATGGACCGCGTCGGCGAAGGCGGCGAAGTCCTCGAGCGTGCCGTACTCGGGATTGATGGCACGGTAGTCAGAGATTGCGTAGGGGCTGCCGAGCGCTCCCTTGCGGGCAACCTTGCCGACGGGATGGATTGGCATGAGCCATATATAGTCTGTGCCGAGCGCCCGGATGCGACCGAGGTCGGCCTGGGCCGCCCTGAAGGTTCCCTCCTTCGTATGGTTTCTCACAAAGATGGAATAGATGGTCTTCTGCCTCAGGGCAGAAGGTGTGCTTTCAGCCATGCAGTCCTTCCTCTCTCTTGTGCTGCAGGGGCATGACCAGACCCTTGCAGACCGTTTGCAGAATCTTTTCCGAACGTTCGCCGCTCATAAAATACCGTTCGCCCCACATGCATTGACCGAATGAGGGGATGGTGGTTTTATGTAGACAACGGTTCCGGTAACGCTACCAGAAACGATACCAGAAACGGCTATGCGTACAGGAACAACCGTTCACGAATCGGTGGACGTAACGGATGGAAGGGGAGAGCAATGACCATCAAGGATGTCGCAGCCTACTGCGGCGTTTCGGTCTCTACGGTCTCCCGTGCCCTCAACAACCATCCCGACGTCTCCGACGAGGTCAGAAACAAGGTCATGAAGGCTGTGTCCGACCTGCACTACACGCCGAACAGCACAGCCAGAGACCTTGCCCGCACCCAGGTCAATGCCATTGGCCTTGTGGTCCGCGGCATCTCGAACCCCTTCTTCACGCCCATCATCCGCACGATCGAGCATGGGTGCGAGGCAGCGGGCTACACGATGGTGCTGCACCAGGTCTCCACGACCGACGACGAGGTCAGGGCTGCCACGGAGCTCGTGCAGTCCAAGCGCCTGAACGGCGTCATCTTCCTCGGCGGCCGCTACGACTATACGAAGGCAGAGATGCAGGGGCTCACGGTTCCGTATGTCTGCTGCACGTATACGAACCATTTCGGCAACCTCGACCGCTCGAGCTACTCCTCCGTCGCAATCGACGACAAGGCAGAGTCCGAGCGTGCCGTGAAGTACCTGATCTCGAGGGGACACAGAAGGATTGCGATCCTTCTGGACAACCCGGAAGACCACTCCATCTCCGAGCGCCGCTATGCAGGCTACTGCAAGGCGCTGCGTGAGGCGGACATCGAGCCCGATCCCGATCTCGTCCTGGAGGCGGCAGACTTCGATCTCGCTTCCTCCTATAGGTGCGTGAAGGACTTCGCCGACAGGCGCGAGGATTTCACCGCACTCTTCGCGGTCGCAGATACGCTCGCGATCGCAGCTATCAAGGCCCTCTACGATGCCGGAAAGCGCGTGCCCGATGACGTCTCGGTCATCGCAATCGACGGCATCGAGATATCCAATTACCTCATCCCGACACTGACGACCTTGTGCCAGCCCAAGGAACGTCTGGGAGAGGAAGCAGTGCGCATTCTGGTGGATGTGCTCGAGGGACGTGCTGGCAACCGTCATATCCGGTTGGAGACGACTCCGCGGCTTGGTGGAACCGTTAAGTCGTTGTAGGGCATCCGCCCAGGGAGGGCGGACAAAGAAAGGGGAGTAGTTCCTATGAAGTCGATTACACGTAGGTCGTTCGTCGGTGGTGCCGGCGCAGGTCTCGCAGCTCTTGGTCTTGCTGCCTGCGGCAACTCCAGCTCTTCCGATTCTTCGAGCTCGAGCTCTTCCAACTCCGACGACCGTTCCGGCAACGTCTATTGGCTGAACTTCAAGCCTGAGCTCGATACCGCAGCTCAGCAGCTCGCCTCCGACTACATGGAGAAGTATCCTAACGTCAAGGTCAAGGTCCAGACTGCAGCTTCCGGCACCTACGAGCAGACGCTCACGTCCGAGATGGACAAGTCCGAGGCTCCGACCCTCTTCGTCATCGGCAACCAGGCCGGCGTCAAGGAGTGGGCAGACTACGCAATGGATCTCTCCGACACCCCCATCGCAAACGAGCTCACGACGAATGACTACAACCTCTACGACGAGTCCGGCAAGCTCGTCTCCATCGGCTACTGCTACGAGTGCTACGGCATCGTCGTGAACAAGGACCTCGTCGAGAAGGCAGGCCACAGCGTCGACGACATCAAGGACTTCGCTTCCCTCAAGACCGTCGTCGAGGACATCCACAAGAACGCAGCAACGCTCGGCTTCGACGCCTTCGTCGCTACCGACCTCGACTCCTCTGCTTCCTGGCGTGTCACCGGCCACCTTGCCAACCTCGAGTACTTCTACGAGGAGAAGGATTCCGGCTCCAAATGGACGAAGGCTCCTGCCACGATCAGCGGCAAGTACCTGCCGAACTACAAGAACCTCTTCGACCTCGCCATCAACAACTCCCTCGTCGAGCCGAATACGCTTGCAACGGGCGGCCATGACCCGGTGACCGAGTTCGCCGACGGCAAGGCAGCGTTCATCTTCACCGGCTCCTTCGGCTACAAGGACTTCAAGGGCAAGGTTGCAAACTCCTGCTGCATCCCGTACTACTGCGGCGTCGACGGCGAGGAGAACGCCGGCCTCAACTGCGGCACCGAGAACTGCTGGGCCATCAACGACAACGCCTCCGACGAGGACAAGAAGGCCACGATGGACTTCATGGTCTGGCTGGTCTCCGATCCTGACGCTTCCAAGACCATGGTCGAGAACCTCGGCATCCTCCCGTACAAGAACGCTCCGGAAGGCGACAACCCCTACCTCAACAACGCAGCTGAGTACACGGACAAGGGCTGCTACACGATGGACTGGGCAACGAACTTCCAGCCTAACGTCGACGCCTACCGTGCCGCTCTCGTCTCTGCTCTGAACTCCTACACGGCCGATCCTTCCGACACGACCTGGGCTGACGTCAAGACCGCCTTCGTCGATGGCTGGGCTTCCAACTATCAGAAGGTCAATGGCTAAGGCCAGCTGAATCAGTCTCAGCAAGGGCGGGAGCCGGACGCGTCCGCGCCTGGTTCCCGCCTCTCTTACGTTCCAAGCAAAGGAGTGAGATATGAAAAGCAAGGCTTTGGCCGAGAATTCGCAGATCCGTGCCACGAAGAAGTGGTCATGGCTCTTCGTCCTCCCGGTCACCGCTGCCTTCGTGATTGGATTCGTCTGGCCGTTCATCCAAGGCATCTACCTGTCGTTCTGCTCGTTCAAGACGACGAACAATGCAAAGTTCGTCGGTCTCGGCAACTACGCTGCAGCGCTTACCGACCAGTCGTTCCAGCACTCGTTCTGGTATACGGCGCTTACGGCAATCGTCCTTTTGGTCCTCATCAACGTGATCGCCTTCTTCGTTGCCTATGTGCTCACGCAGGGCATCAAGGGATCGACGCTCTTCCGCACGATCTTCTTCATGCCTAACCTGATCGGCGGCATCGTCCTCGGCTACATCTGGTCCATGATCTTCGACGGCATCCTGCAGCAGTACGGTACCTCGATCCTCTTGGAGACGAAGTACGGCTTCTGGGGCCTCATCATCCTCATGTGCTGGCAGCAGATCGGCTACATGATGATCATCTATATCGCAGGTCTCCAGGCTGTTCCTGAGGACATGATCGAGGCAGCGAAGATCGACGGCGCCAGCAAGGCGCAGACCCTCTTCAAGGTCATCATCCCGAATGTCATGCCGTCCATCACGATCTGCACGTTCCTGACCCTCACGAACGGCTTCAAGCTCTTCGATCAGAACCTCGCGCTCACGGGCGGCCTGCCGTACACGCAGCTCGCCGACGGCTCGACGATCAACACGACCGAAATGATGGCTCTGAACATTTACAACACGTTCTACACGGCAGGCGCTGCGAACCGTGGCGTGGCACAGGCCAAGGCTGTGATCTTCTTCATCCTTGTTGCTGCCATGGGCCTGGCGCAGCTCAAGTACACCCGCTCCAGGGAGGTGCAGCAGTAATGAAGCAAGCACAGCAGACGCTCACGTCCGAAAAGCACGGAAAGACAGCCCTCGCGGTCATCTTCGCCATCATCTGCTTCATCTGGGTGCTTCCGGTCGTCGCTGTCGTCATCAACTCGTTCAAGCTCAACACCTTCGTCAAGACCGAGACGTTCGCCCTGCCTACGGCAGAGTCCTTCGCAGGCTGGCAGAACTTCATCACCGGCGTCACGTTCGGCAACTACAACTTCTGGATGGCTGCAGGCTACTCTGCGCTCATCACCGTGTTCTCCACGTTCCTGATCCTCTTCTTCTGCTCGATGGCAGCGTGGTACATTGCCCGCGTGAACTCGAAGTTCTGCAAGATTCTCTACTACCTCTGCATCTTCTCCATGGTCGTCCCGTTCCAGATGGTCATGTTCACCCTCTCGAAGACGGCAGATACCCTGAAGCTCAATACCCCGTGGACGATTCCTGTCGTCTACCTCGGCTTCGGTGCAGGCCTCGCCATCTTCATGTTCACAGGCTTCGTCAAGTCCATCCCGCTCGAGATCGAGGAAGCTGCCGCCATTGACGGCTGCGGACCCGTCCGTACGTTCTTCTGCGTGGTGCTCCCGATGCTCAAGCCGACGCTCATCTCGGTCGGCATCCTCGAGATCATGTGGGTCTGGAACGACTACCTTCTGCCGTACTTGGTGCTCGACATCAACAAGTACCGCACGATTCCTATCCAGATCCAGTATCTGAAGGGCTCCTACGGCACAGTCGATCTCGGCGCCACGATGGCACTGATCCTCATGTCCATCATTCCTGTCATCATCTTCTACTTCGCATGCCAGAAGTACATCATCAAGGGTGTCGCAGCTGGCGCAGTCAAGGGATAGGCTTCATCTCATGAAACGTGCAAGCGGCATCATCCTTCCGATATCGTCGCTCCCTTCTCCTCATGGCATCGGCACCTTGGGCGAGGCAGCCTATGAGTTCGTGGACTTCCTCGCCGACGCCAAGCAGTCCTGGTGGCAGATCCTTCCCGTCGGGCCGACGAGCTACGGCGACTCCCCTTACCAGAGTCCGTCGGCCTTCGCAGGAAACCCCTACTTCGTCGATCTCGACCTGCTCGTCGCAGACGGGCTCCTCGAGAAAGACGAGGTGGAGGGCATCTCCTGGGGAGAGGATCCGGCGCGCGTCGACTATGCTCTGCTCTATGAGATGAGGCCGAAGCTCCTCCGGAAGGCAGCCAAGCGCGGACTTTCCCGCGACGCTGCCGAGGTCAAGGAGTTCCGCGAGGCCAATTCCACCTGGCTCGAGGACTATGCCCTCTTCATGAGCATCAAGGAGCACTTCGGCATGGTCGCCTGGAACGAGTGGCCGGACGAGGATGCAAGGCTGAGGAAGCCCGAAGCGCTCAAGCGCTACGCTTCTGAGCTCAAGGACGATATCGATTACTACATCTATGTGCAGTACCTCTTCTTCAAGCAGTGGGAAGCGCTCCGCGCCTACGCGCATGCCAAGGGCGTGAAGATCCTGGGCGACATGCCAATCTATGTCGCAATGGATTCTGCCGACGTCTGGGCAAACCCCCAGTGCTTCCAGCTCGACGAGAAGAACGTGCCCTACGAGGTGGCAGGAGTTCCTCCTGACTACTTCAGCGCCGACGGCCAGCTCTGGGGCAACCCCCTCTACGACTACGACGCAATGGAGAAGGACGGTTTCGCCTGGTGGATCCAGCGCGTCGCAGGCGCAGGCAGGCTCTACGATGCCCTGCGCATCGACCACTTCCGCGGCTTCGAGTCGTACTGGGCTGTGCCTTACGGCGAGAAGACGGCACGCAACGGACATTGGGTCAAGGGTCCGGGCATGAAGCTCGTGGGACTCTTGAAGGAGCAGTTCCCCGGCATCACGTTCATCGCCGAGGACCTGGGCTATCCCACGCCTGAAGTGCGCCAGCTTCTCCTCGATTCCGGCTTCCCGGGCATGAAGGTGCTCGAGTTTGCCTTCGATTCGCGCGATGGGGGATCGGACTACATGCCCCATTGCCATATCTGGAACTGCGTGTGCTATACGGGCACGCACGACAATCCACCGCTCATCGCCTGGAAGCACGAGGCGGCACCGGAAGATGTCGCAATGGCGTGCGACTACCTGGGCATCAAGTCCGACGAGGACTTCGTCTGGGGATTCATCCGCGGCGGCATGAGCAGCATTGCCAATCTCTTTGTGGCTCAGATGCAGGACTACCTCGAGCTTGGTTCTGAGTCACGCATGAATATTCCTGGTGTTCTGGGCGGCAATTGGCAATGGCGGCTGCTCCCGGGCCAGGCAAGCCCCGAGCTCGTCCAGCGCCTCGCTGCGATGACTCACCTCTATGGAAGGGACGGTAAGTAGCATGTCCGATGTGAGCCTCAGGCACATCACCAAGATCTATCCGAATACGGAGCCCGCCAAGAAGAAGCACTTCGGCAAGAAGGAGCCGGAGAAGAAGCACAACGCGAACCTCAAGGTCACGGACGAGGGCGTCGTCGCGGTCGAGGACTTCAACCTCGAGATCAAGGACCGCGAGTTCATCGTGCTCGTCGGACCTTCCGGCTGCGGCAAGTCCACGACCCTGCGCATGGTTGCAGGCCTTGAGTCCATCTCCGGCGGCGAGCTCTACATCGACGGCAAGCTCATGAACGACGTGGCGCCGAAGGACCGCGATATCGCAATGGTCTTCCAGTCCTATGCCCTCTACCCGCACATGACCGTCTACGACAACATGGCATTCCCGCTGAAGCTGAGGAAGCTTCCGAAGGACGAGATCGACAAGAAGGTCCGCGAGGCTGCAGAGACCTTGGGCATCACCCAGTACCTCGACCGCAAGCCGAAGGCCCTCTCCGGCGGCCAGCGCCAGCGTGTCGCTATCGGCCGCGCCATCGTGCGTGAGCCGAAGGTCCTCCTCATGGACGAGCCGCTCTCGAACCTCGACGCAAAGCTCAGGAACCAGATGCGCGCAGAGATCATCAAGCTGCGCCAGAAGATCGATACGACCTTCATGTACGTCACGCACGACCAGACCGAGGCAATGACCTTGGGCGACCGCATTGTCGTCATGAAGGACGGCGAGGTGCAGCAGATCGGTACCCCGCAGGAGGTCTTCGAGACGCCGGCCAACCTCTTTGTCGCAGGCTTCATCGGCGTGCCGCAGATGAACTTCTTCGACGCCGACCTCGTCCGTTCCGGCGCTGACTACGCCGTCAAGCTCGGCGATGTCACGATCAAGGTGCCGAAGGACAAGGCTGCCAACCTCGCTTCTCACGACGTGCAGTCCCAGACCATCACGCTCGGCGTCCGTCCTGAGCACCTCACGCTCGGCGTTACGGATGGCCCGCGCCTCGAGGGCACGGTCGATGTGTCCGAGATGATGGGCTCCACGGTGCACCTGCACATGACGAGTCTCGGCCAGGATGTCATCGCTGTCGTCAACATGATGGAGGAGGGCAACGGCCACGCTGCCAACTACCGTCTCGGCGACAAGGTCGAATACACGTTCCCGACCTCTGTCATCCACATGTTCAGCAAGGAGACGTCCAAGAACCTCGAGCTCTAATCTCCCGAACCGATTCTCCCCAATTATCTCCCCTGGGACAGCCCCTGCTTCGCGCGGGGGCTGTCCCTGTATAGGCAGGCAGCACGCTCTATGCCGGCGCATATGCTCCGGACCGAATAGCGCATATGCGCTAAATACGCCAGCGCATATGCGCTAAACGTTTCAGCGCGTTAGCGCGTTTCCAGCGCAATCTATAGGTCGAAGGCGCAGGGATGGGGCGATTGGCCCTGAACGGGCCAATGCTTTCATGAATGCTGGAGACGAAGGCTGTGAGCTGCATATTCGCCAGCCATGAAAAGCCGGCATGCCGCTTGATTGCGGAGCTAATTACGTCCTGCGAACTCTGGGGACAAGGCGACGGGGATGCAGATCCCAGCGGCGAAGCATTATGCGCGTCAAGAAATAGCGCATATGCGCTAGTGGTTTCAGCGCGTTAGCGCAATTCTGGTGCAATGCAGATGCGAAGAGAGGGAAAGAGCGGAAAGACGATGCTTGCCGTCTTTAAGCTGACGAGCGAGGCGCTTGGCGCCGCAGCCTTCTGGGGGCATGACGAGAGATTGTGCTGAGTCGCGATTCCGGATGGGCGGCGGGATCTCCGCTGATAATTGAATTGCTTGGACGTGCCTGGCTGCACGATAACCTGCGCGAGATTATGTGTCGTGCGGCTGTAAAAACAGCTGCAACATTTTATGGCCGTTCTCTTTGGTGTCGACGATGATGGCAACGCAATTGGCATCGGGAATGTCAAAGAGGCGTGCCTCTCCATCGAGAACAAGATCAACGATTCATGGTCGCCGCTACCGGACTACTCGCTTTCCGTCAACGACCGCACTGGTGTCATTGCGCTCACCGTGAGGGAAGGGCTCAGCAAGCCATACCTCTACAGGGCCAAGGTGTATCGCAGGAGTGATACCGCTTCGATCGAGGTCGACCAGCTTGAGCTGAGAAGGCTTGTGCTCGAGGGGCAGAATCTCACCTTTGATGCATTGCCTTCTCGGGAGAGCGAGCTTTCATTCTCTCTTCTGGAATCCCGGATGCAGGACGTACTGGGCGTGGAGACTCTCTCGGATGACATTCGAAGGACGCTCGAGCTGATGGATGACAAGGGCTCCGTATACGGTTGCCGGAGAGCTCCTAGCGGACGCCGATGGGTTTCCTGGCGTTGATATCGCCCGTTTGACGACTCGATCGGCATCTTCCTCGATTGCGAGACGCTGACCCGCTGCTCGATCCTTAGGCAGTACGATGCAGCGCTTGCATTGTTCGGCAAGTGCTGCAAGTACGAGAAAGTCGAAGGTTCGACCCGCAATACGTACGAGCTTGTGCCGGAGAGCGCATTCCACGAGGCGCTTGCAAATGCTCTGGCGCACAGGACGTGGGACGTCGATGCCAATGTGCGTGTCGCGATGTATCAGGATAGGGTAGAGATTACGTCGCCGTGAGGCCTTCCGTCGGGAATCAGCGTTCAGGAATATCTGGCCGGCCAGGTCTCAAAGCTGAGGAATCCGATACTGGGGAATGTCTTCTTCCGGCTGCATCTGATTGAGAGATTCAGGACCGGAATTCCCAGAATCAGGAAAGCATGCCACATCTTCGAGAGGCAGCCATAATTCGAGGTCTACGAGAACTCGATCCGCGTGACGCTTCCCCTGGCAAGCAGGGAGCTGCCCATCTCCGAGGACGAGAGGAAGGTGTATCGCGAGCTGGTCGGGAAGTCCCTCCAGATGTCGGAACTGGCTCAAGCGACAGGCTTTGGAAGGGCGAAAGCCCTGTCCATTCTGAAGGCCCTCATCGACAAGGGGCATGCCTCCGTCTCTGGCACGGGAAGAGGGACGAGATATTCTGCTCCGAGGTAGGCTCTTTCTGGGCCCGGCTGATCTGCCGTCATCAATATCGAGCTGCTGAAGCGACGATGCTGGTTGTCTGCTGGAGGCGGATATGGAAAGGCGGGAAGTACAAAAGCGTTTCCTTGCTCGTCCTCAGATGCGCTGTGCCCTAGACGTCCTTCTGGCTTCCTCCTTGTGCCTTTTTATAGCGTATCCTTCCTCCATCATGGATGGGGACAATCCTTCCGTCCTCTGCCATCGTGTCTACGACTGTGCGGAGCTTTGCAGTCAATCTCTTATAGCCGATCTTGCGCGAGAGCTCGGAAATCAGCAGCGGTTCGTTTTCAAGGGCATCCAGAACGCGCTTTTCAAGCTCAATGCTGTGGCGCTTCTTGGCATCTCTTGGCGCAAAAGCTGGATGCACTGGAATCTCAACCGAAAGGTAGCTGCGATCAGGATCCATGTGGAATGCAGGCAAGGCAGAACCGTTCTCGCGGAGGGCTTTAAATGCGGTAGGAAAACCGGTGTTGCGGCCCTCGATGAGATGCAGCTCCTTCAGGAAATCGCCAATGCGACGATTCCGATAGATGCGTGATTGTATGTGCCGCGCGGCAATATCGGCATCCGTGATGCTCCTGTCAAAGCCGGGATAGCTGGTGATTTCCATGGATTTGGGTGTGATGCGTACAACGATGGGCTCGGATATCTGGTATGAGCGGTGGTATACCGCATTCGAGAGAATCTCTTCGACGGCGGCATAGGGATAATTCCAGACAGTGAGGGCTTCGGCCTTATTGGGCAACTTGTTTGTCTTGCTTGCAATGATGTAGTTCTTGATGAAGAGGAGAGCGTCGCTGAGCTGAGTCTGTATCGGCCCTTTGAAAACTTTCTCGGTCATATCTTTGCCCGTGGGGTCAGGAAGATTGACGACTTCGATGCGGGCATACTTGAAGTACTGCTCGATATGATCTGAGAACATGAGAATACCGACGTTGCGGGGGTGCAGGTCTTCGGGAGGTCCCGCGAGAAGCTGCAGATCCTCCGCGAGCGCTTCGAGACTCATGTCTTTGGACCTGTTGTAGAGAGCGCTGCCAACTTCGTGCAGATAATCTTGGATGCGGTTCCTGCTGAGGGCTTCTACGCTTGCCGTCAGATTTGGCCTGTCGTCAAAGGGGATGTTGGAGGAAACGTAGAAGAGCTCACGTTCTTCCTGCGGAGATGCTACAACTGTGCTCGCCATCTTCCGTATGTAATAGCGCTTGTCGGAAGTGTTCTTGTAGACATTCTTTGCAGCTTTGTAGGGACGCCCGAAACCTCCAGGGCACCAGATTGCGATGATATAGCGTCCATCAAGAAGCTTTGGTTCCACAATGGGTTCGTAGAGCGGCTCGATGCAATGGCAGAAGCCCTCGAGCTTCTTCAGGATGGAGTCGATACGCGATTTGTCGATGCCTTTTGGTGGGAGCTGCGGAATCGAGTCCTTCTCTTCGATGCCAATGATTATGTAGCCGCCGCCAATGTTGTCTATATCGTTGGCGAAGGCGCAAATGGTATGGATGATTGGCTCTGGATTGAAGTCAGACTTGAACTCGATTCGTGTCGATTCGACTGTTGTTCCGCTGATGAGCTCGGAAATATCAGCTGGTATTGCCATGGACGCCTCCGCCGATCTGCACTGCGCGCTAATACGATGATAGCATTTAGCGCATATGCGCTGAAAAAATAGCGCATATGCGCTAATATTTTTTAGCGCGTTAGCGCGTTTTCAACGTATCGCGTTGTGTGAGCTAGTTAACCTATCAGGTCGTGGCATGGTTTCGCAAAGAAAAAGAGTGGAAAGACTCTTCAAGGCGTCTTTCCACTCTTCATCAGATGTGCCGTGTTGTCCTAAGCGTTCTTCTGGCAGCCGCAGCCCTTCTTGCCTGCATCCTTCGGCAGGATGCCCTCCTGCTGGGCATGGCGGATAGCGTCTTCCATATGGAGAAGCACCGGTGCTGGCTCATGGCCAAGCTCGGTCGCGCAGAGGGACTCCTGGGAGAAGTCGGGGTCGGGAAGCAGGTTGCCGTTCCTGTCCACGCCGAAGAGGGCTGCGATGAGATCGGGGAGCGGGGAGTCGGCTGCGCCTTCATCATCCTTGGGGTCATAGCCCTCGACCGTGTATCCGGAAGCCTCGAGCGCCATTGCGATGATGGGGAGACCGACGTCGAGCCTCTTTGCAAGCTGGGGGATGGTCTCGGTAGGGTCTTCCACCTCGATATCGAGCTCATGCAGGTCTTCCTTGAGAGAAGGATGGGTATCCATAAGCTCAGAGAGCGGGCGGGTGAAGTCGAGCGTTTCTGCCATGTTCTGGGTGTCCTTTCCGTTGTGGTGTGGCCATTGTACTCCGGCTCACGCATTGCGTACGGGACCCTTACAGGAATTGGAAAGAGCGCTGCTACCCTGAAAAGCACTGCGCTGAATAATGAACAAGGAGAGATATGGCAGCAAAGAAGAAGTCGAAGAAGGCTGCGGAGAAGAAGGACGCTCTGAAGGACAAGCTGGTTGCGGTCCACACGAGCGTGGCCACACACAGGGAGCGTCCTGAGGAAGAGAACCCTGATACGTCGTACATGAAGGGCCCGATCCTTCTGCGCGGCAAGATGGTGCCGGCACATACGACATCCGGTAACCTTCTGGCACCCGAGCACGATACCAATTGGCTCCACGAGGATCCATGGCGGGTGCTGAGGATTCAGGCAGAGTTCGTGGATGGCTTTGGTGCGCTTGCAGAGCTGGGGCCTGCCATTGCGGTCTTCGGATCCGCACGTACGCCAGAAGACGACCCGATGTATCAGAAGGCACAGGAGATCGGCCAGGGCATCGCGAAGGCGGGCTTTGCCGTGATCACCGGTGGCGGCCCGGGCATCATGGAGGCTGCAAACCGCGGCGCCTACGAGGCGGGTGGCACGTCGGTCGGCCTCGGCATCGAGCTCCCCCATGAAGAGGGGCTCAACCAGTGGGTCAATATCGGCATGGTCTTCCGCTACTTCTTCGTGAGGAAGACGATGTTCGTGAAGTACTCTTCGGGCGCTATCGTCTGCCCGGGAGGATTCGGCACGCTCGATGAGCTCTTCGAGCTCGTGACCTTGATCCAGACCCACAAGACGGACTACGCGCCGCTCGTGCTTCTGGGGACAGACTACTGGGAGGGCCTCATCTCCTGGCTTCGGACCTCTGTGCTCGAAGCTGGAAACATCTCGTCTGAGGACCTTGACCGCCTTGTCGTCACGGACGATGTGGAAGAGGCCGTGCGTGTCGCGACAGGACGCAGGAAGTAGGCCTGTGCCATAGCATGAACCTTCGGATGCCCTTTCTGCTGCAAGCAGGGAGGGTACCTCCGTCCCTGCGGCTTGACGGACCTCCATCGGGGGGCGGTCCTGCCGCTGGGCGCTGGGGGGTGTCCCTATAGTTCTGTCAAGCCGTAGCAGGTGACTTTTCTACATTGTCCGCTGGCGGCTCCACATATGGCACCCGGTCGCGCATCACCGCAT
>OMVT01000026.1 GCA_900314535.1 uncultured Olsenella sp. | reverse complement strand
GAATAGGCGGTTCCCGATAGGCGAAACGGCGGTACCGTCTGCCCGCAGAGGCGGTACCGTCTTCTTGGAATGTCGGTATCAAATGGCTGTGCTACTCACCGCACGGCCCAGGAGCTCCGCGGCGTCGGCATGGCAGCGCAGCTCCTCATCGTGAATGCCCTTATCGAGCATCCGGAAGACGACCTTGCACGCCAGCTGCAGAGAAGCCAGCAGCAGGCGCTCGCCGCTCTTCCCGAAGCCCTGAGGAACATTCCGGTACGCGGAGTGCCGCTCAGGCCATTCGATGCCGTAGGGCCAGAAATGCTGCGGGAGCTGCTGTCTGGAGACGGCATGCAGGTACCAGAGAGCTCCGCGCCGGATGCTCCCGCCCTTCGGTCCCTCGACGAGCTTGTGGCAGACCTTGTACGCCGCAGGATACGCCTTATCCTTGTCATGGGCAAAGGCGGCGTCGGCAAGACGACGCTTGCCGTCTCGATTGCCCGGAGGCTTGCCGAAGCAGGAGAGCAGGTGCGCATCGCGACGACCGATCCGGCAGACCATCTGGGGGCCTTCAGCACAGATGGGCTCGAGGTCTCGCATATCGATGAAGCAGCAGAGCTCGCGCGCTACCAGGAGGAGGTACTCGCCGAAGCGAGGAAGGCCGTCGGCAGCGAGGGCCTGGCTTACATCGAGGAGGACCTCAGAAGCCCCTGTACACAGGAAATCGCCACCTTCCGTGCCTTCGCAGAAATCGTCTCCCACGCAGCACATGAGACTGTCGTGATCGACACGGCGCCTACCGGACACACGCTGCTTCTGCTCGAAGGAGCGGCAAGCTATGGCAGGCAGATCGAACACGCAGGCGGCACGGTGCCTGAAAGCGTGCGCAGCCTCCTGCCCCGGCTGCGCGACTCTTCCCAGACCGAGATGATTGTCGTCACGATTCCTGAAGATACACCCGTACGGGAAGCAGAGCGCCTGCAGCACGATCTTGATCGTGCCCGCATGCCGCATGGCTGGTGGATAGCCAATCAATGCCTCTCGCTCTCGGAAACACGTGATCCCATCCTGGCTGCACGCGCCGCATCCGAGCTCCCCTGGATCGAACGTGCCCGGAAGCTCGCAGCCGGAAAGCTTGCAGGCATACCCAGAATACCTGGAGAAAGGACTTTCTAGCCATGGAAAGCGCTGCACAGAAGCTCAGCTTCAAGGACCGCTATCTCACCTTATGGATCTTCCTCGCGATGGCAGGAGGCATAGCGCTCGGCGCGCTGGCTCCTGGCCTGTCGGATGCCCTGGGCACCATCTCGGTGGGCACGACAAACATCCCTCTTGCCATCTGCATGATGCTCATGCTCTATCCGCCCCTGGCAAAGGCAGACCTGAGGCGCCTTCCCCAGGTGCTGCATGACCGGAAGGCACTCGGGCTCATGCTGCTGTTCTGTGCCATCATAGGGCCGCTGCTGATGTTTGGCCTTGCCACCGCATTCCTGAGAGATGTCCCCGGCTACATGCGCGGCCTCGTCCTCATCGGCATCGCCCCCTGCATCGCTATGGTCATCGTCTGGAACGGGCTTGCAGGAGGAGATGTGGATCTGTGCGCAGGGTTCGTGGCCGTCAATGCGCTGCTGCAGCTCCTGTTCTATGCGCCGGCAGCATGGCTGTTCCTCTCCGAAGGCACCCGGCTTGTCGGCGTTCCCGGCACAGAGCTTTCGCTCGGCATGGCCGATGTCGCGGGGACGATCCTGCTCTATCTCGGCATCCCCTTTGCCGCAGGCGCGCTGGGACGTGCCGTGCTCGAAAGGACGCATGGCAGGAAGTGGTATGAGGAGGAATACCTTCCCCGCATCTCGCCCGTATCCTTTGCCGCCCTTCTGGCAACGATCGTTTTGATGTTCTCGCTCAAGGGACAGCGGATCGTCGAGCTGCCGCTTGATGCCGTACGCATTGCGATCCCGCTTATAATCTATTTTGCAGCGATGTTCTTCGGCTCCTTCTTCGCAGCCCACGCCCAGGGCCTCTCCTATGAGCGCTGTGTATCGGTCGCCTTCACGGCCGCCGGCAACAACTTCGAGCTTGCGATCGCCGTTGCCGCAGCCACCTTCGGGCTTGGATCCGAGGAGGCGTTCGCTGCCGTCATCGGTCCTTTGATCGAGGTGCCGACGCTGATCATGCTGGTCAATGCTGCCCGCATGTTCGAAAGGAGGCTTGCATGGCCAAAGAGGGCGGACGCACGGTGAAGATTGCCTTCATCTGCACGCACAACGCCTGCAGGAGCCAGATGGCAGAAGCGCTTGCGCGCGAGATCCTGCCCGCGTGGGCAGAGCCCTGCTCTGCCGGGACCGACCCGGCGCCTGTGATAGACCCGGGAGCTGCCGCAGAGCTTGCCAGGAGGGGCATCTCTGCCAAAGGCCTCCATCCGAAGCCCTTGTCTGCCATCGGCAAGGCCGATATCGCTGTCACGATGGGCTGCGGCGTCAGCTGTCCTGCGATTCCCTGCACGCACCGCGAAGACTGGGAGCTCGAAGACCCTATGGGCGGAGCCCCTGAAGGCTATGAGGAGTGCGCTGACAGGATAGCCGAGCATCTCCGTGAGCTCAGCAGACGGCTCTGCCAGCAGCGCGCTGCAGCGGATGCCAGGATGCTCGCTGTCTTCAAGGCACTCGCGGACGAGAACCGGCTCGCAATCGTCCAGGCAATAGCAGACGAAGGCGAGATCTGTGCCTGCGAGCTCCTCGAGCAGCTCGATATCACGCAGGCCACGCTCTCGCACCACATGAAGGTGCTCTGCCAGACAGGGCTCGTCAGCTGCCGCCGCGAAGGCCGCTGGTGCCATTATTCGATCGATCCTGCAGAAGCAGGGATGCTTGCCTCCTTCTTCGGAGAGCTCAGATGTACGGCAGAGGCGCCCCGCTGCGTAGCCTCCTGCTGCTGAGCGGAAGAGCGCTGCAGGAAGAGATCCTCGACAGGAACGCCCGTCCGGTCCAGCTGCCGGACGGGCGTTCCTGCATCTTCATGCATCGGACTTCAGACGTACCGCTATTCGAACTGCAGCTCGCCGAGCCAGCGCTCGAGCACCTCGTCCGGAAACGCCACAGAAAGAAGACGTGCGCCACGTACCGTCGAGCCCGGTGTCAGCGCCTGGATGCGGGCAGGGCTGGATCCCATATCTGAGCCGCCGCTCGTCGCGAAGGGGACGATGATCTTGCCCGTGAAGTCATTGCCCTCGAGGAAAGAATCGATGACACGGGGCTCCTGTCCCCACCAGATCGGATAGCCACAGAAGATGACGCCGTAGTCCGCAAGATTGCGCTCCAGGGGCTCGAGCTCAGGCCGGCAGGAATCGTCGCCCATCTCGAGCGAGCTTCGAGATCCGGTATCGCCCCAGTTCAGGTCGGCTACGCTGTAGGGCACCTTCGGCAGGATGGGCACCGCTTCGCAGCCACGAATCCCAGCTATCCGGGCAGCCAGCTTGGCTGTAGTGCCGGTAGCCGAGAAATAGGTGACGAGTTCCTGTCTGGGCATGATGCCTCCCTGTGCCAGAGCTTCGGTGCGGATGCCGTGCTGATGGGCCATTCTTCGATCTGGACAATTCTATCGCGTCTTGCGAAACGGCGCGAAAAGCGTTTCTCTAGACGAGCTTTCCCTGGCAGTGGTCGATCATGTGCTGGATCATCTGCGCATACCAGCCCACAAAATCACGGGTCTCGGAGACGAGCTTGCCGTCCTTGAGCTCCTGGTAGCTCACACGGATCTTCTGGTAGCGCGTGACCTTCGAGACCGCATCCTTCGTGAGGCAGCCTTCCTCGGTCTTGTAGGGACGGATTCCGAAGAGGAGCTTCGGATTGTAGAACACATAGTCGTGCCCGTTGTCATCCGTCAGTGCGCAGACGGCCTTCGAGACGCCGATCTGGTTTGCTGCGAGGCAGGATGCATCCTCGAGCGAATCGAGGGTATCCACGAGATCCTGTGCGAGCGCTGCATCCTCTGCTGTTGCCTTCTCGCAGGGCTTGGAGAGGATGGCTTCGTCCTTCACGAGTTCCTTGATCATGAGCTGCCTTTCTGAAGAGGGATATGCTATCCCGGCATTCTTAAGTCCCTAGTATTGTACGCGGAACTTGGTGTCGTGCACGCAGGGCACCTCCCGCTCCGAGACGAGCCTGGCATCGATCCAGGTATTGCGGCTCTGCGAAAGGTCCTCTATCCCTTTCTTGTAGGCAGAAAGCTGCGCCGCCGTCCCCTCGGCCTCGAGGAGCACGTCTCCGTCGTCGAGGTTCTTGACCCAGCCCGTGACGCCCACAGACTGCGCAAGCACCTGTGCCTGGAAGCGGAAGCCCACCGCCTGCACCTTGCCGCCATAGCGAAGCTCGAGGCGCCTCTTCGGACCCTCTGCATCCGTGCCTTCTGCAAGAGATGCCGCATGTGCCGCTGCCGCCATCTCGTCCGGCACCTGATTGACCTTCTTCTGCCGCTTCCACGGCCAGACAAATCCCATGGCTCCTCCTTGTCTCTGTGACCAGTATTCCCCATTGCCTGTATTGCAAAAAGGGAAGCAGCCCCGAAGAGCTGCTTCCCGGATGGAACTCGTATGTGCCTTGGACCTTTAGGCCTCCTGCTGGTAGGGCTTCTTCCAGAGGGAGAGGATGAGGCAGGCAATGACAGAGCCAGCGACGAGGGCGACGAGGTAGCCGACCGGGTTGCCGATGACGGCAATGACCCAGGCACCGCCGTGAGGAGCGGGGCTCGTGCAGCCGAAGGCTGCGGAGAGGGCGCCTGCAATGGCAGAGCCGATGATGCAGGACGGAAGCACGTGGCCGGGGTCTGCTGCTGCGAACGGAATGGCGCCTTCGGTGATGAAGGAAAGGCCCATGATGTAGTTCACGATGCCGGCGTCACGATCGGCCTTGGACCACTTGTTCTTGAAGAAGGTCGTGGAGAGAGCGATGGCCAGAGGAGGAACCATGCCGCCGACCATGACAGAAGCCATGACGATCTGGCCAGAGGTCGTGCCGGCCGTGAGGGCGCCGGTGCCGAAGACGTAAGCTGCCTTGTTGAACGGGCCACCCATATCGATCGACATCATGCCGCCGACAACAGCGCCGAGAAGGACGATGTTCGTCGTGCCCATGCCGTTCAGCCAGTCATTGAGGCCGGTGTTGATGGCGCCGAAGAGCGGGTTCAGGACGAACATGACCGCACCGATTGCAAGCGTGCCGAGCAGCGGATAGATGAGCATCGGCTTGATGCCTTCAAGCGAGTCGGGCATATGGTCGCACAGACGCTCGATGCCGAGGACGATGTATCCTGCCGCAAAGCCGGCAAAGAGCGCTGCGATGAAGCCGCCGGAGATGCACGAAGCCGCTGCGGCCTTGGGGTCGGAGTTCAGGAGCGTGATGTAGGCGAGGCTGTAGCCGGTCTTGGCAAAGAGGCCGCCGACGAAGCCAGGGGCAAGGCCCGGACGGTCAGCGATGGACATGGCAATGAAGCCTGCAAGGATTGGCAGCATCATGCCGAAGGCTTCGCCGCCGATGGTCTTGAAGAAGGCTGCCGCAGGGATCGAGGAGCCGTAGGCAGCAGTGCCGAGGCCTGGCTGGTCGACGAGGAAGGCGATGGCCGTGAGGATGCCGCCGCCGATAACGAACGGGAGCATGTGGCTGACGCCGTTCATCAGGTGCTTGTAGATCACGTGCCAGGTGGAGTCCTTCTCGCCCGACGTCTCGGAAGCGGAGACCGAGGTGCCTTCCTGGATGGGAGCCTTGCCGTCGAGGATGGTCTGGATGAGCTTCTCCGGCTCGTTGATGCCGGCGGAGACGTTCGTGGAGAGAACCTGCTTGCCGCCAAAGCGTGCACGGTCGACGTTCTTGTCTGCAGCGATGATGATGCCCTTTGCGTGGGCGATCTCGTCAGCCGTCAGGATGTTCTTGGCGCCTGCAGAGCCCTGGGTCTCGGCCTTGAGCGTGATGCCCATCTCCTTGGCCTTCTTCTCCAGGTTCTCGGCTGCCATGTAGGTGTGGGCAATGCCGGTCGGGCAGGCGGTGATGGCAAGGACCTCAGGGTATCCTGCAGCTGCCACTGCCTCAGGAGCTGCCTTGGCAGCATCTGCTGCCTCGCGCTTTGCCTCGGCGTCGTCGATGACGGACATGAACTCTTCCGGCGTCTTGGCAGCGCGCAGGGCGTCTGCGAACTCCTGGTGCATCAGGAGCTTCGAGAGCTCGGCGAGCATCTCGAGGTGCGCGTTGTTCTGGCCTTCCGGTGCTGCGATCATGAACATGAGGTCTGCCGGCGCATCGTCCGGTGCATTCCAGTCCACGCCGCCCGGTACCGTCATCGCTGCCAGGCCCGGACGCTTCACGGCTGCGGTCTTGGCATGAGGAATGGCGATGCCGTCGCCCACGGCCGTCGAGAACTCGGCCTCACGGGCAAGGATGGCCTTCTTGTAGGCAACCGTATCGTTGATGTTGCCTGAGGCATCCTGGAGGGCAATCAGCTGGTTGATTGCGTCATCCTGGCTTGTCGCCGTGGCGCCCACCTTGATTCCCTCGGGTTTGAGCAAGTCAGTGATCTTCACGTTGCTCCCCTCTCTTGTCTGGGCACCATGAAGTGCCCCTTGAAGCGCCGGCAATGATGCCGGCACGCTCTACCTATCTCGGCTGCCTTCCGGCAGGTCTGGCTACAGGGTCTTGAGCAGTGCTTCGACCTCAGGACGCGTTGCAAGCTTCGGCGAGAATGCGCTCGCAGATCCCGTGCAGACGCCCATGCGGAAGGCCGTGGCGTAGTCGCCCTTGCTCTCCTCGTAGCCTGCAATGAAGCCTGCGACCATGGAGTCGCCGGCACCGACGGAGTTCACGACCGTGCCCTTCGGCGCTGCGCTCTCGACGACGTCGCCCTTCTCCGGCACGAGGACGGCTCCCTCTCCCGCCATGGAGATGAGGACGTTCCTGGCGCCCATCTCCTGGAGCTTCCTTGCATACGGCACGACATCCGGCCTCTTCTCGAGCTCCACGCCGAAGATGGCGCCGAGCTCGTGGTTGTTCGGCTTGATGAGGAAGGGATGGTACTGGAGCACCTTCACGAGCAGGTCGCGCTCAGCGTCGACGACGATCTCGATGCCGCGGCCGGAGAGACGCTCCATGATGCGTTCGTACATATCGGACGGAAGCATCGAAGGAACAGAGCCTGCAATGACCAGGACGTCGCCAGCCTTCAAGGCATCGAGCTTTGCATAGAGCGCCTCGATGTCTGCCTCCTCGATCTTCGGGCCGATGCCGTTGATCTCGGTCTCCTCCTCGGCCTTGATCTTCATGTTGATGCGGCTCATGCCTTCCTTCACCTGGATGAAGTCGCACGTCGCACCGTAGGCCTGCATGCGGGACTCGATCTCGCGTCCGGTGAAGCCGGCAACGAAGCCGAGTGCGCAGGAAGCGTGTCCGAGGTTAGAGAGCACGATGCTCACGTTGATGCCCTTGCCGCCCGGCAGGACATCCTCATAGGTGACACGGTTGATCTCTCCAGGCACGAGCCTGGGCATCCGCACGATGTAGTCAATCGACGGATTGAAGGTGACGGTGTAGATCATGGGCGCTCCTCCTCTAGGTCCACAATGTTCTCCGCATTGCTATAGGCACTCTCGGGATCGAGATGGTCCGTGATGATGGAAGCCTGGTCGAAGGCTGCAAACGTGATGAGAGAGACCTGGTCGAACTTCGTCGCATCCGCAAGCACATAGGGGCTCTGCGTATGGGCGATGCTCACTTCCTTGACCTTGGCCTCGGAAAGCTCAGGCGTCGTGAAGCCAGCAGAAAGCGAGATGCCATTCGTGCCCCAGAAGCCGAGCGTGAAGTGCAGGCGCTCGAGCGAGGCGATAGCGTCCTCCCCGACGACTGCCTCCGTGACGGGCTTCACCATGCCGCCCAGAAGATACGTCTTCATGCCTTTGGCCAGAAGCGCCTGGGCATGGGGAAGGGAGTTCGTGACATAGGTCGCATGGGTCTCCGTCAGCGAATCGACAAGCATCATCGTCGAGGATCCTGCATCTATGAAGACGAAGTCCTCAGGGTTCACGAGCGTCGCAGCGTAGGCGGCGATCCTCTCCTTCGCAGAGAGGTTCACCATGCGCTTCTGCGCGACCGGCGAGTCCTGGATGACCATATGGCGCTTCGGCGCACAGGCGCCACCGTGCACGCGCACGACCTTGCGCTGGCGCATGAGGGCATCGAGATCTCTGCGCACCGTCGACTCTGATGCATCGAGCGCTGCCATGAGCTCAGGGGTCGAGACGCTCCCCTGCTCCGCCACGAGCTTGCATATGAGGTCCTGACGTTCTGTCGCGAGCATCTTTCACCCCTCTCCCTGATTGCTGAAGACAGTATGCACCCAAAATCCGTCACTTTCAAGCACCTATCTTCATTTTCGGTGACTGTTTTTGAATGTTTTAGGAGGTGAACCCCGAAAACCGGTAGCGCTTCCAGCACGGCAGCAGCCCCTCCTTCCGCCGCATCCCGCCTTCGCCTACCATGGATGGAACAATATTCCAGAGGAGGCCGCGATGAACATCCAGATCTTCGGGACGAAGAAGAGCAATGATGCAAAGAAGGCAGAGCGCTGGTTCAAGGAGCGCCGCATCCGCTTCCAGTACATCGATATGAAGGAGAAGGGCATCGCGAAGGGCGAGCTCGAATCCGTCGCCCGTGCCGCAGGCGGCCTCGAAGCCCTGATCGATCCCGCCTGCAAAGATGGCTATGCCCTGGCCCTTGTGCAGCACACGCCGAAGGCGATGCTCGAAGGGGTCCTCCTCGAGAACCAGCAGGTCATCAAGCTCCCAATCGTGAGGAACGGACGCCAGGCTACGGTCGGCTATGCACCTGACGTCTGGAAGACGTGGGAATAGCCCTCAGCCACAGACTCCTGTCCTGCGCGCAAGCGCGCCGAGATTTGCGGCAAGCTCTTCTATCTCTCCATCTTCGAGCCGCTCGTACTGGAGGACGAAGCGTGCAGACCCGTCTCCTCGATACGACAGCTGTGCATACGAGGAGAGCGCCGCAAGCCCTATGCCGCACTTTCTGGCAGCTTCCACAAGCGCCTCTTCTGCTTCCTGTTCGCGTCCGCACCATGCGGGCTGAAGCCTGAGCGCAAGCACCATATGGAGGCCGGAGTCTGCCTCTTCGAGCTTCATGCTCTCACCGAGCTCCCGTGCAAGCGCCTCCGCAAGATGGTCACGGCGCTCCTTCACGAGCCTCCGGTAGCGTGCGACATGGCTCTCGTAGCTTCCGTCCTCGAGCATCGTAGCCAGTGCGAGCTGGTCGATCGTGCCGAGCGTGCCTGCCGCAAAGGACCGGAGCTCCTCGTAGCGCCGCGCTGCTGCAGGCGGAAGCACTGCATAGGCTGCACGCACGACCGGACCCAGGCTCTTCGAGAACGTGCCGATATAGATGACAGCACCCGTCGCGTCGATGCTTGCAAGAGCAGGAATGGGCCTTCCTGCGAGCCTGAACTCGCAGTCATAATCATCCTCGACAATGAGGCGGCCAGGCACCTCCGCAGCCCAGCCCAGAAGCTCATAGCGCCGGGAGATGCTCATGACACGGCCTGTCGGGAACTGGTGCGACGGCATCGCGTGCACGAGCTGCACATCCTTGCTCCTAATTCCTTCCATTGCGATGCCCTCTGCATCGAGCGGGACCGGCACCGCCCTCTTCCCTTCTGCCTCATAGGTCCTTGCAATGCGCGGGAATCCCGGGTCTTCCACGGCACAGAGGGAGCCTGCCGGCAGGAGCTGCGCCACAAGCTGGTAGAGCACCTGGGCGCCTGCTGCCACGACAATCTGGTCTGCCTCCACCCTCATGCCGCGCGTCTGAGCGAGATGCGTGGCTATCGCCTGCTGGAGCCTCGGCAATCCCTGTGGCGTGAGCGAAGAGAATGCCTCGTCGAGGTCTTCTGCCGAAAGGACATGCCGAAGACTCCTCTCCCAGAGGAGCAGTGCGCTTCTGTCGGGACGCGCTGGCAGATGCGATGTATCGATGCGGAGCTGCTCCCCCTCTGGGAGAGTCTTCGCCTCTGCCTTGGGCAGTGCCTGTGCCGTAGCCTCCGGAAGCTTTCCCAGCCGCTCGACATAGTAGCCGCGACGGGGACGCGCCTCGATATAGCCTTCTGCCACGAGCTGGGAGAGGGCTGACTCCACGGTGATGAGGGAGCAGCCAAGCTTGTCTGCAAGCTTCCTCTTGGAAGGCAGCTTCTCTTCCGGGGCAAGCTCTCCTGCCACGATTGCATCGCGGATGGTCCGGTAGAGATATTCGGAGCGCGAGAGCGTGCCACGGTCTGCGAGATCGAGAGAAAGCATCTGCTGGTCCTATCTATCTGCATGATCTGGCCTTGTTCTGGTCCTGCCAATTATATGTCTTCTGGCTCTAAACACAGAACCAGCTATCCCCTATCCTCGCCTGCATGCACAGAAGGCAGCAGAAAGGATGGACGATGGGAGCAAAGGGCCAGGAAGCAGGACCGGAGCGCGCAAAGCTCAACCGCGAGCTTGCGCAGATGCTCAAGGGTGGTGTCATCATGGATGTCACGACGCCCGAACAGGCCAGGATTGCCGAGGATGCAGGGGCGTGCGCAGTCATGGCGCTGGAGAGGATACCGGCAGACATCAGGGCTGCAGGAGGCGTCTCCCGCATGAGCGACCCTGCGATGATCGAAGGCATCCAGAAGGCCGTAAGCATCCCGGTCATGGCAAAATGCCGGATCGGGCATATCGCAGAGGCACGTATCCTTCAGGCCATCGATATCGACTACATCGACGAGTCGGAGGTGCTCTCGCCTGCTGATGACATCTACCACATCGACAAGACGAAGTTCGCGGTGCCCTTTGTCTGCGGCGCCAAGAACCTGGGAGAAGCACTCCGCCGTATCCAGGAAGGCGCCTCGATGATCCGCACGAAAGGCGAGCCAGGCACAGGAGATGTCGTGCAGGCTGTGCACCACATGCGCCAGATGCAGAAGGAGATCCATGAGCTTCAAGCTCTTCAGGAAGACGAGCTCTTCGAGGCCGCCAAGCAGCTCGAGGTGCCCTACGAGCTTGCGAAGAGCGTACATGATGCAGGAAAGCTCCCCGTCGTGAACTTCGCCGCAGGAGGCGTCGCCACGCCAGCCGATGCTGCCCTCATGATGGAGCTCGGCGCAGAAGGCGTCTTCGTTGGTTCTGGCATCTTCAAGAGCGGAAACCCCGCCAAGCGTGCAGCTGCTATCGTCGGCGCCGTCACAGCCTGGCAGGACCCCGAGAAGCTTGCCTATCTTTCCCGCGACCTCGGCGAGGCCATGGTCGGCATCAACAAGGACGAGATCGACCTTCTCATGGCAGAGCGGGGCAAGTGATGGGGACAGCAGTGCTGGCGCTCCAGGGCGCCTTCATCGAGCATGAGCAGAAGCTGGAGAAGCTCGGAGAGCCCTTCTTCGAAATCCGCGAGGAGGCAGACCTCAAGCGTCCCTTCGACCGTCTGATACTTCCCGGCGGCGAGTCCACCGTGCAGGGGCGCCTCCTCAGGAAGGAAGGGCTCCTGGAGCCTCTGCGCGAGCGCATCCTTGATGGCATGCCGACCCTTGCAACCTGTGCAGGCCTCATCCTTCTGGCCAGAAACATCGAGGACGACGTGGAGGATGGTACAGACCGGAGCGCCGCGCGTCCCCAGAGCCACTTCGGCACACTCGATGCCACAGTCCAGCGCAATGCCTACGGACGCCAGCTCGGAAGCTTCCGGACCGAAGCCGAGTTCAAGGGACTGGGAAAGATCGGCATGACCTTCATACGGGCGCCTTACATCAAGAAAGCAGGCCCCGAGGTGGAAGTCCTGGCCAAGGTGGACGACCGCATTGTCGCCGTCAGGCAGGGAGCCCAGCTTGGCCTTGCCTTCCATCCCGAGCTCGAAGAGAACCTGGCCGTGCATGAGATGTTCCTTGCGCTCTGAAGCAGCGGCTGCATCCTCTGACGGATGCAGCCGGCATTCTGCCATGCCCCTTCCCTAGCCGCATCCGGTCCTCCGAGAGCTCCGGCTGTACCTGGGGCACAGAATGAATAATTATTCAGTTGTTACACATATTTCAGATCTGTAGCAATGGATTTTCCGATTCTGTCCATCTCCGTAAACACTCAGATTCCGCTTTCTTCATCATTGCAATCGCCACATTTGACCTCTACGCTATCAGTTGTGATCGATTCAGGCGCTGACAGGCCCGCTGCTGGAGCGACAGCTCTTTCCTCCGGCGCCAGCTTCCAATAATATGCATATTATTGTATATCTTGTCAGTCCTTTCATCGAGTGGCAGGTTTGGGCTATGGACGGAGGAATGTATGGGATCTATCGGCAGCATGAGCAAGCCAAAGCTCGGATTTCTTGTCGCGGCAGTCCAGTTCCCGGCCTCGGTCGTCAACAGCCGGGAAGATATCGACCGCCAGGTCGCAAGCATCGTGCGCACGGTCCATGCCACCAAGGCTGGCTATCCGGGCGTCGAGCTCATCGTGTTCCCTGAGTACAGCACGCAGGGGCTGAATACCTCCAAGTGGCTGACCGACGAATTCCTCTGCGATATTCCTGGACCGGAGACCGACGCCTTCTCGAAAGCCTGCCAGGAGGCCGGCGTCTACGGCGTCTTCTCCATCATGGAGCGCAATCCCGACCCGAACAAGAATCCCTACAACACCGCAATCATCATCGACCCTTCGGGCAACATCATCCTCAAGTACCGCAAGCTCTTCCCCTGGAACCCGATCGAGCCCTGGTATCCAGGAGACCTCGGCATGCCGGTCTGCGAAGGCCCTGGTGGCTCCAAGCTTTCGGTCTGCATCTGCCATGACGGGATGATCCCCGAGCTTGCCCGCGAAGCTGCCTATAAGGGCTGCAATGTCTATATCCGCATCTCCGGCTACAGCACGCAGGTCAATGACCAGTGGATCCTCACGAACCGCTCGAACGCCTGGCAGAACCTCATGTACACCGTCTCGGTGAACCTTGCCGGCTACGACAACACGTTCTACTACTTCGGCGAGGGCCAGATCTGCAACTTCGACGGCACGACGCTCGTCCAGGGACAGCGCAATCCATGGGAAATCGTGACGGGCGAGATCTACCCCGAACTCGCAGACAATGCCCGCCGCACCTGGGGTCTCGAGAACAACATCTACAACCTCGGCCACCGCGGCTATGTCGCAAAGCCAGGCGGCGAGAGCGATTGCGGCCTCACCTACATCAAGGACCTCGCAGCAGGCAAGTATCATCTGCCCTGGGAGGACGAGATCCAGATCAAGGACGGCTCGATCTACGGCTATCCGACAACGGGCGGACGCTTCGGAAACGACTGAGCATATCTTCCGCCGAAACAGCTGGGGACTCCGCACCTCATGGCCTGCACCACAGAACCTGGCACAGAAGCCCGTGTTCCGAGAAAGGCAGCCCATCGTGGTGCGGAGCCCTCTTGCATGGTTCTGGGATATGCCTGCCGTTCTTCATGCTTTTCTTTTTGATGCAATGCGCGCCAGCCGGCATGTCCTGGGGTTGCCTCTATGCCAGGCTGCCGAGAAGCTCGTTCTCCTCTTCGAGCGGAAGGCCCAGGAATACATCTTCCTGGTCCTTGTGGCGCCAGATGAGCGTGCGCACGAAATCCATCGCAGAGCGGACTGCCTCCTCGAAGGGCGTACCCGCAAGGACCTTGCCGAGCATGACAGATGAGAAGATGTCGCCGGTGCCGGCAAAGTAGCAGGGGATGTAGTCAATCGCGAGACGGAAGATTCTGTCCTGCTGCCTGTCGTATCCGAGCACACAGTCCGCGCCTTCCACGCGGCAGCTCGTGATAGCAAGAGACCCAGCATCAAGCTCTCTCAGGCGTGCCACGAGCTCTTCCGCTTCCTTCTCTGTCAGCTCCTCTTTCGAGGGATCCATGCCGGCAAGAAGGCAGGCCTCTGTCGCGTTGGGCACAGCATAGTCGGACAGCGCGACAAGCTTCCTCATACGCTCGACGCTTCCAGAATCGACACCGTGGTAGAGGGAACCGTTGTCTCCCATGATAGGATCGACGAAGATGGCCGCACCTTCCTCTGCCTTCTTGCGGCAGAAGTCGGCAATGGAGTGAGCTTCGTCCTCGGTGGCAATGTAGCCCGTGGCGACGGCTGCAAATTCCACTCCCAGCCGGTCGAGAGCAGAAAAGGCATCGCGCACATAGGAGCCGGTTTCGAGCACGGCCACTTCCTCGCGGTTGAACGTGCTCGAGACGAGAGCCGTCGGCACGAGGCTCGTCGCATAGCCCATGCGCGAAAGGACTGCATCCATTGCCGTCAGCGATACGGTCCCGTAGCTGCAGAGATCGTTTACCAGCACTATGCGCTTGCTCACGCCTGCTCCATTCCGTCCTTGCCAGGTCCATCCCGGCATTCCCTGAAAGGGTAGCAGGAAGCTTCTCTTCCGAGGTGCATCTGCTCCGTTTGGACATAGAGTCCTTACCTCGGCCCTGCCTTCGGCACCCCCCATGGCTTCATGCATCTTTTCCAAGCTCGGGCGAACAGGCCATCCGAGCTCTCCTGCTCGTGCTATCGTATGCAGCAGGGCAGCATCAGCTGTCCTGGAAAGAGCGTGCGCTGTGACTGACGGATGAAACGTGGGCCTACCACGGGGAAGCAGCGTTGCCATACATTCGCCGACCGTCTGGGCATGCGCAGCTTCATGAAGGAGCGCGGGCCCTCATGTGCCTTCCTCCTTTGAGCTGTGCTGAAGAGAGAGGAAGACCATGCAAGATCTTCTGGAACTGCTCGAAGGCAATCCCTATCCAGGCCGCGGCATCGTGGTCGGACACAGGCGTGTCTACTACTGGATCATGGGACGTTCCGCAAACAGCAGGAACCGCGTCTTCGTCCCGACCAATGACGGCATCCGCACCGAGGCATACGACCCTTCGAAGCTCGAAGATCCCTCGCTTATCATCTACCACCCTGTCCGCACGATGGGCGATGCCCTCGTCGTGACGAACGGCGACCAGACCGACACGATCGTGGAAGAGAACGACTTCTTCCGCGGCTGCATGAAGCGCCGCTTCGAGCCCGATGGCCCGAACTTCACGCCGCGCATCTCCTCCATCCTGCACCCCGACGGCTCCTTCGCAATCTCCATCCTGAAGCATGCCGAGACGGAAGCAGATGAGTGCACCCGCGAGTTCTTCGTCTATGAAGGCGTCGAAGAAGGTGCCGGCTATTTCATCAGCACCTATCAGGGAGACGGCAATCCGCTTCCGAGCTTTGCCGGCGAGCCGATAAAGGTCACGATGCCCGAACCCGACGAGGTCTGGACAGCCCTCAACAAGGACAACAAGGTCAGCCTCTACACGAATGTCGAAGGCACGGTACGCCTGTTCAACGCACGCGAAGGAGAGTAAGCGATGAACTCACTGGAACTCAAGTATGGCTGCAACCCCAACCAGAAGCCTGCCCGCATCTTCATGAAGGATGGCTCCGACCTGCCCGTGACCGTCCTCTCCGGCAAGCCTGGCTACATCAACTTCCTCGATGCCCTGAATTCCTGGCAGCTCGTCCGCGAGCTCAAGCGTGCAACCGGCATGCCGTCCGCTGCCTCCTTCAAGCACGTGAGCCCGGCAGGTGCCGCGGTGGGCACGCCGCTCTCCGACATCGAAAAGCAGATCTACTTCGTCGACGACGAAGGCCCGCTCACCCCGATTGCCTGCGCCTATATCCGCGCCCGCGGTGCTGACCGCATGAGTTCCTACGGCGACTGGGCAGCGCTCTCCGATGTCTGCGACAAGCGCACCGCACAGTACCTCAAGCATGAGGTGAGCGATGGTATCATCGCCCCGGGCTATACGGACGAGGCGCTCGAAATCCTGCGCTCCAAGAAGGGCGGCAAGTACAACGTCGTCCAGATCGATCCGAATTACGAGTGCGCACCGGTCGAGCAGAAGGATGTCTTCGGCATCACCTTCGAGCAGGGACACAACAACTACGAAATCTCGACCGACCTTCTGAACGAGGTCGTGACACAGAACAAGAACATCCCCGACGAAGCCAAGCGCGACATGGTCGTCTCCCTCATCACGCTCAAATACACGCAGTCGAACTCCGTCTGCTACGTGAAGGACGGCCAGGCCATCGGCGTCGGCGCCGGCCAGCAGAGCCGTGTCCATTGCACGCGCCTTGCCGGCAACAAGGCCGATACCTGGTATCTGCGCCAGCACCCGAAGGTGCTCGGCCTCAAGTTCGCAGACGGCATCCGCCGTCCGAACCGCGACAACACGATCGATGTCTACATCTCCGACGAGCACGACGACGTGCTGCGTGACGGAGAGTGGCAGAAGTGGTTTGCCGAGAAGCCCGAGGTCCTGACCCGTGAGGAAAAGGCAGCCTGGATTGCCACGCAGACCGGTGTGACGCTCGGCTCCGATGCCTTCTTCCCCTTCGGCGACAACGTCGAGCGCGCCCACAAGTCAGGCGTCTCCTACATCGTCGAGCCCGGCGGCTCCATCCGCGACGACAATGTAATCGAGACCGCCGACAAGTACGGCATTGCCATGTGCTTCACGCACATGCGTCTCTTCCACCACTGATCGCAAGACCCATAGCGCAGAAGACAGGCAGGGCCTGCAGCCACATCGCTGCAGGCCCTGCCTTTGAATTGACACGTACTGTCATGACCGCGCAAAGCTGTCGCAAGAGACTACCCTGCCACAATGCTCTTCCTGTCGAAGCGACTTGACTCCGCTCCGTCGTTCTTGGAAAGAAGATAGAGGCAGTATTGATTCATGCTGACACCTTCAGCCTTTGCGTGTTCAGCAAGAGAATGGTGGAGACTCTTCGGGAGGCGGAGCTTGAACTGGCCAGAATAGCTCTCATCCGTCTTCGGCTCAGCTATATCCACACCCTCTTCCAGCGCAGCCTCAAGCCAAGCACGTTTTGCATCAGCAGCATTCTGTACAACCTCGTCCAACGTGTTACCGCATGTGATGCATCCCGGAAGTTCAGGATAGCGCGCTGCAAATCCCCCTTCATCGGGGTCGGGAACGATCTCCAGCCTGTAGGGCAGATTCAAATAGTAATCAATCTTCTTCACGCCTTGCCTCCTGACCTGCTTCGCGGACAAGTTCTATGTATCTTAATGGGGACATGACGCGGTGTCGTGATGGGATTTCTGCCGGGCTTCCGGAACATGCAGCGGCTGCTTCCACCTGACGGTCGAGACATTTCATATCCGCAGTTTTCCAGCACCTTGCACAGCTCCACAAACCTCAAATCACCGGAAAGATCCTGCACACGTCTCAGCAGCTAATCCCATTTATGGGTCAGCAGATGCATTTTTTCGGAGATAGGAATAGGTCAGCGCCATCCATAGCTTGTCTTTTTCAAACGCGAAGAGGCGCCCCATCCTCGAGATGGAGCGCCTCCCATGCTTCAACGCAAGAGCGTCAGCAGCCTACTTCTTGAAGTTGATGACCGGCTCGCCTGCCTGGACCGGTCCCTCGTGCGTGAGCTCGACGGAAGCAAGATCGTCGGTGTTCGTGAGCGCCATGATAACGACCGTGTCATGGCCAGCGGCCTTGATCTTGTCCTTGGAGAAGGAAAGCAGCGGCTCGCCTGCGTTCACATGAGCGCCCTTCTCGCCGTATACCGTGAAGCCCTCGCCCTTCATCTCGACCGTGTCGACGCCGACATGGATCAGGACCTCTGCCCCGTCATCGCCCTGGATGCCAAGAGCGTGGTAGTTCGGGGCACCTGCTGCCGTAAGGGTGCCGGAGACCGGTGCATAGACGCACTCGCCCTCAGGCTCGATGCCGCAGCCCTTGCCCATAGCGCCGGAGCTGAAGACCGGGTCAGACACATCCTCGAGCTTGACAGCCTTGCCGGTGACCGGAGCAAGAACGGTGCCTGCAGGCGCAGAGACGCTCAGCGCTTCAGGCTTGGCAGGCTTTGCCGCCTTCTTGAACTTGTCGAAGAATCCCATGATGCACTCCCTTGTATCGCATATGCGCCGCAGGATGCGGCGCCTCTTGCCCTGAGGCACTCCTAGTTTAAGTCATTTCCATTCGTTGCGATGACCTTCTTGTACCAGAAGAAGGAATCCTTGCGGGAGCGCGCAAGCGTGCCCTTCCCCTCGTTGTCCTTGTCCACATAGATGAAGCCGTAGCGCTTCTTCATCTCGCCGGTCGAAGCGCTCACCAGGTCGATGCAGCCCCACATCGTGTAGCCCATGAGGTCGACGCCGTGCTCGATGGCCTTCTCCATCTCCTGGATGTGGCTCCTGAGATAGTCGATGCGGTAGGTATCATGGATGGAGCCGTCGGGGGCAACCTCGTCCACAGCACCAAGGCCGTTCTCCACAATCATGAGCGGTACCTGGTAGCGGTCATAGACGCACTCGAGGTAGTAGCGCAGGCCTTCCGGATCGATGGCCCAGCCCCAGTCGGACTTCTTGAGGTAGGGGTTGCCGGCGCCACCGAAGATGTTGCCGCCCTCCTTGGCCGTCTTCTCCGTCGAGGTCGTGGAGCTCATGTAGTAGCTGAAGGCGTAGAAGTCGACCGTGCCTGCCTTCAGGATGTCGGCATCCTTCTTGGCAAGCGCGGAAAGATCGACCCCTTCCTTCTTCCAGAGCTCCGGTGCCCAGCAGGGGTAGCTGCCCCTCACCTGGACATCGCCGCAGTAGAAGTTGCTCCTGTCCATCGCATCGTGTGCAGCGAGCACATCGTCCGGATTGCAGGTATAGGCATAGTTCGCGCTGCCTGCGATCATGCAGCCGACCTTGTTCTCAGAATCGATCTCATGCGCTGCGAGCACGGCCTTCGCGGATGCCACGAACTGGTTGTGGAGGCCCTCGTAGCGCTTCTGCGGATCGTCCCACGGACAGTCGGCGAAGTTCACGTCCCAATCATGATCCGGCAGGATGCCGAGGCCCATGATGTTGCCAAAGCCGCCCATCATCGCGCAGTTGATCTCGTTGAACGTGAGCCAGTAGCGCACAAGGCCCTTGTACTCGGTGAAGCAGGTCTTCGCATAGTTCACGAAGAAGTCGATGAGCTTCCTGTTCGCCCAGCCGCCATACTCATGCGAGAGCGCAAGCGGCAGCTCGTAGTGCGACAGCGTCACCATGGGCTCAATGCCGTGCTTTCGGCACTCTTCGAAGACGCTCTTGTAGAAGGCGACGCCTTCGGGGTTGGGCTTCTCCTCATCCCCACGCGGGAACAGGCGCGCCCAGTTGATGGACATGCGGTAGCACTTGAAGCCCATCTCGCCGAAGAGCGCGATATCCTCCTTGTAGTGGTGGTAGAAGTCCACGGCCTCGTGGCTCGGGTAGAAGACGCCCGGCTTCACGCCTGCCGGCGTGACCGTGCGCGGCGTCGAGACCGTGCCGCCGGTCATAACATCAGGGACATTGAGGCCCTTGCCTCCATCGAGGTATCCGCCCTCGACCTGGTTGGCTGCGGTCGCTCCGCCCCAGAGGAACCCTTCGGGAAATCCCATGGCCTTCAATCCTTTCTACGGAAAGAGGGACCCGAAGCGGATCCCTCTTCTGCTGTCAATGCTTCATGCCGTGCAGACGCCCATCCTTAGGCCTTTGCCGCTTCCGGCTTGTAGGACACGAACTCGAGGGCAAATCCCACGATAGCGGATGCAACCGAGGCAACGATGGCCCAGATCATGTAGGTCACGCCCATGGTGCCGGAAGGATCGATGTAGGAGAGCCAGTTGAAGACGCCGAGGCCGCCGGAGATGTAGACGACAGCGCCGGAGATGCCGATGATGAGGCCGCCCACAGCAGAGCCGATGCAGGCATTCACGAAGGCACGCTTGTCGGGAAGCGCGACGCCGTAGATAGCCGGCTCGGTAACGCCGAAGAAGAAGGCAGAGATCATGGCAGGAAGTGCGATCTCACGGAAGTTCTCGTCCTTGTTCTTGAGATACATCGCGAAGACGACAGCGCCGAGCGAGAAGGAGTGGCCGATCACGGACGCGAGGATGAAGTCATGGCCGAGCGTCGTGAGGTTGACCAGGGCGATAGGCACGAGCGACCAGTGGAAGCCGAAG
Source organism: uncultured Olsenella sp. (assembly GCA_900314535.1). GTDB lineage: Bacteria > Actinomycetota > Coriobacteriia > Coriobacteriales > Atopobiaceae > Olsenella_L > Olsenella_L kribbiana. The sequence goes on along the minus strand of OMVT01000026.1, from coordinate 9,570 downwards.
ATGACAAGGACCATCCAGAAGGCGGAGACCACAATGCAGCCGACAATCGAGCCGACGACCGGAAGGCCGAAGATCAGCTGGAAGAAGGCGGAGAGCAGGTTCGTGAGCAGGGTAGCGACCGGGCCGATCACCAGATAGCCTACGACGACCGAGACGGTGACGACGATGAGCGGCGTGAAGAACATCTTGAGGGAGGCAGGCATCCACTTCTTGACCCAGTGCTCGACCACAGAGCCGAACCAGACCATCAGAAGGATCGGGATGACCGACGACGTGTAGCCAGAGGCCGGCATGATGATCGGCAGGCCGAAGAAGGTGGCGTACCAGGAGAAGGTGCCGAAGACGCCGAGGTCGACCGAACCCAGGATCTCGCCCTTCGTGAGCGCGACCATCGTCGGGTAGACAAGCGCGAAGGCGATAGCGAGGCCATTGAACTCGCTCATCTTGAACTTCTTGGCGGCCGTGTAGCCAAGGACGACCGGCAGGAAGTAGAACATGCCGTCAGCGACGGTATAGAGCAGCGTATAGGCGCCCGAGGTCGCAAAGGCCGGGGCGAAGGCCGTGCAGCAGGCAAGGATGCCCTTCATGATGCCGGCAGCGGCGAAGGTGCCGAGCATCGGCGCGAAGATGCCGGAGATCAGGTCGACAATCACCGACAGGACCGTCTTCTCTTCGCTTTCCCCATCGTCGTCGGCAGCGACTTCGCCGGCGCCGGTCAGGCCAGAGATCTTGAGGAATGCATCGTAGACATCCTCGACCTTGTTGCCGAGGACGACCTGGTACTGGCCATTGGCATTCATGACCTTGATGACGCCCGGAAGCTTCTCGATGACTTCTGTATTCGCCTTGTCGACATCCTTGAGCTTGAGGCGCAGGCGCGTGATGCAGTGCGCGACAGAGCGGATGTTGTCCTTGCCTCCTACGTTCTCCAGGATCTGTTCGGCCAGATAGTCGTACTTTCCTTCTGCCATTGGTTCCTCCTTAAGACCTTTGGCCTCCCCCATAGGGCCCTATCAGGACGCGTCCTCCCACGTCCGGATATGCAGCTAGCAAGCCGTCACGAGACGGTTCACATGCATCATCAGATAGAGCAGCTCCTCATTCGAGCAGCTCCAGCTGTATGTGTCGGCAAGATAGCGCTGTATCTTCTCGACACAGCTGTAGATATCGGGAAAATCCTTCGCTGCCTGTTCGAACAGCGAGCTGTTCTTGGTCTGTTCGCTCTCGCCGTGCGAGAGGCGGGCCACAAGGTAGCGGAAATGGCCGACGAAGCGGTTGTAGGCGTATGAGCGGCGGTCGAGCGTGACGCCGAGCTCGCTCTCGATGATCTTGGTGACCTCTTTCATGATGCGGGCGGTCTCCATCACCAGGTCGATGCTCGAGGTGTCTCCTGCTCCGCCCATCTCGCCGTTCACGATGTGGAGAGCAATGGAGCACGCCTCGCTCTCCGGCAGGTCTGCATCCTCGACGCGGGCATTGACCATAGCGACACCGGTGCGTCCGATCCTGAGCTCGTTCGGGTAGACGAATGCCACCTCGTTCTGGAGCGGATTCTGGACATCGATGCCTTCGCGGCGGCGCTCGATGGCAAACTGGATATGGTCTGCCAGGGTCACGACGAGATTGGGGTTGAGCTTGCAGTCGAGCTCCATCTTCGCAAGATCGACGATATCGGAGGCAGCCAGAAGCACATTGTCGGAGAGCCCCGCAAGCGTGCCTGCCATGCCCTTGCTCACATCGAAGAAGATGCGCTGCACTTCGTCGGTGGCGGTGACGTCGTATGGCATGCGCTTGAAGCCGACGCCCTTGCCGAACACGACGACATCGCGGCCGGAATCATCGATGCCGAGCGCTACGTTGTTGTTGATCTTCTTGACAAGGCGCATAAAAAATACCCTTCAGGCTTCTACGCGAGACGAGGACTTCGAGTCATGCCACACTTCGCGCAAGTAATGCCTCAAGGGATGAGTAACAATCTTGCTAAGTATGTGATTCTAGCAGAAGGACATCCACTGTTTCCAGCAGATGTCCTTCATTTTCCGTTCACCGACAGAATCACTCCGTTCGTCAGAGCAGAGCGGAGCCTACGCCGTGGCAGAAGCTTCCTTCTCTGCCTGCTCCTTCGCTGCACATTCCGGGCAGAGGCCCTGGAAGATCGTAGCATGCGAATAGACGGTCCAGGGATAGCCCCCTTCCGCGAACGGACGCAGGTCGGCCGTTGCCTGGGCATCGAGCGTCTGGTCTTCATGGACGCCGACGTCCATGACCTTGCCGCAGCGGACGCAGATCACATGGGCGTGCTCATCCGTACGAAGGTCGAACCTCTCCCCGCCTGGCGCCTTGATCGAGAGAATGATGCCTTCGTCAGCCAGAAGGTGGAGATTGCGATAGACCGTGGCGCGGCTCAGATGCTCGTCGACCTTGTGCACCTCATCAAAGATCTGCTCAGCCGTCGGATGGTCGTGCCGGGAGCGCACCTCCTCGAGCACCAGCTGGCGCTGCCTCGTGTTTCTTCTCTCTGTCATGCTTCCTCATTTCCTGGGTCCAGAGCACAGCGTCTGGGATCCGTAAAGCTTCGGAGAGTCGGGCAGAAAGTCCTTGACTTGCCGCTTCTCCTGTCTATCATAATAACTGTTCCTGATAAGAATGCAAGCACCTCTCTGGAACATGCTCGGCCATCGTAGCAGATGCATGCTGGTCAAATGTGTGTTTCATGCGGAGAAGCAGCTTCTCCATAAGACGTCTAAGGGAGACCCTTATGAGAGGCATTCCTGTTCAGGAAGAGAAAGATCGGGACGGAAGCGCTGTCCCGGCAAAAGAGAGAGGAAATGCGCCATGAAGTTTGTATGCCCCGTCTGCGGTTACGTGGAAGAGTTCGACGGCGACGAGCTGCCTGCCGACTACAAGTGCCCCCAGTGCGGCTGCCCCGGCTCCCGCTTCACGAAGCAGGAGGGCGAGCTCACCTGGGCTGCCGAGCATGTCGTGGGCGTCGGCAAGGCTGAGGGCGTTCCTGAGGACATCATCGAGGACCTCCGTGCCAACTTCAACGGCGAGTGCTCCGAGGTCGGCATGTATCTTGCAATGAGCCGCGTCGCAATGCGCGAGGGCTATCCCGAGATCGGCATGTACTATCGCCAGGCTGCCTTCGAGGAGGCAGACCATGCATCCCGCTTCGCCGAGCTCCTCGGCGAGGTCGTGACCGACTCCACCAAGAAGAACCTCGAGATGCGTGTCGAGGCCGAGAACGGCGCCACTGCCGGCAAGACGGATCTCGCAAAGCGCGCCAAGGCTGCAAACCTCGATGCAATCCATGACACGGTGCACGAGATGGCCCGCGACGAAGCCCGTCACGGCCGTGCCTTTGCTGGCCTCCTCAAGCGCTACTTCGGCTAGGCCACAACCTGCATTACCCTCTTCGGACAGGCCGGGATCCGCTCCCGGCCTGTCCACTTATATATGCATGTTTCAGAGCTCAGGCTTCACCCGGTCGAGCGCAAGATGGTCGAGCCAGCCCCAGCGCGGATCGTCCATGGCCCCATAGATGGAAAGCCAGAGGGCAAGCGGTGCGCATCTGACCCTGTCATCGGCGCAGTCCAAGATCTTGCCGTCTCCGATGTAGAGGCCGATATGCCCATAGGTAAGCCCCTGAGCGCCGTAAGGGTGATGCTCCACCCCTACTGCCATGCCCACCTTGAGCTCTGCAAGATCGTCGAGCCCCAGGTACTTCCGGCAGAGCTCGAACGCATCTCCGTCCACATGCCCATATCCGAGGCGCACAAATGCTTCTTCGATCCAGGCAGCACAGGAGCACTCCCCTGTCCACGGCGTTGCATAGGCAAGCTCGACCAGGCGCTTCTGTGGCGCTGCGGCATCGGCAAGCGCCTCAGGCCCAGGCTCTCCCTGCCTGATTGCCGGCTTTCCGAAGACCGTTGTTATGCCATCGGTGCTGAGCATGTTCCGGCGCTTCAGCTCCTCAAGGATGCGCCGCTCCAGGCGCGCATCCATCTGGGGAAATGTCGACATGTCTTAGTCTATTCCTGCATGAAGGAAGGAAGCGTGCCTGCATCGGCGGCACGCGCGATATCTTCGAGCGCTGCTGCGACTGCATCATCCTTCGAGGGGCCGATATGCCAGCGTGCTGCCTCCCTGATCTCAGGAGCTGCATTGGCAACAGCCACGCCATTCGGCACGGCTTCGATCATCGAGAGGTCGTTTTCCGAATCGCCGAAGCAGACGACCTCGTCGAGCCCCACGCCCAGGGCTTCCGCGAGCGCACGTACGCTCGAGCCCTTGTCCCAGCCGGCAGGAGAGATATCGATGAGCGGCGCCTTGAGGCTTGGCAGCACGAAGCCGAGCTCAGGCACTTCCTGCTTCAGACGGTCTCTGAGCGCGCACCTCTCCTCGTAGCTTCCCGATACATGGACATTGGCCTTGACGTAGCGGGCATGAGGGTCGAGCTTCGTCTCGACCCTGCCTGAGGACTCCGTGAAGATCGTCCCGTCCTGCCCGATCAGATCGGGCACGCCAGAATAGAGCGTAGCCCTTCCATCACCCTCCACATCGTAGATGGCAAGAGCGGCGTGCCCCGTCGCATCGAGGATCTCCTGCGTGTGCACGAGCGCCTCAAAAGGAAGCTCCTTCACGCCGACCTCGCGTCCATCGAGATGGAGGATCTGGCCATTCGAGAAGGCGCCTGTCGCAAAGCAGGCCGCATCGTCTGCAAACATCCACCCCATGGCAGAGGGAATGCGTCCCGATACCGGCCCGAAGTGGATGCCATGGTCGAGGAGTACATGAATCGCTTTCCTGGCACGTGCGGAAGCGCAGGGAGCGCCAACCGGGATGAGCGTATCGTCGAGGTCCGTGAGGATGAGCTTGATCACAGACTGCCTTCTTCCGATGCATTTCTGAAGAGTTATGCGGGCTTCTATCATGGTAGCCGCCCACATCCTTAAAATGGGGCGAGAACAAGGAGATTGCGCGCACAGCCCACCTGCCTCGCAAACAGAGAACGTCTGCAGGGTATACAAACCTCCGAAATATGGCTGCGCAGAGCTGCGCCCCGAAGAGAAAGGATTCAAGGAATCCATGGCAAAGCAAGTCAAGATCATCATGCTCACCGGCTATCTCGGTGCCGGCAAGACGACCCTTCTGAACCACATCCTGAACAATGACCAGGGCATCCGCGCTGCTGTCATCGTGAACGATATCGGCGAGGTCAATGTCGACGCCTCCCTCATCAAGGACGGCGGCCTCTCGAAGACCGACTCCCTGATCCCGCTCACGAATGGCTGCATCTGCTGCACGCTCGCAGGCGACCTTGCAAACCAGCTTGACGGCATCGCCAAGTCCGGGGACTTCGATTACATCATCATCGAAGCTTCCGGCATCTGCGAGCCCATCCCCATCGCCTACACGATCTCGAACTTCTGCGACCAGTCCAAGACGGACGGCGAGGCTCCGCTCGATCTCGACAACATCGTCGCTGTCGTCGACTGCAAGCGCATGTACGACGAGTTCAATGGCGGCAAGGACCTGCTGCGCGACGATATCGAGGAAGACGATATCGAGTCGCTGCTGATCCAGCAGCTCGAGTTCTGCACCACCGTCATCCTGAACAAAAGCGACCTCGTGACGGAGGACCAGCTTTCCGAGCTCAAGGCTCTCGTCAGGAGCCTCCAGCGCGATGCGAAGATCGTCGTCGCCGACCACGGCAACGTGCCGATGGACGAGCTCCTCGATACCGGCCGCTTCGACTTCAGCCGCGCCTACAACTCTGCAGCCTGGATCGATGCAATGGATCACCCCGAGGAGCATGAGAACCCCGAGGTCCTCGAGTACGACGTCACGACCTTCGTCTACGAGCGCAGGCAGCCCTTCGACGTCGACAAGTTCAACGAGTTCCTCCAGACCTGGCCGGAGTCCATCATCCGCTGCAAGGGCATGTTCTGGTGCTCGCAGGATCCTGACATGTGCTACATCTTCGAGCAGGCAGGCCAGCAGGTCTCCCTCACGGAGAACGGCCTCTTCGTCGACTCTGCCCCTGAGGACGAAAAGAAGAAGATGATCGAGGAGAGCCCCGAGCTCATGGACGACTGGGATCCGGAGTGCGGCGACAGGATGACGAAGCTGTGCTTCATCGGCAGGCACATGGACAAGGATGCCCTCGTTGCCGGCCTCGACGCCTGCCTCGTTCCCTGGAAGCGCGACTAAGGAAGGCCCCGCTCCATGCATGTCCGAAAAGCAGGCCCGCAGGATATCCCGGCCATAATCAAGTCCTATGAGCTCGTCCACGACGAGGAAGAGGCAGGACGCACGACGATTGGCTGGGTCCGCAGCATCTATCCGGTCCCCGAGACTGCCCGGCGTGCCCTCGATGAGGGAACGCTCTATGCGATGGAGGACTTCGTCGAAGGCGAGACGAGACTTGTTGCCTCTGGCATCATCAACCAGACGCAGGTGCCGGAGTACGCCCTCGCCCACTGGACGGAGGATACGCCGGACGACCAGGTGCTCGTGCTCCATACCCTGGTCGTCGATCCGCGCTACAAGGGCAAGGGCTACGGCTCTTCCTTCGTCGGCTTCTATGAGGAGGAGGCAGTCAAGCGCGGCTGCACAGCCTGCCGCATCGACACGAACGAGCGCAATGCTTCCGCCCGCAGGCTCTATGCCCGCCTTGGCTACAAGGAAGTGAGCATCGTTCCCTGCAACTTCAATGGCATCCCCCATATCCAGCTCGTCTGCCTGGAGAAGCTCCTCTAGAAGGGACAAAAGCGCAGCAAGGCCGCCGGAAGGGCAATTCCCTCCGGCGGCCTTCTTCTGCCGGCTGGAACCTGGCCGTCCCGGATATGCGCTCTTTCATGGGAAGTGGGTACAACAACCAGAAGCAGGAGAAGCATGCAGGAGGTGGATGAGCTATGTGCCACAGAATCGTGCCCGTGCAGATGGACGAGCTGCAGATGGCGCTCGACCTCTATGCAACGACAGGGCATGCCCACATCCCGAAGGACAACCCTGTGCCGAAGGATGTCTATCCCGGCGCGAAGCTTGCCACGATCGTGAAGGAGCCGAAAGGCGGCCTTACAGCCCAGGAGCTTGTCTGGGGCTTTGCGAGCACGCAGCCGAAGCGCCAGGGGCGCATCTTCAACACCCGTCTCGAGACAGCACTCTCCCAGCTGCGTGATGGCTATGGCATGTGGGTCGACCCCATCACCCGGGGCCGCTGCCTTGTACCGGTACGTGCCTTCTATGAGTCATGGACAGAGCCCGGCTCTCCTGCACCCGGCGAGAAGGTCGCTGTCCGCTTCGCGTCAGAGACCCACCGCATCTTCCTTCTTGCTGCTGTCATGCGCAACGGCGAGGTCTCGATCGTGACCTGTTCACCGAATGCCGATGTCGGCCCCGTCCACTCGAGGATGCCGCTCGTACTGGGACCCGGCGAGTCCTCGATCTGGCTCGGACCGGGCTTCCCGAAGCTCGCCGACCGCTCGCAGATACATCTTTCGGCAGAGACCATCCTGCCCCCGCAGAAAGGCTGATTCCATGCGCATCGCGCTCATCACCGGAGCATCGTCCGGCCTCGGCAGGCAGTATGCACACTGGTGTGCCGACCACAAGGCTGCAGACGAGATCTGGGCCATAGCAAGAAGGCAGGAGCGTCTCGAGGAGCTGAAAAGCGAGCTCTCCTGCCCTGTCCGTCCCATACCGCTCGATCTTGCCGACACGAAGAGCCTCGATGAGCTGGAGCATATGCTTGCGGAGGAGAAGGCGAAGGATCCTTCCTTCGAGGTGTCACTCCTCGTGAATGCTGCCGGCTTCGGCAAGTTCGGGACATATGAGGACATGACAAGAGAAGAGGTCGACAAGATGGTCGACCTCAACTGCCGCGCTGTCGTGGACATGACACAGATCGCCCTTCCCTACATGGGCAAGGGAGGCCACATCATCCAGATTGCCTCGTCCGCCTCGTTCCAGCCGCTTCCCGGCCTCAACGTCTATGCTGCGAGCAAGGCCTTCGTGAGGAGCTATACAAGAGCCCTCCGCTTCGAGCTCAGGGGCAAGGGCATCTTCGTCACGGCTGTCTGCCCTCTCTGGGTCAAGACCGAGTTCATCAAGGTCGCCCGCGATACGAAGAACGGCCATACCGTGAACCATCCGTTCCCGCAGCTTTCTGCCGCCCACGTCGTGAACTGGTCCATGCTCGTGAACCGTATCAACTATCCCATTGCCACCTGCTGCATCACAGGCTTCATCATGCGCATCGCAGACAAGATCCTGCCAGCGCCCCTCATCATGTGGGCCTGGGAGGGGCTCAGAAGAATCTAGTCCTCTGCCGTCTCCCACGAGAACGGACAGAAGTCTTCCGGCTTCTGTGGCATAGTCCGCATCGTGAACTCGCCGTCCTGGCAGCTGATGGTGGAGATGGAGCCATTCGGCACCTTCATCGTGAGGCTTGCGATCTTCTTCGAGGCTGCGCTCACGCGCGAGAACTCATAGACACAGGAGCGCAGGAGCGCCCCATGGGCAACGACGAGGACGACGTCGCCGTTGCGTGCTGCCTTATACATCTTGCGGAAGGCACGCTCGACACGCCCGTGCACCTCTTCTCCCGACTCTCCTCCGATATCGGAGAAGTCTTGCTTCAAGAAGTGGCGGGCAAAGTCGAGACGGTGGCCCTTATAGGGCTTCCCATCGAGCTCGCCGAAATCGAACTCATGGAGGTTGTCGAGCGTCTGGATCTTGATATTTCGTCCTGCCACCACACGCTCAGCCGATGCCTGGGCACGGCCCAGAGGAGAGCACCAGACTGCTGCCAGCGGGATATCCCTGAGCGCCTCTCGTGTCCTGTCAAGCACAGGCAAGGTCTCGTCTGTCAGGGCAGAATCGACCCGTCCTCCCTGTATCACGCCGTCGCGGTTGAACTGCGTCTCGCCGTGGCGGACGTAATAGAAGACTACCCGCTTGCTCATGTTCCTGCCTTCTCCTGGACCTCGTTCACACGTTGAAGGATATACCACTCCCCCATCTGCCCTAAGCGGGCCCTTGCCCAAACGCCCGTCTCTGCCACAATAGAGATTGAGAACCATTATGAACAAGAAGGAGCACCCTCATGTCTGAGATCGTCTTCATCGAGTATCCCCGCTGCACGACCTGCAAGAAGGCCAAGGCCTGGCTCGACGAGCACCACGTCGCCTATACCGACCGCAACATCAAGGAAGACAACCCCACCAAGGAAGAGCTCGATGCGTGGATCCCTGCCTCAGGCCTGCCGCTTCGCCGCTTCTTCAATACGTCAGGCACGCTCTACCGCTCGCTCGGCGTGAAGAAGATGCTCGACGAGGGGCTCTCCGAAGACGAGGCCACAACGCTTCTTGCCACCGACGGCATGCTTGTGAAGCGGCCGCTCGTCCTTGTGGATGGCGTTCCCCTGACACCTGGCTTCAAGCCGGCAGAATGGGAAGAGAAGCTCCTCTAGGGAAACGATGATTAATGGGCCCATCCCGCCCCAAGGCCTTTCGGGTGATGGTTTTCCGATGGGATGGGCGGGGCCAGGGCCCGGAATCATGGCGC
>OMVT01000016.1 GCA_900314535.1 uncultured Olsenella sp. | reverse complement strand
GATGGAGTCGGCATAGGATAGCGGCAGCAATTCCGGATCCAGGACGGCCTCCTCGTGCCAGACAGGAAGGGCCATTACACCAACATTGCCGACACTACCAGGCGCGTATCTGTGGCTTTTTCTGCATGCTATTTCGTATGTGTTGCAAGAAACAATCGTTATATGCAGCTTGATATATATCCGAGTTGATGCTGGTCACATGTATCTCATGAATGGGCAGCTAGCTGAATCAATATGATGCATGGCTGCGACCAGCACGAAAACATCTATACGTTAATAATCTGACAGAGCAAATGACCTTCAGACCCTGCTTCTGTCCCATCGAATCTTGCTGAACCTTAAAGTTCAAGAAATGAACATTCAGAAAGCGTTCAACAAGCAATCAGAGGGGACAGGCATGGAATCCGGAGATGTGCAGCAATCGGAAACAGAATCTGCAAGCGATGCAGAAGAGCTCGAAGGCATGCTCGACGCGCATCGCGAGCGCGTGGCAAATGCAATAGCATCCGCTCTTCGGCATAGCGATGCCCTCTGCATTCGGGCAAACCCGGGATGTGGTCTGACGCCTGCCCTGAAGCTCCTCAAGGATACCGGTCCCGATCAAGGCTTCCATGTCATCTATAGGACGTTTCAGGGGCGCAGCTCCAGGTCCTGTGCAGGAGAGATCACCAAAGAGGACCAGAAGATGCCAGTGGGCGGACTTGCTGCCACCACCGTCCTGATCCTTGACTGCCTTCCTGCCTTCACAGAGACAGAATCCATACGCTTTGGAAAGGCATGTCGCCTCTTTGTCAGGCATGGCGGAAAGATTGTCTGCGCATTCAGGGAAGAGGGAGTAGAACCTTCAGGCCTCGGCGAGGACGTTTCCTGGGAAGATGCCCATGATGCCTGCTTCGCTGCATATGAGCGGAAGAGCTGGAAGGGCGGCATCGCCTTCGATGAGGCGCTCAGGATATCGGCAGGCACGCCTTCCCTCATGCGGGCGCTCTGGACCTTTCATGCAGAACCCGATGGGCTGCTCTCTGACAGCGATGCGCTGTGCTTTGCGCATGAGGCCGATGCCGCTGTCATGACAGAAGCATCGGCGCTCTCAAAGGAAGCACGCGAAGCGTTTTCCTGCATGCTGCTCTTCGGGACTGGCACGCTCAAGGAGCTCGAGGGCATCCTCGGCGACGATGCAGGGGCTGCTGCTGTACGGGTCGCTTCATACATTCCGCTTGTCGCGCTCGAAGGTGACAGCTGGACCTGCGGATGCACGCAGGATGTCCGCGTCCTTGCCCATATGGACCGCTTCCTTGGCACGCTCGATGTGATGGATCAGCAGGAGGGGCTGCTCTGCATCCTGGCGCTCGAGAAGCGCTCGCTTTTCCAGCGTGCGGCCATCCTGGCTGCACACATGAAGCTTGGAAGGCAGGCAGCAGCGCATATCGTGCTCGAAGGTGCGCGCTATCTCGATGCAGGCGAAGCAAAGGCCGTCGAGAAAGCGCTTCGGGAGGCTGGAGTCACGCGCAACAAGAAGGAAGGGCTCTCGGCTGCATGCGGGCTCAAGCTTGTCTCAGAACCGCGCACAAAGGCTCTCCAGACCTGGCGGCAGAGGGTGGGTGTGCAGAAGAGGACAAAGGATACGTCGCTTTCTGCCTATGAAGGGATATGGCGCATCCGGCAGAGCCTCGGAGATAGGGCAGGCAGGCTCCAGGAGCTGGCAGTCGGAAGCGATGACGGCTTTGCGCTACACTGCGCTCTCTGGAAGGCACTCCTCGAAGGAGAGGCACCTGATATCCCTTCAGCCGCGCTTCCCAGGGAAACGGGACTTCTGTCTGAGGTAGCTGAGGCAGATGTGGCGTTCTTCCGGGAAGTGCTGCTGGGGAAGCGAAGCATCTGGCCCCGTGTTGCGGACAGCAGGCTGGATATAGGTGCGCTCTGGGTACGGACGCTTCAGGCTGCTGCTCTTGCTATGGGTCCTGCAGCGTCTGGCCCCGGCGAGCTCGGACGCCTCGCCTCGTACTGGAGCGAGAGGGAAGATGCGCTGCCGCAGCTCGTTTCGGGCATTGCGGGAGGAGCAGCTGCGCTCAGGCAGGGATCTGCAGCGCATGCCCATGTCTTTCTGGCGCACGCAGAACGTGCCGCAGAGGAGCTTTCGAGCACGCCGCTTCTCGACGAGATACATCTCCTCCAGGCGACAGAAATCGGCGGCATGACCGCACGCAGCGTCGCACGAAGGCTCGGCAAGGCGAAGAGCGCTGAAGGAAGGCTCATGGCCCGTGCCGTGCGATGCGCAGCGCAGGGCACGAAGCTCGAAGACCAGGACCTGCCGCTCCAGCTCCGCTGGATTCTGGCGCTTCTTCTGGGCATGCCCCAGAGCTTCTCGTCCCAGATCGGCGATGCTGTGCCAGAAGGCTGGAAGCGCGATGTGGCGCTGTGGCAGGAGGTAGCGCATCCGAAGAAGAGGGAGGAGAGACGGGAAGAGCCTCTGGGGGTCGAGCCTGTGCCTCTTGCAGGCGATGTGCCAGGCCTTCTCGAGATAAGCCTCCTCGGCCGCTTCGAGGTGAAGGTCGACGGCGAGCCCATCCTCCTGAACCGCTGGCCAAGGCGCTCTTCGAAGGCGCTCCTCCAGATGCTTGCAGCCAAGCGGGGGCACACGATGAGGAGAGCAGATGTGCTGGCGGCGCTCTGGCCGGAATCGAACTACGTCGAGGGGCGCCCGAAGATCTATTCGGCTGTGAGCACGCTGCGCGAGGTCGTGCACCAGAAGGGAACAGGTGCCCGCTTCATCGTCGGAGGAGACGGCCTCATCTCGCTCAATCCCGCTTCTGTCATCTGCGATGTGGATGCCTTCGAGGCCCTCGTGAAGGAGGTGCTTGCGGAAGCCACGGGCACCGAGCGTGCGCTCGAGGCGGCAGACGAGATTCTGGATATCTATCAGGGAGAGATGATCGTCGCATCGCAGGACAGCTCGGGGATGATGGTGAGAAGGGCAGAGGAGCTCAGGCAGGAGTATGTCGATGCGCTCTCGAAGGCAGCGCAGATCGCCCTCGACGAGAGCTCCCTGAGTGCCGCTGCACTCTACGCGCGCTCCGCTTGCCGGGAGCTTCCGACCCGCGAGGATGCCGCCATCGTGCTCATCAGGGTCTATCTCAGGCAGGGGCGCACGGCAGATGCCTGGGAAGCCTACCAGAGCTTCTCGCAGCAGCTCATGGACGACTCCGGCATCTACCCTTCCGGCCGCATGCGTGCCCTCATGGACGATGCCCTACGGGAGGCAGGGGCGCAAGGTGCAGGCAGACATCCATCTCTGGAAAGCGACTGAAAGGCGGTGCACTTTTGATGATATGGTGGATGGCGGGAAAGAGTTGTCCTGATATCGGATACAGTGTTGGTCGTGTGCATGCTGCGCATACGCCGCCGGTGGCGAATGCGCTTTACCCTTAAGGAATGCTATGGCCAACTTCTTCTCCAGGCTGCTCTCCATGGGAGCGGACAAGCAGCTCAAGGAGTTCCGGCAGATTGCCGGACATATCGACGAGCTCGAGCCGAACTACGCTCCCGACAAGATGGATGACGCAGAGCTTGCGCATCAGACGGTGCTCTTCCGTGAGCGCCTTGCGAACGGCGAAACGCTCGACGACCTTCTGCCCGAGGCCTTCGCAACGGTCCGCGAGGCATCGAAGCGCACGCTCGGCATGCGCCACTTCGATGTCCAGCTCATCGGCGGCATCGCGCTGCACCGCGGCATGATTGCAGAGATGAAGACCGGCGAAGGCAAGACGCTTGTCTCGACGCTTGCCGGCTACCTCAATGCACTTGACGGCCAGGGCGTCCACATCGTCACGGTCAATGACTACCTCGCCAAGCGCGACTCCGAGTGGATGGGCCAGATCTACCGCTTCCTCGGCATGAATGTCGGCCTCATCCAGAACGGCATGCGCCTCAACATGAAGACGCCTGCCTATGCAGCAGATGTCACGTACGGCACGAACTCCGAGTTCGGCTTCGACTACCTGCGCGACAACATGGTCACGCGCCCCGAGATGCGCGTGCAGCGCGGCCATCACTTCGCAATCGTCGACGAGGTCGACTCCATCCTCATCGACGAGGCAAGGACGCCGCTCATCATCTCCGGTGCCGGCACGAAGTCTGCAAGCACCTACAAGGACTTCGCCCGTGCAGTCCGTGGCCTTACGCGCGACGTGGACTACGAGATGGACGAAGCAAAGCATACGATTGCCGCAACCGATGAAGGCCTGCGCAAGATCGAGCATGCCCTCGGCATCGCCGACATCTACTCCGATGTCTCCGGCCAGCTCGTGAACCACCTTCAGCAGGCTCTCAAGGCCGAGTACATGTTCCACCGCGACCAGCAGTACGTCGTGCTCGACGGCGAAGTCAAGATCGTCGACGAGTTCACGGGCCGCATCATGGAGGGCAGGCGCTACTCGGAGGGCCTCCACCAGGCCATCGAGGCAAAGGAAGGCGTCGCGATCCGCGAAGAGAACCAGACGCTCGCCACGATCACGCTCCAGAACTACTTCCGCCTCTACGACAAGCTCTCCGGCATGACCGGTACCGCCATGACCGAGGATGCCGAGTTCCGCGAGATCTACAACCTGCCCGTGCAGGTCATCCCACCCAACAAGCCCGTCATCCGCAAGGACCATGACGACCTCGTCTACCGCACAATCGAGGCAAAGTTCAATGCCGTCGCAGACGACGTCGTCGAGCGCCATGCCAAGGGCCAGCCAGTCCTTGTCGGCACGGTCTCGATCGAGAACTCCGAGAAGCTCATGCGCATTCTCGAGAAGCGCGGCATCCATCCGCAGATCCTGAACGCAAAGTACCACGAGCGCGAGGCTGCCATCATCGCACAGGCAGGCCGCTTCGGCGCCGTCACGATCGCCACGAACATGGCTGGCCGTGGTACGGATATCCTGCTCGGCGGCAACCCGCAGTTCATGGCGCTGGATCTCATGCGCGACGACGGCATCGATCCGCAGCCGGAGAAGAGCATGAATCCGGAAGATCCGGCATCGGTCGCAGATGCGAAGCAGAAGCGCGCCTACGTCGACTCCATCATGCCGAAGTACCGCGCCAAGGCAGATGCCATCTGCGCAGCAGAGAAGGAGAAGGTGCTCGAAACGGGCGGCCTCTGCGTCATCGGCACCGAGCGCCATGAATCCCGTCGTATCGACAACCAGCTCCGCGGCCGTTCCGGCCGTCAGGGCGACCCGGGCGAGACGCAGTTCTACCTCTCGCTCGAAGACGATCTCATGCGCCTCTTCGGCGGCGACCGCATGGACCGCATCGCTGCCATGATGAAGAAGGCAGATATGCCGGATGACATGCCGATCCAGGCGAAGATGGTCACGAAGGCGGTCGAAGGTGCCCAGCGCAAGGTCGAGGAGATCAACTTCGCGATGCGCAAGAACGTCCTCGACTACGATGATGTCATGAACAAGCAGCGCCAGGTCATCTACGAGGAGCGCAACAAGATCCTCGATGGCAAGGACCTGACGGCGCATGTCGCTGAGGTCACGCACGATACGGTCGAGCGCGAGGTTGCAAACTTCTGCCCTGCCGATACGGAAGCAGAGGACTGGGATCTCGAGGGCCTCGGCAAGTGGCTTGCCGACCTCACAGGCACCAAGGAGCTCCCCGAGCTCACACACGATATGGAAGAGGCGGATATCGTCGAGACGATCGACGACTTCGTCGATGGCCGCTACGCCGAGAAGGCAGAGTTCATCCGCGGAATCGGACGTGGCCTCCAGCAGCAGGATGCGAAGGCGGCACTGGATAACGGCGAGCCTGCGCCTTCCGAGCACGACCCGATGAACGACCTCTCCATGCGCGTCATGCTCCGTGTCATCGACACGAGGTGGATGGCATACCTGCAGGAGATGGACTACCTCAAGACCGGCATCGGCCTTCGTGGCTATGGCCAGAGGGACCCGCTTGTCGAATACAAGACCGAGGCCTATTCTGCCTTCACCGAGCTCGTCAACACCATGTACGAGGACTTCCTGCGCATCATCCTGAGGATCCAGGTCGTGGCGCAGCCGCAGCCTGCCCAGGAGGGCGCAGAGCTCAAGGGTGCCCGCTACTCGGGTCCGGCAGATGTCGACGGCGACCATCACCGGAACATCTCCTCTTCGGGCATCGCCCAGAGGAGGACCGCACGTGAGTCCGTGCCGGCAGATGAGAAGCCGAAGACCTACCGCAAGGCAGAGGACCCCGATCCTTACGCGAATGTCGGCAGGAACGACCCCTGCCCCTGCGGCAGCGGCAAGAAGTTCAAGAACTGCCATGGCAGGAACCGCTAATGGCAGACGAGGCTACGATCACCGCTGAGGGGCTTGACGCCCTCGAGGAGCGCCTGCACGAGGTGGAGGGCTATCTCCATGTCGCGCAGAAGCGCGAGCTCGTCGAGGCGCTCCAGCACAAGAGCGCCGAGCCCGGCTTCTGGGACGATGCGGCAGCTGCCCAGAAGACGATGGCTGAGCTCTCTTCTGCACAGGAGGACGTCAAGGGCATCGATGCGGCTACAGAGAAGCTCGGCGATGCACGTGCCGCACTCGAGCTTGCTGACGAGACGGACGACGATGAGCTCCGCCAGGAGGCGACGTCTGCTGCAGGAGAGCTGAAATCCGAGCTTTCCGAGCTCGAGCTCTCGAGCTGGTTCACGGACGATCTCGATCACGGCGATGCGATCGTCACGATCACGCCAGGCCAGGGCGGCCTCGAAGCGCAGGACTGGTGCGAGATGCTCTTCAAGATGTATCTGCGCTACTGCGACCGCCGCGGCTGGAAGGTCACGGTCAACGATGCGCCCCAGGCCGAGGTCATCGGCATCGACCGCGCGACGTTCACGGTGAGCGGCAAGAACGCCTACGGGATGCTGCGTGCCGAGCAGGGCGTGCACCGTCTCGTGCGCATCTCGCCGACAGACGAGAAGAAGAGGCGCCAGACGACCTTTGCGGGCGTCGAGGTGCTGCCGGTCCTTCCTGACGATATCGAGGTGAACATCGATCCGGGAGACCTGCGCATCGATGTCTACCACGCCACGGGACACGGTGGCCAGGGCGTCAACACGACGGACTCTGCGGTCCGCATCACGCATATCCCGACCGGCACGGTCGTCACATGCCAGAACGAGCGCAGCCAGCTCCAGAACAAGGCCTTCGCGATGAAGATCCTGAAGAGCCGCCTCTACGAGCTCGAGCTCCAGAAGCGGGAGCAGCAGATCGACGAGCTCAGGGGCCCGAAGCACGATATCGGCTTCGGCAACCAGATCAGGAGCTATGTGCTCTATCCCTATCAGCTCGTCAAGGATCTGCGGACGGGCGTCGAGACAGGAAATGTTTCATCAGTGCTCGATGATGGAGACCTCGATCCCTTCATCATCGGCTATCACCGCTGGGTGACAGGGGAGGAACAGAAGGTATGAGCAGGCGCGAGAAGATGGCAGAGATCGTACGCGATGTCGTTCTGATTGCTGTGGGGTCCGCCATCTTCGCGTTTGGCTTCGACTCCTTCCAGCTGCCGAATGGCCTTGCTGCAGGCGGCGTCACAGGCATAGCGACAATCGTGTTTGCGCTCGGACAGAGGGCTGGCATCTATATCCCGGTCGGTGTCCAGACCATTGCGATGAACATCCTTCTGCTCTCGCTCGTCGTGAAGCAGGGCTCGAAGCGCTATCTTGCAAAGACCGTGGCAGGAATCCTGCTCTCCGGCTTCTTCACGGACCTCCTGCAGCCCATCGTGCCCGTGCTCGGCGAAGGGGAGCTCCTGCTCTGCGCTCTCTGGGGCGGTGTCGTCACGGGCGTGGGCCTGGGCCTTGTCTTCATGGCGGGCGGCAACACCGGCGGCACTGACATCATCGTCCAGCTCATCTCGAAGAAGACAGACATCGCGATAGGCACGATGATGATCGTCGTGGATGGTGCGATCGTCGCGGCCTCTGCGCCTGTCTTCTCTGTCGAGAACGCGCTCTATGCGGCCATCTCGATGTTCATCTGCGGCAAGGCGATCGATGCGGTCGTCGATGGTCCGCGCTCCGCCCGCGCGGCCTATATCATCTCGAACCGCTATGAGGCGATCTCGAAGGCTATCCTCTTCGAGCTCAACCGTGGCTGCACCGAGATTTCTGCCAAGGGGTCCTACAGCGGCGAGACGCGGCCCATGCTCATGTGCGTCATGGGGCGTTCGGAGACGACGAAGCTCAAGGATATCGTGGCAGAGCTCGATCCCGATGCCATTGTCGTCATTGCCGAGGTCCATGAGGTGTTCGGCGAGGGGTTCAGGAGCCTCGAAGCCTAGCCCCTATGTAAACGCTCTGTTTCCTGCCCGGGGGAGAGCATGGGTTTTGCCCATGCTCTCCTTGCTTATGGACACATCCTGTGCATCCTGCGTATATGATGAAAGGGACTGCCCAACGGGCAGAGGAAGCCTAAAGACGGGAGCGCTATGACGAAGGAATGCGAGAGCAGGGCGCCGCACTGCTCGACGCACGAGATAGAGCTCGTGGCGAATGCAGTCCGCCACGATATCGTACAGATGCTGACCGAGGCCGGGTCGGGACATCCGGGAGGATCGCTCTCCGCAACGGATATCCTCTCGGTCCTCTACTTCTCGGGCCTCATGAACTATGACCCGAAGGACCCGAAGTGGGACGGCCGCGACTTCTTCATCCTTTCGAAGGGCCATGCAGCCCCTGCCCTTTACGGCATCATCCACCAGCTTGGCTGGATCACGGATGACGAGATGCTCTCGATCAGGAAGCTTGGAAGCATCCTGCAGGGACATCCCGATTCGAAGCTCTGCCCGGGCATCGAGGTCTGCACAGGATCTCTCGGCCAGGGCATGTCGGTCGCATCGGGCGCTGCCCTTGGCTTCAGGCTTGACGCCGAGAAGAAGGGTGCCCCTCTTCGCCATGTCTTCGCGCTCACCGGCGACGGCGAGCTCCAGGAGGGCCAGAACTGGGAGGCAGCGATGTTTGCTGCCCACAGGAAGCTCGGAAACCTCTGCGTCTTCGTCGACCTCAATGGCCTTCAGATCGATGGCCCTGTCGACACGGTCTGCACGCTCGGCGATGTGCCGGCGAAGTTCCGTGCCTTCGGCTGGCATGTGCAGGAGGCAGACGGACACGATATCGAGGCGCTCGAGGCAGCTGTGAAGAACGCGCTTGCCGTCGAGGACCAGCCTTCTGTCATCATCTGCCACACGATTAAGGGCAAGGGCGTCTCCTACATGGAGAACCAGGTAGGCTGGCATGGCAATGCGCCGAGCGCCGAGCAGGGGGCACAGGCCCTGGCTGAGCTCGAGGCTGCACGCGCCGAGCTTCTGAAGGAGGCCGCAAATGACTAGAAGAGCGACCCGCGAGGCATTCGGAGAGACGCTCATCGAGCTTGTGAAGGAAGGCCTCGATGTGATGGCGGTCGACGCCGACCTGGCAGGCTCGACGAAGACGGCCCAGCTCGGTGCCTACGATCCTGACCGCCTTGTCGATGTGGGCATCGCCGAGCAGGACATGATCGATGTGGCAGCAGGCCTCGCACTTGCCGGCCGCACGGTCTTCACCGGCTCCTTTGCCGTCTTCGGCACCGGACGCTGCTACGACCAGATCAGGAACACGGTCTGCGATTCGAACCTCGACGTGAAGATCTGCCCGACGCACGCCGGCATCACGGTCGGCGAGGATGGCGCGACGCACCAGATGCTCGAGGACATCACGCTCATGCGCGTCCTTCCGAACATGCGCGTGCTCGTGCCGGCAGACTACTGGGCTGCAAAGGCAGCGCTGCGCCTTGCCGCGAAGACGCCGGGTCCGGTCTATGTGCGTCTCGGCCGCCACAAGGTGCCCCTCGTCTACGATGAGACGTTTGTAGGCGGCCTTCCCTTCGCAGGCGTCGTGCGCGAAGGCACCGATGTGACGATTGCCGCTGCCGGCGTCGAGGTCTCGCAGGCACTCGCTGCGGCAGACCTCCTCGAGCAGGATGGCATCTCGGCAGAGGTCCTCGACATCTTCTCCGTGAAGCCGCTCGACGAGGAGACGATCCTCGCTTCCGCATCCAAGACGGGCCATGTCGTGACCTGCGAAGAGCACTCGGTCTATGGAGGCGTCGGCTCGGCCATAGCAGAGCTCCTCGGCGAGAAGCTGCCGGTGCCCTGCCACCGCGTCGGCATGAAAACCTTCGGCACCTCGGCAAACGGCGATGTGCTGCTCCATCACTTCGGCCTCGACGGAGAGGGCATTGCGCAAGAGGTGAAGAAGGCGCTCGGCCGTTAGGTCTTTGCAACATCTTTGATAGAAGCAGGGCTTTGCTTTGAGTCCTGCTTCAGCGTCCTGAGCTAATCGTGCGTTTTTCAGGGCTCATGGCGTCTGCAGCCTGCTGCAGACGCTATGCTTGCTATGATTTTCAAATCAATCTGTCCGCTGATTCGTGCATACAGGAAAGAGAAGGAGCTTCTGTGGCCAATCACTTTCGCAGTCGGGAGCGGCAGGGGAATGAAGAGCTGGAAGACACCGGCGCCCTGCAGACGAGCGCTCCTACACCAGAAGACGAGCCCGCTTCTGCGGGCGCATATCAGGATGTGACATCGCAAGACGCAGACAATGGAGAGCCTCTCGACGAGGAGTCCTCCGTCATGCAGTCCATCTATGCAAGCGTCGCCGAGAAGGCAGCAGCTGCACCGCAGGCACAGGATGAGGCAGCTGCGCCGGCAGACATCGACGACGATCTCGACGACCTCGATACCCCGGGCGCCATCGACGATTTCGACGAGCCGGCACCGGCAAGGACTGCCGCCCCTGCACCCGAGGCAGCGCCCGCGCCGCAGGCGCAGCCATCCTCGACGTCTGTCTTCACCGTCCCTTCCGTCGAGCATCCGACGCAGCAGAGCGCTGGCATTGTGCAGTCCTCTGATGCAGACGACGACGGCATCACGTCCTACGCAGGCCTTTCCTCGAATGGCATGCCCCAGGTCCCGCATGAGGGAACGCCGACAATCTCCTACCGCAATGTCACGCTCATCTACAAGGCCCAGCCGAACAAGCCGGCCCTCGAAGATGTGAGCGTCGACATCTATCCGGGCGAGTTCGTCTTCATCGTCGGACACTCCGGATCGGGCAAGTCCACGTTCATCAAGCTCATTACCCGCGAGCTCAAGGCAACGAAGGGCAAGGTCATGGTCGCAGGCCAGGACCTCACGACGATGCGCAACTGGAAGGTCCCGTACCTGCGCCGCCAGATCGGCTGCGTCTTCCAGGACTTCAAGCTGCTGCCGGACAAGACGACCTACGAGAATGTCGCCTTCGCTCTCGAGGCCATCGGCAAGCCCAAGTCCGTCATCAAGGCCCAGGTGCCTGAGGTGCTGCGCCTGGTGGGTCTCCAGGACAAGATGGACAACTATCCGGACCAGCTTTCCGGCGGCGAGCAGCAGCGTGTCGCTGTCGCCCGCGCCATGGTCAACAGGCCGCCGCTGCTTGTCTGCGACGAGCCGACCGGCAACCTCGATCCGGCCATCTCGCTTGGCATCATGAAGCTGCTCGACCGCATCAACCGCACCGGCACCACCGTTGTCATGGCCACCCATGACCGCGAGATGGTGGACTCCATGCGCCGCCGCGTCATCGCCCTCGAGGGCGGCCACGTCGTGCGCGACCAGGAGAGAGGAGGCTATGGCAACTATGGCACCATCTAATATCGGCTATTCGCTGCGTGAGGCCATGCACCACTTCAAGCGCAACTTCGGCACCACGTTCGGCGCTATCGTCACGATCTTCCTGTCGCTCTTCATCATCGGCACGTTCGTGTTCCTGTCTGCCCTTGTCGACAACATGGTCGGCAACGTCGAGGACAAGGTCACGATTCAGGCCTACCTCGCAGATGACGCATCCCAGGACGCCATCGATGCCCTCCAGACGAAGATCGAGGGCTGGGACAACGTCGAGTCTGTCACCTACAAGAGCAAGGACGAGGCTCTCGAGGAATACAAAGCCACGATGTCGAACAAGAACGCCGAGGACGCTGTTGCGGCACTCGACGGCACGAACCCGGTTCCTGCATCGCTTGTGATCAAGCTCAACGATCCGCAGGAGGTCGAGAACGTCGCGAACAGGCTCATCGACGATTCCGACTTCGCCTCCGTCGCTGACGATTCCGATCCGGCCAACTCGGTCCAGTACGGACGCGAGACGGTCGAGCGCCTGTTCACGGTCACGTCCTACATCCGTATCATCGCAATCGTGCTTGTCGTGCTGCTGACGTTTGTCGCCTTCGTCTTCATCAACAACACGATTCGCCTCTCCATCTCGGCACGCCGCCGCGAGATCGGCATCGAGCGCCTCGTCGGCGCCTCGAACGGCTTCATCCGTGGGCCTTTCGTCGCCGAGGGCGCTATCGAGGCACTCATCGGCGCCCTGCTCGCAATCTGTGCGCTCCAGGCCGTCATCACGAACATCCTGCCGCGTCTCCAGGAGCAGGTGGCGTTCCTCTCGTTCAACCTGCAGCCTGCCGTCATTGCGCAGACCTATGGCCTGCTCATCATCGTCGGCGTGGCAATCGGCCTCTTCGGCTCCGCCATCGCAATGAGGCGCTACCTGAACGTCTAGCGCCAGGCGCAAAGCATTTTGTTGGTCTAGTATGGGGGTGGCACGCATGAGCGTGCTGCCCCCATGCTCTTGTCTCGAGGAGGACTCATGTCGCACGCAAAGCGCAGGCCGAAGAAAGGCAGGAGATACGGACGCGACAGGGGGCACAAGCCCCAGCCCACAGCGACAGGCACCCTGCATATCCATGAAGGGGGAAGGGCCCGCGTCGTCTGCCAGGAAGGGACATTCCGTGTCGCCCATGGAGGCCTCCATGAGGCGATGAACGGCGACAAGGTGGCCGTCTCGCTCGTGCCGGCAAAGGGCGGCGAGCGCCAGGCCATTGTGAGGAGCGTGCTCGAGCGCGGGACGAAGACGCTCCTTGCGCGCTATGAGGAGGCGGGGCCGCTCCGTGCCCTCGTGCCGCTCGATATCCGCGTGAGCCATGACTTCTTCATGGTCCCTGAGGACCGCTCGGACCGAAAGCTCGGCGTGCATGACGGGGACATCGTGCGTGTGCGCATCCTCGAATATCCGTCTCGTGGCGTCTCCGGCACGGCGACAATCGAGCGCAGGATAGGCTCTCCCGCAGGCCTCGATATGGGCATGGAGTCGGTCCTTGCCTCCTTTGACCTGCCGGACGAGTTCCCCGCTCCGGTGCTCAAGGAAGCGGAGGGTCTCGTGCCGGGCGTCACAGAGGCGCTTGCACAGGACAGATACCGCAAGGACCTGAGGGATATCCCGCTTGTCACAATCGATCCTGCCGATGCAAAGGACTTCGATGATGCGGTCTTCGGCAAAAGGACAGGGCAGGGCTTCGAGCTCCTCGTCGCAATCGCCGACGTCACGCACTATGTGCGTCCGGGCTCTCCCCTCGACAACGAGGCGCAGCAGCGCACCTGCTCGGTCTATCTGGCGGACCGCGTGATCCCGATGCTTCCTGAGGCCATCTCGAACGGCGTCTGCTCGCTTGTGCCCCACGAGGACCGGCTTGCGATGGCTGTGAAGATGGAGCTCACGAGCAAGGGCGAGGTCGTCTCGGCCACGCCCATGGAGGCTGCCATCAGAAGCTGCGCACGCTTCTCCTACGACGAGGTCGAGCGCTTCTTGGAGACGGGAGAGGAGCTTCCCTGCGAGGCCATCTCGCGCGAGGCGGTGAAGGAGAGCCTGACCGTGCTCGACGAGGTGGCGCGTCACCGCATCAAGATTCGCGAGAAGAGGGGCGCGCTCGATTTCCCGTCGCGCGAGGCGAAGGTGGCACTCGACAAGGACGGCACGCCGACCGGTGTCCTGATCCGCGAGAAGACGCGGGCGACCTCGCTTGTCGAGGAAGCGATGCTTCTTGCAAATGAGTCGATTGCCAAGATCCTCTCCGACCGCGAGGCACCCTGCGCCTACCGTGTGCATGAGGCACCCTCCGAGGAGAATCTCGAGGCGCTTGTCCCCATATTCAAGG
The DNA here is from genome assembly GCA_900314535.1 of uncultured Olsenella sp. GTDB lineage: Bacteria > Actinomycetota > Coriobacteriia > Coriobacteriales > Atopobiaceae > Olsenella_L > Olsenella_L kribbiana. The sequence continues at coordinate 35,609 of OMVT01000016.1, read as the reverse complement.
AGCTCGACCTCTTCCGGAGCTCAGACGAGGTGCTTGCCTTCGAGACCGGCAATCCCCATGCGATGCAGGCTGTGCTGGCACGCTCGGAAAAGACGCCTTCTGCCTACCTTGTCTCGACGATGCTCCTCCGTGCGCAGAAGCGAGCCATCTATCTCGACCACAACGAGGGGCACTTCGCGCTCGGGACGGCGGCCTACTGCCACTTCACCTCGCCGATCCGCCGCTATCCGGATGACACCGTACACAGGGCGCTCAAGGCCTATCTCGAGGGGAAGCTCCCGAAGCTCGCCGAAGGGGCGCATGCGCTGCCCCAGCTCTGCCGCGACTGCTCCGACAAGGAGCGCGTAGCCGATGCTGCGGCGCATGCCTTGCAGGACGTGAAGATGGCAGAGCTCTTCGAGGGCCATGTCGGCGAAGCGTTCTCGGGCATCGTCGACGGCGTCGAGCGCTTCGGCATCTTCGTCGTGCTCGACGACACGATGGCAGAAGGGCTTGTGCCGATACGGTCTCTCGGCGACGAGTATTTCGACTACGACGAGACGCGCATGACGCTCACGGGCGAGCAGTCAGGAAAGAGATACCGTCTGGGCCAGCGGGTTGCGGTCACCGTGCATGATGTGGACACGATGCGGGGACGCATCGGCTTTGCGCTTGCGGCAAACCAGGCACCTGCATCAAGAAGGGCCGAGACGGGTAGGAACGCATAGATAGAGAACAGACGGCAGAAGCAGGGCTTCTGCACGCATGACAGGAACGATATGGGAACTAGCAATCTTCAGGATGAGCTCGTCGCGGCAGAATCGCTCATGGTCGACGGGCAGGATGAGGCAGCAAAGAAGCGTCTGGCGGCACTTGCCGAGGACGCCGAGGAATACGTTGACGCGAACTGCCAGACGACAGAGGATACGCAGTGGTTCGCCTTTCCGACGCTCTTCGAGCGCCTGGCCTACCGCCGTGTCGAGAAGGATCCGCGCACGCTCGAGGATGTGGGAGAGCCGCTCTCGAGGCTCTATTCCGACCTTGCGCTTGCCTGCGTGAGGATGGGGGATGCCCAGGAAGCCATCGAGGCGCTGAAGCAGTGCATACGCTGGAACCCTATGGACTGCGGAGCAAGGCTCGACCTCGCCGAGCTCTTCCGTGCCCAGGGCGACAACCAGGAATATCTGGCACTCACGTATTCCGTCTTCGAGCGCGCAAGCGATGCCCGCCATCTCGCGCGTGCGTTTGCAAACTTCTCCGAGTACTTCGGAGCGATTGGCAAGCCCCGGACGCAGGCAGCGGCCCTGCGCGCTGCGCGCCGCCTCGATATGGGAGACGACGGGAAGCTCACGCAGATGCTCGCCGATGCTAAGGGTACGGACCACGATCCGGATGAGGTAGACGATTCGGAATGCAGCGAGCTTCTGGGCAAGGAAGGGCTGCCTGACGGCGCAAATGCCGACATCGCGGTATGCCTTCTCTTCTGTGCCTCCGATGCAGCCGACTTCGGCAACAGGAACCTTGCGACGGAGCTCACGATCCGTGCCCGCGATCTTGTCGGCACCGATGCCTGCAAGGCCCTCCTCGAGCTCATCCATGCGGATGACGAGAAGGATGAGAAGGATGAGGGGGAGGCGTGATGGGCAAGCAGGGAAAGCCGAACATCAAGGTCATCTCGAGGAACCGCTCTGCCTCCCACAACTACTTCATCGACGAGACGTTCGAGGCAGGCATCGAGCTTGCGGGCTCCGAGGTGAAGAGCCTGCGCGACAGGCCGGCCCAGCTCACGGACACGTTCGTGCTGATCCGTGGCGGCGAGGTATGGCTCAATGGCATGCATATCCACCCGTACGTGAACGGCGGCGTCTGGAACAGGGATCCTGACCGAAGAAGGAAGCTCCTTCTCCACAAGAGGCAGATCTTCTACCTCGACCAGAAGCTCCGCCAGAAGGGCACGGCCATCGTGCCGCTCCAGATGTATTTCGACGAGCACAACCGCGTAAAGCTCACGATTGCGCTTGCCCGGGGCAAGAAGCTCTACGACAAGCGTGCGGATATGGCAAAACGGGATACCGAGCGCGAGATCCAGCGCGCGCTCAAGGCGAGGAGCCGCTAGCCCCCAAGCGGCTTCGGAGAGGGGATTTCAATGGATACACGTGCGCTCTTCAAGTTCACCTCTGGCCTCTATGTGGTCTCGGCGTCCGACGGCACCCGCGAGAGCGGCTGCGTCGTGAACACGGGACTCCAGCTCACCTCTGAGCCGCTCCAGGTCATGGTGGCCGTGAACAAGCAGAACTATACGGAAGGCATCATCGAAGCGGCAGGACACTTTGCGCTCGTGCCGCTCACGCGCGAGGCGGACATGCCGTTCATCGGACGCTTCGGCTTCAGGACCGGCGCGAACTTCGCGAAGTACGCCGGAGACGATACGCTCCGCACGATGTTCGGCGATCCGTATGTGAAGCAGAATGCGGCTGCCGTCATTGCCTGCAAAGTCGTCCAGACCATGGATGTGGGCACGCATATGGTGTTTGTCGGCAAGGTCGAGGACGCCGAAGTGCTGAGCGGCGCTCCTCTTCTCGATTATGGCTGGTACCACTCGGAGCTCAAGGGAAAGACGCCTGCCCGCGCCTCTTCCTTTGTCCCCGAAATAGGCTAAAGTTACATGCCATGGAGGGGAAGGGCCCCTTCATGAAGCAGGAACCTTTTAGGAGAGGAAGCATCATGGCCGACGAAGAGAAGAAGACCTACAAGTTCGTGTGCACCGTCTGCGGCTACGAGGTCGAGGTCGACACCCCCGAGCTCCCCGATGACTACGTATGCCCCGTCTGCGGCGTGGGCCCCGACATGTTCGAACGCGTCGAGGACTAGCACCAGACAGAAACGCTGTCTCTCGCGACAGATGTGCAGGCGCAATGGCGGCGAAGTGCTGCTGTTGCGCCTTTTTTCAGCCTGCATGCACAAGCGCATAGAATGGATTGCCGTACCCCACTTCCGGAAGAGCGGACATTTTCTATGCAGCGTGCACAGCAGACATCGGAATCCATCGAGCTCGCCGTCCTCCTCGCGCTTTCAGGTGGCCTCATGGACGCCTATTCCTATCTGGGACGCGGCAAGGTGTTCGCGAATGCGCAGACGGGCAACATGCTGCTTCTCGGCGTGAACATCGCAGACGGTGACTGGCACCAGGCCGCCCACTATGCATTGCCGGTCCTGGCCTTCGCCTTCGGCATCGCCCTTGCGCATACCGTGAAGCACGTGAGCCATGAGCACCATCTGCACTGGCGGCAGACGTCGCTTCTCGTCGAGGCAGCCCTTCTCGTGGCCGTCTCCTTTGTGCCCCAGGATTTCGACCTTCTGGCAAACAGCCTGACGTCTCTTGCCTGCGGCATGCAGGTCCAGGCCTTCCGCAAGCTCCATGGACGGGGATTCGCGACGACGATGTGCATCGGCAATCTTAGGAGCGGCACCCATAACCTCATGGACTTCATCCACACACGAGAGAGCGAGCACCTGGAGTCGGCCCTTCTCTACTACGGCACGATCCTCACCTTCATCATCGGTGCCATCATCGGCTCGCGCCTGCTTTCCGCCCTCGGCCTCCATGCTATCGCCGCGAGCTCCATCCTTCTGGTGGCTGCCTTCTGTCTCATGTTCTGGGACCGCGAGCACAGGAAGCCGGAAGAGGAGGCAGCTTCCCTTGAGGCATAGCGCCTCTGTCAGAAATGCTCCCAGGTGGGTATACTTGTAAGACCGCGCAGGCGGGGCACTTTGAAAACAGCAGAGCGATCTGCTTATTGAACCGGGGGTGACTGGTTTCGACAGGGCAGACCTGAGATGGGCAGCAGGCCGTGGTCTCCTCGCCACGTTAAACAGGGGTACCGTCAAATTGAATTGACGACAACTCTTATCAGGGCTCTTACGCCCTCGCTGCTTAACTTTTAGCTAGCAGCCGTCAATCCGCAGCATGCTCCCGGCTGCGGTGCGGCGTCATTTGAGGGAGCTGCACTTCCGGACGTAGCGGGTATGCCGGAAGCCAAGACTGAACCGGCTGGGATGCCGAGCGCAGGCCGGCGCGTGCAAGGCATCCGAGATTCAAGCACTGGCTGAGCCTGGAGACACCTGTCAGGGGTTTGTTTTGGACCGGAGTTCGATTCTCCGCACCTCCACCAAAAGCGATGCGGGCTGCGTGCATGTGCACGTGGCCCGCTTTTTTCATGCCGCAGCCGGGCTGCTGCTAGACTGGGGGCCGTCTGCGCTGAGAGCGAAACTGGTCTTTTGGAAGTGGTCTTTCCCATGCAGGATGTGCCGGCAACAGAGGAAGAGTGGACAGAGCTCGAGGAGCTCGTCTCGTCCACATCGTTTACGCATCCCCACCATATGCCTTTGAGGTGGCATGACACGATTCACGAGCCGGATGCGATCGCACGCGATGCCTGCCTCGAGGACCGTTGCGCCATCATTGCCCGCGTCGGGCTCCTGACGCTTTCGGGCGGCACCGGAGGCTGGCGCGTGCGCGAGGCCATGAACCGTGTGGCCCAGACGCTCGGCGTCGTCTGCTCGGCCGATGTGAGCCTGCTCACGATCGAGTGCACCTGCGTCGATGGGACGGAGCGCGAAACCTTCATCGTCTCGCTGCCGTCCTGCGGCGTGAACACGAAGCGCATCTGGCGCATGGAGACGTTCATGAAGGATCTCGAGGCCTGCGGGGCAGACCTCACGGTCAAGGAGTGCCACCGCCTCATGGACCAGATCGAGCATGAGACGAAAGGCGGCTATACGCCGCTCCAGTCGGCCCTTGCATCGGCCCTTGCCTGCTCCGCCTTCGTGTTCCTGCTTGGGGGAGGCGCGCCGGAGATGCTGTGCGCCTTCGTCGGGGCAGGCGTTGGCCAGTATGTGCGCCGTATCATGGGGGCGCGGCGCATCACGCATTTTGCCTGCGTCGCGGTTGCCGTGTCCTGTGCCTGCGTGAGCTATCTTCTGGCGCTTATGGCCCTAGGAATCTTCGATCCTGCGGCGCTTTCGCACGAAGCGGGCTACATCGGCGCCATGCTCTTTGTCATCCCCGGCTTTCCGCTGATCACGAGCGGGCTCGATATCGCGAAGATGGATTTCAAGAGCGGCATCGAGCGCCTGTGCTATGCGCTTACGGTCATCCTTGTCGCGACGCTCTTCGGCTGGCTTGTTGCAAGCATTGTCCATCTTGCGCCGGATGATTTCGCGCCCCTGGGAATAGCGCCGGCGCCTCTGGCGCTCATGAGGGCAGCCATGAGCTTCTGCGGCGTCTTCGGCTTCTCGATCATGTTTTCGAGTCCGGTGCCCATGGCAGCCACGGCAGGGGCGATCGGCGCTGTTGCCAATACGCTCAGGCTCGAGCTCGTCGATCTTGCTGCCGTGCCGCCCGAGGCAGCGGCCTTCCTGGGAGCCCTTGCGGCAGGCCTCATCGCCTCGGCCGTGAGGAAAAAGCTCACGTTCCCGAGGATCTCGCTTACCGTTCCCTCCATCGTGATCATGGTCCCTGGTCTCTACATGTATCGCGCAATCTTCTATCTTGCGTCCTACAACATCGCCGACTCGCTCACGTGGATGGTGAGGGCAGCCCTGATTGTCGTGTTCCTGCCGATAGGCCTGGCTGCTGCCCGCATCCTCACGGACAGGCACTGGCGCTATCTCAGCTAGGGCTCAAGTGCCCAATGATGGGTATAACCATCTCAATGGATAACGGAGGAGGATATATGGCAGGCGTGGCACTGGTGCTCGAAGGCGGCGGATTCCGCGACATGTTCACGGCGGGCGTGACGGATGTCCTGATGGAGCATGGCATCTATGGGTTCAGCGCTGTCTGGGGCGTCTCTGCTGGCGCCATGAATGCAGCGACCTACAAGAGCCGCCAGATCGGCCGTGCGATGCGCATCATGCTTGCCTACCGAGACGATCCTCGCTGCATGTCCTGGTGGTCGTATGTGAAGACCGGCAATATCGCGGCCGAGGACTTCCTCTACGACAAGGTGCAGAACGAGCTCGATCCCTTCGACAACGAGACGTTCAAGGACAACCCGATGCGCATGTACTGCGTCGCCTCTGACGCGATCTTCGGCACGCCTGCCTATCTCGAGGTGAAGGAGCTCCCAGAGGATATCGAAGCCATCCGTGCCTCCTCGTCGCTTCCGCTCTTCTCGCATACCGTGAAGGTCAGAGGCCACGAGATGCTCGACGGCGGCACGACGGACTCGATCCCCTTCGCAGCAGCTCTGGGGGAGAAGGAGCTTCCCTACATCGAGGGCTTCGAGCCGGCAGAAAAGGCCCTTGTCGTCCTCACGCGCGACCGCGGCTATGTGAAGGGCCTTGGCAACGAAGGCCTTGTCCTGCGCTCCCACCGCTACGATGACTACCCCTACTTCATAAAGGCGCTCGAGGATCGCCGCTATATGTACAACGGTGAGCGCGAAGACCTGTGGCGCCGCGAGAAGGAGGGTTCCTGCCTCGTGATCGCACCGCCTGAGCCTGTCGATGTCGGCGTCAACGAGTCGGATGGCGGAAAGCTCCTCGACCTCTATATCGAGGGCAGGCAGGAAGCCATCAGGCGTCTGGATGAGATCTGCGCATTCGTGCCCGAGAGCACCTGGCAGCCCGCGCATCCCGGCCGTTTCTAGCAGTGTCGGATCTATGTGGACGAGCTGTGGGAACAAAAGAATCTTTGCAGGTCATGTGGAGCCGTTGTATACTTTGAAGGCTTTCCACTGAGCCCCGTAATCTCATAGGATAAGCATTTCGTTACAGGTACATGGAGGAGTCAAGTGAAGAAGTCGACTCATTACGCCAAGGCCGGCGAAGTCGAGCGCAAGTGGGTGCTCATCGACGCCGACGGTGCGACCCTTGGTCGTCTTGCTACGACGGCAGCCAATGTGCTCCGTGGCAAGAACAAGCCGCAGTACACCCCGAATGTAGACACGGGAGACTTCGTTGTCGTGATCAATGCCGCTAAGGTCCAGCTTACCGGCAACAAGGCAGACAAGAAGTCCTACTGGCGCTACTCTGGCTGGCTGGGCGGCCTCAAGACCGAAAGCTTCAAGGAGGCTATGGAGAAGCACCCCGAGCGTGTCATCGAGCACGCGGTTCAGGGCATGCTCCCGAAGTCGACCCTTGGTCACCAGCAGGCCATGAAGCTCAAGGTCTACGCTGGTCCTGAGCATCCGCACACCGCTCAGAACCCTGTGAAGATCGATTGGAGGGCCTAACCGATGGCTGACAACACCGCTGTTTACACCGGCACCGGTCGCCGCAAGGAGGCAACCGCCCGCGTCCGCCTTGTTCCGGGTACCGGCAAGGTCACCGTCAATGGCCGTGACGCACTCAACTACTTCGGCCGCCAGCAGCTCGTCGACAACGCTCTGGCACCGTTCCGCGTGACGGATACCGAGGGCCACTTCGACGTTATCGCTCTCTGCGATGGCGGCGGCATCAATGGCCAGTCCGGCGCACTGCGCCTGGGCATCGCCCGCGCACTTCTCACGGCTGGCGAGTACCGCGCTGACCTCAAGAAGGCTGGCTACCTCACGCGCGATGCACGTGCCGTCGAGCGCAAGAAGTACGGCCTGAAGAAGGCACGCAAGCGCCCGCAGTTCTCGAAGCGCTAAAGCTTTCTGGCTTGCTCCATTCAAGAGCCCGCCTCCAGCTGGAGGCGGGCTCTTTTCGTATACTTCGGAACAGCATGAGAATGGGGAGACATGAAGATTGCAGCATTCTAGGTCAGACCGGACGAGGCCGAGGCATTCCAGCGTGTGGAGAAGCTCCCCTTCATGGATGCGCTCACGCTCGAGTGCGGCCTTCTGCCAGACCATCTGGACGTGCTCGATGGGGCCGATGCAGCGCTGGTCTTGGGACAAGTGCCGCTACGGCGAGGAGCTCCTCTCCAAGATTGCAGGCCGTGGCGTGCATGTGCTTGTCACCCGCACCATCGGCATGGACCATATCGACCTCGATGCTGCTGCACGTCTCGGCATCGCGGTCAGCAATGCGCACTATGCGCCTGATTCTGTCGCCGACCTCACGCTCATGCTCACGCTCGTGGCCCTCAGGCACTGCAAGGCTGCGGTCTGCCAGCAGAACGTGAACGACTATTCGCTCAGAGGGCTCGAAGGCAGGACGCTCTCCTCTCTTGCCGCGGGCGTCGTCGGTACCGGCGCCATCGGCGCTGCCGTCGTGCAGAGGCTCTCCGGCTTTGGCTGCGAGATTCTGGCCACAGGCCATCATGCGAACCCTGAAGTCGCGAAGCGCGCTGCCAATGTATCGCAGGATGAGCTCTTCCGTGCGTCCGACGTGATCTCCTTCCATGTGCCGGCAACGCCTGCAAACCACCAGCTGGTGTCCCGTGAATCGCTTGCCGAGATGAAGGATGGGGTGGTACTCGTGAAATACAGCCCGCCCCGATCTCCTGGATGTCTCTGCCCTTACAGAAGGCATCGAATCGGGCAAGATCGGCGCCCTTGCGATGGGTGTCCTCGAGGGGGAGCAGGGAATCTGCCACCCCAACCGTTCGGGGGACATCCTTCGGAACCGTGACATGGCATGCCTCAGGCAGTTCCCGAATACCGTGCTCGCGCAGCACATGGCGTTCTGCATGGCGGAGGCGGTCGAAGAGATGGTCGAGACCGCCGTCGCGAAGGCGCTGAGCTCTTCGCGGGCAGAAACGCCTGAAGCGATTGATAGCGTGCCGAAGGGCTAGAATTGGTATGTCTTGCATGAAAGCTTCATACCGTATGGGAATGCAGCAGCTGCTCTGCTAGAATTGGTCTGTCTTCAAGTTAGACTTCATACCAAATGAGCATGCACTGTCAGCAAGGAGGCTCTCCATGTGCGGCATCGTCGGCTACGTCGGCACCAAGCAGGCAAGACCATTTCTCCTCAAGGGACTCGCGTCCCTCGAGTACCGTGGATACGATTCGGCAGGCGTCGAAGTGCTCTCTCCTGATGGAGAGCTCCACGGTGTCAAGTGCGCAGGACGCGTCGCGACGCTCGCCCAGCGCACAGAGTGCGCAAATCTCGTCGGCACGTCGGGCATTGCCCATACAAGGTGGGCAACGCACGGGGCACCGTCCGACCGCAATGCCCATCCGCATGTGGACTGCACTGGCCGTACCGCTATCGTCCATAACGGCATCATCGAGAACTTCCGCGAGCTCAGGGCGCAGCTCATCGCTTCGGGCCATGAGTTCAAGAGCGATACCGACTCCGAGGTCATAGCGCACCTCGTCGAGGAGTCCCTGGCAGGACCTGCAGGGCATGACCTCCTCGAGGCCACCCGCATCGCCGTCTCGCGCCTTGAAGGCTCCTGGGCGGTTGCTGTCATCTCGGCAGAGGCGCCGGGAGAGATTGTCTGCGCACGCCGCCGCTCTCCTCTTGTCATCGCCGAGACGCCTGATGGCTGCTATGCGGCCTCTGACATCACGGCGCTTGCCGGCAAGGCGAAGGAGGTCATCCAGCTCGAGGATGGGCAGCTTGCACGCCTGCACGAGGATGGCACCTGCGATGTGATCGATGCGGAGGGCACGCCGGTGCCCGAACCGACGAAGCTTGCGGTCGACTGGGATGCCTCTGCAGCCACGCTTGGCGGATACCCGGACTTCATGGCAAAGGAGATCGCAGAGCAGCCTGAGGCAATCCGCCGCCTTCTCAAGGACCGTCTCGGCAAGCATGGCATCGAGCTCGACGAGCTGACGCTCACGAGCGAGGAGCTCTCCCAGATCGACAAGGTCTACGTCGTCGCCTGCGGCACGTCCTACCATGTCGGCCTCATCACCCGCGACTTCATCGAGAACTGGGCAAAGATCCCGGTCATCGTCGAGCAGGCCTCCGAGCTCAACTACAAGGACACGGTCCTCGTGACCGACCATACCCTCTGCGTCATCATCACCCAGTCGGGCGAGACGGCAGATACCCTGACGGCAGCGCGCCGGCTCAGGGGCCTTGGCTGCAAGATCTTTGCAATCACGAACGTGCTGGGCTCGACCGCTGCGCGCGAGTCTGACGGCACGCTCTATATCCAGGCGGGTCCTGAGGTCTGCGTCGCCTCGACGAAGGCCTATACGGCACAGATGGTGGGTGCGGCCTTCCTGGCACTTCGCCTTGCACAGGCACGGGGCGCCCTCACGGCAGAAGAGGTCGAGAAGAAGTTCCACGACCTCGAGTGCGTGCCCAGCCTCATGGAGACCGTGCTCAAGCGCAGCTGGCAGGACAAGGAAGCCGCCCGCGTCTTCAGACGCGCCCACTCGGCCCTCTTCCTGGGCCGTGGCGTGAACTCCACGACCGCCGCAGAAGGAGCCCTGAAGCTCAAGGAGATCAGCTACCTCCACGCCGAGGCCTACGCGGCAGGAGAGATGAAGCATGGCCCGATCGCCCTTCTCGAGCCCGGCTTCCCGGTCGTCGCGATCGTGCCTGCCGACCATGTCCACGACAAGACCATATCCAATATCCAGGAATGCATCGCCCGCGGTGCTACTGTAATAGGGGTCGCGACAGACGGCGACGAGGACGTCGTGCCGCTGTGCTCGAACGTGCTCTGGGTGCCTCCGGTGCCCGAGGAGTTCCTCGTACCGCTCGTTGCTGTCGTGCACCTGCAGATGCTTGCCCGCTATGTCGCGCTCGATCGCGGCTGCGATGTGGACAAGCCGCGCAACCTGGCAAAATCGGTGACAGTGGAGTAGGCATATGGCACTGGCGGGGATCGGCGTCGATATCGTAGAGATTCCGAGGATGGCACGGGCGCTCGAGCGCACGCCGTCCATGAGGACAAGGCTCTTCACGAAGGAAGAGCGCGACTACTGCGACTCGTCGGCCCGCCCTGCCGAGCACTATGCCGCACGCTTCGCCGCACGCGAGGCTGTGCTCAAGGCCCTGGGAACTGGTTTTTCCCAGGGCATAGGATATGCGGACGTTTCGGTCGCACGCGATGCAGCGGGGCGTCCGAAGTGCGTCCTTGCTGGACGTGCCAAGGAGATCGCAGAGAAGCAGGGCATTCAGGAGGTCGCGCTCTCGCTCTCGTTCACGCGCGAGCTTGCTGTTGCGAATGCCGTGGCTGTGACCGAGGCCGTGCGTCCCAAGAAGGAGGAGACGCCCGATCCGCAGCGCGATCTTGCGGAATCCTTCAGGAAGGCCAGAAGCGTCCTCGATGAGCTCGACGCTGTGGAGGCTCAAGGCGCTGTCAATTCTGGCGAGGAGACGAAGGTTCAGGACAGATAGGCCTATATGCACTAAAATCTTTGACCAGCGAGGCGCCCGCCTTGCCTGGGCTAAGGAGGATCATCGTGCAACCAGTCCTGAACGTGGAGGACGTGAAGGCCGTCGAGAATGGGCTTTCGGAACAGGGCGTGAGCATATCGGAGCTCATGCGCCGTGCGGGAGGAGCCGCTGCCGAAGAGGTCATGCGTCTCGAAGACGTCCATGCGGTCGCGATCCTTGTCGGCTTCGGCAACAATGGCGGGGACGGCTGGGTGGCATCGCAGGTGCTCCAGAGCCATGGCTACAGCGTGACGGTCGTCTCTCCTGTCGAGCCCGAAGAGATCAAGAGCGATCTTGCCCGCCTCGTTGCTAAGAGCGCAGAAGATGCCGGCGTCGAGATTGTCGTCGGGCCTCCGCGCGAGGACCTCATGGAGATCCTCTCCTCGTCCGACCTTGTCCTTGATGCCATGCTCGGCACGGGCTTCCACGGGGAGCCGAAGCCGCCTTTCGATATCTGGATCGACACCGTGAACGCCGCCGGCGTGCCAGTCGTCTCGATTGATGTGCCATCTGGCCTCTCTGCACAGACCGGGCATGCACCCGGCGCCTGCATCGTGGCAGACGAGACCGTGACGATGCTGTGCCTCAAGCCGGGCCTCATCTCCGATGAGGGAAGGGATGTCACAGGCGGCATCATCGTGGCGCCGCTCGCAGAGCAGACAGAGCGCACGGTTCTCGACAACGACCCCACGGCCTGGCGTGTCGAGCCCGCCGACTACGCAGATGTCGTTGCCCCCCATACGAACAATGTGGACAAATACAGCAGGGGATCCGTACTTGTGGTTGCAGGATCTTCCCGCTATCCCGGTGCTGCCGTCATGGCAGCAAAGGCAGCAGCCCGCGCCGGTGCTGGCTACGTGACGCTTGCCGTGCCGGTGACGATCGCGCCCCTGATCCAGATGCAGCTCCCCGAGGTTCCGGTCGTCGGCGTTGCAGCAGAGCAGGATGGCACATTCTCCGCAGCAGCACGCCCGGTGATCCTGAAGCTCGCAGAGCGCAGCTCTGCCACGCTCGTGGGCCCTGGCATGCGTGTCACGGGCGGCACGGTTGCGGTCGTCTCCGCCCTCATCAATTCCAAGGCGCCGCTTGTCGTCGACGCCGACGGCCTCAACTGCCTCGCACGCCTCACGAATGGGCATCTCGATGAGTTCCCGGAGGTCACGAGGCGAGACGCCCCGCTTGTGCTCACGCCGCACTGCCGCGAGCTCGGACGCCTCGTCGGCCTTGCCGATACGCCGCCTGACTCGCTGACTGCTGCCCTCGAGGCGGCACGCCGCATCGTCTGGGCAGATGGCGGATCTGAGCTCTGCGTCGTCGCAAAGGGCACAGCGACAGCCTGTGTCGGCGTCGAGGCAGCGCTTCTGCCTGAGCCGGGCACAGCAAGCCTTGCAACGGCAGGCTCGGGCGATGTGCTTGGCGGCATCATCTGCGCGCTTCTTGCCCGCATGCCGGATGACATCGAGGATCTGCCCCTTATCGCAGCATTTGGCTGCGAGATCCACGCCGTTGCCGGCAGCCGTGCCGCAAAGCGCTATGGCAGCCGCGGCGTGATGGCAGGAGATATTGCAGACGAAGTCGGCCTGGCTGTCGACGAGCTCGAGGACCATGTCTCCTCGCTTGTCGCTGGTGCCGCCGAGGACCAGGAGCCTTCGCTATGACAGAGATTGCGTGTCCCGATGACCGGTGGGCCTGGGTCGAGATCGACCTTTCGGCCCTCAAGAAGAATGTCCGTGCCTTCCGCGCCCAGATAGACCCGCGCGTGCGCATGATGTGCGTCGTGAAGGCCGATGCCTATGGCCACGGTGCCGTGAGGTGCGCGAAGGAGATGGCAAAGGCAGGAGCCCAGCAGTTCGCCGTCGCGACCGTGAAGGAAGGCGTCGAGCTCAGGCGTGCCGGCATCGAGGAGCCCATCCTCATGCTTGCGCAGCCCCCGGTGACGGCCGTGGACACGCTTGTCGGCTACGATATCATGCCCTCTGTCTATACCTCCGATTTCGCGCTTGCCTTTGGCGAGGCAGCAGCTGCTGCTGGCAAGACAGGCAAGTACCACCTCGCGATCGATTCCGGCATGAACCGCATCGGCGTGCGTCCCGAGGATGCCGTCGAGTTCCGCCGCTCGATCGACTTCCATCGCGGCCTTGAGTGCGCAGGCACGTTCACGCACTTCGCCACGGCCGATGTGCCGGATGACTGGGACTTCGTGCTCCAGGCACGCAGGTTCTCCGATACCGTGCATGCACTCAAGGCAGCAGGCTTCTCCTGCGGCCTTGTGCACTGCGACAATACGCCCGGCACGATCCTCCACAAGGAACTGCAGATGGACATGTGCCGTGTCGGCGTCGGCCTCTACGGCATGCAGCCGGCAGAGTCGACGGCACCCTACATCTCGCTCGAGCCGGTCATGTCCGTGAAGGCCCGCATCACGCGCGTCACGATGCCTGAGGTCGGCGAGGGCGTCGGCTACGGCATGACCTACCGCGTCCCGTACAAGGGTACGCAGATCGCAACCGTGAACATCGGCTACGCCGATGGCCTCTCGCGCCTGCTCTCGAACAACATGGACGTGCTCGTGCATGGGAAGCGCTGTGCGCAGGTCGGCAAGATCTGCATGGACCAGTTCATGTTCGCAGCAGACGCGCCGGGCGCCCATACGCTCGGCAATGCCGTGCCGCTCTCGGAAGGCGACGTCGTGACCGTGCTTGGCCGCGACGGCCAGGAAGAGATTACGGCAGACGAGATGGCAGACAGGCGCCACACGATCAACTACGAGGTCACCTGCGACTTCGGCCTGCGTCTGGAAAAGCTGTATGTCTGAGGCACGGCCCCAGGCACGGCGCACCCGTGCGAAGAAGCCGCGTCCCAGCCTTTTGGATGGGGAGAGCAGGATGGCAATCATGCAGATTCCGGGGCATGAGCATCAGAAGCCCCGCGAGGTGCGGCTCGAGGAGATCGAGGCCGTGCTCGGAGACTGCGAGCGGTGCCCCTTGGGCCAGACGAGGACGAACATCGTCTTCGGTGTCGGCAATCCCAATGCCCGCGTCATGTTCATAGGCGAGGCCCCTGGCAGGAATGAGGACCTCCAGGGAGAGCCGTTCGTCGGCGCTGCCGGACACAACCTCGACGACCTGCTCTCTCTGGCAGGGCTCAGGCGCGAGGACGTCTATATCGCCAATGTCCTCAAATGCAGGCCGCCTTCGAACCGCAATCCGAAGCCGGAAGAGATCGTCGCCTGCTCGCCGTTCCTGCGCGAGCAGATCCGTTCGATCTGGCCTGATGTGATCGTCTGCCTCGGCAATTTCGCTGCGCATTTCGTGCTCAGGACCGAGGAAGGCATATCGAGCCTCCGTGGCCGCATGCATCAGACCGGGCACTTCAACGTGCTGCCGGTCTTCCATCCGGCAGCGGCGCTCTACCACCGCGAGTGGCAGCAGTATCTCGACGAGGATTTCGCCTATCTCGGACAGTGGCTGCGCGAGCATCCGGCAAGCTCCGAGAAGCAGGAAACAGGAAGGGGCTAGCGATGCTGCCTCAGACGATAGATGAGAAGACCTATAAGAGCGCCTCTGCCGAGGAGACCCAGGGGCTGGGCGAGGCGCTCGGACATCTGCTCCGGGCGGGAGACGTGCTTGTGCTCACGGGAGACCTCGGCGCCGGCAAGACCCAGCTCACGAAGGGCGTAGCCCGGGGCATGGGGATTGAGGACGATGTTACGAGCCCGACCTTCACGATCGAGATGGTCTACGAGGGGAAAGAGCTTCCGCTCTACCACTTCGACCTCTACCGCCTGGATGATGCAGACGAGCTCGAGGATACGGGCCTCTTCGATGTGCTCGGGGGCGACGGTCCCTGCCTCATCGAATGGGGCGAGCAGTTCGAGGGCGAACTCGGCGACGAGAGGCTCGATGTGACGATAGAGCGCCTCGACGACGAGGTGGCAGAGGGCGTGGAGCCTCCAAGGCGCATCACATTTACGCCGCATGGCACGCGTGCAGAGGAGCTCGTGAGCGAGCTTCAAGATGCCTGTGCCCGCACAGAATAGAACGAGACAGAAGAGAGCTTCTTCATGAGGTACGAGAAGACAGAAGGGCGCCTTGTGCTGGCGCTCGATACATCGACGGACATGCTCGCCGCAGCAGCGGCTGCCTGGAAGGAGGAGCCGGGGAAGACGCCTCAGGCCCAGCTTCTTGCAGCCGGTGACCATATGTGCCGCCGCCAGGCCAATGTCGAGCTGGCACAGACCCTGCTCGATGTCCTGGCCGAGGCAGGCACTGCGATGGAAGATGTCGGCGCTGTGATCGTCGGACGCGGTCCTGGCTCCTTCACGGGCGTCCGCATCGGCATCGCCACGGCCAAGGGCATCGCTTCGGGGCTTGGATGCGCCCTCTGGGGTGCCTCGACGCTCGATGCGACAGCCTGGGCTGCCTGGCACGCAGGAGTCCGTGGCATGCTCGGCGTCGTGAACGACGCGATGCGCCACGAGGTATATCCCGGCATCTATGAGCTTACCGAGGCAGGCGTGAAGCGCACGTTCGTGCGCGAGACCGTCCTCAAGGCCGATGCGGCAGCAGACGCCTGGGCAGGGCTTGCTGGCAAGGACGAGCTTCAGCTCACAGGAAACGGCCTCATCAAGTACAAGGGCCTCTTCGAGAAGGCAGGATTTGCCCGCTTCGTCGACGAGGCACTCTGGTTCCCGACGGGGGAGGGGCTCATCTCGGCAGCAGCGGCGGAAGGTGCCGCCCGCGGCGACGGCGATCCTGCCCTCGTGCTTCCGCTCTATACGAGGCTTTCCGATGCAGAGGAGAACGAGCGCAAGCGGCTCGGCCTCAAGAAGCCGGCATCCGTGGATATCACGGGCGTCGACGATATGCTCGGCTCCATCCATACGCAGCTGCGTCCGATGACAGTAAACGACTGCGGCGCTGTGGCGGCACTCGAGGCAGAGATCTTTGGCGGATCTTCCCACACGCCCTGGAGCGAGCATGCCTTCTTCGAGGAGATCTCGCAGCCTGGCAGGAGCTGGTGGGTGGCCCATGACCAGGAGAAGATCATCGGCTATGCCGGAGGCGTGCTTGCCGGTGCCGACTTCGAGATCGAGGATGTGGCGGTAGCGAAGGATCGTCGCCATGAAGGCATCGCGTCGCGTCTGGTGTCGCGTGTCGTCTACGACGGCGAGATGCTCGGCGCCGAGACCGCATCGCTCGAGGTCGACGAGGCAAATGAGGCAGCTCGTGCCTGCTATGCGAAGCTTGGCTTCAAGGAGGCAGGCAGGCGTCCTGGCTACTATGGGCCTGATACGGCAGCACTGATCCTGAAGGTGGCGCTCCCGCTTGCAGCAGACCCCGAAGGCATGGGGAAGGCGCCCGTGCCGGCTGCATCGATCCGCCCGTGGCCGATCCAGGTCGCGCCGAGGACGGAAGATGTGGCAGCAGCCATCAAGGCCGCATCCCCTCTGATCCTTTCGATCGAGTCCTCCTGCGATGAGACCGCCATGGCCGTCATCGACCACGAGGGACAGATCATCTCGAACGTCGTGGCAACATCTGTCGACTTCCACTCCCGCTTCGGCGGCGTCGTGCCGGAGATTGCAAGCAGGAAGCACGTCGAGGCCTTGGTCGGCGTCTACGAGGAGGCGCTGGCGCGGGCCGGTGCGCACTACGGCGCAGATACGCTTGCTCCGTCAGATCTGGCTGCGGTCGGCGTGACGTCGGGACCAGGCCTGGTCGGAGCCCTTGTCGTCGGCGTCGCCTTCGCGAAGGGCCTCTGCGCTGCCTGCCATCTGCCGATCATTCCCGTGAACCACCTCGAAGGGCATCTCTTTGCAAACCTCTTCGAGACGCCCGACTTGGAGCCTCCGTTCGTGGCCTCCCTTGTCTCCGGCGGCAACACGATGCTTGTGCACGTGAAGGCCTGGGGAGATTATGAGGTGCTCGGCCAGACGATCGACGACGCCGTGGGCGAGGCCTTCGACAAGGTTGCCAAGGCCTTGGGCCTGGGATATCCGGGCGGCCCTGTCATCAGCCGCCTTGCGGCAGAGGGCAATCCCCGAGCCATCCACTTCCCGCGTGCGATGATGCACTCGGGCGACTATGCCTTCAGCCTCTCCGGCCTCAAGACCTCCGTCATCACCTACATCGAGGGCGAGAACAAGGCAGGCCGCGCCATCAACCTGCCCGATCTTGCTGCCTCCTTCGAGGCTGCCGTCATCGACGTGCAGGTTGCAAAGGCAAAGCAGGCTGTGGAGGAGACGGGCGTCTCCGACTTCTGCGTCGGCGGCGGCGTCGCCGCGAACCCGCAGCTGCGCGAGGCCTACAAAAAGACGTTCGGGCGCATGGGCGTGCGCGTCACGGTGCCGCCCCTTCGTGCCTGCGGCGACAATGGTGCGATGATTGCGCTTGTGGCGCTGCGCTCCTATAAGGCAGGCGCCTTCGGCGACCTTTCGCTCGATGCGCACCCGAACTCGAAGCTCGGCGACTGGTCAAGCCCGGAGCACCCGGTCGTCTGGCAGGGCGAGCAGGCGTGGCTCAAGGCCAAGAAGTAGCGCAGAAGCAGCGCACATATATCAGGAATGTGATGGTTTTTATGGAGGGGACTTCCGGCGGAAAGCGGGAGGTCCCCTCTTTGCGCAGGAAGACAGCCCTTTTTCTGTACAGGCAGTTACAGCGTTGTTTCCCTCATCAAAGATTTTTGGGCGCATCCTGAAAAGGGCTGTATCCTTTGAGCCTAGTACCCGTAGCTTTCTCGCATTCAGTTGCAAGGGGGAGGGGAATGGGTCCCCTCCGGTTGCGTGTACAGAAGGGATATATCTACCACAGGAGGATCTGCCATGTCCGAAAGCCATGCATTCACGCGCCGCAATTTCCTCAAGGCCTCTGGCCTTACCGCCATCTCTCTCGGTGGCGCAACGTTTCTGACCGCCTGCGGCCCGTCGACTGCCACGACGAGCTCTTCAAGCTCCGATTCCAGCTCGTCCAAGGCAAGCTTCGGCGACAACGGCACGATGCGCGTCGGCATGGAAGTCGCCTATCCTCCGTTCAACTGGCAGGTCTCCGAGGCCACGGACAACACGATTCCCGTCGAGGGACAGTCCGGTGCCTATGCTGACGGCTACGACATCTACTTCGCGAAGCTCATCGCAGACAAGCTCGATCTCGAGCCTGTCGCCGTCAAGATGGAGTTCTCCGGCCTCGTCGAGGCCCTGAAGAACGGCCAGATCGACCTCATCTGCGCCGGCATGACGGCAACGGATGAGCGCCGCCAGTCCATCGACTTCTCCGATGCCTACTGGACCGGCCACTACGGCCTGCTCGTGAAGGAGGGCTCGAAGTACCAGAATGCGACGAGCCTCTCCGACTTCGCCGGTGCCGCCGTCCTCGGCCAGCGCGATACGCTGCTGGATGATGTCATCGACGAGATCGACGGCGTGAATCACCTGACGCCGGTCGACTCCGTCCCTGCCCAGATCTCGAGCCTGAACTCCGGCGCCTGCGACGCCATCACGTTCGACGTCGAGAACGAGAAGGGCATCCTCGCCTCGAACCCGGGCCTTGTCGCTGTCCAGATCAACGGCTCCAAGATTCTCTTCCAGGAGGATGCACCGATCAACGCCGGCATCGCCAAGGGCAACGACGACACGCTTGCCACGATCAATGACCTCATCGACGGCGTCTCCCAGGACGAGCGCCAGAA
The DNA here is from genome assembly GCA_900314535.1 of uncultured Olsenella sp. Classification (GTDB taxonomy): domain Bacteria; phylum Actinomycetota; class Coriobacteriia; order Coriobacteriales; family Atopobiaceae; genus Olsenella_L; species Olsenella_L kribbiana. Next base: position 16,667 of record OMVT01000016.1, on the reverse strand, counting down.
GGTCTGGGACGACGTGCAGGCACGCCTTCCGGAGTAGGAAGACCACAAGATACCAACAAGGCAGGCATCCTCTGCACATTCTCTGCAGGGGATGCCTTTGCGGCAAAGGAGCGTACTCTCAATGGCCAAAAAACGCGGATTCGCGCGGTTCGTGCAGGAAGACCACCGCTATGTCTTCCTCGGCACTTCCGCCATCGCCTGCGTGGGCCTGGTGCTGGCAAACCAGCCCCATTCCCCATCGAGCTTCCTGCTCAGGTCCTACGCGGTCGAATCCATCCTCTACTACGTGCTTCTGGCATGGCTTGCCGTGTCGGCTGTGGCACTTGTGAACAAGCTCGCGAAGTGGAGGGGGACGGCCTACGCCGAGACCTCGCCCTTCACGAAGCCTGAAGCCAAGAAGGCAGAGCGCATCTGCTCCTACATCGTCTGGGCGATTGTGGGCATCTTCTTCGTCGACCGTGGCATCATCGGCCTCTCCGATCTGCTGAGCAGCTCGATCTCATCGGACTCGAATCCGACGGACTTCCTCGCATCGATGTTCTACATGCTCTACCAGATGCGTGACACGTTCATCCAGGGCATCCTCGGCACGATCGAGATTGCCGTCATCGGCACCGTCGTCGCCTTCTTCCTGTCCCTTGGCCTCGTGTTCCTCCGGCTCATGGAGATCGACCGTTCCGACAACGATTTCGTCCGCTTCTGGAAGGTCGTGGGCGTCGGCTTCGCGAAGGTCTATTCGGCCGTCATGCGCGGCACGCCGATGATGATCCAGGGCCTCATCATCTACTATGCAGGAACAGGACTCCTGACGGGACAGGGCATGACGCCGACGCAGATCCTCGCAGTCTGGTCGCCCTTCAATGCCGGCCTCGTGACGGTGTCCCTGAACTCCACGGCCTACATGATGGAGGTCTTGAGGAGCGGCATCATGGCGGTCGATCCGGGCCAGACCGAGGCGGCCCGCTCGCTCGGCATGTCCCAGTGGCAGGCCATGCGCAAGGTCGTCTTCCCGCAGGGCATCAAGAATGCGATTCCTGCCCTCTCGAACGAGCTTGTCATCAACATCAAGGACTCCTCGGTGCTCATGGCAATCGGCGTCCTCGAGCTCACGTTTGCTGTCCGCACGATTGCAGGCGTCTACTTCAAGCAGATGGAGCCCTACATCGCTGCTGCCGTCGTCTACCTGATCCTGACGATGATTGCGACGAAGCTCCTGAACAAGTTCGGCGAGCACTTTGATGCCAAGGGCGAGCGTGTCGTGCTCGGCACGTCCGATGTGCCTGTTGCCAAGGCCCAGGGAGGCGATGAGAAGTGAGCGAAGAGAAGACGCAGCCTGTCGTGCGCGTCGAGGGGCTCCGCAAGAGCTTCGGCGAGCATGAGGTGCTCAAGGGCATCGACTTCGATGTCATGCCCGGCGAGGTCGTCACGATCATCGGCGCTTCGGGCTCTGGCAAGTCGACGCTTCTGCGCTGCATCAACCTGCTCGAGACGCCGGATGAGGGCCATGTGTGGTTCCGCGGCGAGGACCTGACGGCAGAGCATGTGAACGTGAACCGCCTGCGCGAAAAGATCGGCATGGTGTTCCAGGGCTTCAACCTGTTCGCGAACCTCAATGTGCTCGACAACTGCACGCTCGCGCCCGTGACGCTCAAGAAGGCTACGAAGGCAGATGCCGAGAAGGAGGCCATGAAGAACCTGGAGGCCGTCGGTCTTGCCGACTTTGCGAAGGCTCCTGTGGTGTCTCTTTCCGGCGGCCAGAAGCAGCGTGTCGCAATCGCGCGCGCCCTCTGCATGAAGCCGGACCTTATGCTCTTCGACGAGCCGACCTCGGCTCTCGACCCTGAGATCGTCGGCGAGGTCCTGAACGTCATGCGCGACCTTGCCAAGGGAGGAATGACGATGGTCGTCGTGACGCACGAGATGGACTTCGCGCGCAACGTCTCCGACAAGGTCGTCTTCATGGACCAGGGCGTCATCGCCGAGCAGGGCAAGCCCGAGGACATGTTCACGCATCCGAAGATGCCACGAACGCGCGAGTTCCTCGCACGCTATCTCTCCGAGTAGCCGCACAGACCTATATGCAGCATCGAGAAGGCAGCCTCCGGGCTGCCTTCTTCTTGTGCGTGGTGTTGCTCTTATTGAAGCGAATCGCACTTCACTTCAATAAGAGAGAAATGACGGAAGCGAAATCCAGTTCGCTTCCGTTATTGGATGGGAAGGGGGAGCGAATCTGGCAGGATGCCGGATGGCTGCCGCGCAGACGATTGCATGAGACTGTCTTGTGCCGTGCGGGGAGGCTCCGCTGCATGTCGATGGCTTTCGGGCAGCTGCAGCAGGCCTCTGACGGAAGATATCGAGGCTGCGTGCCATGCCAGGCGCTCTCATGCTAGGATGCTAGGCATCCAAGAGAGAGGATGACCATGATCGATGGCTTTGTCCCGGTAGCTGCCGTGACGCCCGAAGTGCGCGTGGCGGATGTCCCGTTCAATGTAAGCTCGTGCCTCGAGGCGGTGGAGCGCGCCGCTTCTGCCGGTGCCAAGGTCATCGTCCTGCCTGAGCTATGCCTTACGGCCTATACCTGCGAAGACCTGTTCCTGCAGCAGGCGCTCCTCGAAGGGGCAGAGGCGGGGCTCAGAGAGCTCGTGGAGAAGACGGCAGATTTCGATGCCCTCATCTTCTGCGGAGCGCCACTCAGGATTTCGGGCAAGCTCTACAACTGTGCCTGCGCCATGAATTCCGGCAATCTTCTCGGCATCGTTCCGAAGCGCTTCCTTCCGACCTACAACGAGTTCTATGAGGGAAGGCACTTCGTGCCAGGCCCCGAAGAGGTCACGCCCATCGATGTGGCGGGATTCGTGAATGTGCCCTTCGGCACGCGGCAGCTCTTCTCCTGCGAGACCATGCCCGAGCTCGTCGTTGCAGCGGAGATCTGCGAGGACCTCTGGGTGCCGGAGCCGCCTTCTGTGGCCCATGCCCAGGCAGGCGCCACCCTCATCTGCAACCTCTCCTGCTCGAATGCAATCGTCGGCAAGGCTGCCTACCGGCGCAGCCTCGTCTCCGGCCAGAGTGCCCGCCTCATCTGCGGCTATGTCTATGCAAATGCCGGCTGGGGAGAGTCGACGCAGGACCTCGTGTTCTCGGCCCACAACCTCATCTGCGAGGATGGACATATCCTCGCAGAGGCAAAGCCGTTCGGCGACGGCTTCTGCCTGAGCGAGATCGACTGCCAGTTCATCGCAGAGGAGCGCCAGCGCATGTCGAGCTTCAGCTGCTCGCTGCCGGCCCTTTCGGGATACAGGCAGGTGCGCTTCTCGCTCGAGAAGACGGAAGTGCGCCTCACGCGTGCCGTCGATCCGCATCCGTTCGTGCCGGACGACGAGGCGACGCGTGCAGAGCGCTGCGAGGACATCTTCCAGATCCAGAGCATGGGTCTTGCGAAGAGGCTCTTCCACACGCATTCGAAGTGCGCTGTCGTCGGCGTCTCGGGCGGCCTCGACTCCACCCTTGCCCTTCTTGTCATGGCCCGTGCCTTCGATATCCTGGACCTCGATCATAAAGGCATCATTGCGGTCACGATGCCGGGCTTCGGCACGACGAAGCGCACGCATTCCAATGCGACGGAGCTCACGAAGTCTCTGGGTGCCACCTTGAAGGAAGTCTCGATCGATGCAGCGGTGCGCCAGCACTTCGCCGATATCGGCCACGATGAGCGCGTCCAGGATGTGACCTATGAGAACTCGCAGGCCCGCGAGCGCACGCAGATCCTGATGGACATCGCAAACCAGGAGGGCGGCCTCGTGATCGGAACGGGCGACCTCTCGGAGCTGGCACTGGGCTGGGCCACCTATAACGGCGACCACATGTCGATGTACGGCGTCAATGCCTCGGTCCCGAAGACGCTTGTCCGCCACCTCGTGCGCTATGTGGCAGATACCTGCGGAAACGAGACGGAGTCGGCGGTGCTTCTCGATGTGCTCGCAACGCCGGTCTCGCCCGAGCTTCTGCCCGCTACGGCGCATGGCACGATCAGCCAGAAGACGGAGGACCTTGTCGGACCCTATGAGCTCCATGACTTCTTCCTCTACCAGATGCTGAGATGCGGCTTTGCACCGAAGAAGGTGTTCAGGCTTGCTGTCTATGCACTCGGTGACGTCTACGACGAGAAGACAATTCTGAAGTGGCTGCGCATCTTCTGCCGCCGCTTCTTCGCGCAGCAGTTCAAGCGCAGCTGCCTGCCGGATGGACCGAAGGTCGGCACCGTTGCCGTATCGCCCAGAGGAGACCTGCGCATGCCCTCGGATGCTGTCTGGACGCTCTGGGAGCGCCAGATTGCCGAGCTCGAAGAGGCAGAAGCCTAGTTTCCATGCATTGAAGGAATGGAGAAGGGGACCGCGAGGTCCCTTTCTCCATGTCTGGATACGCAATCAGTGGGGCGTCAGTATCTATGGGGCATAAAATCTAAGCGCCGTATAGAAGATTTTTTCTTCTTTGAAGGTATAACTTCGTGCATGTGGGTATGATTCTAGACGTTCGCAAAGGGAGGGCCGAACACCCTCCAACGTCTGATGAAGACGTCGATAGAGGAGGTTCAAACATCATGACTTTGAAGCCTTTGGGAGATCGTGTACTCGTCAAGCCCGCACCGAAGGAGGAGAAGACGGCCTCCGGCCTGTACATCTCCAGCGGTGCACAGGAGAAGCCGCAGCGCGGCACTGTCGTGGCCGTCGGCTCTGGCAAGATCGACATGAAGGGCGAGCGCATCGTTCCTGAGGTCAAGCCGGGCGATGAGGTCTACTACGGCAAGTTCGGCGGCAACGAGGTCAAGCTCGACGGCGAGGATTACCTGCTGCTTCGTGCTGAGGACATCTACGCAATCATCGAGGCCTAAGGCTTCGTATCCAGAAGGATAAAGGGATAGCGGACGCTATCCGGTTTCAAGGAGATACAAATGGCAGCAAAGGACATTAACTTCGGTACGGATGCACGTGCCCGCCTTGCCAAGGGCGTCAACACCCTGGCTGACGCAGTGACCACGACGATGGGCCCGAAGGGCCGCTATGTGGCGCTTCAGCGCTCCTATGGCGCTCCGACCATCACGAACGACGGCGTCTCCGTCGCCAAGGAGATCGAGCTCAAGGACCCTGTCGAGAACATGGGTGCCCAGCTCGTGAAGGAAGTCGCCACGAAGACCAATGATACGGTCGGCGACGGCACCACGACCGCTACGCTTCTTGCCCAGGTCCTCGTCAACGAGGGTCTCCGCAACGTCGCAGCTGGTGCAAACCCGATTGCCATGCGCCGCGGCATCGACAAGGCAGTCGACGCTGTCGTGAAGAAGATGGTCGCCTCCGCAACCACCATCTCCACGAAGAAGCAGATCGCTGCTGTCGGCACCATCTCTGCTGCCGACCCTGAGATCGGCGAGAAGATCGCTGACGCAATGGAGATCGTCGGCAAGGACGGCGTCATCACGGTCGACGAGTCCCAGACCTTCGGCATCGACATCGACACCGTCGAGGGCATGCAGTTCGACAAGGGCTACATCTCCCCGTACTTCGCAACGGACAACGAGAACATGACGGCCGAGCTCAAGGATCCCTACATCCTCATGACCGACCAGAAGATCTCAAACATCCAGGACATCCTGCCGATCCTCGAGGCTGTCTCGAAGCAGGGCGCTCCGCTGCTCATCATCGCTGAGGACGTCGACGGCGAGGCTCTGGCCACGCTCATCCTCAACAAGCTCCGTGGCACGCTGAACATCGCTGCCGTCAAGGCTCCTGGCTACGGCGACCGCCGCAAGAGGATGCTCGAGGACATCGCAATCGTGACCGGCGGCCAGGTTGCCATGAAGGAGCTCGGCGTCAACCTCTCCGATGTCACCGCCGAGATGCTCGGCCGTGCAAAGTCCGTCAAGATCACGAAGGACAACACCACGATCGTCGGCGGCTATGGCTCGAAGGATGCTATCCACGAGCGCGTCGCACAGATCAAGAACGAGATCGAGAACACGACCTCTGACTTCGACAAGGAGAAGCTCCAGGAGCGTCTGGCAAAGCTCGCTGGCGGCGTTGCAGTCATCAAGGTCGGCGCTGCTACCGAGGTCGAGCTCAAGGAGATCAAGCACCGCATCGAGGATGCTCTTCAGGCAACCCGTGCAGCAGTCGAGGAGGGCATTGTCGCCGGCGGCGGCGTCGCATTCCTCGAGGCAGCCTCTGCGCTCGATGATGTCGAGTGCGCCGATGCCGACGAGAAGATCGGTGTCGATATCGTCCGCAAGGCTCTCGAGGCTCCTGTCAAGACCATCGCATCCAACGCTGGCTTTGAAGGCTCTGTCGTCGTCGAGAAGATCAAGGGCCTGCCTGAGGGCGAGGGCCTGAACTCCGCAACCGGCGAGTGGGGCAACATGATCGATATGGGCGTCCTCGATCCTGTCAAGGTCACCCGTGTCACGCTGCAGAACGCAGCATCTGTCGCTTCCCTCATCCTCATCACCGAGGCTACGGTCACGGATGTGCCGAAGGACACGACGATCGAAGAGGCCATCTCTGCAGCAGCAGCTCAGGGCGGCCAGGGCGGCGGCATGTACTAATAGCTGCAGCCAGAACAGCTCTATCTGACTCGGAAGGCTCCGGATGCCACAAGGCGTCCGGGGCCTTTTCCCATGTTAGGGGGGACGTTCCTGCTCTTTTCCCGCTTTGCAGGGGCGCTCGTGAATGCAGCGGCAGAACGGGCATCCTCCGCGGTACAATAAGCAGGTTCATGCGTAGAGGGGGATACATGGCAGAGAAGCACGATCTTCTGGACGACATCATCGATATCACGAACAACTGGGGCGCTGTCTCGAAGCCTGTCGAGACCGTCATGAACGGGATATCGTTCGATCCGGAGACGGCTCCGCAGTGGGATCCGTCGAAGTACAAGGAGCGTCCGCGTCCGAACTCCGTGCGCTGCCTCTCTGTTGCATCCAAGGATCCGAAGGCCTGCACGAAGTGCCAGGATGTCTGCCCGGTCAATGCCATCTCGATCACGGAGACAGCGCTCACCGTGAACGAGTCCTGCAGGAAGTGCGGGCTCTGCGCGGCTGTGTGCCCGACCGAGGCATTCCTGATCCAGAAGCTCATGCCGAAGACGCTCTACAACAGCATCGCGAAGCAGGCAGCATCGCATGACCATGTCTATATCACCTGCACGCGTGCTCTGGGGCGCATCCCGAAGGAAAACGAGATCGTCCTGCCGTGCGTTGGCGCACTCTCCAAGGAGCTGTGGTTCTCCCTCTTCATGGAGTATGACAACATCTCCGTGTACCTGCCGCTCGGCGTCTGCGACCGCTGTCGCACGACGACAGGCGAGGAGGCCTATACCGACGCTATCTCCTACGCCGAGGAGCTCACGGGCGCTGCCTGCGGCCTCGAGGTGGACGAGAAGGCGCTCGACCACGAGTACTCCCGTGCCTACAAGAGAAGCCAGTTCCTGGGCCAGGTCGCACGCACCGGCACGAGCCTCGTTGCCGGCCACAATGCCGCAATCAATGGTGCCCAGGCGGTCGCGCAGAGGATTCAGAACCACACGAAGCGCGTGAACGAGCTTACCCGCTCGCTCGAGCAGGCAGTCGGCGTCCAGAACAGCCAGCACCACCGCCGCATGCTCACCCAGCGCCGCGAGCTTGTCATGGCAGCGCTGCAGAAGTGGCCCGAGCCTGCCAAGCAGATGAAGAGCGAGCTTCCGACCTGCGACATGTCGAAGTGCACGATGTGCGGCGACTGCACGGAGGCCTGCGTTCTCCATGCGATCGAGCTCGACCGTGACGGCAAGATCCAGATCGAGCCTGCCTACTGCGTCGGCTGCGGCGTCTGCGCGAGGGTCTGCAAGGAAGGCGCCCTCGAGATGCATCCCACCGATGGCTCCGCCCTCGTCGTGCCCGATCCGCATGCAGAGGAGATCGAGCGCGAACGTGCCGAAGTGAGGAAGCTCAAGCAGCAGGGCAAGAAGGTCCTCGACAGTTCGCTCAAGGCCCTGGGCGATACCTTCGGCGAGGATTCCTCCTCGAAGAAGTAGCAAACACGCACAAAGCCATCCCCAGAAGAAGGAGAAGATAGAACGTGTCTCTGTCCATCGGAATCGTCGGCCTGCCGAACGTCGGCAAGTCCACACTGTTCACTGCCCTCACGAAGAAGGGCGGACTTGCCGCCAACTATCCGTTCGCGACGATCGACCCAAATGTCGGTATCGTCGACGTGCCTGACGAGCGTCTCCAGAAGCTTGCAGACATCGTGCATCCGGGCCGCATCGTGCCGGCAACCGTCGAGTTCGTGGATATCGCAGGGCTCGTGAAGGGCGCAAACGAAGGCGAAGGCCTCGGCAACCAGTTCCTCGCAAACATCCGCAACTGCGATGCCATCTGCGAAGTCGTGCGCTACTTCACCGATCCCAATGTCATGCGCGAGACCGGGCGTGTCGGCGAGTTCGTCGATCCGGCAGCAGACGTGGACACGATCTCCACGGAGCTCATCCTCGCCGACCTCGGCACGCTCGAGCGTGCCATCCCGAAGCTCGAGAAGGAGGCCAAGCGCGACAAGGAGAATGCCCCGAAGCTCGCTATCGCAAAGCGCCTCCAGGACTGGCTCAACGAAGGCAAGCGTGCCGCCGACCTCGATATGACAGAGGACGAGAAGAAGGCTGCGCATGACCTCTTCCTTCTTTCGATGAAGCCGATCCTCTATGTCGCAAATGTCGACGAGGACCAGCTCGGAGAGAAGCTTGCGCCCATCGACGGGCAGGAGCCCATCCCCATCTGCGCAGAGGTCGAGGCAGAGCTTGCCGAGCTCGATCCTGCCGAGGCGAAGGAGTATCTCGAGTCTCTGGGCCTCGAGAAGAGCGGCCTCGAGACGCTTGCGCAGGCTGCCTACCATCTGCTGGGCCTTCAGAGCTTCTTCACGGCTGGCGAGATGGAGGTCAAGGCTTGGACGGTGCGCATCGGCGCCAAGGCTCCCGAGGCGGCAGGCGTCATCCACTCCGACTTCGAGAAGGGCTTCATCAAGGCCGAGACGATCTCCTATGAGGACTACGTCACGCTCGGCGGCGAGGCAGGGGCCCGCGAGGCAGGACGCCTGCGCATGGAGGGCAAGGACTACGTCGTCCAGGACGGCGATGTCATGCACTTCCGCTTCAACGTCTAGAGACGGTTCAGAGACTTTCTGAGGGGCTGCATCGCAGGGTGTGGCCCCTCATTCGTATGAAGGCACTGGGCAGCTGAGATGTGCTGAGATGGGCTTGATAGCCACGAAAAGAGGCTCCGGCATCATGCCGGAGCCTCTTTTCGTGTCGGAGCTCTGCGTCTCGGTGCTAGTCGCTGCCGAGAATCACGAGGACGTCTCCCGTATACGAGTAGGTGCGCGAAGAGTCGTTCACGTAGTTGATCGTGCCGAGCGAGGAGAGCGTCTCGCCGACGCCCTTGGCAATGGCCATGCTGTCGTCGCCGCGGTAGACGATCGTGATCTCCTGGTAGTCGGAGGAATCGGCGACGCCGGTCGTCGCCGTGTAGCCTGCCTTCTCGAGCAGGTTCGCGGCTGCAGCAGCAGCGCCATTCGCGCCAGAGCCGTTCAGCACTTCGATATCGCCCTTGTGGACGGCGTCCACGTCGTCCATTGCAGAGCCGGTCGACGTCGTCGTGGTCGTCGTGCCATCGCCTGCGCTGGCAGAGACGCCTGCTGTCGGATCGTCCGAGGCATTCTCGTAGGGCGACTCGCCGCTATCGACGCGCTCCATCATCTCTTCCCATTCGTCTTCGATGGTGACCTGGTAGGAGATGCCGTCAATCATCTCGCCCTCCGTCGGGTTGAGGCCGGAGTAGACGTTGTTGTCCACGTCGAGGTCCTTCATCTGGAGAGCAAGGGAGATGATCTGGGAGGCGTCGAGGTCGGTCGTGACACCGTCGGCGAGGTTGGAGATGGTGTTGGCAATGGTGAGCGGGTCTGAGGAGAGAACCTTCTTGATGATGGCGGTGATGACAGCACGCTGGTTTGCAGCGCGGTAGAAGTCGCCGGCACCGTACTCATCGTAGGCATGCCTCGAGCGGCAGAGGGCAAGGGCCTGCTCGCCGTTCAGGGTCTGCGTTCCTGCCTGGATGTTCGCATTGGCGAGCGGGTCCACGACGTCGGTCGGCACGGTGACCTCGATGCCGCCGATTCCATCGACTATTGCTGTCAGGGCCTCGAAGTCCACCTCTGCGTAGTGGGAGATATCGACGCCGGCATATTTCTCGACGACCTGGACCGTATAGCTCGGGCCGCCCAGGGCATAGGCTGCGTTGATCTTCTGCATGCCATAGTCGCCCATGTCCACCATCGTGTCGCGGGCGATGGAGACAAGCGTCACCTTCATGTTCTTCGGGTCGACCCGTACCAGGATGATCGTGTCGGAACGGAAGTTCGACGAATCGTCGCCCCATTCATCGGCGCGCTCCTGGCTCTTGTCCACGCCGAGCAGCAGCATGTAGAACGGCTCCGAGATCTGCTTCGAGCTGGAGAGCTGCGCCTCGAGCTCGGGCGTGATGTTCGCCTTGATCTTGCTGTTGATATCGTTGTAGTACTTCGCAAACGCGATGCCTGCAACGGCAATGACTGCCACCACACAGATGAGGACCGTGCGGAGAATGAAATGCTTCTTCTTCGTGGCCCGCTTTGCCACGTAGTGGCTCGGACCGTTATCGCGCGACAGGGCACCGGCTGTAGGTTCCAGCTGCCCTCTGTTTCTGTGTGCCAAAAGAAGTCTCCCTTGTAGGGGTGGATGCACCACCGTTTGGCATTGTGCAATCTTACATCTTAGACATGTCACCCACCGGCTTACTGAATAGGCACTGAAGTTCATCAAATGCCCCTACCTGCGGATATCCTGAATGGTAGCATTTTGGCGGTGAGCGGCATCCGTGTATTCGGGACAGCGGTATGCAGAAAAGCTTGGCATCCATACACGGCACGCGAGGTGTCTCCATTTGCCGTATCATGGAACGTGGACAAGAAGAACCTCTCGCTTATCGGAGGCAGCAATGCAGAGTGCTCGGCCAAAGCAGTTCGTCGTCGTCCTGGACTTCGGCGCCCAGTATGGGCAGCTGATTGCAAGGCGCGTCCGCGATCTCCATGTCTATTCCGAGATTGTCCCCTGCGACATCTCGGCAGAGGAGCTCAAGGCCATGGCCCCTTCGGCCATCATCCTTTCGGGCGGTCCGGCCTCTGTCTATGCAGATGATGCGCCTGACATGGATGCAGATGTCTTCGAGCTTGGCCTTCCGGTCCTTGGCTTCTGCTATGGCCAGCAGATCATGGCAGCAAAGCTTGGCGGCAAGGTCGGCCACACCGAGAAGGGCGAGTATGGCCCGGCGCAGCTCAAGCGCACGGGAGACTCTGAGCTTCTCGATGGCACGCCCGAGGAGCAGACCGTGTGGATGAGCCACAGGGATGCCGTGAAGGAAGTGCCGGAAGGCTTTGTCGTCACATCGGTGACCGACACCTGCCCTGTCGCCTCCATGGAGTGCGCTTCCCGCCGCCTCTTCGCGACGCAGTTCCATCCTGAGGTCCGCCATACGCAGTATGGCAAGAAGATGCTCGAGCACTTCCTCTTCGATATCGCAGGCCTCTCCGCCACCTGGACGATGGACAACATCATCGACCAGAAGGTGGAGGAGATTCGTGCCGAGGTAGGGGACAGGAAGGTCATCCTCGCACTTTCCGGCGGCGTCGACTCCTCTGTCACGGCAGCGCTCGTGCACCGTGCCATCGGCGACCAGCTCACCTGCGTCTTCGTGAACCACGGCATGCTGCGCCGTGGCGAGCCCGAGATGGTCGAAGAGGTCTTCCGCAAGCAGTTCAATGTGCCGCTGATCCACGACCATGCAGAGAAGCGCTATGAGGAGCTCCTTGCTGGCGTGACGGACCCCGAGAAGAAGCGCCGTCTCATCGGCACGCAGTTCTGGAAGGAGTTCTTCTCCATCGCCCAGGACCTCGACGGCATCGAGTACCTTGCCCAGGGCACGATCTATCCTGACATCATCGAGTCCGGCGCCCGCAAGACCGGAGGCAAGGCTTCGACGATCAAGAGCCACCACAACCTGATCCCGTTCCCTGAAGGCGTCCACTTCGACCTCATCGAGCCGCTCGACCACTTCTTCAAGGACGAGGTGCGCGAGCTCGGCATCGCGCTCGGCCTTCCGGCAAAGCTCGTCTGGCGCCAGCCCTTCCCGGGTCCCGGCCTTGCTATTCGCATCATCGGCGAGGTCACGCCGGAGAAGCTTGCCATCTTGAAGGAGGCAGACGCCATCGTGCGCGAGGAGCTCGATGCCTACAATGAGCGCCTCTTCGAGGAGACGGGAGACAGGAACTCCGAGCATGCCTGCTGGCAGTACTTCGCCGTGCTTCCCGACATCAAGTCCGTCGGCGTCATGGGCGACGAGCGCACCTACCAGCGTCCGATCATCGTCCGTGCCGTGGAGTCCACAGACGCAATGACGGCAGACTGGGCGAAGCTTCCCTACGATGTGCTCGGCAAGATCTCGAGCCGCATCGTCGACGAGGTCGACGGCGTGAACCGTGTCGTCTACGACATCACCCCGAAGCCGCCCGCAACGATCGAGTGGGAGTAGCTCAGCACATTATCGTGAGGTCTCTCTGACGGCGCATCTGGTGGCTTCTGGTCCACCCGGTGCGCCGTCTTGCGTTTGTGAACTTGGAAGCCAGCAGAGCGGTGGCTGGCTTGTTGCACTGATAATCTGGTGCGTTTGCCCAGTTGAAGGGTCATGTTTGGAGTAGCTGGTGCCGACGTGCTCAATTATCCTCACGATAATGTGCTGCTCTAGCAGGAGCGATGGCGCTGGTACTCACGGAGCCGTCCCGTGAGCACGGGACCCATCCCGTTGGTACTCAAACGATACTCACGCAGGTGGCAGGGTAGGTGAGAGCGGCCAGAGGGTCCCGTTACGCCCATCAAGACGACGGGAATGAGAAGTCCTTGGGAAGCGGGTTGTAACCATCTTGGGTAATACGGGAGGAACGTCTTACCCAATCACCTCATCCACGTAGACCTCAAGGCCTGAGTGGGGGGTCTTGAACAGGCCTACGAGCCGATCGCCATATTCCTCCGATAGCTTGAGCAGGGTCGACTGCTCTCCTCCACTCCATGGCGTGAAGCGAACGACGGTCTCCCCGCGGACGAGCTGGAAGTGCTCGATAACGTTGGCGATCGACCAGTACTCCTCGTCGTCCATGGAGCTGAGTTCCTCCTCGGAACGCCCTCCCGTGTCAATCTCTTCCCATGCGCGTACCGTCCAAGTGCCGCCTAAAGCCTCATCTGTATATATTCCTCCCGATGGAGCTCCCTCGCAGTCGTAGTAGTCCTCGCCGCTGTCCCCGATTGACCACAAACCGACCGACATGAGGTGCCTACGGCCACCTAGCGCTCGCCTGCGGAACGGGATTCCCTCCCTAAGGTATCCCTCCTCCCCGGAAAACTGTGGACAGTCGTTAGTGGCTTCGAGCGTCTCCTTCGCCTCCCGCTCGAACTGGCTCTCGTACAGCTCGCTGAGGAGCGCTGTCGTGAGAGGGTACTCACCGGTGCCGACGACAAGCGCGTCCACACCGCAGAAGGGGCAGACTCCCGAGTCCTCCTCTCCATCCTCCTCGATCCAGCTGGTCACGAGTGAGGTCGGGAACCTCCTACCGCAGTGGAAGCATCCGCACTCGTCAGTCCCCTCTAGGAGTCTCCTGTTGAAGGCCGTCTGACGATTGATGTCCCGAACCCCTTCTCTTCCGAGCCGCTTCACCGGCGTGTTCGAATCGTCGGGAACGATATCTGCGTACTGCTCAAGTCTCGCCTCAGCCATCTCTAGCACCACCTAATCGGATTGCCGGTCTCGATCGAGGCCATCAGGAGCCTCCTCAGCGCCGTATTGGCGAACGTACCGGGCCAGGCCTTTCGCGTCCCGACGGAGAACTCGGCGTCTCCGTCATAGCCGAGCCCGATACCATCGAATATGGAGAATGTCGTCCCAGTATCGAGGCAGGTCAGGTCGTACCTAGGTTGTGTCGTGCCTTCCCAGGCGGGGTCGACGCGCTTCTGGGTGAAATGGCGGGAGGAGAAGTAAGTCTCGCCCTTGTGCTGGTCGTCATCGACGATGCGGAACTCCCCATCTACCATCGCAGCCCTAGAGATTCGGAAGACCGCGATCGGGTAGATGTCGAGGGCGCCGTCCTCCTCCGACCACACCTCCTTCCCCGTGGAGCAGTCGACTAGGGTGTATGTCGGATCGCCCACCATGATGGCGTCAAGCTCGGTGTCGAACACGTCCAGCTCCGCGAGTGCCTCGCGGGCCCTCTCTGCGGGGAAGGTCCCTCCGTTTCCGTCCGGAAGCATGTGGGAGAGCGTGGGGAGGCGGTCCTCCCCGATGACCTTGCACCAGTGCTCGAACATCGCGACGCCAGACCAGTTGCCGACGCGTTCGGAGCACATGTCTCCAAACTCATGCTCGCATGCGTCGTCCAGCCACTCGTCGAACTCACGCTCAATCTGTCCGTATCGCGCCTCGAACTGCCGATAGTCGTACTTGGCCCTCGCCTCGTCCAGTCCCCGTGACGAGAGATACCCCTCCTCATCGATGTAAAGGTCCCCGTACGGGATTGGCCCAGGCCTCAGCCTGCGCTCCTCGAAGCAGCGGCACCTCACACTTGCGTCAAGTCCCATGTCACTACCATCGCCTTCTGCCCTGGCAACCTATTCCGCAATCCATCGGATACTTGAGTAGATGGTGACGCATGCGTCGGACAATAATTGGCCGTGATGGTGGTCTTGCCACATAGAGGGCCGATGAGCATGTGTCTCGTGAGGGGTCACGGGGGCTCCCCCGTGCGCGGCGATCTTGAGCCACCTGATAGCCGAAGGACAGTCAGGTGGCTCAAGCCGCGACGGGGACAGCGAGCGGAGGAAGCAAAGGGGCAGCGGAGGGTATGTGCCACACAGCTCCTTGACGTACCGACGCGATAGGTAGCTTGCTGGCCCCGCTAACCCCGATGTACATGAGTTAGGCAGCTCGCTATGTACAGGGGTTAGGCTACTTGCTACGGGCAAGCAGCCTTCGTCTTGATGACAGCATGACGGCAATGACAGGAGCTTCGTGCTATTGGCACGAGCCGTCATTGCTGTCACTGCCGTCATCGAATTGCCCCTCTGCGATGCGCTCGAGGAAGATGGTCCTGGCGGTCGCCGAGCGCTGCGTCGAGTAGCGTATGCCCGCCTCGAGGAGCGCCTGTGAGTGCTCGGCGAGCTTCCTCCCCAGGCTCGCGGCCCGCGCGTCGCCGAGGCCTGCTTGGGCAACCAGCTCCGTCGCCGTCCCCGCCCACCCGAGCCTGCCATCCATGAAGCGGACGACCTCAAGCACCTCGCGCGGCACCGGCCGCTCCTCCTCGTGCTCGACGCTCTGGTCCTCCGAGAGCTCCCACCGGCAGTCGTTGAACTCGAGCGCGAGCTCCCGCTCGATGACGTCGCGCCCGGTCACCCTCAGGACCGCCCGCTTGTCCCCGCGCCTCCTGTCGAGCACCATCGTCGTGTCGGCGGCGCCGGTGATGCCGTTGGTGCCCGAGACGGTGTTGAAGGGGTCCGGGTCGTCCATCTTGCGCTGGTGGTGCACGAGGACGACGGCCAGCCCGAAGTGGTCCGCCAGCGCCTTGAAGTCGCGCACGTCGCGGTAGTCGGAGGCGTAGGCGCTCTTCTGCGGTGATTGCCTGACCGTCTGGAGGGTGTCGACGATCACGAGCCTGGTGCCGGGGTGCGTCGCCACGAACGCCGCGATCTCGTCGAGGAGCCCGTCCGCGAGCGAAGGGGCGTTGACGCAGAGGTGGAACGTCTCGCTGCACTCGTCGGCGAGCCTGAACAGGCGCTGCTGGATCCTGGGGAGGTTGTCCTCCAGCGCGAGGTCGAGGACGGCGCCCCCGCAGGTGGCGAACCCCCAGAGCGGGTCGCCCCTGCTCACGCACTCCGCGAGCCGGAGGACGAGCCAGCTCTTGCCGACCTTCGGCGAGCCCACGAGGAGGGTGACGCCGACGCCGATCGGGTCCTCTACGACCCATCCCGGCGACCGCAGTGGGGTGTTGACCAGCTCCTCGGCGGTGATTGTCTCAAGCGCCATCGCTCTCCCTCCCCAGCGTCCTCATGGCCTCGCGCTCGGCGTCGATGGCGGATGGCCCAGCCTCCCGCCCGAGCCCGGAGAAGGTCTCCGCGAGCGTGTCGAGCACGTGGGCGAGCTCGGGCGTGACGTCGCCAGCTCGCTCGATGCGCCGCAGCTCCTCGTAGCAGAGCATGGCCTGGTCCTGCACCGCGCGCTGCACGCGAACGCTGGGGTATACGGTGACCTCGCGGTCCGTGAGCCTGCGCAGGATGTAGTCCTGCTTGGTGAGGCCGGAGAGCGCGACGAGGGCGTCGATCTCGCGGGCCTCCTCCGGGGACACGCGGAAGCCCACGGTCACGCTCCTTCGCCTGCCCATCCGGTCCCTCGACGGCGCCGTCACCTGGGGCACCTCCCCTCGGCGTCGAGCCCCTGCGCCATCTCCTCCTGCCTGTTGGGGAAGAGGTGCGCGTAGTGGAGGGTGATCTCGGTCGTCTCGTGGCCCATGCGCTCCGCGATG
>OMVT01000010.1 GCA_900314535.1 uncultured Olsenella sp. | reverse complement strand
GGACGCCTCGTCTCCTATCTTCTCCAGGACCCGATCGGCGACGGCGGCCAGTGGGACATGTTCAAGTCCCTCGTGAAGAAGTACGGCGTCGTGCCGAAGGAGGCCATGCCCGAGACTGCCTGCTCCCGCAATACCCGCGAGATGGATTCCTACCTCACGCGCTATCTCCGCGGTGCTGCGAAGCGTCTGCGCGAGTCCTATGCAGCAGAGGTCTCCGCTGACGACCTGAGGTCCATGAAGAAGGAGATGCTCGACGACGTCTATCACCTGCTCGTGACCTGCCTCGGCGAGCCGCCCAAGAGCTTCGAGGTACGTCTGCGCGACAAGGACGACAAGCTCGCCCTCACAGGCACCTTCACCCCGCAGGAGTTCTTCGCAACTGCTGTCGGCATGAACCTCGATGACTATATCTCCCTCATCAGCGCCCCGACGGCAGACAAGCCCTTCATGCACACCTATACGGTTGCCCGTCTCGGCAATGTCTTCGAGGACCACGGCGTCCGCTACCTGAACCTTCCGGCAGACGAGCTCAAGCGTGTCGCTATCGCCCAGCTCAAGGACGACCTGCCCGTGTGGTTCGGCTGCGACGTTGCCCAGAGCTACCTCCAGAAGGAGGGCATCATGGATACCCGTGCCCTCGATGTGGATACGCTCTTCGGCTTCCCGGTCGAGGGATGCATGACAAAGGCAGAGCGTCTCGACTACGGCGAGAGCCTCATGACGCACGCAATGGTGCTCGAGGGCGTCAATCTCGACGCTGACGGCAAGCCGACGCTCTGGAAGGTCGAGAACTCCTGGGGCAAGGACCATGGCCGCGACGGCTTCGACACCCTCTCCGACCCCTGGTTCGACGAGTATGTCTACCAGGTCGTCGTGGACAAGAAGTATCTGACGGATGAGGAGCGCGACATCTTCGACCACGAAGAGGCCACTGTCCTCGAGCCGTGGGATCCCATGGGCTCTCTCGCCCAGTGCTAGCTAGCCAATCTGCAGCCTCCCGCCCGGGGAGGCTGCTTTCGGACAAAAGGAGTGGTTTTACCTCTATGGGCAAAGCAATTGACCCTGACTGGGCCGCACAGGAAGCATCCGACTTCGCACAGAGCCGTGCAAACCGCATTGCACGCAATGCGGTGACGGCCACGAACGTGATGCAGGCGGCCCGCGATACATCGGCCATGCGCACCTACCATGACACGTACGGCATCTCCGTGCCGAAGACGGCCGAGATCACGAACCAGCGCCAGAGCGGCCGCTGCTGGATGTTCTCTGCCATGAACGTTGCCCGCCATGCCACGATGAAGTACCTCGATGTCGACACGTTCGAGTTCTCCCAGGCCTATGGCATGTTCTACGACAAGCTCGAGAAGGCAAATGCGATGCTCGAGCGCATCATCGCGACGAGGGACCTTCCCTTCGACTCCCGCGAGGTCTGCTACATCCTGGACGATGGCATGAGCGATGGCGGGTACTGGCCCTTCGCCATGAACCTCATCAAGAAGTATGGCCTCGTCCCCAAGGACGCAATGCCCGAGACCGCCTGCTCCAAGAGCTCTTCCGAGATGGATGCCCAGCTCGAGCGCCTGCTCCACCGCGATGCAGGAATACTCCGCAAGGCAGCAGCAGATGGCGTCGACGAGGATCTGCTCCGTGCCCAGAAGGATGAGATGCTCGACGAGGTCTACCGCGTGCTTGCCATCTGCTTGGGCGAACCGCCACAGCACTTCGACCTCGAGGTCAAGGTCGGCCCTGCCTGCCAGGCTGAGGAGTCCAAGATTTCTGAGGTCGCACCGACGCCGAAGGACCTCGGCGTCAAGGGCGAGGATGAGGACAAGGCAGCGAAGCCTGTCAGGATTCTCCGCGATTTCGGCCTCACGCCGCTCGAGTTCGCTGCGCACTATGTGCCGTTCGATCCCGATGACTATGTGAACCTCGTCTCGATGCCGGGAGACACGAGGCCCTATGGCCACGTGTATCACCTAACGCTCACCGACTCCGTGATCGACGGCACGCCGATCCGTCTCCTCAATGTCGCTCCCGAGGTGCTCGATCAGGCTGCCATTGCAAGCCTCAAGGCCGGCATCCCCGTCTCCATGTCCTGCGATGTCATGCAGAACTTCCCGCGCCACATCGAGGACTTCAAGCATGTCCTCTCGCTCGACGGTGTCGATATGGACGGCCTGTTCGATGTCGACTTCGATATGGACCGTACCTCGATGCTCGATATGCGCGAGACGAGCCTCACGCATGCAATGACATTCCAGGGAGTCGAGCTCAATGAGGACGGCACCCCGAAGGCCTGGAGGATCGAGAACTCCTGGGGCAAGGAGCAGGGCAAGGATGGCTACCTCATCGCGTCTGCCGGCTGGTTCCACCTCTACGGCGGCGAGGTCATCGTGAAGCGCGAGTTCGTGGACGATGAGACCTTGAAGATGTGGGACGAGCTTCCCGCAGAGGATGTCACGCCGTGGAGCGGCCTTGCTGCCGGCTTCGCGAAGAAGCGCCTCTAGGCACAGCACCCCATATATGCACCGAGAGCCCTGGCATCTGCCGGGGCTCTTTTCAGCTGCAGGGAGTCCTGCGCTCCCCTTGCGCTACCATCGGATATGACTCATCTGCACGGGAAAGGGAGCTCCATGATAGAGAATGTGGTCTTCGACCTCGGCGGCGTCCTCATGCACTTCGATCCGATCGGCTTCTCCCGCCTGTTCACGGACACGGAGGAGGATGCCGAGCTCATCTGCCGGGCGCTTTTCAAGAGCCTGAACTGGGCCTATCTCGATGCGGGCGCCATCTCAGAAGACGCTGCCCTCCTCATCGCGAAGTCGAAGCTGCCGGAGCGTCTCCATCCGAACGTCGAGCAGGCTCTGGCAGAGTGGGACCTCAAGCGCACGCCCATCCAGGAGACGAACGATCTTGCCGCGAAGATCAAGCAGGCGGGCTACGGCGTCTATATCCTCTCGAATGCCAGCGTCCGATTCCCCCGCATCGTCGAGCGCATCCCTTGCCATGATTCCATAGACGGATGGATGGCATCGGCGTTCGAGCATATCGTGAAGCCCGACCCTGAGATCTATCGCCGCTTCTGTGAGCGCTTCGATCTTGCACCTGAGTCCTGTGCCTTCACGGATGACAACCAGGACAACATCACGGGAGCCCTTGCAGCAGGCATGAGAGCCCATCTCTTCCGTGGTGCAGACGAGCTCGAGGATTGGCTCAGAGATGAAGGCCTGAAGCTTTAGAGAGCCTCAGAATTCGGCAAAGCGGGTCTTTAGGGCATGGGCCAGCTCCTCGCCCGCCGCAAGCTCCTTGAGCGCCGCCAAAAACGGCTCTTCCTCCCCGCTCCTGAACGCGAGCGTGAGCTGCACATCGGCCGAGAAGATGGAGTCGCTGACCTTGCCGCCGGCATCTTCTGCCATGCGCCGCACCCGCTCATAGGCGCTATAGGGAATCTCTGCCATGACAGGCGTCACGAGCGTCATCTCGATGATGGAGCCTGCAGCCCGAGCTGCCTCGACGGCTGCCTGGGCTGCTGCTGTATAGGCGCGCACAAGCCCGCCTGGTCCCAGCAGGGTCCCTCCGAAATAGCGGGTCGTTACGCAGCAGACATCCTTGAGGCCCGCCCCTTCAAGCACCTCGAGTGTCGGCATGCCAGCCGTCCTCGATGGCTCTCCATCGTCCGAGCAGCGCTTCCTGCCGTCTGCGAAGATCCAGGCAGGCACATGGTGGCGGGCATCGAAGTAGTGGGACTTGACCTCGGAAAGGAATTCCTGAGCCTCTGTCTCGGATGTGCAGGGGCGTATCTCCGCGATGAAGCGGCTCTTGCGGTCCGTGAACTCGCCTATGGCAGAAGTGCCTGCCTTGAGCGTCTGGTAGCTCTCCATCATGCTCCATCTCTAAAAAAGCAGGGCCCAGCAACTGCTTGGGCCCTGCCAACAATGCACTGCTTTGCAGCCTATTCTAGGCGTTCTCTTAGGCGTTCTTCTCGATCCAGCTGTTGGGATCTTTGCCCTCGGCCGCAAGACGGTCGGAGAGGCGGCCCTTCGGGCTTGCAGACCAGATCGGAGCAGACGTCTTGGCCCAGCGCTCGGCTGCTGCCTTCGTCTTGCTCTCGAGCTCGTCGACATCCTCAGGATGCGTGTAGTCCGTGGACTTGGCACCCGTCTCGTGCACCATCTCGGAGAGGGCGCCGGGGTTGTCGAGCAAGGGGCACGGCCTCAGCATGTTCGGGTTGAACGGCTGGTGTGCCTGATAGCTCTTGAAGAGCGGGCTCTTGTAGCACTCGAGGAGCGTCTTCTCGCGGATGTTGGAGTCGGAGTAGTGGATGAAGGCGCAGGGCTCTGCGTCGCCTCCTGCGTTGATGTGGAAGTAGCGGCGGGCGCCTGCGATGCAGCCACCCGTGTACTCGCCGTCATTCCAGAAGTCTGCGAAGAAGATGGGCACATTCTTGCGCCAGTCGTCGCGCACCTTGTGATACATGCCCTCACGCTGCTCTGCCGTGGCGAGAAGCTCGACAGGAGAGCCCAGGCCGACCGGCATGTACGTGAAGATCCAGGCGAAGAGCACGCCCTTGTCGACGAGGAACTGGACGTATTCGTCAGAAGTGACGGAGTCATAGTTCTGGGACGTGTAGCAGATGGAGGCGCCGAACGGAAGCCTGCGCTCGCGGAGCAGGTCCATAGCACGGACGACCTTGTCGTAGGTGCCTGCGCCGCGGCGGGAGTCGGTTGCCTCGCGGTTGCCCTCGATCGAGAAGGCCGGCATGAAGTTCTTCACGCGCAGGATCTCGTCCGCGAACTCCTCGTCGACGAGCGTGCCGTTCGTGAAGGCGCTGAAGTAGCAGTCAGGGTGCTTCTCGCAGAGGCGGATAAGGTCCTTCTTGCGCAGTGTCGGCTCGCCGCCCGTGAAGAGGTAGATGTAGGTGCCGAGCTCCACGCCCTGCGTGATGATGGAGTCAAGCTCATCGAACGTGAGGGACTTCTGCTTGGAGTCCGTGTAGTTCGCAGCCCAGCAGCCGTTGCAGTGGAGGTTGCAGGCCGTCGTCGGGTCCATGAGGATGGCCCAGGGGCAGTTGCAGCCTTCCTTCTGGTTGATCTCGCGCTGGCGGTAGCCACCGAGCGTGACGGAGTTCACGAAGAAGTTCTGCACGAACGTGCGGGCGACTTCCTTGTCGACGTTGTCGATAACGTTCTGGACAAGACGGCGCCAGTTGTTGTCAGGATCCTTCATGAAGCCCATGACCATGTTGAACAGACGCAGCTGCGCTGCATTGATGTTGTCGCCTGAGCCGGCGAACTTGTTGATCATGGACTCGACCTTTGGCAGATTGCCATCGAAGTCGTCATAGAGCATATCGAATGCCTGGTTGACGGCGATGCTGATGGCCTTCGCCTTGATGGTGTCGAGCAATGCCATACCCAATCTCCTTTATACGGCGTTCCCCCATACAGAATGCGCACCATTGTACGCTTATACGTAGCAATTCCTCCGTAGATGACGCATCCCGCCATACAGGCGGCATAAACGGCACCTCAGCACACTGAATTCTCGTAAAGGTTATTACATAAAAGTGCGAAGTGGGCTTATGAGCCGGGTTCTGTCGTGGACAATCATTTATCTACGAATGCCGTTGCCGGCACCCTCTAGCGCGCAACCCGAGCGCGGTGCGGGCCACACCATGCTCCTATTTGCGTTTGCTCCGGAAGGGGCTTGCCAAGCCGCCGTGTTGCCACGACGCTGGTGGTCTCTTGCACCACCGTTTCAGCTTTTCTCTCACCTCGAAGAGGCAGCGGGAGTCTTCTTTTCTGCGGCGCTTTCCGTCGGGTCGCCCCGCCTGGCCGTTAGCCAGCTTCCTGCCCTGTGGAGCCCGGACTTTCCTCATGACCCAAAGGGTCCCGCGATTGTCAGGCCCACTTCGCAGGAGAGATTGTAGCATGCAGGAAGCTGCAAGTACCTGCGCTCCCTCCCCTCCCCAGAAGTCCACATCAAAGAAACCTAGCAGGACGAGCAGCATCGTCTGCTGAGCAGAGGCACAATCAGGATCTGCCATGCTGCATCCATACAGAAAGAGCCTGCCGAAGGAAGGGTTTCGGCAGGCTCTACAAGAATATATTCCAAATCCTAGAAAAAGTGGAACTAATCGAGATCGTCCACGTTGACGCCCGGCGTGAAGGTCGGAGCAGAGGTCAGGACGGTCTTGTCGGCAGGTGCCGGAGCAGGCGTCGGTGCGGGTGCCGGAGCCGGTGCAGGCGCAGCAGCCTGAGCGGGCGTCGGTGCAGGAGCCGGTGCAGGCGTCGAGACAGGTGCTGCCGTGACGGAGGCGGAGACCTTCTTGCCGGTCGTCGGGAAGACGGCGTCTGCGTCGTCCATGAAGTGCTGGAGCAGGTTCTTGTACTCTGCACGGAAGTCCTCGCGGGACTGCTTCAGGCGGTCGATCTCGTCCATCTCGTTCTGCTTCTCGGCAAGAGCCTGACGGATGACCTCGCGGGCCTTCTGGTCTGCCTCGGTGCGGATCTCATTCGCGGAAGCCTTTGCGTCGGCGACGATCTTGTCTGCGCTCTGCTGGGCGACGATGAGGACCTTGGAGATCTGCTGCTCGGAAGCGTTCAGTGCAGGAGCAGGTGCCGGTGCCGGAGCGATCGGCGCGATGGCGGCAGCGCCCTTCTGGGCCTGCAGCGTCTCGATCTGTGCCTGGGCGGCAGCGAGCTGCTGCTCGGAGCTGTTGAGGCGGCTCTTGAGGTCTGCGATCTTCTGGAGCATTGCGTCGACTTCGCCGGAGAGCTGCTCGAGGAAGGCGTCGACCTCTTCCGTGTCATAGCCGTGCTTGGAAGGAGAGAATGTCAGCTGTTCGATATCCGCAGGAGTGATAGCCATCTTGATACCTTTCTGTTATCCACGACACCGTTTGAATTATTGCGCTGTCAGTGAGCCCGTTAGATCAGTGCCCGTACGATGAATTCCTCGACGGCTCCGAGAACCATGACCGCAATGACCGGCGAGAAATCGATTCCTCCGATCGGCGGGATGAACCTCCGGAAGAGGTTCAGGTACGGGAGCACGAGGCGTCCGAGAGCCTCGCTGATATCGTCTATAAGGCCACCCGGCTTTCTGGGAAACCAGGAAAGCAGGCACCAGACAATGATCAGGATCTCGTAGAAGTAGAAGAGCGAATAGACGAGGTTTGCGAGCTGCACGAGTTGGGTCTCCTGTTATTTCTTGAGGTCTCCGTCGGCGATGAGCTTGTCCACATCAGCCTTGGTAAGAGTTATACCCGCAGGGAGCACGCTGAAGACGGATTCGCCGAGCTGCTCGACTTCTCCACCAATGCCGCAGGCAAGGCCGAAGCTGAAGTCGAGGACGCGCTTTGCCGTATCCATCGGCGTATCCGTAAGGACGAGCACGACCGGCTGGTTCGTGCGGACGCGACGGATGACCATCTGCACGTCGTCGTAGGACTCCGGCTTCAGGATGTAGGGCGGAAGCTGGCCGGAGGTCACACGCTGCACCGGTGCCGGCGTCTGCGGCTCGGAAGCGGCCGTATCCGTGTAGGAATCCTGATAGGAATCATGGCTCTCAGGATAGGTCGTGCGCGGTGCGTAGGCAGGATCGGGTGCCGGCGTCTGGGCATAGCCATGGCCCGCAGAGTAGGCGGACTCGGTCTTCTGCTGCTGGGCGAATCCTGCACCGGCATTGGATGCTACCGGGCGGCCGGAGCGGGTGTAGACCGAGACGCTCTCAGCCTCGGGGCGCGGCGTGTTGCCGAGAAGGCCGGAGCCTTCGGTCCTCTGGGGCTGCGTGGAGGAACCACGGCGGCGGGAGGAGCGGGGCTCGGGATCGGAGACAGCGTTGCCGTCGTCGTAGTAGCCGTCGTCGTAGCCCTCATCGTAGTCGTCGTAATTGTCATTGCCGCGTAAGCGGTCCTTGAGATTGTCCAGGAAACCCATGTCCTTGCCTTCCTACCTCTATGCTGCGTTCTCCGTTACTTCAGTTCGTAGTCAGGGCTGAACACCACTCTGCCCAGCCTAATAAGGGTCGAGCCTTCCTCGAGAGCAATCGGGAAATCGTCACTCATTCCACAGGAAAGCTCAGCGAGACTTAAAGAAGTGCGCTGCCTCAGGTCTTCGGCCAGCTCGCGCAGGCCAGAGAACGTGCGGCGGGCTGCATCGGGATCGTGTGCTGGCGCCATCGTCATGAGTCCCTCGATCTCAATCCCTGACAGTGCAAGCAGGCCATCCAGATTCTCGATAAGATCTGCCGGCGCAAATCCCGACTTGCTCTCTTCCCCGGAGACATTGACCTCGAGGAGCACCTTCGAGACCAGGCTGCGCGCCAGTGAGTGCTTCGAGATGACTTCCGCCAGATGAAGCGACGAGACCGACTGGATGAGGCCGACCTTCCCGACCACCATGTTCACCTTGTTGGTCTGGAAGTTGCCGATCATATCGAAGCGGACGCCTTCCATCTCAGGATGCCCGTCGAGCGCTTCGAGCTTGCGGCGAAGCTCCTGGGGGCGGTTCTCTGCAAAGACGCGGTACCCTGCCTTCCAGGCCTGAGCGACCTCGTCAGGCCCGACCGTCTTCGAGACGGCAGCGAGCGTGACCTTTGCATCCGCTCTTCCGGAACGCTTGAGCGCTTCATCTGCGATCTCCAGGATGCGGGATCTCCGCTCTTCGAGAAACTTCAGATAGGCTTCTTCGTCTTCCATACATCCACCCCCTAAAGCGCCTGTATCAGGATGCAAGATATGCAAGTGCGCCGTGGCGGCCACAGTGCCCGCCTTCGGCACGATAGGAATAGAACCTGTCCGTCGCCCGTGCCGTGGAGATGCCGCAATCCACTATGGATTCCTCTCCCATCCCTGCGCCTTCAAGCGCGAGGATGATGGCGCGTGCAAGGTCAAGACGGTGTCCGGGAAGCGCCACGCTCTCGTCGAACGTGTCGACGAAGCGCGTGAGGAGCTCTTCCGAGACCTCGTAGTCAGGACCTGCGATGTGGGGCCCGATGTAGGCGACCGCAGAGGAAGCATCCTCCTCTGTCGCCGCAAGGAGCTTCACGAGTGCCTTGGCTGCGATGGAGGCTATCGTTCCCCGCCAGCCCGAATGGACGACGGCAAAGCCCTTCTCCGTAGCCAAGATGACCGGAACGCAGTCCGCATAGCAGAGAAGCACCGGCACCCCAGGAACTGTGCAGACAATTGCATCTGCGCCTTCACGGGCCTCTTTCTGGATGCGCGCGAGGCTCTCCTCATCTGCCGTATCCACAAGGAGCGCCTTGTCGCCGTGCACCTGCTTCGGGTTCACGAGACGGTCGGGACTACCTTCATAGCCCAGAGCGGCAAGGGCGCGAGCCCTGTTCTCCGCGACATGCTCAGGCATATCCCCGCAAGCATCGCCCAGGTTGAGCGATGCGAAGACACCCTCGGAGACGCCGCCCGTGCGCTCGGTGAAGCCGAAGCGCACCTGTCCCTCAGCGTGCCCATCCGTCAGGAACGACACGCCAGAGACGCTCTTTCGTGTGAGAGACGGCGTTTCCATCAGGCTCTCCTACATGCGGGAGTGCTTCAGAAAGTCAGGGATATCGAAGCCCTGGTTCGCGTTCGAGGAGGAGTTCGTGCGGGAGCCAGCGTTCGAGCGGGCAGGTGCAGACGTCCTCGTAGCGGGCGTGGACGGACGCGATGTCGGACGGGAGCTCCTGCTCGAGCTCACGGAGTCAAGCGTCGGAAGGCTGTCGGAGTCGTTCTCGTCGAGGCCCGTCGCGATGACCGTAACGCGGACCTGATCGCCCAGGGACTCGTCGACGACGGTGCCAAAGATGATGTTCGCATCGGGGTCGACGTTCTTTGCGACGATGTCTGCAGCGTCGTTGATCTCCTGGATGCCGAGATCCTTGTTGCCGGCAATGGAGAGCAGGACGCGCGTTGCGCCGTCGATCGAGGTCTCGAGAAGCGGGCTCGAGATGGCCTCCTCGGCTGCATCAGCAGCACGGGAGTCGCCGGAGGCGACGCCGATGCCCATCATTGCGGAACCGGAGTCCTTCATGATCGTGCAGACGTCTGCGAAGTCGACATTGATGAGGCCAGGGACCGTGATGAGGTCGGTGATGCCCTGCGTGCCCTGTGCGAGGACCTCGTCTGCCATGCGGAAGGCCTCGAGCATCGTGGTCTTCTTCTCGGAGAGGTCGAGCAGACGGTCGTTGGGAATGACGACAAGGGTATCGACATTGGCAGCGAGGTTGTCGATGCCGCCGAGAGCGGACTGGGAGCGCCTGCGGCCCTCGAACGTGAACGGCTTCGTGACGATTGCGACGGTCAGAGCGCCTACGTCGTTCTTTGCGATGTCAGCAACGACAGGTGCTGCGCCGGTGCCGGTGCCGCCACCCTCGCCAGCCGTGATGAAGACCATGTCTGCACCGGCAAGAGCGGCCTTGATGTCGTCCTTGCTCTCCTGGGCAGCCTGCTGGCCGACCTCAGGGTTGGCGCCAGCGCCGAGGCCCTTCGTGATGTCGGTGCCGATGTGGACCTTGATGTCAGCATCGGAGATTGCAAGTGCCTGGGCATCGGTGTTGATTGCGACGAACTCGACGCCGCGGATGCCCTCGTCGATCATGCGGTTGACGGCGTTCGTGCCACCGCCGCCGACGCCTACGACCTTGATGACTGCGAGGTAGTTGCTGGGGATGTCGTTGTCAGTCATGGAAGTTCCTCCTTGCTTGGCGACGGGGCGTTTGTGGTCCGTCATGTCCATAGATCCGTTGCTGCTGCGTTCGTGCTGCGTTTGAGTGTCTGTGTCCTTCTTTGGTGCTGCGAGCTTTCGGCAAGTCGTTGGAGAAACCCTAACCCTCAAGTTAAGCTCAACGCCTCATCTAAAGCGGCATATATTTGCACAACGTCCCAACTTCCGTCAACACTTTTGTCAGAAATATGGATTGCGCAGGTAGATGCCTCAATTTACATGCGTTATAAGCTTAAAGCAGTACTTGATGGTTAGGGTTTTGAAGCCTCATTCCTCGACTCTCAACCCTCGAGTCCGACCCTCGACCTTATCTCTGTCCTTGAGACTTTTCAGCCAGCGCTCAAGCTGCCTGAGGCTTCGATGGGATGAGAGCAGCCTCTTTGAAGGCACAAGAGAGGCCCGCTCCGATGAAGCGGGCCTCTCATGGCTCATTGCCTTGGATCTTCTAGGCTCCCGCAGAGCTCGTCGAGGACGACGTCATCCCTGTGCCGGTCGAGGATGCCGTACCCGAAGAGGTCGTACCGGAGGTCGTGCCTGAAGCCGTACCTGAGGTCGTTCCGGAAGAGGACGTGGTGCCGGAGGATGCCGTGCCCGATGTGGTGCCCGACGAGGTTCCTGTGGTCGTGCCAGAGGTCGCATCCGTCGACGACGTACCGGACGCTGTGGTGCTGGAGGTGCCTGTCGATGTCGTGGACGACGTATCGGTCGACGTCGTTCCGCTCGTGCTCGTGGAGGCGCTGTCAGAAGACGCCGAGTTCTCCGTCTCAGCCGTGACGCCTGTCCCCTGCCCGACCTTGTCGGAATCGACGCTTCTGTACGAGGGATTCGTAGGAACGCGGACATTGATATAGGTGACCTTGCCCGCATGCTCGGAGAGGATGGCCGTGATGGCAGTCTCCTTCGCAGAGATGTTCGTCGCGGCTCCCAGAGATACCTCCACACCGTTCGAGAGGAGGCAGGAGAGGCTCTCTATCGAGCTTGCCGAGAAGCTCACGATCTGCGACTTGAAGGAGGACGAGAAGCTGTTGAGATACGTGTTCACGGCGACAATCACATCGTCTGTCGCAGCAGAGCCTGCAACCGGCTGGACCGTGGCAGGGACATTGCTGATGAGGATGCAGCTCTGCGAGGTGGCAAGAGCCAGCGCTGACTCCTCGGAGGTCTGTCCGCTCGAGCGGTCGAGCGTCACCGGCTCTATCCAGCAGCCATCGGACCCCAGATACCAGGCAACGCTTCCTGAGTTCATGAGGACAATGGCGGAGACCGAGCGCTCGTTCACGCTGATCGAAAGCGTATTGGGGAACTTGCGCTCGATATTGATCGAGGCGACCCAAGGGTTCTTCTTGATGTTCGTCTCGACAGCCTTCTCATCGACATTGAGAAGCGTCGTGCCCGCCGGAATCTGGGCAAGCTTTGCAATGGAATCCTGGCTCACATGGGCCGAGCCCTGCGTCTCGATGTCCGTGATCGTGAAGGCAGGACTTACGGAGAGCAGGAGGAAGACGACAAGGGCGACCGATGCCAGAGCGATCGCGATGCCGCCGAAGAGGGCGACACGCGATACGAGCTCCTGGTGGTCGACATGCTTTTCCGGCCCGGGTGCCGCCTCGGTATCCTTGACCTTGTGGCCGAAGGTCGGGACCTTCTCGACCTTGTTCGGATTCTTGGCTGCCCTTCTAGAGCGGCGTGTTTCGTCCTTGAGCGACCTGCCGACGACGCTGTTGCCGCGGGCTGGCGTGCCGCTTCCGCGCACGACAGAGCGCTTCATCTGAGGCACGCTCGAGCTCTGGCGCGGCGTCGCCTGCCTCTTTGTGGGACGCTGGCCTTTTGGCATGAACGTGCCTCCTTCCTGGCCTGGCTCTTCCCTACTCTGGACCTGGCTGCTAGTCCTTCTGCTCTGCCTTCTCGTCACGCTCGGCAAGCGCCTTCAGGAATGCAGGACCCATGCTCGTGACATCGCCTGCACCCTGGGTGATGACCATATCGCCCGGACGTGCAATCTCGACGAGGCGCTCGATAAGCTCCTTGCGGTTCGGCAGGTACTCGACATCGCCCACATGGCCATGATCGCGGACCTCGTTTGCGACCGTCTTGCCGGAGATGCCAGGAATCGGCATCTCGCCTGCCGAGAAGACATCCATCACAAGGAGGACGTCTGCCTTGTCGAAGGCCGTGCCGAAGAGCGGCGCCAGGGCCTGCGTGCGACTGTAGCGGTGCGGCTGGAAGACGACGATGATGCGCTTGAACTCGAGATCGGCAGCAGCAGAGAGCGTCGCTGCAATCTCGGTGGGATGGTGTCCATAGTCGTCGATCACGGTGATGCCGTCACGGTCGCCGACGTGCGTGAAGCGCCTGCGGGCGCCCTGGAAGCTCGAGAGAGCCTTGGCCGCATCGTCGAGGTTGAAGCCAAGGACATCGGCCACGGCGAGCGATGCGGTGGCGTTCAGCATGTTGTGCTTGCCCGGGTTCGCATGGATGACGATCTTCTCTATCGTGCCCTTGGGCGTCTTCACCGTGAAGTGGCTCTCGAGCTGATGGTGCGTATCCTCTGGCTCGCACACATAGTCATTCTCCGGCTTGAAGCCATAGGTCACGACAGAGCGTCCGGTCGACTTGGCAAGCTCCACATAGTGCGGGTTGTCTCCCATGATCACGATGGTGCCGGAATCGCCCACGAGGCTCATGAACTTGCAGAACGTCTTCTCGATGTTCTCGAGGGTGCCGTAGTGGTCGAGGTGATCCTCCTCGATGTTCGTGATGACGGCGATGTTCGGGTTGAGGTAGAGGAAGGAGCCATCGGACTCGTCTGCCTCGCAGACGAAGTAGCCGCCGTTGCCGTTCCTGCCGTTCGTGTCATAGCCTTCGACGATGCCACCGATGAGGAAGGAAGGATCCTTGCCCATGCGGTCGAGCATCGTGGCAATCATGGACGAGGTCGTCGTCTTGCCGTGGGTTCCGGCAACAGCGACCGTGCAGGCGCCATCAGAGAGTGCCGACAGCATGCGGGCGCGCGGCCACACGGGGATGCCAAGCTCGCGGGCACGCACAAGCTCCGGATTCGTCTCCGGGATGGCTGTGGAGATCACGACGACGTCAGGTGCGACCTCGTCGATCGTGCTTGCCTCATGTCCCACATAGACCTTCACGCCGGCGTTCTCGAGCTCGCGCACATAGCGCGATGCCTTGAGGTCGGATCCGGTCACCTTGCAGCCACGCTCATGCAGCACGAGCGCGATGCCGCTCATGCCTGCACCGCCGATGCCGATGAAATGCGCGCTCTTGAATGCGGAAGTTCCTTCAGCCATGTCTGGTCTCTCCTTCAAGACGTCCAAACTCTTCTATGCTCTAGGCTTTTGCCTGAGCAGCACGTTCCACTTCGTCTGCCAGGGCTGCAGCAGCATGTGCCTGCCCGAGCCCTTCTGCTGCCTTCCTCATCGCTCCGCGCTCCTCCGCGTTGTCGACAAGCGACAGGACCTCTTCGCGGAAGCGCTCGGTCTCGACCTCGGCATCCGGAAGCAGGTGTGCAGCGCCTGCATCTACAAGATAGTGCGCATTCGTCGTCTGATGGTCGGCAGTGGCCTTCGGATACGGAATGAGCAGGCTTGGAACCGCAAGGGCGGCAATCTCTGCAATCGAGGAGGCGCCAGCACGGGAGATCACGCAGTCTGCTGCCGCAAGCGCCTCGCCCATGTTCGAGATGTAGGGCTTCACCTGATAGCGCTTCTTCTCCTCTGGCGTGAGGGCAAGCGTCTTCTCGACGAACTCTGCGTCATCCTTGCCCGTCGAGTGCACGACATAGAGGTCTTTCCTCGAGAGGAGCTCATCCTTCATCTCGCAGAGCGCCTCATTCAGGTGATGGGCACCAAGAGAGCCGCCAAAGACGAGGAGCATCCGTGCATCTTCCGGCACGCCGAAGGCACGCCTGCCATCGGCACGCGTCGCAGAGATGACGGAGCGCCTTACCGGGTTGCCCGTGACGACGACCTTCGTATCCTTGCCGAGCTTGCCTTCGAAGGCAGGCATGGCCTCAGGAAGCGAGAGGCAGAGGGTGCGTGCGAATCCAGAGCACACCTTGTTCGCAAGGCCCGGCACCGAGTTCTGCTCATGGACGACGACCGGCACATCGTGCTTCGAGCACCAGCGCAGAAGCGGCATCTCGACATAGGCGCCGAATCCCACGGCGACATCGGGCACACCCGTCTCTTGAAAATGGCTGCCGATTGCACGTTCTGCCTTTGTCATCCTCACGAATGCGGAGATGAGCGTCCAGGGGCGCTCGCGGTCGAAGCCCGAGATCCTCGTCGGGAAGAAGTCAAATCCTGCCTCAGGCACAAGCGTTGCCTCGAGACGGTTCGGCTGCCCATAGAAGCTCACCTCGTGGCCACGGCGTTTGAGCTCCTCTGCAAGCGCAAGGGCTGGATTGATGTGTCCTGCAGTGCCACCTGCAGCAAGTGCGACCTTGAGTGCCATGCTATCTTCCTCTCCTCGGACGTCTGCGTCCGGTGCTTTCCTGATTGAGATGGGGCGACTGCGTGCGCATTCTGACCTGCGGCCCGGTATCGGGACGCCTGAGCCGAGAGGCCGGATCCATAAGATCGCGGGAGCTCCGGCTCTCAGAGGCACGCCGCGCTGCCCTTGCCTCTGCGTGGGCACGGACTTCGGCATGTGCCGAAGCACCGCCCTCGACGACCCTGAACGTCGGAGCAGACGCCTGTGCCCTGCTCTCCGACCTTGTCATGACCTCGCCGACACCCGTGCCGCCACGTGCTGCCATGCCATCTGCGACACGGAGCTGAGAGCGCGCACGGTCATGCTCGGTCTCAGGCAGGATCGAGGACCTGGATACCGAGAGGATGAGGCCGACAAGGATGCAGCAGCTCATGATCGACGAGCCGCCATACGACAGGAACGGAACCGGCTTGCCTGAAAGGGGCATGAGGCCGAGCACGCCGCCGATGTTCACGAAGAGCTGCACGACGAGGATCGTCGAGCATCCGCAGGCAATGAGACGCCCCAGAAGGTCCGGCGCATAGTTTGCAATCTTGTAGCTCGCGAAGAGCAGAAGGAGGAAGATGCAGACGATGCCGATGGTACCGACAAGGCCACACTCCTCGCCCACGATCGCGAAGATGAAGTCGTTGTATGCCATGGGCAGATAGGCGTACTTCTGGTGCGAGAAGCCGATGCCGACACCGAAGAGGCCACCCGATCCGAAGGCATACCAGCCCTGGATGAGCTGATAGCCGGAGCCGTAGGGGTCTTCCCACGGGTTCATCATCGTGATGATTCGCTGCCTCGAATAGCCATCCAGATAGGAATAGACGCCGAAGATGATGGCACCCGCCACGAACGCGCCGGCGACGACCTTCCACGAGAAGCCGGCAATGAGGGCCATGACGATGAGGGTGGCGCCGATGATGATGGTCGTGCCCTTGTCAGGCTGCAAGAGGATGAGGAGAAGCGGCACTATGATGCCCGCGCCAATCTGCAGGACAAGCTCCTGGCGGTCGATCGAATGCTCCTCATAGTACCGGGCAAGAGCGCCTGCACCGGCGAGGATCACGACAGGCTTTGCGAACTCGGAGGGCTGGAGCGTGCCGAAGCCAGGGACAGCAATCCAGCGCGTTGCACCATAGGCATCCTGACCGGCAAACGGCGTCTCGACGAGGAGGAGCAGAAGGACGACGAGCATGACGAGCGCAAGGAACACCGGCCCGCGTGCCCAGAAGTGATAGTCGCGCGTTGCTATGACGACAGCCATCGCAACGCCGATAGCGAGGTTGAT
Source organism: uncultured Olsenella sp. (assembly GCA_900314535.1). GTDB lineage: Bacteria > Actinomycetota > Coriobacteriia > Coriobacteriales > Atopobiaceae > Olsenella_L > Olsenella_L kribbiana. The sequence continues at coordinate 56,934 of OMVT01000010.1, read as the reverse complement.
GGCCTGATGCGTGAGGAAGTATGTCGGATCGTTGCCGAAGGACGCAGAATTGAGCGCCGTGATCGACGACGACGAATAGATCATGAGGAGGCCGAAGAGGGCAAGGAAGACAGAGCAGGCAATGACGATCAGCCTTGGTGCCATGAACCGTGCCGGCACGCCCCTGATGGCGCGCATATGCTTGCCGGCAAACGTTTCCCGGCTCTGTTTCCTTGTCGCTTGGGCACTTGGCATCAGCTTCGGACTCCTGCACAATACTCGGCTGCGAGTTTCTTGAATAGCTCACCACGTTCCTCCATGTTGTGGAACTCATCGAACGAGGAGCAGGCGGGTGACAACAGTACCACGTCTTCGGGGATGGCCACAGAAACGGCACGTGCGAAGGCTTCGCGCATATGCGGCTCTTCGAGGACCTCGGCTGTGCCTCCTGCCGCACGTATGGCTCCGGCGATCCTCGGACCAGCAGCGCCGTAGCAGACGGCAACGCGGCAGCGCGCTGCAACCTTCTTCGCAAGCGAGGTGAGGTCGGTCCCCTTGTCGTGGCCGCCCAGCAGGATCACGATATGGCCCGGACGGAAGGCTTCGAGCGCCTTCTCGACCGCATCGGTGTTCGTTCCCTTCGAGTCGTTCACGAAGCGGATGCCTCCCGCCTCGCCGCACGGCTCGATCCTGTGCTCGAGGGCATGGAAGGAGCGGAGGCCCTGTCTGACCGTCTCGACCGGCACGCCGACATGGAGCGCCAGCGCCGATGCAGCAAGTGCATTCTCGGCGTTGTGGATGCCTTCAAGCACCATGTCCTGGCGGCTCAGAAGATCGTGCTCGGCACCGCCCAGGCGCACGATGAGCTCGTCTCCCCTGAGGAAGGCGGCATCGGGGCCTTCCGGCTCCGCCTGTACGCTGAGCGAGCAGACACGGACGCCACGGGCACGGACACGCCCTGCGATGGCGCGGCACCATTCGTCGTCCTCAGAGATGACCGCAAGGTCCCCTTCTCCGAGGTTCTGGAAGATCTTCTCCTTCGCGGCAGCATAGTTCTCGAGCGTCTTGTGCCACTCGATGTGGTCAGGCGTGACATTCAGGAGCACTGCCACCTTCGGGTGGAGCTTTTTCGTCGTCGCAAGCTGGAAGCTCGAGAGCTCAGCCACGAACCAGGAGCCCTCCTGTCTCTCGTCGAGCCTGCTCGTTATGATCGTGCCGATGTTGCCGACGGTCTCTGCCTGCATGCCAGCCTCCTCAAGGAGCCTGCAGGAGAGCGTCGTCGTGGTCGTCTTGCCGTTCGTGCCGGTGATGGCGACCCAGTTCTCAGGGCTCTCGCGATAGGCGAACTCGGGCTCCCCTATGAGCTCGGAAGCATGCTCCTTCGCCGTCTGGAAGAAGGAGGAGAACTCGGAGATGCCAGGCGAAGCGACAGCAAGGTCGTATGCACCCTCGATATCTTCGGTCCCGAGCTGGACCGTGCATCCGAGCGAGCGGAGCTCTTCTGCGAGCGGCCCCTCGTGGCTTGCCTTGCCACCTACGATGGTGACAGACTCCACCCTGCCGCCGAGACGCTTCGCGCAGTAGCGCGCCACTGCCGCACCGGTTCCGCCAAGACCGAGGATGAGGACACGTCCGAGCTTTTCCGTATTTTTCGCCATCGCCAAAGCCTCCTAGCCGAGCTGGAAATAGAGCGCGAAGCCCAGTACCGCAAATGCCGCCGACACAATCCAGAAGCGGATGACGACCTTCGTCTCGCTCCAGCCCTTCTTCTCGAAATGATGGTGCAGAGGAGCCATGAGGAAGACACGCTTGCCACGCGTCTTGAAGCTCACGACCTGGATGATCACGGAGAGCGCCTCGACGATGAAGAGGCCACCCATGACAAGAGAGCAGATCTCGGTCTTCGTGAGGATGGCAAGGGATGCGAAGGCGCCACCCAGGGCAAGGGAGCCCGTGTCGCCCATGAAGATCGAGGCAGGATAGCAGTTGTGCCAGAGGAATCCGACGCAGGCGCCTGCGATGGATGCTGCAAAGACCGCAAGGCCGAGCTCGTCCTCGTTGAAGGCAACCATGGCCATGACGACCATGACGACAAGCACCGTGCCGCCTGCCAGGCCATCAAGGCCGTCCGTGAGGTTCACGGCGTTCGAGAAGCCGGCAAGGAGCAGGAACACGAAGATGAGATAGAGCCAGGGGATGTGCACGCCGTTTATCGTGGTCGTGAGGACGCCGAGGTCGATGGCGGCTCCACCCGGGAACTCGATCGTGGGGGCGATGCCGCAGACGTTCACGGCGACAATGCCGAAGATGGCGCAGATGATCGTGAGGCCAATCATCTTCTGGGACGGCGTGAGGCCGAGCGAGCGCTTGTGGGCAACCGACTCGATATCGTCGAGGAGGCCAAGAGCGCCTGTGGCGATCATGCCGAAGATGGCAAGAGCGAGCTTCGGGGAGCCCGGTGCCATGAGAATCGTCGTGATGATGATGCCTGCCAGGATGATGATGCCACCCATGGTCGGGGTGCCCTGCTTTATGAGATGGCGCTTCGGGCCATCTGCACGCACCTGCTGTCCCAGCCCTTCATGCTTCATGAGGCGGATGAAGGGCGGCATGAGGATGCCCGTGAGGAGCGCAGCCACGCCGGAGGCCAGGAATACCTGATAGCTTGGATAGGCAGCAGAACCGATGAGAATCATTATACAAGCACCTCTCTGACAAATGCGTCAAGTCCCTCGGCACGCGATGCCTTCACGAGGACGAGATCTTTCGACTCAAGAACCGGCACGATAGCCTTGGCGGCGTCTTCGACCGTGGCAAACGATGCGATGGCATCTTCGGAGAGGCCCATAGTGCGGGCACCTTCGACCATGGCGGCCGCAAGGTCGTGGCCTATGGTCACGAAGAGGTCGGGGCGCACGGCCGCCACGTAGGCGCCGACATAGCCATGCAGGCGCTCAGCTTCGGCACCGAGCTCCCCCATCTCGCCGAGGACGCAGATGCGCCTGCCCTCGCACTTCATGGAGTGCAGGACGTCGAGCGCCTCTGCCATGGATGCAGGGCTTGCGTTGTAGGTGTCGTCGATGACGCGGACGCCGTTTGCAGCGACCTTCACGTCGAGGCGCATGCGGTAGGCCTCGAGGCCCTCGATCGCAGCTGCCGCCTTCTCGCGGTCCACATGCAGGCGGTCTGCGATTGCCATGGCATAGCAGAAGTCCGTCACAGCATGCCTGCCCGGGATGCGGAGCTTCACCGGGCGCGTATATCCGCCCTCCATATGGAGCGTGAACGAGGCGCGTCCCTCTTCGTCGAGCTCGACATCGGTCGCGGTGCAGGAGCTCTCCCTGCCGGCAACCTTCACGGCCTCAAGGCCGGCAGGACGGGCAAAGCCCTTCTCGATGAACGGCGTGAAGTCATCTGTCGCATTGAGGACAAGGCAGGGCGAGATGCCGGCAAAGGTCTCAGCCGATGGCCTCATGCCGGAGACGATCTCTGCCTTCGCACGGGCGATGTTCTCGCGCGAGCCAAGGTTGCCGATATGGCTCGTGCCGACATTCGTGATGACAGCGACGGTAGGCCTCACTGCTGCAGCCAGGCGGCGGATCTCGCCAGCATGGTTCATGCCCATCTCGACGACAAGCGCCTGGGCATCGTCAGGAGCGGCAAAGAGCGTGAGGGGCACGCCGATCAGGTTGTTGAAGTTGCCTTCGGTCTTGTGGACACGCCAGCGGGCAGAGAGCGCCGCGGCGCACATGTCCTTCGTCGTGGTCTTTCCGACCGAGCCTGTGACACCGCAGACGATCCAGTCAGGATGCTTCTGCCGCCAGGCGGTGGCAAGGCGGAGCATGAACTCCTCCGGGTCGTCATGTGCCGCACGGACGATAGCGCAGCCTCCCTTGCGGGCATATGCGAGTGCGTCCTCATTCGGCTCCTCCGTGACCACGGCACAGGCAGCTCCTGCCTCGAGAGCCTTGGCCACATAGAGGTTGCCGTCCACCTTCTCGCCCTTGAAGGCCACGAAGAGCGAGCCTTCCTGCGCCTTGCGCGAATCGATCGTGCAGCCCTCGAACGTGTGCTTGGGGCTGCCGGCCACGAGTTCTGCTCCCGTTGCGTGGATCAGCTCGTCAATCGTCATTTTCAGCATGCTGTTTCAGTATCTCCTCTAGGACACGGGCTTGATTCCCATATCTTTAAGCGCCTCACTCATGATACTCGAGAACATGTAGGCTGATGAGCTTTCTGCAAGATAAGGCGTGCCGTTCAAACCGACATAGACAAGCACCTGAGGATTGTCGGCATTCGCATAGCCGATAAGGGAGCTTATGTACTTGCCTTCGGCGTAGCCTTCCTCGTCTTCCGTCATCTGTGCCGTGCCAGTCTTTGCGGCGACCTTGTAGCCTTCCACGGCTGCATGCTTTGCCGTACCGTTCTCGATGACAGACTCGAGTACGTCCGATATCTGGTCGGTCACATCCTGCGTGCAGACCGTTCCCTTCGAGTCCCACTGCATGGTCTCGCCGGCCTTCTCTGTCAGGAAGTGTGGCGTCATGAGCGATCCGCCGTTCGCGATGGCACCGACAGCCTGGACCATCTGCACCTGAGGAATGGCCAGGCCCTGGCCGAATGCCATGTCCGACATCGTCGTCGACGTGTAGTTGTCGTAGTCCGTGACCATGCCCGTCGCCTCGCCGGGATAGTCGATGCCGGTCCTATGGCCAATGCCCAGACTCGACACCGTGGAGGAGAAGCCTTCTGCGCCGACAGCACGGGCCATAAGGATGGCACCGACATTCGAGGATTCCTCGAGGATGTGCGAGACCGTCATGTCTTCGGCCGAGTAGCGCGTGATGGCATCCGTGACATAGTCGTCGCCGACCTGGATCTGGACCGGCACGTTGAAGATCGTATCGGTGCTGAACGTCCCGTGCGCCAGCCCGGATGTCATCGTCAGTATCTTGAAGATGGAGCCCGGCTCATAGAGATCCGATACCATGCGCAGGTTCAGCGCCTCGTTCGTGAGCTCGGAGGTATCCGAGAGGTCGGCCAGAGGGGTCGATGCGGTTGCCAGAATCTCTCCCGTATTCGGGTCTGTCACCATGGCGGACGACGAGTCTGCCTTGTACTTCTTCGTTCCTTCGGTCAGGACCTCTTCGAGCTTTGCCTGGATGTTCACATCGATCGAGATCACGATATCGGAGCCTGCGGTCGCCTTCGTGACTTCAGCGACACCGCCTGCAATAGGCGTGCCATCAGCGCCTGTCTCCATGATCATGGAGCCATCCTGGCCGGAGAGCACATCGTTGTAGTAGAGCTCGAGGCCTGTGAGGCCCTGGCCATCCGAGCCGACCATGCCGAGGACCTGTCCCGCGACAGAGCCATAAGGGTAGATGCGCTTCGTGTCATCGAGGAGATAGACGCCTGCGATATTGGCTTCGTCGAGCTTGTCGTCGAGCGTCGAGGCGGTCGTCGTGTCGACCTTCTTCTTGATATAGGCAAAGGTCGTGTCCTGGTCGATGATGTCGAGGTAGTCATCCTTCGATCCGCCGAGCGTGTCTGCCATGATCTGGGCAGCCTGGTCCTTGTCCGTGATCTCGGAGGGATTCGAATAGATGGTCTTCACGTCGACGCTCATGGCAAGGACATTGCCGTTCCGGTCGTAGATCGTGCCACGCTTTGCCGTAAGCGTGATCTCGTTCGTGCGGCTGTCTGCTGCCATCTGCGTGAGCTCAGGGCCCTGGAGGATCTGGAGATAGAAGAGGCGTCCGCACACGACGAGTGCAAGCGCAGCAAGGATGCAGAAGACCGCGACAAGGCGACCATCCATGCCCTTCACATGGGAGAGGATGCCGCCGCCGTCTGTGTGTCCATGCCGCCGGGACTGCCTGTCCCCGCGCTGTGCGCGCTCCTCGCGCCTGCGGGCACGCGCCTTGCGGTTCTGGACCATTTCGTCGTACGACGAGCGGCCCCTCTCGGGGCCGTTCGCTCTGCTGTGTCTGTCTTGTCTGTCCATGTGGATGAGCTTACGCCAGAAGGAGCGCGCCCCTACTCCACATTCGAAGAATCCGCAGTCTCTGCGTCAGTCTGAGAAAGGGATGCCGTGCCATCGGTCGAAGAGGCAGCGGCGCTATCAGAGGAGGATGCCGTCGAAGAGATGACTTCGGGGTCCTCGAGGACCATACCGTAGTTCTGCGTCGCGATGCGCTCGATGCGCGACACGCTCGACAGCGCCGACTTCGACGCCTTGAGGTCGTTGTAGAGGGCCGTGGCATCGCCGATCTGGCTCTCGAGGGACTCGTTTGCCTGGAGGGCTGAGACGGTCGCCGTCGAGATCGCAACACGGGCAAAGCCGAGCGCGCAGATGGCTGCCGCGACAAGCGCGACGCGGACCAGCTTCACGAGGAACTGGTGCGTGACGCCCTGGCGGACGCGGGCATCGAGCCCGCCGCCTTCGTATACATCGAAAGAGGGGCTGGCCGAGGCCTCGCGCATGTTCGAGCGCATATCATATCCGTCGAGGCGGACTGCCTCAGAGGACTCATACCTCATACCGAAATACCCCTCATCTGTTGTCTGCATTGGTAGTGCGTTGTGGTTCGTTTATGGTGCGGTGGTGCTGCATCCTTGGTGCATTGGGTGCTATGCAGACGGTCCGGAGGGGCCGTGAGCATCAGGTCTGCGCCTGAGCCTGTGTGACATCGAGCTTGACTGCCACGCGCATCAGAGCGCTGCGCGCCCGTGGGTTCGAGCGCACTTCCTCTTCGGTCGCGGCCAGGGGCTTTCTGGTCTTGACCTCGATTATCGGCACATGTCCGCACACGCAGACCGGAAGGTCCGGCGGACAGATGCACCCCTGGGAGAGCTCGGAGAGCACATGCTTCGTAAGCCGGTCCTCGAGCGAGTGGTACGAGATCACGCAGATCCTGCCGCCCGTATTGGCCCAGCGGATGGCAGCGCGCAGTCCCCTCTCCAGCACATCCAGCTCGTGGTTCACCTCGATGCGCAGGGCCTGGAAGGTCTTGCGTGCCGGGTGTCCCCCATGGCGGCGGTCGCGGGCAGGAATGGCTGCCTTCACGATCTCCACGAGCTCGAGCGTCGTCTCGATGGGCGCCTTCTCGCGGGCGCGCACGATGTGGCGCGCGATGGATGCTGCATGCTTCTCGTCTCCATAGCTGCGGAGAATCCGGGTGAGGTCTGCTTCGTTGTAGGTGTTCACGACCTCTTGTGCGGTTAGAGTGTTGTTCCTCGGATCCATCCGCATATCCAGAGGAGCGTCCTCGTGGTACGAGAAGCCCCTGTCGGGTATGTCGAGCTGAGGCGACGAGACCCCGAGGTCGAAGAGGAAGCAGTCTACGCCAGGCACCTCGGCTTCGACCAGAAGCTGGTCGAGGTCGCCGAAGTTGCCCTTGAGGAACCGATGGCGGGCGCTGGGCACCTCGCGGCCGAAGCGTTCCGCTGCGGCGGCAAGAGCCATATCGTCCTGGTCGATTCCGATCGAGAGGCCAGCAGGAGCAATGCGCTCGGCCAGAGCGACCGAGTGCCCCGCTCCTCCGAGCGTGCAGTCGCAGACAACCTCTCCAGGCTGGGGGTCCAGGGCCTCCAGCACCTCGGAGAGCATGACGGGATTATGCCGATATTCGACTTTCAACGGGAGCTGCTCCTTTCCGGCTAGTCGAACATGAGGTCGTCCAGGTCGTCATCGTCCTCGGCGTTGAGCTCCTCGAAGTGCTGGTAATCCCAGACCTCGAAGTGGTCGCGGTTGCCGATGACCATGACGTCACGGGAGATGCCGAGCTTCGCAAGCTTCTCTTCGGGAACCTTGCTGAGCGCGACACGGCCGGCGGCATCGATGTCCACCGTCACGGTCCTCCTCATGAGCGTTCGCTGAAGCTTGTCCTGCTCCCTGTCCCTCGGATTGAAGCCATCCGGGAAATAGGAGGCGGTCCATGCCTCGTGGCCTTCTGGAGTGAAGCCCCAGATTGCGTCCTTGAGAGGAACGAGGCAGACGCGGTCGCCGAACTGGCGGCGGAAGTCGGCCGGCAGGGTAAGGCGCAGCTTGGCATCGAGCTTGAGCTGTTTCTCGCCCGTCAGGTACATCTGCCACCTCCCGACGACTCGGCCTGTCCCCTCTCAAAGCGTGTATCCAACTATAACGTCTCGACGCCCCCTTTTCCAACCCTTTGTCCCACTTTCTCCCACCAAACTGCATTTCCGCAGATAAAAAAGGGTGCAGGCACACGTGCCTGCACCCCCACAACATCTAGCGGTCTCTTTCTTTTGTCCCCACAAACCCGAAGCTCGAAGGCGTGGTATGGCACCGCCCGGCTCGGCGGTCATTTGTCGGAATTGTGTGGCTGCTCCCGCTCCCTGCGCGCCCGGGGATGCGCCGAGAGGTATGCCATCCGAAGATGGCTCCTGTCGAGATGGGTATAGAGCTGCGTCGTCTGGATCGACGAGTGGCCCAGAAGCTCCTGCACGATGCGGATGTCTGCCCCTCCCTGGAGCATGTGCGTCGCGAAGCTGTGGCGGAGGGTATGCGGATGGAGGCCGTCTATGCCGACGACGCGTCCTGCCCGCTCGACGATTGCAAAGACGGACTGCCGCGAGATCCTGCCGCCGCGGACATTCAGGAAGACCGCAGCGCCGCTTCTCGAAGAGACGAGCTCTCCCCTCCAGTCGGAGAGGTATTCCGCAAGCGCCTTGTGGGCGCTTCCCATGAGCGGGACGAGCCGCTCCTTGCTTCCCTTGCCGATGACACGCACGACCTCGTCCTCGAGCGATACCGCCCCAACATCAAGGCCCGTGAGCTCTGAGACGCGAAGGCCGCACCCATAGAGCACTTCTATGATGGCACGATCGCGCTGTCCTGCCGCCGTCTTCGGGAAGGGCTGGTCGAGAAGCGCGAGCGCCTGCCTGACGCTCAGGACATCGGGCAAGCGCTCTGCCTTCTTCGGAAGCGGCAGTGCCGCTGCAGGAGAGACAGAAGACATCTCTTCCTGGAGCATGAAGCGGTGGAAGCTCTTGATGGCAGAAAGCGCCCGCTCGACTGAAGACGGAGCATAGCCCTCCTCGGCAAGGTGCTCGAGATGCTCCTCTATGAGAGGGCGGGTCACGTCGTCGGGCTCGGTCACGCCCTTCTCTTCGAGCGCCTTCACATAGCGCTCGAGGTCCCTTCCATAGGCTTCCACGGTATGAGAAGAGCTACCTCGTTCGAAAGCGAGGTAGCCCATGAATTCCTTCCGTGCAGATGCAAGATCCAAGTGCGCCCTACTCCGGCTGGACGCTCTGGCGTGCGCAGCCCTCGTGGTGGGCAATGGAAGCGCGGACAAACTCGCGGAAGAGCGGTGCCGGCTTCGTCGGGCGGCTCTTGAACTCAGGATGTGCCTGGCTGGCAACGAACCAGGGGTGCACATCCTCGGGAAGCTCGACCATCTCGACGAGGCGCTCGTCAGGAGAGAGGCCGCAGATTACCAGACCGGCCTGGGTCAGCTTGTCGCGGAATGCGTTGTTCACCTCATAGCGGTGGCGGTGGCGCTCATAGACGAGCGGCTCGCCGTAGGCCTCCATGGCAAGCGTGTTCGGCTTGACCTTGCAGGGGTAGGCACCGAGGCGCATCGTGCCGCCCTTCTCGGTGACATCCTCCTGGTCAGGCATGATATCGATGACCGGATACTCGCAGTCCGGTGAGAACTCGGTGGAGTTGGCGCCCGGCATGCCAGCGACATTGCGGGCGAACTCGGAGACAGCGACCTGGAGTCCGAGGCAGATGCCGAGATACGGCTTCTTCTCCGTGCGGGCAAGGTGGGCAGAGAGGATCTTGCCCTCGACGCCGCGCTGGCCGAAGCCGCCCGGCACGAGGATGCCGTCAGCATCGCCGAGCACGTCCTCGACGTTGTCCTCGGTGAGCTCCTCGCCGTCGACGAGCTCGACATCGAGGTTGCGGCCGAAGTAGACGCCTGCATGTCCGCAGGCCTCGATGACGGAAAGGTAGGCATCCGGCAGCTGCGTATACTTGCCGACGATGCGGATCTTCGTCTTGTCCGTCTTCTGCTTCGCTGCATGCATGGCAGACGTGAAGCTGTACCAGGAGCTCATATCGCTCTCGCGCGGGTCGAGGCCGAGCTTCTCGCAGACCTTGAGATCGAAGCCCTGCTCGGCGAGGTGCGCTGGCACGTCGTAGATCGACGGGCAGTCGGAGTTCTCGAACACGCAATCCTCATCGACGTCGCAGAAGTGGGCGATCTTTGCGCGAATCGGTGCCTCGACCTCATGGTCGGAACGGCAGACGATGAAGTCAGGCTGGATGCCCATGGAGCGCAGCTCCTTCACGGAGTGCTGCGTCGGCTTCGTCTTCACCTCATGGGCAGCAGCAATATAGGGCACGAGGCTCACGTGGATCACGAGGGTGTTGCCTGGGCCGTCTTCCTTGCGGAACTGGCGGATTGCCTCGACGAACGACGAGCTCTCGATATCGCCGATCGTGCCGCCGAGCTCCGTGATAACGACATCGGCTCCCGACTGCTCCTCGATGCGGCGGAAGCGCTCCTTGATGGCATTCGTGACGTGCGGGATGACCTGCACGGTGCCGCCGAGGAAATCGCCCCTGCGCTCGCGCTTGATGAGCGAGGAGTAGATTGCGCCGGTCGTGAAGTTCGAATTGCGGGTCAGGTTCTCATCGATGAAGCGCTCGTAGTGACCGAGGTCCAGATCGGACTCATACCCGTCCTCGGTCACGAAGACCTCGCCGTGCTGGAACGGCGACATCGTGCCAGGATCAACGTTGAGGTAGGGATCGGCCTTCTGCATCATCACCTTGTAACCACGGGATTTGAGAAGCCGGCCAAGGGAAGCTGCCGTGATGCCCTTTCCAAGGGAAGAAACGACGCCGCCCGTAACAAAGATGTGCTTGGTCATGAGGACCCTTCCATACGCGTTGCTTTGCTCTTCGTACGGACCTATATAATACCGCGGTTCATTCCGCACGTGAGGCAAGAACCTGTCCGAGAAACGGTTCCCGCATCAATTCCACGAGGCATGCACGCGCTCGAGCATCTCGCGGGCGTGGCTGAGCGAAGCTTCCGACTCGTCGCCCGAAAGCATGCGTGCGATCTCATGCACGCGCGCATCTCCCTCGACCTCAGAGAGCTTCGTCTCGGGCACGCTTCCTTCCGTCTTCGTGACGACGTAGTGCTTGTCTGCCATGACGGCAACCTGCGCCAGATGCGTGACGACGATGACCTGATGCGTGCGCGAGAGCTTCTTGAGCACCTCGGCCAAAGCATTCGCCGTGGCGCCGCCGACACCGGCATCGACCTCGTCGAAGACGAGCGTATCCGTCTCGTCGGCATCCCCGAGCACGACCTTTGCCGCCAGCATGACACGGCTCACCTCGCCGCCCGAGGCGATGCGGCGAAGGGGGCGCGATGAGAGCCCGGCACCGGGACGATACATGAGCTCTGCATGGTCAGGGCCCTCGAGCGTCCATTGCGAGCGTGGAAGCGGCTCGAGCGAGACCTCGAGCGAGGCTGTGCCCATCTCGAGCTGCCCCATCTCCTTGGTTATTGCAGCTGCAAGCTCAGGCGCTGCCTTCGCACGTACGGAAGAGAGCTGCCTTGCAGCTTCTGCAAGCTCAGCCTCGGCAACGGAGAGCGCCTTCTTCGCCTTGCGTACGCGCTCTCCCCCATCCTGCGCCGCAGAGACGGTCTCTTCTGCCTCCGCCCTCCGTGCCAGCACATGGGCAAGGTCCGGACCATAGGCACGGATGAGCCTCTGATAGGCAGCCTCGCGCTCCTGCAGATGCTCGAGCTCTTCGGGGTCGAGCTCGACCGAGTCGGCATAGTCCCTGAGCTCCGATGCAGCATCCTCAGCCTCGATGAGGGCGCTCTCGAGGGCATCAGCCAGCTTTCCGAGCTTCTCGTCGAAGCGCGCTGCCTCCCTCAGCTCGGCGACTGCCGCAGAAAGCACATCGGAGACGCCATCGTCTCCTGCTACCGCCTCATGTGCCCCTTCGGCAGCACGCATGAGCGCCTCGGCATGCTCTGCCTTCGGCAGCGCCTCTTCGAGCTCTGCATAGTCTTCCTCGGAAGGTCCGACCTCGTCGATGCGCGAGAGCACGAATGCCGCCTCGTCGAGCTTCTCCTCGGAGGCACGGCTCGCCTCCTCGACACGTCTGAGCTCCCGATGGGCTGCGTCAGATTTCCTGAGCGCTTCCTGGTAGGCTTCACGTGCCTCAGCTGCAGGCTCTCCGGCAAAGGCATCGAGAAGCTGCACATGCGTCGTGACATCGAGAAGCTTCTGGTGCTCATGCTGGCCACAGAGATCGACCGTGCGGCCGAGCGTCTGTGCGAGCTCCTTCACTGATGCCATATGCCCGTCGATATCGACCTTGCCGCGTCCATCAGCGGTGAGGCGCCTCCGCACGATATGGCCATCCTCTTCCCCGTCATCCGTGAAGAAGCGGCCCTGCACTTCGAGGCCATCTGCGCCTTCCCTGACCGAAGAGGCATCTGCCCTGTCGCCGACGAGAAGCTTCAGGGACGAGAGCAGGGCAGACTTGCCCGAGCCAGTCTCGCCGGTAAGCACGGTGAGGCCTTCTGCTGGCTCTATCTCCGCTTCCTTGATGAGGGCAACATTTCTGACCTGAATCTCGTCAATCATCTATTTGGCCACTTTCCCGTAGAAGACGCGCGAAACGGACGAATAGAAGCTCTGCGCATTGTAGTCGAGGAGGATGATGTCGCCCTCCCCGCGCCTGACACGCATATGCATGGCCCGTCCTCCATGGCCCATGAGGCGGCCATCGGCGAGGACGCTGCGCTCTGCCGGGCGCTCCTCCGACATGTCGATCTCCACGACATCTGAAGGCGCCGTCAGGAAGGCGCGGGCCAGGATGGTATGGGGAGCGATCGGCACGCAGACCATGCCCGTGAACTCCGGCGTCACGATAGGGCCTCCTGCTGCCAGCGCATAGCCGGTCGAGCCTGTCGCCGTAGAGACGATGAAGCCGTCGCCGCGGATCCTGTCGATGTGGTTTCCCGAGACCCCGACATCGAAGGAGATGACATCGCCGAGACCGCCCCGGGTCACAGCCATATCGTTCAGGGCAAAGCTCTTCTCGGTATAGGTGCTTCCGTCCGGCAGCACATATTCCGCCTCGATGGCAAGGGTCGCCCTATGCGAAGAATGGAGCTCGCCTGCAAGCGCCGCCGCGACGGTCGTGCGCATGTCCTTCGGACCGCCGCAAGTAAGGAAGCCGAGATGTCCATAGGAGAATCCCATGAGCGGAATCTCCCGGTAGCCGACGATACGGGCAGCACGCAGGAGCGTGCCGTCGCCGCCAAGCGAGATCACGAGGTCCATGCCATCAGCAAGGCCGGGACGCTCTTCCTCGTGGCGCTTCTTGTCGGGGGCAAGCACGGCTTCATGCCCCTCGGCTTCGAGCCAGCCGGAAAGATTGTGCGCGCCCTGAAGCGCATCGCTGCGTCCATAGTTCGGTACGAGAAGCACCTTCACCGTCAGTTCACCTTCGTTCCATCGATTCCGTACGCCCAGTGTAGCATCAAGCGCCATCTTGCAGCACAGACGTACAGATGTTCTATGAAGCGATGAAGGTCTCACCCTCCCTGACAACCTGAGAGAGGTCCGGCACCAGTCCAGCCTCTCCCCTTCTGCCATACAGCAGGTATTCGTGGTTGCCCTTGGCACCCGTGATCGGGCTTTCGCAGGCACCCTTGATGGCAAGGCCTGCATCCACAAAGGCACCGGCCACCTTCATGAGAGCTTCAAGCCTCACTTCAGAATCGTGCACGATGCCGCCTTCGTCCACCTCATCGCGCGCTGCCTCGAACTGCGGCTTCACGAGCGTCAGGAACGCCCCGTCATCTTTCAGGAGCTCCATGACAGAAGGCAGGATGGAGACGACCGAGGTGAACGACACATCGCAGACAGCAAGATCGATCGTGCCCATGCGCTCAGGCGTCGGCACATCGACGATATTCGTGCGCTCGAGGAGCTCGACTCTGGGATTGTTCCGGAGCGACCAGTCAAACTGTGCATAGCCCACATCGACCGAAAGGACGCTTCTTGCCCCGTGGGAGAGAAGGCAGTCCGTAAAGCCTCCCGACGAGCAGCCCACATCGAGGCAGGCAAGGCCTTCTGGCTTCACATCGAAGGCCTTGAGACCCCGCTCGAGCTTGAGTCCTCCCCTGCTCACGAACGGGATGTGCCCTCTGACATGAAGCTCGATGCCGGGCTTTACCTGCTCGCCGGCAGATTCCATGCGGCGGTCTGTCGTCGAGACATCTCCTGCCATGACAGAACGCAGGGCCTCGTCCCTTGTTGGGAAGAAGCCCTGCGCTACCAGTTCCTCATCGAGCCTTCTGCGCCGTGCCACAGGCTCTAGCCCTCCTTGGTCTGGGTGCCCGCGTGCTCTGCATCCTGGGCGTCGACCATATCGACTGCCTTGGAGCCAAGAGCGATGGCCTCGTCGAAGAGGTCGAGCGAACGCTCGAGCGACGTATCCTTCTGGCGCACCTGCCCGGCAATCTCGTCGAGCCTGCCTGCAATCTCGTCGAAGGTCTTGTAGGCAGACGTATCGATCTTGGCCATTACGCGTCCTCGCCCGGCTCTGCGGCCTCATCGCCGTCTTCTGCATCCTCGCCCGGCTGCCAGGTGCCCTCCTCGGCACCTTCAGCCTCTTCCTCGGCACGGATCTCGGCACCATAGGCAGGCCACTCGCGCTCTTCTTCGGGGACTTCTGCTTCGGGGGCTGCAGCGGCAAGCGCCTCTGCCTCCTCGGTCCCCTCTTCAGCTTCGCGCTTGAGGTCGCGTCCTGCCTCGAGCTCGCGTGCGATCTTTCCGAGCACGCCGTTCACGAAGCGGCTCGATTCGTCCGTGCCATAGGCCTTGGCAAGCTCGACGCATTCGTCGATCGTGACAGGCAGCTCGACCTCGTCGACCTCGAGGATCTCATAGAGGGCAAGCCTCAGGAGATTGCGATCGACTGCCGGCATGCGGAAGAGCGACCAGTTCGTAGCGACGGAGTCGATGATGCGGTCAAGGCCGGGACGCAGCGACCAGGTGCCACGTGCCAGACGCTCGCCGAAGGGATCGAGCGGGCCTTCGGAGAGGGCATAGTCCCCATCGAGCACCTCATCCACGGCACGGCCCGTTGCCTCTGCCTGGAAGATGATCTGCAGGGCCTGGCTGCGTGCAAGGGTGCGTCCCTTGAACTGCTTTGACGATTGCTTTGACAAGGCTTCTACTCCTTGGGGAATACGAGGCTGTCGATGCAGACATCGACTGCCGATACTTCAACGCCGATCTGTTCGGACACGGCATCTGCGACTGCCTGGCGCACGTTCTGCGCAAGCTCGCAGAACGGGTAGCCATAGAAGACCGACAGATGGACCGTGATATGCAGGCGGCCGTCCTCTTCTTCGGACTCGACTGCCTGTGCGACATCGAGGCTCTTGGCCGTGAAGACCCTGATGAGGCTCGAGGTAAGCGTATCATTGCCGCCGACAGAGGCGACTCCTTCGACCTTTTCTGCTGCCAGCGCAACGACGGTCGCGATGACGCGGCGGGAGATGCCAATGCCAGAGATGGAGAGCTCGTCCATAGAACGTCCTTCCGCATCCGCCAGAAAGCCAGCTTTCCGGCTTGCTTATGGTCATACCCAGTATACGCAAATAGCTCAGAGGCAGGGCCGCATCTTGGAAGCGCGCTGGCAGCTGCTCCCAAGGTTTCCACATTGCAGGGCCTGCCTGCATAGAAAAATGCCGCGCCCCACCGCCAGATGGGACGCGGCATCCCTCATTGTGCGAGAGGCTAGACGCGCTGGACGAACTTGCCGTCGCGCGTGTCGACCTTGATCTTCTCGCCCTGGTTCAGGTACATCGGCACCTGGATCGTAGCGCCCGTGGAGATCGTGGCCGGCTTCGTGCCGCCCTGGACCGTGTCGCCCTTGAAGCCCGGGTCGGTCTGCGTAATCTCGACCTCGATGAACATGGCAGGCGTCACGCCGAGGAGCTCATCGTCAGCGTAGAGCAGAGAGGCGTTGTCGTTCTCGACGAGCCACTGGGCGTTGTCGCCGATGAAGTCGGCAGGAACAGCGACCTGCTCATACGTGTCGTTGTCCATGAAGTAGTAGTCGACGCCGTCGTTGTAGAGATACTGCATCTCCTTGGTGATGAGCTGCACGCTGTCGAACTTCGTGCCTGCATTGCAGGTCTGGTCGATCGTGCGGCCATCGCGCAGGTCCTTGATCTTGTAGCGCACGAATGCGCCGCCCTTGCCCGGCTTGACATGCTGGAACTCGACAATCGTGTAGTACTTGTTGCCGATCTTGAGGCCCATGCCGTTCTTGAAATCAGCGGTGCTGATGGTCTGCGTTGCCACGGTTGATCTCTTTCCTATCCGTAAAACTCCGAAACGGTATCAGTATACGACGTCGCTCCAGCTCATGCTGGCAAGCCGGAGCGACTACACAAAGTGTGAAGATGTGGGTCCTAGCAGGGGATCTCGACGAGGTCGTGGGCGGATGCCGTGAAGACGTCGTAGCCATCCTCGGTCACCTGTCCGAAGTCCTCGAGGCGGATGCCGAAGCGTCCCGGGAGGTAGATGCCCGGCTCGACCGTGATCACAGATCCTGCAGGGATGACGCCGTGCTCGGCCGGAGCGCCGGAGCGGCTGAAGTACGGTGCTTCGTGAATCTGGAGGCCGACACCGTGGCCGAGACCATGCTTGAAGTAGTCTCCGTAGCCGGCATCGGAGATGACCTTGACGGCGAGGTTATGGATATCGACGCCGATGACACCGGCATGGATTGCTGCCTCGCAGGTCTCGTTCGCCTTGCGGACGACGGCGTAGACCTGCTTCTGCTCATCTGTCGCCTTGCCGACGCACACGGTCCTTGTCATATCCGAATGGTAGTCATGGTAGCCGGCACCATAGTCCATGACGATGAGGTCGCCCTCCTCGACGCGGCGCTCCCCCGGCTGGGCATGCGGGTTGGCACCGTTCGGGCCGCTTGCGATGATCGTGTCGAACGAGAGCGCATCGGCACCGCGGTCGAACATCGCGCTCTCAAGCTCCGCCCTGATCTGGAGCTCGTTGAGTCCCGGCTTGATGTAGCCGCAGATGTGCTCGAAGGCAGCATCCGTGATGGTCTGGGCATGGCGCATGAGGGAGACCTCTTCGGCGTCCTTCACGACACGCAGCGCCGAGACCGTGCCATGCATGCGCGGCAGGAGGCATGCCGCCGACTGGCGGCCAAGCTCTGCCTCGAGCGCATCGAAGAAGGCAAGGTCTGCCGTGTCCTCGATTGCGACGACACGGGCATGGGTCTTCCTGATCAGGGAGGCTGTCCAGGCCGGATGGCTCACGGCATCCATATCGAGCTGCCAGTCCGTATCCTTGCCAAGGCGATCCTGGAATGTGCCGAAGTAGCGCGAATCCGTATGGAGCCACTGGCCCTCGCGGGTCACGAAGGCCGTATGTGCGATCTCGTCGTCGAACGTGCGCTCGGCTCCTGTGAGCCAGCGCAGATCCGGATTGTGGCGCAGCACGACTGCGTCATATCCATACTCCTGCATGAGGGCACGAAGGCGTGCAACACGCGCCTTTCCCATTTCCTGATCTGCCATAGCAAAAGATCCTTTCCGATTGAATGTACCAAGCAACTAGTCCGCCTGGTGCTGTGCGCACCAGGCCTCGAGATGCGCCTTGAGGCGGGCATCCTCGATCGTCGCGAGACGGACGCGTCCGAAAGCGCGCGGCACGGCGAGCATGAAGCGGTTCGAGCGCAGATGTGCGCAGGCGCGCATCTCATGCAGGAGCGCATCGGGATCTACCGTGGCGCTGACCGTGCCCAGCCCCAGCGCTGAGAGCAGCTCGTCCTGGGCAAGCATATCGTCGACCTTGAAGTCCTCCTCGGTCACAGCCACGCGTGCCGTGAAGCGCAGGCCTTCGGCCAGAAGCGTCGAGGCGGGAACGCCTTCCACAAGATGGCTCAGCGCCTCTGCAAACGTGACGCCGTAGGAAAGCGACTGGCGCACGGCAACAGAGGTCGAGGAGGCAATGCGGCCGCGGCTCCTGAGCGTCTCGTTCACCTGCTCGCGCAGTGCCACCTCGTCAGCTTCGGCGAGGGCATCGCGCCTGTTATAGAGCGCTTCGAATGCCTTTTCCGTATCGGAGACCGCAGTCGCGACCATCGTCGCATAGGCGTGGAGACGCTTCTCGGAAGGTCCGAGGTCGATGCGGGCAAAGTCGGCAAAGACGTTCTTCAGGCTGTTATGGCCAGACACCATATCCCTGTGCGTGCCGACCGAGATTCCTTCAGGCGTGACGGTTGCGCAGACAAGTGCCTCGAGATCGAGCGGCAGGGCGCAGACCGGCGTACGGCCACACCAGGCGCCGGCAGCATATAAGACAAGCGAGAGCTCAGGGGCAGCACCGACACAGACAATCAGGTCATCCGACGTGATATGCAGCCTGTCAAGCTCGCCGAAGAGTTCATCTGCCGCAGAAAGCGTGAGCTCTCCCGGCACAGAGCCCCTGAGCGCCTGGAAGCCGGCATCGTTCAGCTGCCAGAGGAGCTCCTGGACGAAGTCCGGATCCGCCTTGTCGGACACGAGGAGCGCAGCCTTCGCAGGCTTTCCGACAGAGCTCTTGAGGTCGTGGCCGAAGTTCTCGAGGTTGTCCGAGCCTATGCGGACATTGCAGGAGCTGCCCGGAAGCGACACCCACTGGCGGGTCGTCTCAGCCAGAGGAGACTTCGGCGCTTCCTCTTCCTGAAGGACTTCGGCAGCCTCAGCCACATCGGCAGGAGCCTGTGCAGCATCCCCGTTGTCCTGAGGGACGCTCGTCCCAAGCTCTTCTTCGCTCATAGCAGCCCTTCCTCCCATAGAAGCTTCGACGCATCGCAAGCGACTTCTTCGAAGCTCTTGTTCCTGATATCGATCGTATAGTCTGCCGCCGCCTCATAGAGGGGACGCCGGCGATTATAGCAGGCGCTCGTCTCCTTGAGACAGCCGCCCAGATCGGGCCGTGTCTCCTTGTGCTGGATCTGCCTCAGCGAATCGGAGAGATCTCCATCCAAGAATACGATCTTGCCCATGCTGTGCATGAGGTCGACATTCTCGGAGCGCTCCACGATGCCGCCGCCGCAGCTCACGAGCAGCGACTTCTTCTCGCTGAGGCTTCTGAGCACCTCGGTCTCCGTATCGCGGAACGACTCTTCCCCATCCTCGCGGAAGATATCGCAGACGCTCTTGCCGCGGATCCTTTCGACCATGCGGTCGGTATCCACATAGGGCCGGCAGAAGAGGCATCCGATATTTCTTGCCACCGTGGACTTGCCGGCTCCGAGAAAGCCGACGAAGAAGATATGATCGCACCCTTCATGTACGACATATCCATTGCATGGTCTGTCCACCAAAACCTCCGAAAAACACAGTCTGATCTCCTTGATTCTATCATCGAGACCGAAGCTGTCCTGTCAGAGGAGAGCACACGTGCATCCTGCATCAAAACAGGGCATCAGAGGATGCCTGAGGACAGGAGCACAAGCATGCAGGAGAATGCGGCCGAAAGATAGGGTCCGAAGGCAAAGCACTTCTTCTTCTGAACGAGCGTGACCAGGGCGCCCACAAGCGCTGCCACAGCAAGCGGCACGAAGATGCCAGGTCCCAGAAGCGTTGCCCAGGCAGCAATGTATTTAATATCGCCGAGCCCCATGCCGGAGGCTCCATGGATCCTGCGCCATGCAAGCTCAAGCGCTGCACCACAAAGGAGCACAAGGAGCGCAGCTGCCAGAACGGCCTGGGGGGCAGAAGTCTCATCTGCAAGATGGAAGGCAAGCACGCCTGAGAGCACAGGCGCCCAGATGCGCACCGCCTGGAAGGCAAGGCCCAGGGCTGCCATAGCAAGGCAGAAGCTGTTCCGGATACGGCAGCTGCGTGCATCCTCCACGGCTACAGCCAAGGCGAGCGCCAGGGCGGCACAGACAATCATCGGTCGCCTTCGAAAGTGTGGCCGGTAAGAAGCGGACGCTCGATGAGGCGCAGGATCTGCGTATACCAGAGGTCTGTCGTCGAGAGCGGATGCACAAGGATGGTCGGGATATGCGCCAGGTTTCCTGCCACGACATCCGTGAAGATCTGGTCTCCCACAAGTAAGGTCTCTGCTGCAGAGAACCCTTCGCGGGCCAGCGCATGCGCAAGCGCAAACGGTGCTGGCTTCATCGCATGGTGGACGACGGCAGAGTCAAGCTCTTCTGCTGTCCTCTCGACATCTGTCCCATGGAAGTTGTTCGAGACGAGGCAGGTCGCAAAGCCGATCTCATGCGCCTTTGCGAACCAGGCAGCGACCGGAGGTTCGACGCGCATCGTTGAGCGAGCCATGCAGGTGTTGTCGCGGTCTACGAGAAGGAAGCGCACGCCCTCCTGCCAGAGCGCATCGAGATCGATGAGCTCGATGCGTGCGACATAGCGGCTTGCCTCGAAGAGAGACACGCTCTCCTACTCCCCGGTCTCTGCATTGCTGCTTGCAGCAATGCTTGCGAGATGTTCGTCATACGTCTCGGAGAAGCTCGAGGTCGTCTGGCCATTCTCCTGCACGATATAGAAATAGAGATAGTTCGTGTCGGCAGGAGCAAGCGCAGCCTGGATGGAGGCAAGGCTCGGTGCGCAGATAGGTGTTGGCGGCAGGCCTTCGTTGAGATACGTATTGTAGGGCGATTCCTGCTTGAGGTCGTCTGCCGTCACTTCGCCGCCTGTAACATAGCCCATCGTCGCATCGCTCTGGAGCGGCATGGCAGCCTGGAGACGGTTGTAGAAGACAGAGGAGATGTTTGCGCGCTGATCGTCCGTCATAGCCTCGCGCTCGATAATCGACGCCATGGTCAGCACATCATAGTCAGACATCGTGATGCCGTACTTTGCCTTGATCTGCGCTTCGCCCGTGGCAAAGTCGATGGATGCCATCTCCGTCTTGTACTGGTCGAGCATGGCACGAATCACCGTGTCGGCATCCACATCCGCATTGAACGTGTAGGTCTTCGGGAACAGGAACCCCTCGAGGGAATCGCTCTGTACAGAGGCCAGGAACGGATAGTCTGCCACATAGTTCGATGCCTTTGCCTGCGCCGTGAAATCGTCGGCCGTGATGGAAGGGATGGCTTCTGCGACAGCCGCAGCGGTCTTTGCGACCGTATAGCCTTCAGGCACTGTCAGCTTGTAGGCATAGCTCGAGCTGGGCCCTGCAATGAGGCCGTTCACGATGTCTTCGACGGACGCTCCTGCCGTGAAAGTGTAGGTGCCCGCCTGCATCTGTGCGTCGTCCCCATGGCTCTTGTAGGCAGTGAGGAAATCGCTCGACTGGCTGTTGTCGAGAAGGCCTGCTTCGACAAGTGTCTTGAAGATGGTCTGGCCGGAAGCGCCCTTCGGCACCGTGACCGTGACCTGGGTGCCCTCCTCGACCGTCGTCTTGGAGCCCGCACTGTCGATCCTGCTCAGCACGCCCGGGAGGACGCGGATTGCAAGGAAGGCGACGACTGCGACTGCGATGATCGTGCCCAGGATGTAGGGTGCCGGTCCGTGGGACGACTTGCGCTTGACCTCGCGTACATGCCCCGCCCGGCTCTTCTCGCGCGTCCTCTGCGTCACCTGGGCCGTGCGCGACGAAAGATGGGTCGCCGGCACCGTCCCCACAGCATGGCCTGCCGTACGGCGGCGTGGTTGGTGCGATTCATGGCGTGGAGTCGAGCTCATGGGCAGTCCTTAGCTTCTTTGCAGCTGCCCTTAAGGCTACAGGGCAGACTGACAGATTTCTTGAGTGTGCCTGAGCATACGCCGAAAGTGTGACTGCGTTCGCAGCAGATGCCCATCTACAGAGGAAATGCGCAGACTTGATGCCTCCAAGCTGCGAAAACACCCGCAGCCTGCATAAATCGAGGCAGAAGCTTACTCTTCGTCAGCCGTGTCCCTCTTGGGATGGAAGACGCCTGCGATATTTCTGCCAGCAGCCTTGACGCCGCCACGCAGGACATCGAAGAAGTCGGGAGAGCGCAGCATCCTGTTCGGGTCGACATGCTCGCGGATTGCCCTGAGCGCTTCCCTGTTGTTCTTTGCAGAGAACGTGAAGTGACCATTCTCCTTCGTGAAGACGGCCCAGCGGGCAATGTGGCGCTTGCCGTAGACCGAAGCCGAGATGTAGTCGATCTCATCCCAGGGAATCTGGATGTAGTCCTGGGTATTGCGCTCGTTGTAGTACTCGAGGGCATTGTTGCCGACCATAAGGTCGCCGGTTGAGGTGAGGCCCTGGAGAGAGCTCACCTTGCAGGTGTATTCCACCGAGCTGTTCTGCGACTGGACCATTGCCATTGATGTGACTCCTTAATCGAAAAGGCCGTGCTCCCTTGCGGAAGCACGGCCCCATGATAGCGCCTTGGCAATCCTACAGGAAGCCGAGGAGACGGCCGACGATACCAAGTGCGAAGAGGCACAGGATGATGACGATCGGCGAGACCTTCTTCTTGAGGAGCCAGCAGCAGAACAGCGTCAGGCCCACTGCAGCAAGGCCAGGGATGAGCTGGTCGAGGTTGGACTGCAGGGTAACGGTCTTGACAGGATCGAGAGCCGTGGCACCGATGGAGCTGTACATCGTGAGCGCCTGCTTGATGCCATCAGCGCCAGCCGGAAGGTTCTCCCAGTCGATGTAGGCACCAGCCTGCTGCGGAATCTGGGCGACGACAGGAGTGAAGTTGATGGAGACCCAGCGCTCGACCAGGGCACCGATGATGAACATGCCGAGGATGGAAGCGCCTTCGGTCAGCCTGCCGAGCAGGCCGCCGGAAAGGTCCTTCGTGATGGAGGTGCCCAGATTGTAGCCGGCCTCCTGCGTGTACCACAGGAAGGCGATACGGATGATGTTCCAGGCAATGAAGAACAGGAGCGGACCGACGATGCTGCCGGAGAGGGCCAGCGAGGCACCGAGAGCGCCGAGGATCGGGCGTACCGTGTACCAGAAGACCGGGTCGCCGACACCGGCGAGCGGGCCCATCATGCCGACCTTGACGCCCTGGATTGCAACGTCGTCGATCGGGGCGCCGTTAGCGCGCTCCTCCTCCATTGCGAG
Organism: uncultured Olsenella sp.; assembly: GCA_900314535.1. Taxonomy (GTDB): domain Bacteria; phylum Actinomycetota; class Coriobacteriia; order Coriobacteriales; family Atopobiaceae; genus Olsenella_L; species Olsenella_L kribbiana. The sequence goes on along the minus strand of OMVT01000010.1, from coordinate 33,825 downwards.
GACGACGCCGATGACCGGAGCGGAGACGTACGGATGCGTGTTGTAGAACTCGAGGTGGCGTTTGAGTGCCGCCTTCTGGTCTTCAGGATCCTTGTAGAGGGCCTTGATGGCCGGGATCATCGAGAAGCACCAGCCGCCGTTCTGCATGCGTTCGTAGTTCCAGGAGCCCTGAAGGTACTGGTGGCGCCACATGACCTGCTTGCGGACTGCCTTCGAGAGGACGATCTTGCCGTCTGCGTTCTTCTCAATAGTTGCTTCTGCCATGGTTTCACACTCCTTCTGCTATTCGTAGTCGTCCAGAATGTCGCCCAGCGGGTCGCCGGAACCGGCAGCTGCACCAGAGCCGCTCTTTACCATGTCCTTGAGGCCAAGGTAGATGATGGCAAGGGAGACGCCGATGACGCCGAGGGCGATGAGCGTGAGCTCCTTGATGGCTGCAAGGACGAAGCCGAGCGCGAAGAACGGCCAGACCTCCTTGGAAGCCATCATGTTGATGACCATGCAGTAGCCGACTGCAGCGACCATGCCGCCGCCGACTGCCATGCCGCCGGTGAGCCATGCGGGCATAGCGTTAAGAGCTGCGGTGACTGCATCGGAAGGAATGAAGCAGAGGCAGGCTGCCGGGATGGCGATACGAAGGCCCTGCATAGCGATGGCGATGAACTGCCAGCGGTCGATGCCAGCCATGTCGTCCTTCTCGGCGCAGGCATCCATTGCGTGGACGATAGCCGTAGCAATCGTACGGCAGATCATCGTCAGGAAGAGGCCTGCGACGGACAGCGGGATTGCCACTGCCATGGACGTCGTGATGGCGTCCTGCTGGTTGCCGCCGCCGTTGAGGGCGAGGACCATGATGATTGCGGAGGCGACGGAAGCGAGAGCTGCATCAGGAGCGACAGCAGCGCCGATGTTTGCCCAGCCGAGAGCGATCATCTGCAGCTGGCCGCCGAGGATGATGCCTGCATCGAGGTGGCCCGTGACAAGGCCGATGAGCGTGCAGGCAACGAGCGGCTGATGGAATTCCCACTCATCGAGGATGCCTTCCATGCCTGCCAGGAAGGCCACGATAATGACCAGAAGTACCGTAATAGGTGACATACATTCCCTCCTTCTCTAGGCCATGTTCTTTTCGGCAAGAAGCTTCCAGATGTCATCGACGCGGTCCGACGGGACCTTCTGCACGTAGAACTCCGTGCCATTGTCACGGCATTCCTTGAGCGTCTTGACATCGTCCTTATCGCAGGCGATTGCCTGGTTGATGACAGTCTTGCCGGCGGAATGTGCCATAGAGCCGATGCACACCTTCGGGAACTTGACGCCACCCTTCTCGGCCTCGAGCAGATCCTGCGGAGTCTCGAAGAGCACCATGGCCTTCGTCGCACCGAAGCGCGGATCCTTGTCGACCTGGATCAGCTTGCTGATCGGGATGACATGGACATGGACTCCTGGAGGCGCAGCCTGCACGATCATGGTCTTGCGCAGCTCGTCGTGGGCGACACCGTCGGAGACAACCAGGATGCGATCCGGGTTGACCTGCTTCGTCCAAGCCGTTGCGACCTGGCCGTGGAGCAGACGGGTGTCGATGCGGACGTACGCGTAGTTGATGTGACCCGTGCCAAGCACCGTTCCCTCGGGAATGGCGCCCTGCGGGGCCGCAGCTGCAGCAGGAGCGGGTGCCGCGGTCTCAGACTTCGGCTCGAGCTCCTCAGGCTTCACCTTGATGCCATCCTTGGACTCGGAGAAGATCTCCTTCATGACGTCGACAGCAGTGTCGGCACCCATACGGGAGCCGTACGCGCTGACGAGCATCGGAAGGTTGAGGCCGGTGATTGCGACCCAGTCCTCGTGCTTCTCCTCGTCGATGATGCGTGAAACCTGGTTGAACGGTGTGCCACCCCAGAGGTCGACCAAGAACAGGACATGCTCCTGATCGCTGAAAGTGGCGATGGCGTCAAGCAGCTTCTTGTGCATGTCGTCAGGACCCATGTCGGGGGTCAGGACAACAGCGGCGACGTCCTCCTGAGGACCAAAGATCATGCTTCCGGATTCCTTGATGCCTTCGGCGAACTTGCCATGGCTTGCCAGGACGATTCCTACCATCCAACTTCCTCCTTACTTCTCTCACGCTGCCTACAGAACATGTGGACTCTCGTTCGTGAACATATGTGCTTATGTGTCCACCATGTTTTCCACACTGCGTCATTATATTTCGACAACAATTCTTGTGCACCAGGAACTGCTCACCGAATTAAATATTTTTCGTATATAGCGGTTCCGGTAACGTTTTTATCTGGTCTTAATTCGTAACTTTTTTTCGTATTCATATCAAAACAGTCAGAATTCGGTATACCGTCTGCGTAATTGTTCTTGCATTTTGCAATTTCTAGTAATTTGCGAATCTCTCAATGCTTCACTAGGGCAGCACTATTGGCCACCAGGATCCATTCTGTTGGAATCTCCGATTTTCCTTGACAGCTCAAGCTTTGCGGTCGGACTCATCTGATACCAGTTGCTGAAATTCCGGCATGAAAAAAGCCCTTCTCCGCTTGTACGGAAAAGGGCTTCGAAGCTCTTGTGCCTGGAGGCAATCAGGCGTCTCGATCCTGCGCGCGCTTCGCGTCGAGCCAGGTCTGAAGGAAGAGCGAGGCTGCGACAGAGTCGACCTTGCCGCGCATCTGCTTCTCCGAGAGTCCCTGTGCACGGAGAATCCGCTTTGCCTCGCTCGAGGAGAGGCGCTCGTCCTCGAACTCGACAGGAAGGCCAAGCCTCTCAGCAATGGCCTTGCCCTCAGACATGATCTTCTCTGCCTGGGGCCCATCCTCCCCTGCCATCGTCTTCGGACGGCCGCAGACCAGGATCTCCGGCTCGTGGTCCTCGATGACACGGCGGAAGTTCCGGGAGAGCGAAAGGACCTCCTGAGCCGGAAGGACGCAGACAGGGACCGCAAGCATGCCAGAAGCATCGCTTGCGGCAATCCCTATGCGCGCATCCCCGATATCGAGCGCAAGCGCCCTCACTTGACGAGACCCTTTGCTGCCTCGAGCGCAGCATCGATGCCGGAAGCATCGGAGCCGCCTGCCTGGGCCATCTGCGGCCTGCCGCCGCCACGGCCGCCGACGAGGCCGGAGATCTCCTTGATGACCTTGCCGGCATTGAAGCCCTTGGCAACAGCGGTCTCGGTTGCCGCAGCAAGCAGGGCGACCTTGCCGTCTGCCGTCGAAGAGGCGATGACGGCGGCGCAGGGCTCGCCGCCCATGCCGTCTCTCACGGCATCCCAGACATTGCGGAGCTCCTTGCCGGAGAGGCCTGCGAGCTTCGCGAAGACGCACTTGTAGCCATCAAGCTGCTCTGCTGCCTTCACAGCCTGTGCAACCTGGTCGGAGGAGCTGCCGTACATGAGGTCCTCTGCCTTGCGCTCGGCTGCACGCAGCTCCTGCTGGAGCGCCTCGATGCGGGAGAGCACGTCCTTCGGCTGGCATTTGAGCTCGGATGCCACGTCATTCAGGATGGAGAGCCTCTCGTCGACGTACTCCACGGCGCCTGCAGACGTCACAGCCTCGATACGGCGTGCGTTGGAGCCGACGGAGCTCTCGGACACGATCTTGAAGAAGCCAAGCTCTGCCGTGTTCCTCGCATGCGTGCCGCCGCAGAGCTCGCGGGAGAACGGATGGTCGCTCTCGCCTGTCGAGACGACCCTGACGGTGTCGCCGTACTTCTCGCCGAAGAGGGCCACAGCACCGGATGCCTTGGCTTCCTCGAGGCCCATGACCTTCGTGACGATCGGCTCGGCAGCGAAGATTTCGGCATTCACGAGACCTTCGACGCGCTCGAGCTCGTCTTCCGTGAGTGCCTCGAAGTGCGTGAAGTCGAAGCGCAGGCGGTCGGGCTCGACGAGCGAGCCTGCCTGGTTCGCATGGTCGCCGAGGACCTGCTTCAAGGCTGCATCGAGCAGGTGCGTCGCCGTATGGTTGCGGCGGATGAGCTCACGCCTGCCATGGTCGACCGTGCAGTCGAGCGTATCCCCGACATGGAGCTCGCCTTCCTCGACGGTTGCCACATGGGCGCTCATGCCGCTCTTGCCCTTCGTGTCCGTGACTGCAAGGCGTGCAGAGACGCCGGAAAGCGTGCCGGTATCGCCGACCTGGCCGCCCATCTCGGCGTAGAACGGCGTCCTGTCGAGCACGACCTCGACCTCGTCTCCTGCCTCGGCGCTCTTGACCTCTTCGCCGTCAGAGACGATAGCAAGGACCTTCGCGCCCTCAAGCTCGTCGGAATCATAGCCCGTGAACTCCGTCTTCGGGAGACGGTCGGAAAGCGCCGTCCAGACGTTGTTGGCCTGGCCCCAGGCATCGCGGTTCGCGCTCTTGCGTGCGCGCTCCTTCTGGGCATCCATGGCAGCCTGGAAGGCATCCATATCGACAGCATGGCCTGCGGTCTCGGAGATCTCGCGGGTGAGATCGATCGGGAAGCCATACGTGTCGTGGAGCCTGAAGGCCACGTCTCCAGAAAGCTGCTCGCCCTCGCCGAGCTTTTCCATCTCGGAGGCAAGCATCGCCTCGCCTGCATCGAGCGTGCCACGGAAGCGCTCCTCCTCGGCAGCGATGATGCCGTCGATGAGGGCCTGGTTCTCGACGAGCTCCGGATAGACATCGCCCAGGATCTTCGTCACTTCATGCGCATACGTCGTGAGGAACGGGCCCTCGATGCCGAGCAGGCGTCCGTGATAGACAGCACGGCGCAGGAGCCTCCTCAGGACATAGCCACGGCCCTCGTTCGAAGGCAGGATGCCGTCGCCGATCATGAACGTGACAGCACGGGAGTGGTCTGCCAGGATGCGCAGGCTCTTGTCGGAGGCAAGGTGCGAGCTGCCTTTGTACTCGACGCCGGCAAGCTTCTCGCCGAGCGCGATGAGGGAGCGCATGACATCGCCCTCATAGTTCGAGCCCTTGTGCTGCATGATGGCAGCGATGCGCTCGAGGCCCATGCCGGTATCGATGTTGCGGTGCGGAAGGTCCGGCATGGAGCCGTCCTCCTGGCGGTCATACTGCGTGAAGACGAGGTTCCAGAACTCAAGGTAGCGGTCGCCGTCGTCGCCCGGGCGCTCGCCCTCGAAGGCAGGGCCCTGGTCGAAGTAGATCTCTGAGCAGGGGCCGCAGGGGCCGGTCGGACCTGCCGCCCAGAAGTTGTCCTCAGCACCGAGGCGGGAGATGTGGTCATAGGGCACACCCTGGGCATGCCAGAGCTCGATGGCCTCGTCGTCGTCCTCGAAGACCGTCATGTAGAGACGGTCGGCAGGAAGGCCGAGGTGGTCTTCGCCCGTGATGAACTCATAGGCCCACTCGATGGCATCTGCCTTCGTGTAGCCGCCGAAGCTGAAGTTGCCGAGCATCTCGAAGAACGACAGGTGGCGTGCGTCGCCGATGTTGTCGATATCGTTCGTGCGCAGGCACTTCTGGCAGGAGCAGGCACCGATCTCCTTCATGGTCTTCGTGCCCTGGTAGTACTCCTTGAACTGGTTCATGCCGGCGTTTGCAAGGAGCAGCGAGGGATCGTCCGGGATGAGCGAGGAGGAGGGATAGAGCCTGCAGCCCTTGCTCTCGAAGAAGCGCAGGAAATCCTCGCGGATCTCCGCTGTTGTCATCGTCTTGTACTCAGCAGTGCTCATGTGTCTCCAAACCTTTACCTGTTGTCGTTCCCGGCGGAATCTCCGGGGTTGTGTGCAGATGCGCTGCCGCCCGCATTGGTGCCTGCAGCGTTTGACGTGTTCTTCCCTTCGTGCGGAAGCTCCCGGACAAGCCTGGAGCTCTCGAAGAACCTGTCATCGTCCAGGGCGTCGAAGGATGGAACGATATTTCCTGCATCGTCCACGTACGGCCTGCCCTTGAAGATAGCCCCATCATAGGTGACAAGCTGGCGTCCGGTGCGCGACTCGAAGTAGTACACAAAGACACCCTTGATGGCAGCCGTGAGCGGCACGGCCAGAATCATGCCGAGAACGCCGCCCAAGGCCGAGCCCATGATGATGCAGATGAGCGAGAGCACCGGATGCACCTGCACGGCAGACTGCATGACCAGAGGCGACAGGAGGTTGTCCGTCACGTTCTGGGCGATGACCATGACGATCAAGGTCTCAAGGGCAAGCAGCGGGCTCTGGAAGAGTCCGAGCACGACGGCAAATGCCGCCGAGACGAAGGGCCCCACGACCGGGATGAAATGCGCGACGCCCGTGATGACGCCGACAAGGCCCGCATAGGGGTAGCCGAAAAGAGCCAGGCCGACGGTCGCGAGGACGCCATTTGCCAGCGAGGTGATGACCATGGAGCGCATATAGCCGCCCATGGAGCGCGACATGACCGCGAGCATGAGCGTGACGGAATGCTCGTGGCGCTCGCCGGCAATCGTTGCGAGCTCCCTCACCATGACCGGATAGTCCTTCGCGAACCAGTAGGCAAGCACGAGCCCCAGGAAGAATGTCACGATATTGTTCACAGTCGTCACGGCGTTCGTGATGACGCCGTTCGAGATCTTGTTCATGAGATCCTGCGAGACCGTGGAGCCAAACGACGAGAGCGCAGAGACGCCCTGCGAGAGCATGTACTGGGCACCGGCGTTGTCGGTCGTCGTATAGCGGCTCATGAAATCGGTGATCTGGGCCTGGAGCTGCTGGATATAGGTCGGAATCGTCTGCAGCAGGTGCATGAGCTGCTGGATGAAGGGCGGCACCACGATGACGGCCAGGCCCACGAGCGCCGCTATCACGACAACGAGGGCGATGAAGGCAGCAAGGGCACGTCCTATCCCGTGATCTTCGAGCCAGTTCGTGATGGGGCTGCAGATGAAGCCGAGGACGACGCCCACAAGCAGAAGCTCGAGGGCAGGGCCGATGAGGCCAAGCAGCCGCACGACAAGAGCAAGCGCCACGCAGCACCCGATGATGGCAGCGCTTACGACAGCGACCTTGCGTGCGGTCGCATATGAGTTGTCCTTCGGAGCCACGGCCCTCCCCTGGTCGATTCGCCAGCTCATTGATGATAGCAGGTTAGGGGCGCTCTAGCGCATGACGCCGTCCGGATCGATCTTCTCCTGGATTTTCTTGAGTGTGCGGCGAAGGAGCCTCGAGACCTGTACCTGGGAGATGCCGAGCTTGTCTGCAATCTCGACCTGCGTGAGGCCATCGATGAAGCGCATGCGGATGACTTCCTGCTCGCGCGGAGAGAAGCCACGAATCGCATCCTCGATCACCATGCGGTCATCAGAGAACGCGAGGTTCTCGTCTTCGGAGGCATAGTGGTCGAGCACCGATGGCGCATCCTCATCGCCGTTCGAGCCGCCGGCCTCGAGAGGCACGGCGCTGTAGGCGCTCGAGGACTCCATGGCTTCGAGGACCTCGTCGACGGAGGTGCCCAGGCGCTCTGCAATCTCTTCGACGGAAGGCGAGCGCTGAAGCTCCTTCGTGAGCTCGTCGGTGGCCTGGTTCACCTTGGCAGAAAGCTCCTGCAGGCGCCTCGGCACGCGGACCGACCAGCCCTTGTCGCGGAAGTGGCGCTTGATCTCGCCCATGATCGTCGGCGTCGCATACGTCGTAAATTCGAGGCCTCGGTCGGGCTCGAAGCGATCGATGGCCTTGATGAGGCCGATCGTGCCGACCTGGATGAGGTCGTCGAGCGGTTCTCCCCTGTTCTTGAACTTCGAAGCAAGGAAGCGGACAAGGTTCAGATGGCTCACAATCAGCTGCTCGCGCGCCTCGGTGTCCCCTTCCTCCTTGTAGCGGCGGAAGAGTTCCCGGGTCCGGTCCTTGTCCCAGGCAAGCTTTCCGCGTGGTGTCCTCGAAGATACGCGGCGGCGTACCTTGGGGGCTGGATTATCTGTCGGCATTCTCTACCGTCCCAACGTGCTTCATGAGATAGAGCTCGTGCTTGTCGGCGTCGATCTCGTAATCGTCGCAGAGCGCAGCGAGAAGGAGGTCTGCATAGGCAATGGCCTCATCTTCCGATGCATCTGCATCGCCCAGGCTGTAGGTGATCTCGACCGTGCCATCGGAAAGGTCGAACGTGACAGCACAGCTCTCCGGCTTCGTCGCGCAGGCATACACGAAGCCTTCCTCGGCAGCCATGCGCAGATCTTCCACATCGTCCACGGAGAACGAGCAGACGACGCCGAGGTTGGCGGCGAGCATGCGCACCGACCTTGCAAAGCCCGCCTCAGGCGGGATATTCAGGGTTACATGCCTTTTCTGCATGGGAGTAGGTACCTACCTTCCTGTTTCCTTGTCAGCATCCTGGCTCTCCTGCACAGAAGGATACGTGACATAGCCCTTGTCGGAGGAAGCCTCCTTCGCATCTTCAGGCTCTGCTGCAGGAGCGCCCTCTTCGAGAGCATGCTCGCCTCTCGGCTTTGCGCCCAGAGCGGATGCAATGCGGGCACCAGCAGTTGCAGCTCCTGCTGCGACCTTTGCAACGCCCGCCGAAACCACATTCGTCGCATCTGCTGCCGTGCCGGACACCTCGGAGACATCGTCCAGGATGCCATTGATCTTGGCCAGGCTCTCGTTTGCGGAGTCGACCGCATCGCGTGCGCTCTCGAGGATTGGCTCGACCTGCTTTGCAGATGGCTGCAGGTCGTCCACCATGCCATCGGCCTTCGCGATGATGGGCTCGATCTCGTCGATTGCGTGGTTCGCCGAAGCCGTCACCTCGTCGATGGACTTGCGGGCCTTCCTGATGGTGATGGCAAGCTCCGCCACTGCCCAGATGCCTGCTGCCACAAGCACGGCCAGAAGCACGTCGGTAAGACTCATGGTGGCTCCCTTCCTCTCAGCGCACATACTCAAAGATTCGGCCTCCCCTGGAGGCATGCTCTTCTGGATTCTATCCGTTTTTGCCGGCCTTATGCGAAGCTGCATCCTGGCGGTCGCGTCCTGTCTGCTCGATGCGCCATGATTCCCATCCCCTGCCGCTCGGCTGGAAGAAGCAGCCACGCTCGAGGCCATCCGGCAGATACTGCTGCTCGACCCAGCCAGAAGGATAGTCATGCGGATAGAGATAGGTCCCATAGGACTCGGACCCCGGACGGTGGCGGTCGCGCAGATAGGACGGCACGGCACGTGCAGGGCCTTCCCGCACTTCCTTGAGCGCAGCATCGATTGCCGCCTCTGCTGCGTTGGACTTAGGGGCGAGCGCATTGTAGAGCGCGGCCTGGCAGAGGTTGATCCGGCATTCCGGATAGCCGATGACCTCAGCCGAGCGGAATGCTGCCTCCGCCACGCATATTGCCATCGGATCTGCATTGCCGATATCTTCCGAGGCGCAGATCAGGATGCGGCGCGCGATGAACTTCGGATCCTCCCCTGCATCGATCATGCGGGCCAGCCAGTAGACCGTTGCATCAGGGTCGGATCCCCTCATCGACTTGATGAAGGCGGAGATGATATCGTAATGCTCGTCTCCCGACTTGTCGTAGCTCTGCCCATGGCGAGGATTGGCCTCCTCGACGAGTGCCCGCGTGATCTTCCAAGGGCCTTTGTCTGCCTTGCCTTCGCTTTCTTTGCCAGGAACAGGCGCTGCAAGCTGCGCTGCAAGCTCGAGCGACGTGAGAGCAGACCGTGCATCTCCGCCGGCAAGCGTCACAATCTCCGCTTCTGCATCCTCATCGAGCACATACTTCCCATCGAGACCCTGAGGCGCCGCAACCGCACGCTCGACGATCTGCTTGATATCGTCGTCGGACAGAAGAGAGAGCTCGACGACACGCGAGCGCGAAAGCAGGGCCGAGTTCACCTCGAAGTAGGGATTTTCTGTCGTTGCGCCGACAAGAACGACCGTGCGGTCCTCGACAGCATGGAGCAGCGCATCCTGCTGGCTCCTGCTGAAGCGGTGGATCTCGTCGACGAAGAGGATTGTGCGCTTCCCCTGCGCAAGCCAGCGGTGCTCGGCATCTGAAATCTCGCGCCTCAGGTCCTTCACGGTTCCCGTGACAGCCGAGACCTCGACGAACTCCGCGTGCGTCGTATGCGCGATGATGCGGGCAAGGGTGGTCTTTCCGGTCCCTGCTGGCCCATAGAGGATGACAGAGGTCAGCATATCGTGCTCGATTGCCGCGCGGAGCCACGAGCCAGGGCCTACCGCCTCCGTCTGGCCGACATAGTCCTCGAGCGTCTCAGGACGCATGCGCACTGCAAGCGGTGCATGCTTCATGCGCGCCTCGCGTTCATAGGCACTGAACAGATTGTCCACGCCGCTATCCCTCCCATTCCCTGACAGGAAGCTTGTAGTCGAAGTAGCTGCGCTTCGGGAAGAGCCTTCTCGCTTCAGGGAAGAGCCGCTCGCAGGTTGCTATGAAGTAGTCGTCGGTCATCGCGCTGATGAAGTCTGCCACGGTCTGGTCAGGCGAGCTCTTCCAGTCATAGGTCCTGCCATAGTGCGCCAGATGCGCCTCGAGCGGGATGATGTGATGATGGAAGATCGCGCGGCTCTCGTCTCCCGAAGCGAGGCTTTCGAGCTCATGGTCATAGAGCGCTGAGAAGAGCTCCTGGATGTCCTCCGAGAAGTCGCCTGCCACCTCGTGCGTGCGGTAGATCTTCTCGTAGTTCTCCTCCTTCGCACGCGCGAGCTCCCGGAAGCCTTCCTCGCTCATCGAAATCTCAGGCTTTCCGAAGCTCTCGTTCACGATATCGGCGACGAAGGCCGAGAGCGCCCAGGCATTGTAGCCACCGCCAAGGCCATCCCTGAAGGCGTCCTCGCCGACAAGGCCGGCACGCACCGCATCCTGGCGGTCCTTGCCGACATAGGCAATGATGTCAGAGAGGCGCACGACGCACCCTTCCTTTGTCATTGGCCGCAGCGTCTTCACGAATGCTGGCCCTTCTGCCCAGCAGCGCTCGATCCTCCTGTCGAATTCTCCGAAATCCGCAAGACCGCTTGTCTTCAGATGCTGGTTCACGAACTCGCCGTTGTGGCAGAGGGCGCCGTCGAGCGTCTGGAGCGCGATGTTCCTGCCGTAGAGCACATCGAGGACGCGCACGCTCTGGGCGTTGTGCATGAACCAGAGGCCGCTCCTCTCGTGGAAAACATCGTTCAGGAAGTGCTCGCCTGCATGCCCGAAGGGCGTATGCCCAAGATCGTGGCCCAAGGCCATGGCCTCGATCAGGTCGAGATTGAGTCCCAGGGCACGGCCGATATCACGGGCGACCCGGGCCACAAGCTGCACGTGGAGCCCGCGCCTCGTGAGATCGTCGTTTGCTGCGAACGAGAACACCTGGGTCTTGCCGGACAGCCTGTTGTAGGCAGGCATATGGATGATCTTTTCCGTATCGCGCAGGAATGCCGGGCGCATGACGGACTCTTCGTCGGCAGCACGCGCGTCGCGCCTGAGCGCTGCCTCGTCGGGAGTTGCACCGTCTGCAAGCGCACCCGATGCAAGCAGAGCCTTCACGCCTGCTTCCACATCGGGCGAAAGCGTTCCTGCAAGGTGCGGAGCCAAAGGATTCAGGAGCCTGGCCATACGGTCCTCCTTCTGCTGTCTCGTCTCTTGTCAGGAATCAGTATAGATCAGCCAGCGATCAGACGTTCCCTCTCAGAAGAAGGCACTGCTCATCTGCAGGGCTCACCTCGAAGCCGAGCTCTGAATGGAGACGGAGCGACGGCTTGCTTTCGGGCGCTATGAGTGCCCAGGGCACCCTGCCTTCCGCAAGAAGACGGTTCACAAGCCTGCCTTCGAGGGCAGACGCCCAGCCGCGTCTGCGCCATTCCGGCTTCACTTCGAGAGGGCCGATCGAGCCATCCGCACGAAGCCCCACGACGCCGACCAGCTCGTCTCCATCGAAGCCGCCGAGAAGCGTGCCGCCTGAAAGGCTTTCGAGAATCTCCGCATCGGCACGTTCGCTCTTCCCATGGAGGAAGGCTGATACCTCATCTGCAGCATCCTTGCTGAGCGTCTCGATATGGTAGCGCTTGGCCACCTTGCAGCGGCGCCTTCCCTTGTAGACCGCGAGGTGGAGCGGCATCTTCTTCGTGAGTCCGAGCTCTTCTGCTGCAAAGGATGCAAGTTCTGGCTCGAGGAGCAGGAGGCGGTCTGCATGGCTCTGGAGTGCAAGCGCATCCTTCCCCTCTTCTGCATCAGGCGCAAAGAGGATCTCGGTCCCCTGGGCATTCCGCGCAAGGATCGAACCTTCCGAGACATGGAGAAAGGCAAGGCTGCCCCTTTTTGCCTGCTCCATGAGGGAGAAGGCACGGCGCGGCGCATGGGCAAGGATCTTCCCCGCTGCCGCGGCAAGCTCTTCCTCAGAACGCGTGTCAGGATGCGTCAGATACGCGAAGCGCCGACAGATCGTAGATTGGCTCTTCTCTCCTGGATGGTCGCATCCGTCGGCGAAGGCCCGAGGAGCCCTATCGGAGAGATGCGAGCCATCCACAAGCTTCATGTATGGGTGGCGGGCACACTCCTCTTCGAGCACGGGGGCAACCTTTGCCATGCAGCTTCTCGGATGCGTCTGGTAGCGCTCCTCCCTATAGGAGAACGGCGTCAGGACATACGTCTCGGCATCCGGATAGCGCGCTGCGAGCGCTGAAAGGCTCGTGCGCACATCGAAGCGGAGCCTGCTTTCCAGGTACGCCTCATAGCGGTAGTTTGCACCGAGCTCGACAATGACCTGAGCGACGTCGAGGCCCTCGGGCAGCGTCTCGAAGAACTGCGGCTCGAAGACCTGGCCGCCGACGGACAGGTTCAGAAGGTCGAGGTTCTGAGAATCTGCCCACTGGGCCACCCAGGCATGCCGCGGATCTTCCGTGACGAAGCCCTGGGCTATCGAGTCGCCAATCACAAGGCACAAGGTGCGTGCCTCAATGGGCTCGAGCGTCGTGCCGTCGCCCCAGATCCTGCCCAGGCGCACGCCGCGAAGGCAGGGCAGCCATATCTCCACCTCATGCTCTGGCCCGAAACCCGGAAGGCGCTGCAGGTGCCAGGAAGGATGGAGCGTATCCTCATCGAGATACCAGCTGACGACCTCTCTGCCCTCTCCTGCCTCATGGAATGCAAGCTTCCGTCCATCGCAGGTGCAGGACACCCCGTCATGTGCTTTCCAGGCAGCAGGGTCTTTTCCGTCCACATCCTTGAGCACCGCCCGGGTGCCGGAAGGCTCCTCATCCCACACAAGCTCGAGCGCAATCTCGAGCGAGTTCGTGCGGAGACGCAGCACCATGCCTGCAGAGGTCTTTCCCATCTGCTTGTAGAGCCCTGGATGCCATGCCACGCAGCTGCCGAGCGCGCGCATGCCCGCCTCGCTCATGCGCCAGGGACGGGTGAGGCCCGCTGCCTCCTCTTCCGTGCGGAGCGCTCCATGGAGGAAGCGCGCTGCCGGCGCCTCGATGAGGAGCCGGCGCGTATCCTCTGATGTGAGCATGTCTTTGAGACCCATGGAGCTGACCCCTCGTGCCGCGATATGGCGCAAATCTTACTATTGCTCCATCTTAGCGGGCTTTTCCGCCATCTGCAGCTTCGCGGACAGGACGGTAAGCCAAAAGCAGATCGGGGAGGCGCATCCGGGCATTTGCAGGGCTCGTCGAAGGCAGGGCATGGGCAGAGATGCCTGCTGCCTTCTCCACATAGCGCCGGTAGAGCGCATGCGCTCTCGTGCCCGTCGTGAAGACGCACCCAATCGAGGTGCCTGAAAGAAGCTTCGCTATATCGTTCGGCACGACGTCGGTGATGCTTGCATCAGAGGCACCCCGTATGCGGCAGCGATGGATCACGTCCCAGAGGGCGATATGGTGCACAGCACAGAAGGCAATGCGCTCCTCATTTGTGAGCGGCTCGTCCTCTTCCCAGAGCCCTGCCATGACAGGCCAGAAGCGGTTCTGCGGATTTGCATAGTACATGCCGGCTTCGCGGGACTTGGGGCTCGGAAGGCTCCCCAGGATGAGGACGCGGGCGTCTGCCGGCAGAATCGGTTCCAGAGGATGGACGATCGTCTCAGTCTCCATCAAGCACGTCCTCGTAGAACTCTTTCCGGTCATCGAGCCTCAGCATGCAGAGCCTGCCATGGTCAGGCACCGACCCCGCCCCGCAGTCGATAACAAGACGGTCGGCAACGCCGCCTGTCGCCTCCGTCGCGCCAAGCGAGAGCATCTGGCATCTGCCATCGTCGTTCAGGGCACTTCTGTCTGTCACATCGGCAAGCGTTTCTGCAAGCGCTGTCGGCGTATGTCCGCCGACGATGATGGGGCCTTCGCCCTTTGCATCGAGAAGGCCGGTCGGCCGGTCGAGATACCCTTCGCGGATCCAGACAAGGTCATCCGCATCCTGCGCCGCAAGCGCTGCGGAGATATGGTCCGCTGCATCGGCAGCGAGCTTCTCTGTCCGCAGGCCGGCATGCACGAGCACGTACGTCCTTCCGGCAACGGTCTTCACGATCCAGCGCGCCAGGCCTGCCGCCCAGTCGAGCAAATCGTGGCGTGCGTCCGCCTTCATCTTCATGAGCCCCCGGGCAGTCGGGACGCCGCCATTGATGGCCCAGTTCAGAAGCGCCTCCTGATCCTGCGGATTGTGGAAGAAGTCGAGCATGAGCTGCTCATGGTTGCCAAGAAGGACCGTCGCATTCGGCAGGTTCCGGCAGAGCTTCATGACCTCGACAGAGTCAGGTCCTCTGTCGACCATGTCGCCCAGGATGTAGATCTCGTCGTTTTCGGCAGGCGAGACCTTCTCGAGGAGGCGGTCGAGCGTCTTCAGTCTGCCATGTATGTCAGAGAGTGCATAGCATGCCATGTCCGCTCCTTCCACCGCGCGCCCGCGCCATCACTCTAGGGCTTCTGCGAGAGAAGTGGCAGCAATTCCAGGAACAAAGTCTGCCAATGGCTGAACAGGTGCGGCTAGCGCCTGAATGCAGCCCATGAACGGCAGGGAACATCCGCATCTATGCAAGCTGCTTGTCGAGGTCGGCAAGCTCGTCCGGGATGTTCGAGAGGTCCCAGCCGAATGCCACAGCAACGGCACGCGCCTGGGCAAGCCTCAGCTCGGACGTCTTGTCATCTCCGCGCCTCTCATAGAGCGAGGCGAGCTTGTTCAGCACGTAGGCAGCATATCCTGCAACCGTATCGCCGATGCCGGAGAGATCCATCATCGTGACGAGCGATTCAGGCGTCAGCATGAGCGCCGTCTCGGGATCGAGCTGCAGGAGGTCGCCCACCGCATGCTCTGCCTCGTGGATCGATTTCAGGTCCTGATGCGCTGCTGCGTGGAGCAGCGGGTCCGTGACGGCGTCGACGAACTGGGTGATGAGCATCATGATATAGTCGCGTTGCAGCATGAGTCGCTCCTATGCGTCGGTAGGCGGAATGAGTCCGAGGTGCTCGAAGGCCGCACGGGTCGCTTTCCTTCCCTGCGGGGTCCGGATCACCAGACCACACTGTAGCAAATACGGCTCGTAGACGTCCTCGATGGTCGAGGGATCTTCACTCACAGCGCTTGCGATCGTCGTGAGGCCGACAGGACGTCCGCGGAACGTGCTGCAGAGCGCTGTCAGGATCTTCACGTCCATCCAGTCGAGGCCGAGCTCGTCGATCTCGAAGAACGAGAGCGCCTCGCGGGCAACCTTTTCCGTAATCGTGCCATCGCTCTTCACCTGAGCATAGTCACGCACGCGCTTCAGGAGCCTGTTCGCAAGGCGCGGCGTGCCGCGGCTCCTCGACGCGATCTCCTGCGCACCCTCCTCGTCGATCCCGACACCCAGGATGCCGGCAGAGCGTACGACGATCTTCGTGAGCTCAGGAATCGTGTAGTAGTCGAGACGGTAGGAGATGCCGAAGCGGTCGCGGAGGGGCCCTGTCAGAAGGCCCGTCCTCGTCGTGGCGCCGACAAGCGTGAACTTCGGGATATCGAGACGGATCGAACGGGCGGCAGGGCCCTTGCCGATCACGATATCGAGGAAGAAGTCCTCCATTGCAGGATAGAGGACCTCCTCCACCTGATGGTTGAGGCGGTGGATCTCGTCGACGAAGAGCACATCGCCTGGCTCGAGGTTCGTAAGTATTGCAGCAAGGTCGCCTGTGCGCTCGATCGCAGGGCCGCTCGTCGTATGCATCTTGGCGCCCATCTCGTTTGCCAGGACATTCGCGAGCGTCGTCTTGCCGAGGCCCGGAGGGCCCGAGAAGATCACATGGTCGAGCGGTTCGCCACGGCGCTTCGCCGCCTCGATGAGGACACGGAGGTTGTCGCGCACACGCTCCTGGCCGATATAGTCATCGAGCGTGCGGGGCCTGAGCGTGCGGTCGACCTCGATATCGTCTTCCGTGAGCTCTCCCGAGACCTGGCGGGCATGTCCTGGCCGCGCCATGTCCTCGAAGAGATCGTCCTGCTTGGCCTGCCACATCCTAGATGCCACCTCCCAGACGCTTCAGCGCATAGCTGAGCGCTGCCTCGACGGTCACAGCTCCCGCCTCGTCTGCGCCCTTGAGCGCAAGCTCTGCCTCCTTCGGGGTGAACCCCATGGAGAGAAGCGCCTGCGCAACCTCTTCGGAAGGAGACTCCACAAGCGGCAGCGGCGCATTCTTGCCAGCGGGAACCTCGGTGGCAGCCTTGCCGGCAAGGCCCATGAGGACAGGATCCTTCGCAAAGACGCCCTGGAGCTCCAGGATGAGGCGGTGCGCCGTCTTCTTGCCGACACCCGGCACGCGCGACATGCCCGCTGCATCGTCTGCTGCGACCACGGCATAGAGCTCTGCCGGCGTGAATGTCGAGAGAACGGAGAGCGCAAGGCGAGGTCCCACGCCTGCGACCTGGACCAGCCGGTCGAAGAGCGCGCGCTCCTCCTTCGTCGCGAATCCATAGAGCCGAACTGCATCCTGGGAGACGATCATGCGGGTCAGAAGCGTCACGCCTGCCTCCCCTGCCTGGGGAAGCGACGCCGCCGTGTTTGCCGATATGCCGAGCTCATAGCCGACACCGCCGACATCGAGCACAGCTGTCGTCGGCAGCACCTCCACGAGCGTTCCTGTCAGCTGCACGATCATCTTGAAGCCCTTTCCCGTGCCATCTTCTCGAGGCGGGCAGCCGTTGCTGCCGCCGTCTCCTCATGCTTCTCCCGGCGCCTCTGCTCCTTCTGGGCGATCTCCGCCTCGCGCACGAGCGCTGCCGTCCTCTGGTTGCCGTTCGCATAGCGGGAAATGTCCTGTGTGCGCCTCAGATTCCAGTGGCAGATGGCAGCAGCAAGCGCATCGGCGCAGTGGTCGGGGTGCGGGTCATGATCGAGCGCAAGCACCTGCCTCACCATGAATATCACCTGATGCTTGTCGGCGGCACCGGTGCCGACGACAGCCTGCTTGATCTGCATCGGCGTGTACTCGCCGACCTTGAGCCCCTTCTCTGCCGCAGCGACAAGTGCCGCTCCTCTTGCATGCGCTGTCGCTATGGCCGAGCGGCTGTTCTCTGCGAAGAAGATCTTCTCGATAGCAAGCTCGGTGGGCTCGAACTGGATGATCGCGTCGTTCACGTCCTGGTAGATGCGGCCCAGCCTCTCGTGGAGCGGCTCGTCTGCCCCCGTCTTGATGCAGCCATAGGCACGGGCACGGCAGACCGTGCCCCTTGTCTCAATGATGCCCCAGCCCGTATGCGCAAGGCCGGGATCGATGCCGATGATGACCATGGTAACCCCCGAACAACCGTTCTGACTCATACCATGGTAGCACAGACCGGCATGTTGCAGCACGCGGCACAGGAGCGCACAGAAGATATCAGTTCTCCGAGAACGGCTGCCCCCACGACGGGAAGCCGGGGCGGATCGTGAAGCCATCCTGCTCCGTGCCTTCCGGCATGCCCGGCACCTCTTTCGGACCCGGCGTGTTCGAGAGCTCGCGGATGAGCTCGAAGGCATCGGCGAGAGCATCTGAGTCCTGAGGCGGGAGAGCCCCTGCCTTCTGGCCCTGGAGCATGCGCTCGAGCTCGTGCACGATATCCTCGAGATTCTCAGCTCCTCCCCCTTCGCGCTCATGGTCCACCCAGGCAACGCCGACGGGGGTCTCAAGCTCGGAAAGCATGCAGTCCGAAACCTCGAAGCAGGGCGGAAGCATCTGGCGCGTGAGTGCAGCATCATGGAGGCGATGGAGCGCCGCCTTCACGAAAACAGCAGGATAGCCCTCATCGAGAAGCGCTGCCATATCATGCATATCCTCGATGCGTGCGGCAAGCATGCGGTCAAGCGCCTCGAGCCTGCCCTTGTCGGTCGCAGCGCTCTGGGAGATGCCGAAGATGTCAGGCACAGCGTAGGCGCTGAGCATCTCGTCCGGGAGCACCGGAGAGACACGCATCCTGTCCTCGGCCAGATCGAGGAGCTGGGACCTCCAGATGTCGCCGAAGGGTGCCCAGGCCTTGCCGGAGACGCCCATATGCTCCTCTCCGAGCGCCAGGCCTGTCTTGTCATCCGGCACGAGCACAAGCGCATGCTCCTGGCGGGCAAGCTCCGCCAGGAAGGCTGCCTCGACACCCTTGAGGAGCAGAGGCGACTCCGTGGCCCAGGCACCCGGCTGCGGCACGGGCAGGCGGAAATCAGGCATCCTTGTCTCGATGTGGAGCCGGTCTGCAAGCTCTGCGGCAGCTGAGCTTCCGTCCACGACGAGAGCCTCGACCTTGCGGGGGCCCAAAGCATCGCAGGCAAGCGCAGCGAGAAGCCCCGAGGCAAGGCTTCCATCGAGCGCCAGCGCGACCTTGTCCTCCCCTTCTGCATGGACAAGATCGGCAAGTCCCCGTACGAGAAGCTCCCAGAGCACATGGCTCTTCTCCCGGACGCCCGGATGAGGAAGCTCTGCCACAGGCGTCCCTTCAGCCTTGTCTTCCATATCGAAGACAAGAAGGCTCTCCTCGAGAAGCGGTGCCTTCGCCTGGAGACGTCCCTCTGCATCGAGCACGAAGCTTCCGCCGGCAAAGAGCTGAGGCCCATAGCCGCCGACAGAGTCGGCGCAGGCAAGCCAGCAGCCGATCTCTTCTGCATCCTTTGCAAAGCGGTTCTCCGCAAGAGAGAGCGAAAGCGCCGAGTCGGGATCTCTGGCAACATAGCCATCCTGCGGAAGGTAGAGCAGGACATCGAGCGAGAAGTCGTAGTCGCGGTAGTCGTCGAGATCGTCGTAGGTGAAGGCGACGCCGATATGCGTGCCGTCGAGCTCGAACTCGGGAAGATCCGGTGCCGGCATGCTGCCTGCCTGGGGAAGCTGCCCCGAGCTGGCAAGCGCGCCCATCGATGCCGCCATGGCACCCATACGCAGAGGCACAAGCTCCCTATCGTCTATCAGGAAGGCTTCGGCGGCAAGACCGGTGCCGGTTCCCGCCACGACCGGCACGATCGCAGCACAGGGAATATCGTCGGCCAGACGGCGCAGCGTCTCTGCCGCATCCCCCACATAGGCCTCGATATCGCTCTCCTCGACAGGAGAGGGGCCTGTCAGCACGGCATACGGAAAGACGACGAGGCGGGCACCTGCATCGGCTGCCTTCTTCGCGCTTTCGGCCATGCGCTTGGCCGTCACCTCGAAATCGCCTGCCACCGAAGACATCTGGGCTATGGCAATCTTCATGTGCACCATCCAAAGAAAAAAGGCCCGGGCGCCTTGCGCCCGAGCCCATCCTGCTCGAAACAAAGGTCTTGCCAGAATAGTAGCGCTTAGAGCTCGCACTTCCAAAGGCCGTGGAGGTTGCAGTACTCGTAGACCGTCGCCGGGCCCTCTGCCACGGAAGCGAAGACCGTCTCCGGCTTCTCGCCCGGATGCAGGTGATGGATCTCGACACGGTCGCCCTGGGCAAGAGCGATCCACTGGATCGAGTGCTCCTCGAGCATCGGGTGCTCGACAGAGCCGACGGTGACCTTCACATCTGCGCCCTCACGTACTGCGACCGGAACATGCTTCTCGGTGGCAGCATCGGTAGAGCCGGCAACGAGCTTCTCCATCGGCTGGCCGCAGCACTGGGGTGTGCAGGCACCCTTATTGACGACAGCGACCAGGTTGCCGCACTTGTTGCAGCGATAGAACGTGACTTCACTCATGATGTATCCCCTCTCTTGTGGGACGTGACTTAGTCTCTTTGTTCCCGCCCTTGTGGGCGTCTAAACAGAAGTATATCCTATTTGCTACTAAGCTACTATCACTTTTCCGTCATGTCCAAGAAAATCTGAGACTTCCGCGAGAAGCACCATGTTGTGTGCATCGACCTTGCAGGGAAGCTCGAAGCAGAGCATGTCGCCTGTCGCTGCCTCCACCCTGAGCTCCACATGGTCGAGACCGGGATAGCGGACAAGCATCGAGTCGAGCGTCTCCATGTGGCCGCGCGAGAGCATCGAGTTCGGCAGGTTCACCTCGAGCACCTTCGGACGGTTCGTCGCATCGTTCAGGATGAGCGGCTCTACGCTCTGGGCAATGACCTGGTCGCCTCTATCGGAGCGCTCGAGCTTGCCGCGCACCTGGATGAAGACATCGCCGACGGTCTCGCCTGTCTCCTCGTCGACCTCTCCTCGCAGGGCCTCTGCGCACTCCTCGAAGAGCTTCGGGAAGATGACGATGGTGGTCTCTGCCTCCATGTCGGCAAGCGTCACGATTGCCATGGACTTGCCGGTCTTCGTCGTCTTCTTCTGCGCGCCTGTCACCATGCCGGCAAGGCGGATCGACTTGCCTTCCTCGACGAGGTAGCGCGTCGAGGTGGCGCCGGTATAGCTGTTCGTGACCTCTTCGGAGACTTCGAGGTCGGAGATCTTGTAGTCGCGTGCCTTCGAGAGCGCGTACTCGTACGGGCGCAGCGGATGGTCGGAGACATAGATGCCGAGGACTTCGTATTCCTGGGCAAGCTTCGTGCGGCGGTCCCACTCGATGCCATCAGGCGCCGGCACCTCATCCTCGAAGCCAGAGCCCTCAACCTCCGAGAACATGTCGAAGAACGAGGACTGGCCAGCGGCGCGGTCCCTCTGGCGCTTTGCGGCAGAGTCGATGATGTTCAAGGGATTGTTCTTGTCCACGAAGTGCATGAGCTGGCGCCTCGTGTAGCCCGTCGAGTCGAAGGCACCGCTCTTGATCAGCGCCTCGACGACGCGGCGGTTTGCCTGCGAGGAGTCGACACGGTCCACGAAGTCATGGAGCGTCTTGAAGGGGCCGCCCTTCTCGCGCTCTGCCATGATCGCCTCGCCGACCGACTCGCCGACGCCGCGGATGCCGGCAAAGCCGAAGCGGATGCCCTCATGCGTGGCCGTGAAGTCGCGGCCGGACTCGTTGATGTCAGGCGGCAGGATCTTGATGCCCTCATGCCTGCAGGAGTTCACGTAGTGGACGATCTTGTCCGTCTTGCCCATGTAGGACGTGAGGACCGATGCCATGTACTCGCGCGGGAAATGGGCCTTGAGCCAGGCAGTCTGCATGACGAGGATGGCATAGCCGGCAGAGTGGCTCTTGTTGAAGGCGTAGGAAGCGAACTCGAGGACATCGTCCCAGATGCGCTGGGCCGTCTCCTTCTTGTAGCCGTTCGCGACAGCGCCGTTCATCCAGTGGTCGTAGATCGTCTCATCCGCGCCATTGCCTTCCCAGTGGAAAATCTGGCTCGTGAGCATCTTGATCTTCTTCTTGGCCACAGGCTTGCGGATACGGGAGTCGGACTCGCCTGGCGTGAAGCCGCACATCTTCATCGAGATCTGCATGACCTGCTCCTGGTAGACCATCGTGCCGTAGGTCTCGTCCAGGATGTCGGAGAGGCGGTCATCGTAGAAGACGACCGGCTCCTTGCCGTTCATGCGGTTGATGTAGCTTGTGACCATGCCGGCGCCGAGCGGGCCCGGGCGGTAGAGGGCGATGAGAGCGACGATCTGCTTGTACTCGCGCGGCTGCATGTTCTTGATCGTTGCTGTCATGCCGGCAGACTCGACCTGGAAGACGCCAGCTGTGCGACCGTCGCCCATGAGCTTGTAGATGGCAGGATCGGAGAAGTCGATCTTGTCCACATCGATATCGACGCACTCTGCCCCCGGCTTGATCGTCTTCCTGACGGTCTCGGGCATCTTCTCGATATCTTCCTTTGCGGGATAGCTCGCACGAATGTTCGCGAGCGCCTTGTTGATGACCGTGAGGGTACGAAGTCCCAGGAAGTCCATCTTGAGAAGGCCCATATCTGCGACCGAGTGGCCCTCGTACTGCGTGATTGTGACGTTGCCCTTCGTATCGAGCTTCGTCGGGACGTGGTCCGTGACGGGGGTCGGTGCAATCAGCGTAGCGCAGGCATGAACGCCCTCGCCGCGCATGTAGCCCTCGATGGACATGGCAGCATCGATGATGGCCTTTGCATCCGGGTCCTTGTTGTAGACCTCCTCGAAGTCGGGAGAGTACTGGTCAGGCTTCGCATCGTTCTTGTGGAGGGCATTCTTGAGCGTGAGCTTCGGGTCGTTCGAAAGCATCTTCGAGAGCTTCTGGCCCATGTAGACCGGGAAGCCCAGAACGCGGTTCGCATCGTTGATGGCCTGCTTCGCCTTGATCTGCGAATAGGTGATGACCTTGCAGACGCGGTCCTCGCCGTAGACGTCACGCACATGCTGCAGGACATCCTGGAGGTGCTCATCGTCGAAGTCCATATCGATATCGGGCATCTCGGTACGCTGCGGGGACAGGAACCTCTCGAACATGAGGCCGTTCTCGAGCGGATCGAAGTTCGTGATGTTCATTGCGTAGGCGACGATAGCGCCAGCAGCAGAGCCACGGCCCGGTCCTACGCCGATGCCGTTGTCCTTTGCCCACTGGACATAGTCCTGGACGATCAGGAAGTAGTTTGCGAAGCCCTTGCCGATGATGATGCCGGCCTCATGCTCGTAGCGGTCCTCGACGTTGATGCCGTTGATCGTCACGTTCTTCCAGTCCGGTCCATAGCGGCGGGCAAGGCCCTTCTCGCACTCAGCGCGGAAGCGCTCCTCTGCCGTCTCTCCCGGCTTGAGGCCTGGGAACTCCGGCAGGTACATCGAGTTCCAGTCGAGCTCGAAGTTGCACTTGTCGGCAATCTCGAGCGTCGTGTCGCATGCTTCAGGACACCAGGAGAAGAGCTCGCGCATCTCCTCCTCGGTCTTCATATAGAACTCCGTGCCCTCCATGCGCATGCGCGTCGTGTCGTTCACGGTCGTGTTCTTGCCGATGCAGGACAGGAGGTCCTGGGTCTTTGCATCCTCGCGGGTCAGGTAGTGGAAGTCGTTTGTGCAGACGACCTTGATGCCGAGCTCGTGGGCAATCTTCACGAGACGCTCGTCGAGCTTGCGGTCATCCCAGCCATTCCTGAACTTCAGGCCATGATCCTGGATCTCCATATAGAAGTCGTCGCCGAAGACGCGCTTGAATTCCTTGGCCCAATGCATTGCATCCTCGAACTCGCCGTCCAGGATCCTCTGCTGGATGATGCCCTGCACGCAGGCGCTCTGGCAGATGAGGCCCTCGTGGTACTCCTCGAGCATCCCGAGCGTCGTCCTCGGCTTGTAGTACATCATCTCGTGGCCTGCCGCCTTCGACATGCACTTGATGAGGTTGACATAGCCCGTCTCGTTCTTTGCGAGCAGGATCAGGTGGTAGCGGCGCTGCTTCGTGCCGCGCGGGATGCAGTCATCGGTGATGAAATAGGCCTCGCAGCCGAAGATCGGCTTGATCTTGAGGCGCGGACGGTTCGCCTCGACCGCCTTCAGGTCATGGTCCGAGCTTTCCCAGACAGCGACATCGGAGGCCCACTGGGCGTGGACATCGTCGAAGTAGCCGACATCGGGAGAGGAGTTCTGGGGCTCGTCAAGCTCCCAGCCCTTCTTGAAGCATTCCATATCATGGCGCCACTGCTTCATGTTCTCCTGGGCGTCGTTGTAGGAGCGGCACTCGAGGTCGAGGTTCGGGATGCCGAACATGTAGCCATGGTCCGTGAGCGCCACAGCCGGCATATCGAGATCCACGGCCCTCTTCACCATGGCCGGTATGCGCGTCGCGCCGTCGAGAAGCGAGAAGTCCGAGTGGTTATGAAGATGTACGAACGCCATCTATCTCTCCTCATAGGAATTGCTGGAAGGCGGGAAGCCCTCCTTCCAGCATAGCAGAATGCTCTGGAACGTCTGTACTACCAAAGGGCCGGTGTGTGCTCTGCATCATAGTTGTACGCGACCACGAAAGGCTCGCCAGGGTGGTCTGCATCCTCGAGCTCCACACAGACGAAGCGGCAGGATACCTTCCCGAAGCCCTGATCCATGAGGACACGGGCATAGAGGTCCGCCTGGAGGAAATGCCTCTGGAAGATCTCTTCGGACGTGAGCCCCACATCACCTGTCTTGTAGTCGACGAGGAACGCTTCGCTTCTGTCGTTCCAGGCCAGAAGGTCGAAGGCGCCTTCTGCATAGCGCCCGAGCTTCTCTTCATGTGCCTTCGAGAAGAACGGCACCTCCGCCTGGACATGGACATGGGAGAGCGCCTCATGCCTCGCGGAAGAGCCGCTCCAGCGTGAAAGCGCCTCTTCGAGCCTCGAAGCCACCCTGGGGCTGAGCCGCCAGGCCTGCTCCTGCGCTGCAATCCTTTCTGCATCCGGGAAAGAGCCTGTCTCTGCCATGCTCTGGGCAAGGAGATGGAAGGCAGAGCCGAGGTTTGTCGCCTTGTCCGCATCGGCGACGACAGGCGCCCCTTCCTGCATCGCATCGCGCTCGGCGCGGGTCGGGAGCACATGCCCTCCCCGCTTCGGCCGCGCCTCTCCCTCGAAGTCCGGCATGTCGACCATCTCAGCCATCTTCTCATGGACAGACGAGTAGGAGAAGATGCCCTCGCGCGAGGTCTGCATGCGGGTCTCTTCCGCCAGCACATCCCTGCTCTCCTCGAAGACCGCAAATGAGGTCTGCGGCTCCTCTTCGGGAGCGACAAGCAGGCGGGGATCATCCGGAAGAGCGCCTTCGAGCTCGCCCAGCAATCCTCCGGCATCGAGCACCTTGACCTTCTGTCTTTCCACTTCCTGGGTTGCGAGCTTTGCCACATGCACGAGCGCAGGCTCCGTTCCGCCATACTCTATCCGGTGCTCGCCCGGCTCGGGCGTCGCATCGCCGAAGAGCGCTCCCATCACCTTGGCAGCAAGCTCGTTCTGGGGCCTTGTGGCCTTGGTCGGCGTGCTCTTGCTTGCGCTCCTGACAGGTGCAATGCCCAGGATAAGAGCTTCCTCGGCACGCGTGAGCGCAACGTAGAGAAGGCGGGTCAGCTCTGCAGCATCGGCGGAAGTGTTCTCGTCCCTCAGGTGCTCATACCACTCGCCGAGCGTCTCGGGGTTTTCTGGCACCTCTTGGGGCGGCGTATAGGAGAAGCCTTCGGGCGGGACGATGACAGCACGGCCACGGCCCGGGACGGAGCCCGAGCAGAAGGACTCCGCCATCGGGTTTGCCCAGCACTCTGCCACGGCGACAATCTTGAACTCGGCTCCCTTCGAGGCGTGCACGGTCATGATCCTCACGGCACCCTGTTTGCCTCCGGAAAGGGAAGCAGGCGGAATCTTCGAGACCTGGAGCCACCGGTCGTATTCCCAGGCTGCACGGGAGCTTCCAAGCCCCAGATCCTCGACGAGCCCGCGGATATAGCGAAGTCCGGCAAGCACATTGGCACAGACTGCCTCGCCCTGGGCGCCCTGGGAGGAAAGCCGTGTGAGCCAGCCCGATTCCCGCACGACATAGGTGCAGGCATCTGCGATATTGTGGCGCTTCGCAATCTGGCGGGCACGCACGAGGATCTCGTGGGCACGCGCGAGACGCGCCGTCGGCTTGTAGCCTCCTCTGAACTGCATGGTCACGAAGCCGTTCTCGATCGAGCGCTTCGTCGGGAGATCTGCCTTTTTCTGCGTCGTCGTGGCAAGCTGCACGAAATCATCTGCTGGGATGCCGAAGACCGCAGACGACAGGAGCGGGAAGAGGCCGCTTTCCGTATCCCGGCTGTTCGCAAGGTAGTGCAGGAGCGCCTGCAGGATGGAAGCCTCTGCCGTCTTCGTGAAGCCGGAACCTCCAGAGACGATGCAGGAGAGCCCTTCCCTGCGGATGGCATCGATGTAGTACGCTGCGTTCGTCATTCCTCTCAGAAGCAGCACCATGTCGCCCGGATTCGCACCGGCATCGGCCATCGCGCGGAACCGCTTCGCGATCATGGCCGCTTCGACGGCAGCCTGCGCCTTCGAAGGCCGCGAAGTATCCTCGCAGACCTCGATATCGATGCGGGGAATCCGCGGTGTATCGTAGGTGCCCGTATGCTCTTCTGCCGGGTCGAGATGCATGAAGTGGTCAAGGACTCCCTTCCTGCCTCCCTTGCCTCCGCAGACTGCATCCACAAACGAGAGGATGTCTCTGTGGCTGCGGTAGTTGATTGCAAGACGGATCTTCTCCTCGTCGGGAAGTCCCTTTCCCCTCCCATGGAAGACCGAGACATCGGCACCGCGGAAGCGGTAGATGGACTGCTGCGCGTCACCGACCGTAGCAAGATGGCGGGCACCTTCGCCCGAAAGCAGGCTGATCAAGCGAAGCTGCTTCTCATCTGTATCCTGGAACTCGTCGACCATCACAAGGCGGAAGCGGTTGGCATAGTCGCGCCGCACCTCCTCGTTCTCTTCGAGCGCCCGAAGCGCAAGCGTCACGAGGTCGTCATTGTCGAGCAGCGAATGCGCCTTCTTCTTTTCGAAGTAGCGCCAAGAGCGATCAGGGTCTCGGTCGTGCTGCGGGACTGGGCAAGCAGGAGCTCCTCCTCGGCATGCTCCTTCGCATCCTTTGCGTCGTCGAGCATGGTCTTGTAGTTCTTGGACGATCCAGGCCACTGCACCTGGCCCAGAATCTCGAGAGTCTTCTCCGGTGTCCTTGCTCCTGGGGCTAGATTCTTGTATTCATCAAGCAGCTCCATTGTCGCTTTGACCTTATCGGAGCTCTTTGCCGAGAGCTTCACATCGCTGCTCAAGAGAGATCCGTAAGCAGAAATGAAGCGTTCCATCACCTCATTGGGATCTGCCGCTTCAGGCACGAAGAGGTCCTTGAAGCCGCCCGGCGCCGCAATGGCAGCCTGCCTCGCCGAGAGGACAAGGCCCATGATGCCGGTATAGCTGCCCGATTCATTCCGCGAGCCCAGCCTGTAGGCGGAGAGGAGTTCCTTCATGGCAGGATCTCCCGACTGCCGCTCCTCCCCCATGACTTCCTCGAGGGCCTCGTTCAGATATTGGTCTGTCTCGTTGCCAGAAGCGACGCGGAACGCTGGGTCGATGCCGAGATCCAGGGCATGGCGGGTCAGGATCCTCTTGCACATGCCGTGAATCGTAGATATCCAGGCAGAGTCGACCTCGAGCGCATGCTCGTTCATGCCGGAGCTCCTGAGCTTTGCACGCACACGCTCCTTGATCTCGCGGGCAGCGACATTCGTGAACGTGATCACGAGCGCCTGCGAGAGATCGTCGAGGAAGGGCTTGCCGTCCTTGCCCGACCCTGGCGCCAGGGCCCAGGCAATGCGCTGCGTCAGCGTGAACGTCTTGCCGGAACCGGCACCAGCCTCGACGAAGAGCGGCTCGTCGAGCTTCTTGACGATATGCCTCTGGTCGGGATTCAGTTTCGAGATATCGACCTTCGCCGTCATCCAAGCCTCTTTTCGCATCCAAGCACCGGGCAATACATGCACGCTTCGGCGTCGCACGGAGCCGCCTCGATATTTCCTGCCATGAGCTCCGCAATCTTCTGTCTGACAAGCTCCTCTGTCGCATCGAGCACGGCATCCATGCCCCGTCCATCCGTGCCGAAGCTCTCCTGGTCGCTCACGGCCATCGTCTCGAGCGTGCGCTTCGCGGGAGCATGCTTCCAGAAGATCCGGTCTGCGAGGTTTGCCGAGACCGCGCCAGAGACCGCATGGGGGTCCTGTGTCGAGAGATAGACAGCAGCCACCACCTTGAGATCCGGATGCCGGCGCCGCACGACCTGCCCATAGATGAGCGACTGCACACGCCTCGGCAGCACGAAGCCTGCACCCGACGCAGGCGCCCCGTTCGGGAAGACCGCATACTCCTTTGCGAAGCCCGTTGCAGACTTCTGCTTGTAGTCGATCACGCAGGCCAGGCCATGTCCGTCGACATCCACGCGGTCGATCGTACCCGTGATATAGGCGCCAGCATACTCGACTGCATTGTCCCTGCTGCCGAAATCCCACTCGAAGTGGCGCGGCTCGAAGCCATCGAAGAGCCCTGCCTCATACCCGATGAAGGTCTCGATATCGCGCCTGATCCGACGAATCGTCCCCAGGTCCGCTTCGGTATGCGGTATGAGCGGCTGCCGCTCATGCTTCCTGACATACTGGCTTTCGAGCCTCTCGTCGAAGATCTTGTCCGCAAGCGCAAGGGCAAAGTCCATGCGCTCGGGGTTGCGCTCCACATCGACGCGTGAATCTGGAAGAGAAGCCCAAGACACAGCTTTGAGATCCTCTTCGCTCATGCCCGCGCGCTCCAGCGCATCATCGAGCATCTTTTTGTGCAGGCTCTCGAGCACGCCGTGGACGAACGTGCCGATCTCCATGCCGCTGAATCCGGCATCCTGGTTCTCGAGCTTGAGCCTTCTCAGGCTGAACCACTTGAGCGGGCACTCGAGATAGGTCTCGATCTGGGTGGCAGAAAGGAGCGGCTTGCCATCCAGCAGGTCGATCCTGCCAGGAGGCGGCACGACGATGGCATGCTTCGATGCCTCGCTGATTGTGCCTGCAGGCACAATATCTTCTGCGGCGGCCTGCCTGGGGGCCCTGCCTTCAGGCATGGTCTCTTCCACGATATGCTGCTCGTCTGCAGACGAAGCACCGACTCCTGCTTCACGGGCACGGTCTTCCCAGAGCTTACCCGCCTTGGCCTTCTTGCCGTCGTCAAATCCATAGACAGAGAGCAGCTCTGTCAGCATGACCGAAGGGTAGCTCTCCTTTGCGTCTGCATCGTTTCTGACGCGCTCCATCACAAGGAGATGGCGGGGCACCGAGATGGCCGAGACGAACCGGGCACGTGCATCCTGCATGGGGTCGGGTGCCGGCTCGATGCCGCAGCGCTCGAGCAGAGCAGAGAGCACATCATCGCCGGTGCCGATGCTGCTTTCCTGCGATGTCTGTCCGCAGCAGATGAGGGCATCTGCCGAGCAGGGCTCCATGCCTGCCACCTCGGACTGAGACGCGATGCGCACCTGGGCAGGGGCGTCCTTCTCGCTCCAGGCAGGCCTTGTCACAAGCGCCTTCTCCCCCATGGCCTGCTTCATCAGGGCCACGACGAGCCTGAGCGATACCGGATGCTCTGCCTTCGGGTCGGCCGAGATGCCAAGCTCCTTCAAGGTCCCCGCAAGCGAGAGGATGCCTTCGAGCGTGCCTGCCTCGAAAGTGTCGGAAAGCGTGTCGGAGAGCCTCTCCGTGCGTATGCTGATGTCCCGGTCTTCATCCACGAAAAGATCGTCAGGCGTCTCGATACCTGCGATATAGGGCGTGAGCAGCCTCTGTGCTGCCGTGCCAATGCGGCCGCGCAGAATCTCCTGAGTGGCATGGGCGCAGGAAGCGCCGACCTCGCGCTCGTTCTGGAGCGTCGCAAGCACGTCTTCCGGTACAAGGAGCCTGTCAGACCTCCACTTTGCGTCGAGCGTCTGCGCCTTCCCCGTCGTGATGTGGCTGATATCGGAGAGCAGGAAATCCGTGAGGCCCCGGGGCGGCCACCAGGACATGTCGCCGAGGCGAATGCGCTCCGTCCCATCCTCGAGCGTCTCAGGCCCGGGCCACGTCTCTGCAAGCTCGGCGAGCTCTGCTACCGTCTCCGCATAGGAGATGAAGGCATGTCCCGCCTCGGTCTTCGCAAGAGGGCGCTCAAGCCTGGCCGAGACGGCGATATGGCGGCAAGCCAGCTTCGGCGCAAGCTCACGCCAGGCACGCGCGGGATCGGGCGTGGAAACGACAATCTTCTTCTCGCCTGCATCAGCAAGACGGCAGATCGTTGCAGCCAGATGCTCTGCCTCGGCCAGGGGCCCTTCCGGCTCGGCCAGAAAGACAGCGCCGGTGCCATGCATCGTCTCTGCCTCCGTGAAGAGGGCGCGTCTGAGCTTCGAGAGCTCCTCGGCCCGTGCCGTGGACTCCGGTGCTTCGGACTCCGGCTCCTCGCATGCGACATGATTGTCGCCCGCAAGGGCAAGAAGCTCTTCCTCGAGGCTCCTGAGCCCGCGGTCTGCCTCCGCATTGCGCTCGGTGCCAATGAACCAGACGTCGGATGCACCTGCAGCTGCCGCCAGAAGCTCGCGCTGGCTGCGTCCCAGCTTCGAGATGCCGCTCACGACGAGCGTGGGCACCTGTGCCCCTGCACGCTCCATCGCAGGGACGATCTCGGCTGAAGCCTCTGCAGGCTCTATATAGCCAAGCGCATGGATCATGTCTGCATAGGCGCCGACAAGCCCTATTGCAGAGGCTTCGGCAGCCGTAAGGCCATACTGCTTTGCCCGGAATTCATCGACCTTGCTGTTCGGCATGAGCGGAAGCCAGGGCAGCGCCTCTTCTGCCAAGGACGAGAGCAGGCGCAGCATGCCCGGAAGCGGCTCTGCCTGGCCAGCATCGAGGAGCACCTGCTCGATTGCGATCGTGCGGACCGGCTTCTCGACGAGGTGTCTGCCGTCTCCCCACACATCCCAGCGCTCCTTGATCCACGCGGAGAGCGTCGTGACCGAGATGCCGAAAAGGGCTGGGTCGGAAAGGCCTGCAAGCTGCTTCTGCGCTGCAATCTGTGCCTCGAATGAGGGCACGACAAGGACAGCTGCGCCCTTGCTGCTGGCCTCGTGAAGCGCTGCCACGACATCTGCCGACACGACGCCCTCTGCGCGCGTATGCACGATATGCATTCCCATTGCTGCTCCTTGCTTCCGGTGTCCCCATCTATGGTAGCGCGCGGAGGCGACAGCAATGCCTGGCCTAGGCGAGCCCCTTGCCCTTGAGGCGCCCCAGCACGAGCCTATAGCCCCCTTCAGGGCCATTGAGGCATTTCGAGACCCTGCTCACGGTCGTCGACGAGGCGCCTGTCGCCTCAGACACGGCGTTATACGACGATCCGGAATCCAGAAGGCGCGCCATCTCGAGGCGCTGGGCAAGATCCTGGATCTCGCGCTTGCTCAGAAGGTCGAGAAGGAACGCACGTGCCTCGTCAGGAGTCTCGAGCAGGCAGAATGCCTCCATGAGACGCTCGGTCTCCCCTGCTCTTACCATACCGGTGCCCATGCCTCTCCCTCCGGACGACGTTCGTCTACTTTAGCACACTAAAGTAGCAGCTGTGAAGAAAGGATGGGAAGAGCTCTGAGGAAGCGAAACAGGAAAGCGCTTCAGAAGACAGGCAGCCTTCTCGGGTAGACTCGAGGAAAGAGGAAAGGAGCGTCTCCCATGCGTTTTCTCAAGAGCTGGTTCGTCTGTGCCCTTGCCATCGCCCTTGCCATCTATCTCGTGCCCGGCATCGTGCCTCTGGGCGATACCGTGAAGAGCGCCATCTTCGCAGCGCTCGCGCTCGCCCTCGTGAACGCGACGATCAAGCCCATCATGAAGGTGCTGTCGCTGCCCCTGACGATAATCTCGCTCGGCGTGTTCTCGCTTGTCGTGAACGCCGTCGCGCTCGAGATTGCAAGCTGGCTCTCAGTCTCGGTCTTCGGCCTTGGCATCTATTGCACGAGCTTCGGCGCTGCCTTCTGGGGCGCCCTCGTGATCTCTGTCGTCTCTGCCATCCTGAATGCCGTCATCGCGTAGACGTCCCTGTGGCAGCTGCGAGGCAAGCTTTGCAGCGCTCAAGGCGGCTGTCTCCACAGCACGGCTTGCGGCGTGGCGGGCATAGGACATCGTGTTTGTGACCGTCGATGCCACAAGCTTCATGATAGCATCCTTCGTGGCAGGGCTCGATCCGGCCAGTGCCTGCACGACCTTCTGGATGCCATCAGGCGTCGCCGTCACTTCATCCAAGGTCTCAGCTCCTCCTGCAGCAAGCACGCGGAAGAGCTCCTCCGTGAAGGAGCGGCGCTGGTCTTTCGGGACCGAGGCGATCCAGTCCGCAAATATCTGGTTCGTGACCTTGCATTGGGGCAGAAGGTCTTCTGCTGCGACCATGCCTGAAGGCCCCATCTCCCAGGAAGTCGGATCGTGCTGGAGGGCGCCCTGCGCCGTGCTCTTCACATAGATGCGCGGCTCCTCGGGCCTGTCGAAGAGCTCGCCCACGATGGAGTAGGTCGGCTGAATCCGCAGGAACCGATGTCCGAGCACATCCCAGGCGCTCTTCGGCGAGACCTCTGCATCCATGCCGGGGCCATCGTTGCTCCAGCAGAAGAGGACTTCAGGCGCAAGGTCGGATGGCAGCATCGATGCGGCATAGGAAGCCAGGTTCCCGCCCTTCGAGTGGCCGCCCACATAGAGGCGCCTGCCCTTCTTCTGGGCCCTTCTCGCCATGCGCGCAAGATATTCTGCAGAAATCTCCTGCGCTTCTGTGACGGTGAAGCTCAGCATGAAGTCCTCCTGCCATCCCACAAGCGTCGAGTCCGTGCCACGGAAGGACACATAGCTCTCGTGCGGCGTGACATCGATCGTGACCGCCGATGCCTGGACCAAGCGCTCCGGCACGAAGACATCGACCATATCGTGGAGGGCAAGAGGGCCGAAGCGGCGGGATTCCGCCAGGAGCTCGAGCGTCACAGCCGTGATGTTTGCCATCGACCGCACATAGGGCGAGATGTCACCGCCCGACGCTGCAAGAAGGCTTCTGAGGGCATCATGCACAGAAGCAGAGCCAGACTCCCCCTCCTTCGGCACGAACGAGGCAAGGTCGAGGTAGGAGATGCAGGAGCAGATGACATTGTCGCAGTCGTTGAAGGGACGCTCCGCAAAGGAGAGGTCTCCCCGCCACAGAAGATAGTCATCGATCGTCCCCATAGCTCCCCCATCCGCATCCGGTGCTTCAGAGCATCGTAGCAGAAGAAAGCGCCCCTCCGGAAATTCCGGAAGGGCGCACATGCAGCATTTCGGTTTCTGGCTGAATCCTTATGCCATGATCTTGCGGAACATGTCCTTGACCTGCTCCGGCGAGGCCTCGCGCGGGTTGCCCGGATAGCAGGCATCGGCGAGGGCATCCTTTGCAAGCTGGTCGAGGTCCTCCTCGACGAGGCCCTTGCACGTCTTCGGGATGTTGACATCCTCGGAGAGCTTGCGGACAGCGGCGATAGCGGCATCTGCTGCCTCGTCGTCCGTCATGCCCTTGGTGTCGACGCCCAGAGCGACAGCGACCTCAGCGAGGCGCTTCGTGACGACCGGCTTGTTGAACTCCATCGCGATCGGGAGCAGCATTGCGCAGGCGACGCCGTGCGGCGTGTCATAGTGCGCAGAGAGCGTGTGAGCCATCGAGTGGTCGATGCCGAGGCCGACGTTGGAGAAGCCCATGCCGGCGATGTACTGGCCAAGCGCCATGCCCTCGCGGCCGGATGCGGGCTTGCCGCTCTTGGCCTCGGCGTAGGCATCGCGGAGGTTCTGGGAGATGAGCTGGATGGCCTTGTAGTGGAACATGTCGGAGAGCTCCCAGGCGCCCTTCGTCGTGTAGCCTTCGATAGCATGGGTGAGTGCGTCCATGCCCGTGGCAGCCGTGAGGCCTGCCGGCATCGAAGCCATCATCTCGGGGTCGACGACAGCGACCTCAGGGATATCGTTCGTGTCGACGCAGACGAACTTGCGGACCTTCTCCGGGTCGGTGATCACGTAGTTGATCGTGACCTCGGCCGCAGTGCCTGCCGTCATCGGGACAGCGATCGTGAACACGGCATGCTTCTTCGTCGGAGCGACGCCCTCGAGGGAGCGGACA
>OMVT01000001.1 GCA_900314535.1 uncultured Olsenella sp. | reverse complement strand
GTGCCATTTCTACCGGATGCGCGGCAACCTGGCGGGCAGCGGAAGGCCGGGCGGTGCGATTCGGCCTGGTGAGCTATGCTTTAATCATCGTTTCCCTAGAACCAGCTCAATACCCGAAACCGTTCTTCCTCGTTGCACAATATTT
This sequence comes from uncultured Olsenella sp., assembly GCA_900314535.1. Classification (GTDB taxonomy): domain Bacteria; phylum Actinomycetota; class Coriobacteriia; order Coriobacteriales; family Atopobiaceae; genus Olsenella_L; species Olsenella_L kribbiana. The sequence goes on along the minus strand of OMVT01000001.1, from coordinate 117,390 downwards.
ATCGTAATACGATAAATATTCATTGCATTACAGCATGATGTCCCGTAAGCTTATGCCATGGTCCCCAAGAGAGGGAGGTCTTCCATGGACGAGAAGAAGCTTTCGGGATATCTCATGTCTGCCACCGCTATCGTCGCTGTCTGTCTGGCCATTGCAGTCATAGCCGTGGTTCCCGCAGCAGGCGAGGCAATCCTCTACGACTATCCGGAGTTCTCTGGCTGGTATATGCCGTGGCTTGCCTTCATCTGGCTCGCTGCCATCCCCTGCTTTGCAGCCCTTGCCCTTGTCTGGAAGATTGCCCAGGCAATACGTGCGGGGCAGGCCTTCACCTCTGGCGTGGCGCATCTCTTGGCCGTCATAGCTAAGCTCGCGGCAGGAGATGCCCTCTTCTTCCTTGCCGGCAACATCGCACTCTTCTGCAAGGGCATGAACCACCCGGGCGTCCTTCTGCTGTCGCTTCTTGTGGTCTGCGCAGGCATTGCCGGCGCCGCCATCGCCTCTGCCCTTTCCCATCTCGTCGAGCGCGCAGCCGAGCTCCGGGAAGAAAGCGACCTCACGATATGAGCGGCAGGATCATCTTCAACATCGATGTCATGCTTGCCAAGCGCAAGATGAGCGTCACCGAGCTGGCTGACCGTGTCGGCATCACCGTAGCGAACATGTCGGTCCTGAAATGCGGCAAGGCCAAGGCCATCAAGGTAAGCACGCTCGAGAAGCTCTGCTCCGCCCTCGGCTGCCAGCCAGGAGACCTTCTGGAATATCGGCCCGACGACAAGGAGTCCTGACCGGCCACACAATGCCATTTCCGGTATTGTTCTGACATCTCTCCAACGCTGCATGTCCTCACCTATGCCCTGCATCTTCTCCGCACCTGGAGGATGCAGGGCATTGCCATGGAGCGATCTGCCGCGAGCTATAGACCTTATCGATCCTTTAGCTGCTCATATTGATACGCGTGTATATATACGATATATACATTTATAACAGAGGGAAGGAGATGAACCATGGTCGACATACCGATCTCGAACAGCTCGGGGAAGCCCATCTACGAGCAGGTCGCAGAGGGGATACGCGCCCAGATCATGTCGGGCGACCTTGTGCCCGGAGAGCAGCTCCCCTCCATCAGGCAGCTCGCGGCAGACCTGAGGATCTCGGCGATCACGACGAAGCGGGCCTATTCGGACCTCGAGGCACAGGGCTTCATCGCTGCCGTGCCCGGCAAGGGCTCGTTCGTCGCGGAAGGCTCTGCCGGCCTCATCCGCGAGGAGCAGCTGAGGCTCGTGGAGGAGAACCTCGCGAAGGCCGTGGAGAGGGCACGCACTGCAGGGCTTTCCCTGGAACAGCTCCATGACATGCTCGACCTCGAATGGGAGGAATCATGAGAGAGGCATCCGCCCCCTCGCCTATGAGGGGCGCGCAAAGCGCTACCCCGCACTCACGGTCGGCCCCGTCTCTATATCCGTGCCGCAAGGCATGGTCCTGGGGCTCATCGGCGCAAACGGCGCCGGCAAGACGACCCTCATCCGTGCTGCGATTGGGCTCGTGAAGCCGGCGGAGGGAGTCGGCCAGGACCCGAAAGCCCTCTCTGCAGCAGAGCTCATAGCCCTGAAGCGGCATGTTGCCTCTGCCTGTGCCGTCTGCCCCTATCCCGAGGAATACACCGCAGGAGATATCGTACGTATCGAGCACGGTCTCTATCCTGCCTTCAATCTGGCCTATCTGGAGGAGCTGCTCGAAAGATTCGAGCTTGCACAGAACGTCAGAGCCCTTTCCGGCATAATGGCAAAGAGCTTTTCGCGCGGACAGGGCATGAAGCTCCAGATTGCGCTCGCCCTCGCCTCGGGAGCCACGCTCCTGCTCCTCGACGAGCCAACCGCAGGGCTCGACCCCGTCGTACGCGACGAGGCGCTCTCTGTCCTGCGCGAGCATCTTGCCAAGACTCCTGATACCTTCATCCTCATCTCGTCGCACATCACGTCTGGCCTCGAGTCCCTTGCCGACCGCATCCTTCTTATGGATGCAGGAAAGCTCATCTTCGCCGAAGACGCCGACGTGCTCGAGAAGCGCTTTGCGACGCTGGCGCTCAGAGCTTCCGATTTCGAAGAGAGGAAGGACGCACTCAGGGAGGCAGGAGCCACCCGCTGCCTGCACGAGGGCAGGCATCTGCTTCTCCTGATAGAGGACAGGAAGCGCTTTGCCCGCGCCTTCCCTGACCTTGCACTCGATACGCTCGCCCTCGACGCGCTTCTGCGTCTTGCTGTGAAAGGAGAGGAGATCTGATGATGAAGAGCCTGCTTCTCAACGAATGGATCACGTTTCGCCACGCCATGCGGGCCATGGCATTCACCCTTGCTGCAGTCACCGTGATCCTCGCTGCCTCGTTCATGAACGACAGCTCGATGGATCTTGTCGCCCTTGTCAGTCTCTTCTCCACACTTGCGGCAATGGTTCCGCTCTACATGTGCATCCAGGCCTTTGCATCTGATGAAAAGAGTCACTGGAGAGAGGCACTTCTTGCGCTTCCCTCTGCACCCCGAAGCCTCGTCGTCTCCCGCTACCTCTTCTGCCTCATGTCGCTTGCTATCTGCTTCGGGTTTTCCTTCGCAGCGGATTCCATGGCGGCGGCTATGCTCGAAGGCGCCCCATGGACCCTCGTCACAGATGGGTTTTACGACGGAATCCTCCTGCTTCCTGCTGTCATCCTCTGCTTTGCGCTTGTACTCCTGTCTCTTCTCATGCCGCTGCTCTATGCCTTCGGCCAGAAGGGGCTCGTGTCGATTCTCATCCTCCCCGCCATCGCGATTGCCGCCTCCTTCGCAGGTCCGGGCGCCGCAGCTCCAGCCGATTTCATCCATTCATGTCCCAAAGGCATGCTTGCAGCTGGCTTCATCTGCGCTGGCCTTGCGCTCTATGCTCTCTCCTGTCTCATCTCTTCCGCCATCCTGAAGCGCCGCTCGTTCTGAGGACCGACAGCCCAATCCCGCTCCATGCGAAAGGCCCGCACCACACGTAATGTGATGCGGGCCTTCCAACGGGGAGAAGGGAGACTTGATGCCTTACGGCACCATCATGAAGTCAGAAATCAGAGTGCAAGCGCCGATTCGAAGCGTGCTTCTGCAGCACGCCCCATGTACTGGCTTGCCATGAGCTGCCCTGCGCTCTGCCCCAGCGGCATGAGCTCATGGGAGCCAAGGAAAGCAATGAGGCCTTCGGGCATCATGCCGCCACGCGGCAGCTCGAAGAGGACAGAGCCCTCCGGCAGCGCCTCGTCTCCGGCATCGCCGGAAAGATTCAGGCCCGTATCCCTCGAGCGCAGATGCTCGACAAGCTTCATCTTCATGCCATCCCACTCGATCTCGATGCCAGAGGCATAGACGGCCACCTTCGGCTGGAGCGGGCCCGCCTGGGCAGCAAGCGTCTTCACAGCGAGCTTTGCGGGGCTCAGCACGAACATATCCTCCTGGCTGAGCAGGAGCGTCTCGAGCAGGGACGATTTCGTATGGAAGGTATAGCCGAAGCCGGCAAACGACTCTGCGACCCTGAGATCCACATCGTCCTCGAAGGTTGCTGCTCCTTCGCTCTCAAGCCAGACCTGGGCCCTGAAGGCAGATCCGCGCATGACGCTCTGTGCCAGGGCAAATGCATCGGAATCGAGATAGAGGCGGCGCTTCTCGAAGCGCTTCTCGGCGGTGCCCTTCTGGCTGCGTGCCCAGAAGAGGAGCTCTGCGCATTCGTCCTGGGCCAGAAGATAGCTCTGTGCCCGTACAGCCGTAGCCTCTGCGTTCTTTTCATTCTGTGCCATCTCGTGCCTCCTGACGGATGCTCTTGTCTGTCTGTGTATGGCTCAAGGCTACGGGACGGAGCTTAAACACATCTGAGGCTTTCGTTTCCTCGCCGTATCGCGACGCAGTCGCGACAAAGGTTTGAGATAACTGAAAATCGCTGCCTTTGCCTATTTGTACCGTTTCCCGATTGCTGCTTGTAATCAGTCCTGTTTATTGATACTAATTTTGTGACATATGAACGAAGAACGCCATATGTCTCACCAGAAGCAGAACGAGAGGACTTCCCCATGAGCACGATCGTGATTGTCGGCGCCAACCACGCCGGCACGGCAGCAGCCAATGCGATACTCGACAACCATCCCGGAAACGACGTCATCATCTTCGACCAGAACTCGAACATCAGCTTCCTCGGCTGCGGCATGGCACTGTGGATCGGACGGCAGATCTCGAAGCCCGATGGTCTCTTCTACCAGACGAAGGAGCAGTTCGAGGCAAAGGGCGCCACGGTCCACATGGAAACCCGTGTCGACCATATCGACTACGATGCCCAGATGCTCTATGCAGAAGGGCCCGACGGCAAGACGTATGAGCAGCACTACGACAGGCTGATCTTGGCAACTGGCTCTGTGCCGGTGCTTCCCCGCTGGGAAGGACGCGACCTCGAGAATATCCAGCAGGTGAAGCTCTTCCAGGATGCCCAGGCCGTGATCGAAAAGCTCAAGGATGAGGCAATCAGGCGCGTCGCCGTCGTCGGTGCCGGCTATATCGGAGTCGAGCTCGCCGAAGCCTTCCAGCGCTGCGGCAAGGAGGTCACGCTCATCGACCAGGCGCCGACCTGCGTCTCCTCGAACTTCGATGCACCATTCTCCGAGCGCATGGCAGAGAACCTCTCCTCCCACGGCATCCATCTTGCCTTCGGCGAGACCGTCGAGCACTTCGAGGGCAAGGATGGCAAGGTTGCATCCGTCGTGACCGACAAGGGGACGCATGCAGCAGACCTTGTCTGCGTCTGCGTCGGTTTCCGTCCGAACGCAGAGCTCTTCTGCGATGCAGGCTTCGCGACGCTCGGCAATGGAGCGCTTCTTGTCGACCACCATCAGGAGACCTCGAAGAAGGGCGTCTATGCCATCGGCGACTGCTCGAGCTGCTTCGACAACGCTGAAGACGGCGAGGCTGCCTATATCGCGCTTGCAACGAACGCTGTGCGTTCCGGCATCGTGGCTGGCCACAATGCTGCCGGAACCGCCATTGACGGCATCGGTGTCCAAGGGTCTTCCGGCATCTGCATCTACGACCTCAAGATGGTAGCGACTGGTCTCACCGAGGCCAAGGCGAAGAAGCTCGGCTATGACGCAAAGGTGAGCGACTTCACAGACGTGCAGAAGGCCACCTTCATCGAGACGGAGAACCCCGAGGTCACAATCAGGGTCGTCTACGACGGCACGACGAGAAAGGTGCTCGGAGCTCAGATGGCATCGACCTACGATATGAGCGCAGGCATCCACATGTTTTCGCTTGCCATCCAGGAGGGCATCACGATCGACCGCCTGGCGCTCCTCGACATCTTCTTCCTGCCGCACTTCAACCAGCCGTACAACTACTACACGATGGCGGGATATCAGGCTCTGCTCGCAAAGTAGAGAGCTGTCTCAAGACATGCATGAGGGGTGCCAGGCCGTGCTGCCTGGCACCCCTCTTCGCTCTCCTCCCGAATCTCTGCTTCAGAATCCGCCATTCAGATAGGCTCGGGCAATCACGTAGGGCGGCTCGCAATAGGCGCTCGCATTGCAATCGTCGATGATGCGGCAGATACCCGATGAATAGACGTGGATGATTCCATCCGCATAGTCTTCGTCCGGCTGCATCGTATCGAGGATCAGACGGCAATAGACCTTCCCCATAGCAAGGACAGAGGGAATTCTCTCAACGAGGCTCAAATCCACCCTGGAAATGTCGAAGCTACCCATTTCGAGCCCATAATCCGCAATCCACTGGTCCTCGACATCTTCCGGTTTTTCCGCATAGAGCACATCTGCCACGCTCAGGCAGTGCTCGAGATTCTTCCGGCCTATACGCGAGGCGGTATAGAGATTCCTCTGGTGGAGCTTCCGGGACACGCGCTCAATCATGTAGCAGACAAAGAGAAGGTCATCTTTCGATATCTCTTCGTCGGGAAAGCAGATGTTCTCCATAGCTCATCTGCTCCCTCGAATCTCAGCGTCTCGAGTGCGTCCTCAGTGCAGAAAGCAATCTGATGGGTCGGGTACCTGAATTTCACAAGCTCCCAGAATGCCTCACGCGTGATCTCGCCCGCCACGAAATCCTCGATATAGTTCCAGATCCGATCGTCCGCCATGGGCTTCGACGATATCGTGATCGTGCTCGGATCCCCTCCGGCAACTTGCAATGAAATCGAGCCACTCTTCGCTCATCTCAGGGAAGCTCAGGTCATCCAGGCCGCTGCTTTCTGTATAGACAGAGCAGGTCACAGCTGAGACCGGCCTGCGCGTCAGCGCCCAGCGCTTTGCCTGTCTGAGGCTCTCAGTGCCATAGAAGCCGTATCCGAAATCCCGGAGCCGCCCATCGCGGGGAAGCTCCAGGTGCACAACGATATGCGCATCCCCCTGATAGATGGTGCATCTTCCATCCATGCTGCCCTCCCCCGCGCCGAACCGACCCGCTTCGATGTTGGCTGCAGGCAGCATCCATCTGCCAGGTGCTGTCATGTCCTGCCCAACAGCACGTCCATAGGCAGCTGGTATACTTTGCTGTGCTTGTTTCTGTACATGGGCAGGCATCGTCTGCCCTGAGCACAAGGAGACGTACATGAGCGAGAAGAAGGATCCGAAGGATACCTGCGTCCTCGTCACCGGCGGTGCAGGATTCATCGGCAGCCACACGGTCGTCGAGCTCCTGAACAGCGGCTACCAGGTCGTGATCGTGGACGATCTGTCCAATGCCTCGGAGAAGGTCATCGACCGCATCGATACGATCGTCGGCGAAGAGAAGGCAAAGAACCTCACGTTCTATCGTGCCGATGTGAATGACCGCGAGGCGATGAACGAGATCTTCGACGAGAACGATATCGACCGTGTCATCCACTTCGCAGGCTTCAAGGCTGTCGGCGAGTCCGTCAAGAAGCCGATCGAGTACTACACGAACAACCTCGGCAACACGCTCACCCTCGTCGACGTGATGAGGAACCACGGCTGCAAGGACATCATCTTCAGCTCCTCCGCCACAGTCTACGGCAAGCCTGATTCCCTGCCCCTCACCGAGGAGAGCCCGAAGAAGCCTGCCACGAACCCCTATGGCTGGACGAAGTGGATGATCGAGCAGATTCTCACCGACCTCCACACGGCAGACCCCGAGTGGAATGTCGTGCTGCTCCGCTACTTCAATCCCATCGGAGCACACCCCTCCGGACTCATGGGCGAGGACCCGAAGGGCATCCCCAACAACCTGCTTCCGTATGTCGCACAGGTCGCTGTCGGCAAGCGCGAGTATGTCCATGTCTACGGCGACGACTACAACACGCCTGACGGCACAGGCGTGCGCGACTACATCCATGTCTGCGACCTCGGTACCGGCCATGTCGCAGCACTGCGCTGGATGAACGGCCGCACAGGCGTCGAAATCTTCAACCTCGGCACCGGCAAGGGCACCTCGGTCCTCGAGATCATCAAGGCCTTCTCCAAGGCCTGCGGGAAGGAGCTTCCGTACAGAATCGAGCCGCGCCGTCCGGGCGATGTCGATGCGAACTACGCCGACTGCTCGAAGGCAGAGCGCGAGATGGGCTGGAAGGCCAAGTACACAATCGACGATATGTGCCGCGATGGCTGGAACTGGCAGTCCAAGAACCCGAACGGCTACGAGGGATAGACCGCTATGGGAGAAGCGCACGGCCGCCTCTTTGCGGCATATCTTGCTCAGAAGCGTCCTGCCATCAATGCGTACCTGGCCGAGCATGCACCGAAGCCCGAAGCCAGGACGCAGTCAGTGGATGACATGGAGCGCTATGCCTATGCGCCGCTTGCCCGCTTCACCGAAGCAGGCGGCAAGCGCACCCGCCCTGCCCTTGTGCTCTTGGGCGCCGAGGCCGTAGGCGGAGACGAAGCCCGTGCGCTCTCCTGTGCCTCTGCTATCGAGTATTTCCAGTCAGCTGCCCTCATCCACGACGATATCGCCGATGAGGGGCAGCTGCGCCGCGGCGAGCCCTGCACCTACCTCACGGAGGGCACAGGCGTCGCAATCAATATCGGAGACCTCGGCATCGTCCACACCTTTGCAGGCATCCTGGACGATTGCACGCTCGATGCAGATACGAAGCTCTCCGTCCTTTCCCTTCTTGCCCGCATGGAGCAGCGCACTGTGGAGGGCCAGGCCTTGGACCTCGGCTGGACGAGGGATGGGCGCTGGGACATCACACCCGATGACTATAGGGTCATGGCAAGGCACAAGACAGCCTACTATTCGGCAGCAACGCCTCTCGCAGCAGGCGCCATCACGGGAGGCGGCACGAAGGAGCAGATAGCTGCCCTTCATGCCTTTGGCATGGATGCAGGCCTTGCCTTCCAGCTCCAGGACGACCTTCTGAACCTTGTCGGCGATGCCGAGAAGCAGGGCAAGGACTTCCGGAGCGACATCACGGAAGGAAAGCGCACGCTTGCGGTCTGCCTTGCCCTCGAGCGCCTGCCGAAGGCTGCGCACGACGAGCTCATCTCCATCCTCTCTGCCCATATGGAGGATCCGGATGCGCAGGCCCGTGCCGTTGCCCTCATGGACGAGGCAGGCGCCATCGACGCCGTGCGCGAAGAGGCCCACGAACTTGCCGCCTCGGCCAAGAGCCATCTCGAGGGGCTCAGCTGGGCAGCCGATGCCGAAGAGCTCCTCCTCGATATGGCCGACTTTTTTGTGGAGCGCGCCGGCTAGACCATCTTGCGAAGACGCGTACCATACAAAGCGTGTAGCATGCGAGACCTTCCCAAATTGAGCTCCGCATACCATCCGCATGAAGCGATATGGGGTGCATAGATATGAAAGAGGAACGGATGAATCCCATTCTTGAGGGAACAAGCGGCGACGCTGTCGAGGACATCCAGGACCGTCTCAAGCATCTTGGGTACACCATCGACGACGAGGAGTGCGCTGAGCGCCACTTCGGCCCTTCGACGGCAAATGCGGTCGCGAAGTTCCGCATCGAGCACGATCTGCCGCTCGGCCAGGCTGTGGATGCCCAGACCTGGGCAGCGCTCGTGGACGAGTGCTATGAGATGGGTGACCGCACCCTCTATCTGCGCCTGCCGAACTTCCACGGCAACGACGTACGCGAGCTCCAGAATGCCCTGAACATCCTCGGCTTCTCCTGCGGCGAGGCAGATGGCTTCTTTGGTGCCCATACCGAGGCTGCCGTGAAGTCCTTCCAGGAAGGCGTCGGCCAGCTTGCTGACGGCATGGCATTCCCGGAGACGTTCGATGCTATCGAGCGCCTGCACCATGTGTGGGCTGGAAAGCCCGCAGCTGGCCCGCACCCCATGGGCGTCATGGGCTATGCCCGCGCAGCCAACGTGCTCGAAGGCACCCATCTCGCCATCACCGGCGAGGATCCGATCTCGAGGAATGTGGCCGGTCGCATGTTCAACCTCGCAAGCGCAACAGCGAACAACTCTGGCCTCGAGCTCGTGGACGATCCCGACCATGCGACGCCCGACTGCGAGGCAATCTTCAGCATGGCAGCATCTCCCCTACCTGAGAACTCGACGAATGTCGCTAACCTCACGCTCGACGACACCGAGACCCTGGCCACGCGCATCAGGAGCGCACTCGAGCTCTCCGATGCGAAGCAGCCGATCCTGCGCATCGAGCTTCCGGTCGGCCCCGACTACAATGGCACCTTCACGACAAGCGATGCCCAGACGCTCGCAGTCCTTCTGCTCGATGCCATCTGCGCAGCCTTCGCAAAGTAGCTTCCATCTGGCACGCAGCTCCAAGACCTGATACACTGTATTCCCAGCTTTGGAGCATCGTCCAATGGTCAGGACCCGGGTTTTTGGTGCCTGTAATGGGGGTTCGAATCCCTCTGCTCCAGCCACTGAAACGCAAAGCTCCCCTCTTCGGAGGGGAGCTTTTTCTTTGAGAAGCGAACGGATATCCGGGGTGCTGCTGAGCCCATAAGCTTTAGCTCAATTCCGATTGACTCAATTCCTATTGAGTCAATTCCATCTGAGCAAGCAGCTCCCATGCTATGCCTTGAGGTAGGACGCCTCTATCTCGCGTATGCGCTTGTTCAGGAACGCATTCACCGGCACGAGTATGCCATGCTTCTGGGCTCTCCTCATGACCTCTCCCGAAAACTCGTCCACTTCGGTCCTGTGTTGGTTGATGCGGTCCTGCCCCATCGAGGGCGTCGAGGCGGGATCGAGCGTCCGCTCGAGCGCTGCATAGGCAGAAAGGTCTGCTTCCGCAAGTGCCACGCCTTCTGCCTGCGCCACAGCCACGACCTCGCGCATGGCAGAGATGAACGTGCGCCAGAGCTCCGAGGTCTCATCCGCATACACATCGCCGTAGCTTGCGCCAAAGGCGCAGCAGGTCTGGTTGATGCCGACATTGAGCATGAACTTGGCCCACATGCGGTAGCGGATATCTTCCTCCACGACGTGCGCGATGCCAGCACGGGTGAGGATATCCTCGACCTCACGGAGTGCCTCCTGAGGCGTCTTCTCGAAGCATCCGATATGGAGCTCGCCTGTCTTCGAGTAGGTAAGCGATGCGCCAAAATGCGATGCATCCATGCCCTGTGCAACGCAGGGGACGATGCGCTCCCACCCGAAGCGTGCCGCCACCCGCTCTTCGCTCCTGATGCCGTTCAGCACGCTTATGATGCGCGTCTTCTCGCCGAGAAGGGACGGCACAAGATCGAGTGCGCTTTCGAGCCCATAGCTCTTCACGGCCAGAATCACGAGGTCCTGTACGCCCGCCTCTTCAGGCACGGCATCACGGAACGGGCATTCGCACCCGTTCACGGTTGAGACATCGCCTGCATGCTTCGCAAGACGTGCTGGATCCATCACGAAGGTGACGGCGTCGGCACCCAGCGCATCCTGCACCATGCTCCCGTAGAGCATGCCCAAAGCACCCTTGCCGATGATTGCGATGCGCGGCTTTCTCATCCAAAGTCCTTCCTCCAGAGAATGTTTCGGATAAAGGGTATCGTGGCCCATCCCCTCAGTGCGGCAGGTTCACAACCTGGCAACAAGAGAAAGCGCACAGACACCTGCCCTGCATGAGCAGAATGCATCCTGTCCTTTGAACTCGACACCGGCATCTTTCTGTCGAGCTGAGCTCGACAGGACTTCCCCGACAAAGGCATCCAAAATGGCTGAAAAGGTTGTGTCGTGTGAATGAGCACGTCATTCGTGCTGCTGCAGGCACAATAGCTGCGCTATCATAAGCCTAGCTGCGGATTGTTCGGGTTCTGTCAAGGAACAGCAAGCACCTTCCAGCAGCCACAGCTTTGACGATTCACGCATAGCAACTTCGTTGGAGGCCGTTCTATGCCATTTACCGCGATTGTCCTCGCTGCAGGCGAGGGTACGCGCATGAAGTCTCGTCACCCCAAGGTCATGCACAAGGTATTGGACAAGCCGCTCGTGTGGTGGTGTGTCCGCGCAGCCCGCAAGGCTGGCGCTACGCGTGCCATTGTCGTTGTCGGCAATGGCGCCGATGAGGTACGCGACTTCTTCGCCCATGAACCTGTCCCGGAGGGAGAGGCACCTGTCGAGTTCGTCGAGCAGACAGAGCGTCTCGGCACCGGCCATGCCGTCCGCGTCGTGCGCGACGCAATCGGCGGCTTCTCCGGTCCTGTCCTTGTGATGGCAGGAGACACTCCGCTCATAAAGCCTGAGACGCTTGCCGCCCTCGTGGAGGAGCGCAAGGCGCAGCATGCCGCCTGCACGGTGCTGACCATGACACCAGAGGACTGCACGGGCTATGGCCGCGTCGTCCTGGACGAGCAGGGCCAGGTCACCGCCATCGTCGAGCACAAGGACTGCAACGAGGAGCAGCGCCAGACGCTCAAAGAGTGCAACTCCGCGACGTACTGCTTCTGCGGCCACCGTCTTGCCGACAACCTCGACAAGATCGGCAACGACAACGCCCAGGGCGAGTACTACCTCCCTGACCTCATCAAGATCTTCGCCTCCGAAGGCGAGCCTGTCGGCATGCACCACGCACCTGAGGCTTCCGAGGTCCTCGGCGTCAACAACCGTGCCCAGCTTGCTGAGGTCACGAAGGTCATGCAGCGCCGCATCAACCATGAGCTGATGCTCTCCGGTGTCTCCATGCTCGACCCCGACCAGGTCTGGGTCGGCGCCGATGTGACCGTGGGCCAGGACACCGTCCTCATGCCCCAGACCATCCTCTTCGGCCACACGACCGTAGGCACAGACTGCACAATCGGCCCGAACAGCCGCCTCACGAACGCAACCGTCGGCAATGGCTGTACGGTCGACGAGTCCATTCTCGTAGACTCTGCAATCGACGACGACGTGAACTGCGGCCCGCGTGCCTACCTCAGGGGCCATACGCATCTCCTCAAGGGCGCCAAGGCTGGCACCCATGTCGAGCTCAAGAACTCTGTCGTCGGCGAGGGCTCGAAGGTCCCGCACCTCTCCTACATCGGCGACTGCACGATGGGCGCCAACGTGAACATCGGCGGCGGCTCCATCACCTGCAACTATGACGGAAAGCACAAGAGCCATACCACCATCGGCGACCACGTCTTCGTGGGCTCCGACACGATGATGGTCGCGCCGGTGACGATCGGCGAGAACGCCCTCGTCGGTGCAAGCTCCTGCATCACGCACGATGTGCCGGCAGGCGCGCTCTCCCTCGAGCGCAGCCAGCAGATAATCAAGGAAGACTGGGCAAACCACTACTGGGAGCGTCTGAAGGAAGAGGACTAATGTACGAGAATCTGTGCGAACCCATCCAGGTGGAGAAGAACATCCGTCTCTACTCGGGCACGAGCAACCCGCAGCTGGCCGAGAAGATCGGCGATATCCTGCACCTGCCGCTATCCGGCCTCAAGATCGAGAAGTTCGCGAACGGCGAGATCTACGCCCGCTTCGAGGAGACCGTGCGCGGCTGCGAAGTCTTCTTCGTCCAGTCCCTTGCCGGCAAGAACGTGAATGACCTCATGATGGAGACCCTAATCGTCGCCGATGCCGCAACGCGTGCATCTGCTGCCTCCTTCACGGCTGTCATCCCCCACTACGGCTATGCCCGCCAGGACCGCAAGGCCGCATCCCGCGAGCCGATCACGGCACGCCTTGTCGCCAATCTGCTCGAGGCTGCAGGCGTCGACCGCGTCATCACGCTCGACCTGCACTCCAACCAGATTCAGGGCTTCTTCGACATCCCCGTCACGCATCTAACGGCACTCTACCAGTTCGGCGACTATTTCAAGACGAAGGACTTCGACTGGGACAACACCGTCGTCGTCTCCCCGGACATGGGCCGCGCCAAGGTCGCCAAGAAGCTCGCTGACTACCTCGGCTGCGAGGTTGCCATTGCCCACAAGAGCCGCCCGAAGCACAACGCTGCTGAGGTCATGGGCGTCATCGGCAACATCGTCGGCAAGACCTGCATCATCAACGACGATATGATCGACACTGGCGGCACGCTTGTCGGCTCCATCAACAAGCTCAAGGAGATGGGTGCAGGCGACATCTACATCTCCGCCACCCACGGCATCTTCTCCGGCTCCGCTGTCGAGCGTCTCCAGAATGCACCGATCGTCGAGTGCGTCGTCACTGACGCTATCCCCTGCGCTGTTGCAAACCAGCCGGGCTCGAAGATCAAGTCCATCTCTGTTGCCAAGGAGCTTGCAGACGCAATCTACGCCGTCTACGTCAACTCCTCCGTCTCCGGCATCGCCGGCGGCAACTCCGAGATGTAGGACATCCGCTCAGAGCAAAGCGTTTCAGGGCCGCCGCAAGGCGGCCCTTTCTTTGCCAAGACTCCTTTCCCGAATCCCTCTCTCCCCTTCCCTAGCAGAAAGCCTCCTCCTGCTTGCGCAGAAGGAGGCTTTCGGGGGAGAAACGAAGGAGGTGCTCCACGCAGCACAAGGGAGGAAGCTGCGTGGAGCAGGGGATTGGGGGGCTTAGGAAAGATGCCAGATCTCGTCGTTATACTGGGAGATCGTGCGGTCGGATGAGAACTTGCCGGCCATAGCGGTGTTGACAAGGGACTTCTTCATCCAGGCAGTGCGGTCCTCGTAGTCGGCGTAGACACGCTCCTTGACCTGAATGTAATCCTCGAGGTCCAGAAGCGCCATGAACCAGTCCTTGTTGGCCATATCGTCGTGGAGACGCTTCAGGCGCTCAGGGTTGCCGGTAGCCATGAACTTCGGGTTCGTGATGAAGTCGACCAAGAGCTTCGTGCCCGGCCGCAGGTAGAGATCGTGTGGACGGTAGGCATTCTCTGCGTAGAGGCGCACGACCTCCTCCGAGGAGGCGCCGAACGTATAGATGTTGTCCGGGCCGACGAGGTCGGCAATCTCGACGTTTGCACCATCCATCGTGCAGAGCGTCACGGCACCGTTGAGCATGAACTTCATGTTCGACGTACCCGAAGCCTCCTTCGAGGCAAGCGAGATCTGCTCGGAGATGTCTGCTGCCGGGATGAGCTTCTCTGCTGCGCTCACATTGTAGTTCTCGACCATGATGACCTGGAGATACGGGGAGACATCCGGGTCATTGGCAATCCACTGCGAGAGCGTGAGGATCAGATGGATGATGTCCTGGGCAATCGTGTAGGCAGGAGCAGCCTTGCCGCCGAAGATGACGGTGATCGGGCGTGCCGGGATGTTGCCATTCTTGATATCGAGGTACTTCCAGATGAGGTAGAGGGCAAGCATCTGCTGGCGCTTGTACTCGTGGATGCGCTTGATCTGTACATCGATGATTGCGTCGCGCGGAATCTCGACGCCGCGGTTCTCGCGGATGAACTCACGCATGCTGCGCTTCGCGATTTCCTTGGCATCAGAGAGCTTGCCGAGCATCTCCGGATTGTCCTTGTATTTGAGGAGGCCAGAGAGGTCGCCCGTCGTATGCCAGTCGGTGCCGAGCGTATCATCCAGAATCTGGGTCAGCGCCGGGTTGCAGCCCATGATCCAGCGGCGGAACGTGATGCCGTTCGTCTTGTTCGAGAACTTCTCCGGGTACAGATCGTAGAACGGCTTGAGCTCGGACTCCTCGAGGATCTTCGTGTGGAGCGCCGCCACGCCGTTGATAGAGAAGCCATAGTGGATATCGATATGTGCCATGTGCACGATATCGTCCTTGATGATAGCGACAGCAGGGTCGTCGTGCTCCTGCTTCTGCTTGTAGTCGAGCTTCTCGATGATGTCAGCAATGCGAGGAGAGACTGTTCTGAGGAACGAGAGCGGCCACTTCTCGAGCGCCTCGGCGAGAATCGTATGGTTCGTGTAGGCGACCATGCGGCTCACGATCGAGACGGCCTCATCAAACTTGAAGCTGTGCTCGTCGACGAGGATCCTGATGAGCTCAGGGATGACCATGGTCGGGTGCGTATCGTTGATCTGGACGACGGCATACTCGTCGAGGTCGTGCAGGTTGGATCCACGTGCAATGGCATCGTCGACGAGGAGCTGTGCCGCGTTCGACACCATGAAGTACTCCTGATAGACGCGAAGGAGCCTGCCTGCCTCATCGGAGTCGTCAGGATAGAGGAAGAGCGTGAGGTTCTTCTTCACGGCTTCCTTGTCGAAGTCGATGGAACCAGAAGGCACGAGACCGTCATCGACACCGACGAGGTCGAACAGGTGGAGCCTGTTCTTCGTGTTCCTGCCGTATCCCAGGACGTCGATATCATAGAGCTTCGACTTCACATCGAAGCCGCCGAAATGCACGGTGTAGGACGTGCCGGTATCGACGAGCCAGTCCTGCTCCTTGAGCCACTCATCCGGAAGCTCGGTCTGCTGGTTCGCGACGAACTTCTGATGGAAGAGGCCGTAGTGGTAGTTGAGGCCCACGCCGTCACCCGGAAGGCCAAGCGTTGCGATGGAGTCGAGGAAGCACGCAGCAAGACGGCCAAGTCCGCCGTTGCCCAGCGACGGCTCTGCCTCTGCTTCCTCGATCTTGTTCAGGTCATGGCCTGCCCGGAAGAGCTGGTCCTTCACCTCGTTGTAGATGCCAAGATTGATGAGGTTGTTCGTCAGAAGACGGCCAATCAGGAACTCGGCGGAGATGTAATAGAGACGGCGCTTGCCTTCCGTCACCGGAAGCTCGGCTGCCTTCTCGCGGACCATATCCATAAGCATCGTGCAGACGTCGGAATCGTCCAGTGCGGCAAGGGGAAGTCCGAACTTCTCGTGGGCACGCTGTTCGAGATCGATCATGGGATGCACTCCTTATTGCATACAAGAAAAAGAGAGACTGCCATACGGATGGATGCTCGCATCTAAACCAGACATCCGTCCTGCAGCAAGCCCGGAAGCGCCTCAGGCGTGATTGGTGGGTGTCACGCTGGAAACGCTTCCAGCTCTTGCATAGCTACACAATACACCACTCTGCTGGAAGCGTTTCCGAGAAACTCGACATTTCCAAAATTTTTTTGCTCCTTGTCGAGTTCAACTCGACAGGCGTCGAGCTGCGTCGAGTTCAGAAATCTCTGATGTCGAGTTCATCTCGACATACTTCCAAAACTGCAGGTCAGCGAATTGCCGCAAACCGACGCAAATTGACCGTACAGAAGAGATGATGGCAAATCTGCAAGAGACCGCGCTATAATGAGAGTTTCATGATTGAGGCAAATGCTGTATTCTGTGCCGATTTCCAAAATTTGTCTACTATGTATGACTAATTTTTCCGGCATGGGTATATCCCTCTGTAGCCGAAGCGCAGGGTGCGCTTCCATCAAGCATCGGAGGGTTCCATGTGCACTGCAATCCGTTTCTCGGACGACAAAGGCAATCTCTACTTCGCCCGCAACCTCGACTGGAGCCAGGGCTATGGGGAGCGTGTCGTCGTAGCGCCCGAAGGCTATGCGCCCTTCTCGCCCTTCAAGGCTACGCCTGCCCTTCCCCATCCCGTCATCGGCATGGGCATCGTCGAGAAGGATACGCCGCTCTACTTCGACTGCGCGAATACAGAAGGCCTTGCCTGCGCCGGCCTCAACTTCCCGGGCTATGCGCAGTATGAGAAGGAAGCTGTCCCCGGCAAGACGAATGTCGCCTCCTGGGAGCTTCCGCTCTGGATCGTCGCGAACTTCACGACCGTCGATGAAGCCGAGGCAGCGCTCAAGGATGTCGCTGTCGTCGACTCCCCCATCGTCGACAAATATCCGACCTCGCTCCTCCACTGGATTGTCGGCGACGGCAAGCGCAGCATCGCGGTCGAATACACGCAAGATGGCATGCAGATCTTCGCAGACGACGTCGACGTCCTTGCAAACCAGCCGGGATTCGGATGGCACCGCGAGAACCTCAGGAACTACCTCAATGTCACAAGCGACGTGCCAGCAACCCAGACCTGGAGGGCAGCTGCGCTCACGCCGTATGGATCGGGTGCCGGCATGCGCGGCATCCCGGGCGACTACTACTCGCCTTCCCGCTTCGTGCGCATCGCCTACCTCAATGCAAACTACCCTGAGCAGACGACGGAGGAGGCCAATGTCTCCCGCATGTTCCATGAGCTTGCGGGCGTTGCTATGATCGACGGCGCCGCAAGGATGACGAACGGGGAGTTCGAGAAGACCGTCTATACCGGCGGCTATTCCCAGAGGACCCATACGTACTACTGGAACACATACGACGACCCTGCCATCCGTTCCGTCTCTGCAGACGAGATGATTGCAGCGCACCCTGGCACGGATCTCATCGAAGCCGTGTAGCAGCAAAACCTGGCCCTTCGCGTTCTTGAGGCTTGTTAGCTGCCGGTATACGCTAGATGCGAATGCAGAGAGCATGTCTTGATCTGATTGCGGGAGGCGATGATGGCTGCTCACGAGCGGACTTCCGGAGACATTGCGCACGCGGCTGCAGTGCATGCAGAGACGCCAAGCTTCAGACCCAGCCAGGCGTTCGACAGCGCAATCTCAGAAGTCGGAAGCAGGACTTCGAAGCCTGCCGCCGGTCTTGACTATAAGCATCTTGCTTCATTTGCCTATCGCGCCAAGCTGAATGCAGATGGTATCGCCATGCTGCCCGCGGAATGGACTGACAACGAGAAAGAAGACAGCCCGGCAGCCGAAGAGAGGCCTTGAGAGACACACAAAGGGACCGAAAGCCTGCCCATTAGGCTTTCGGTCCCTCTTTTCATGCTGAAGCGCTTGAGAACGCTCCTGCAGCCAACAGCACTTCCTCAGATATCGAGGAGCCCGTCCTCGTCGAGAATCGTGACGGTGCGTCCCTTGCGCTCGATCAGGCCCTGGTCATCGAGATAGCGGAACTTGCGCGAGAGCGTCTCAGGAGTCGTGCCGAGATACTGGGAGACGTCCTTCATCTTCATCGGCAGCCCTATCTTGGCATCGGCCTCCTTCTCGGAGAGATCCAGGAGATAGGCTGCAAGGCGCTCCTCGACGCGTTCGAGGGACAGAAGCTGCACCTGGCGCTCCATCTGGACCATCTTCTGGGAGCTCAGCTCGAAGAGCCTGATGCCGATCTCGGGATTGGACATCAGGACCTGGTTGAACGCCTTCTTGCTGAGGCTGCAGATGGCCGTATCCTCCATCGCCTCTGCAAAGAGCGTCTCGTTCGCGATGCCGAAAAGCTGGCTCTCGCCTTCATAGCCTCCGGGCCTGACAACCCTGAGCAGCTGCTCCTTGCCGCTCGGCGAGAGCTGGTAGACCTTCATGCTGCCGCGGGCAACGATAGCAAGCTCGTCGTCTCCCGGCTGGAAGACAAGCTCGCCCTTCCGATACTCCCTGTGCCGCGCCAAGCCATTGATGGCCTCCTTGTCGGCGTCCGAGAGCTTCTCGAAGAGCGGCACGATCGTGACGCACATATGCTCGGCCACAGGCGTACTCCTTTCTGGCAAAGCGCCGGGATGCCCGAAAGGACATCCCGGCCGATTGAATCCTCTTCCAGCTTACCCGAGAGCGACACTATCGAGCTCGCTCAGGAGCTGATACGTGCGGGCAAAGGCGCCGCAGGCATCTGAGGGAACGACGTAGCCCTGGGTCACGCGACGGAGTGCAAGCATCTCATCCCGCACATCTTCGACACCGTCTCTCATCTTGCGCTGGATCGCCTCGTAGATCTTCCTGACCTCGAAGACTTCAGGGTGATGTGCACCGTGTGCCTTCGTGATTGCCTTCGTGAAGAGGTCGAGCTCCTGGTCGTTTGCCTCGAAGAATGCCTTTGTGTTGCTCATGATGTGCTCCTTCTTTCTTGGTGGTTCCTGTTCATCCTGGACCTGCCGCCTCAGCGGCTCTGCACCTTCAGGACGTCGTAGCCGACGGCCCGTACGGCGTCTGCGATCTTCTCCGCATCCGTCACGTCTGCATCGAAGCTTGCCTTTGCCTTGCTTGCGTTGAAGAGGACCTTCACGCTGTCTGCATCGACGCCGTCGACGCTTCTGATGGCTGCCTCGATCTTCTGCATGCACGTCGGGCATGCGAGGGTCTCGAGCTGAAGTGTTGCTTTTCCGGTCATGGTCTTCAGTCCTTTCTCTTGGCTTCTTGTTCTGCGAATACTTTCGCCGAGATGGGCAATCGGAAAATTGATATCTGTCAAGTGCTGGCTATCTTTCCTGGAATTTCAGGAGCCTCATCGCATTGAGGATCACGACGAGGATGCTTCCTTCGTGCACGAGCATGCCGAGGGCCATGTTCATCCACGTGCTGCCGACAAGCCCTGCCAGAAGGACGGCGACGACGATGAGGGCGATTGCGATGTTTTCCGCCATGTTCCGGCTCGTCGCCTTCGCAAGGCCGAGCGCATGGGCCATCTTGTGGAAGTCGGAGACGACGAGCACGACATCCGATGTCTCGATAGCCACATCGGTACCGCTGCCCATAGCGATGCCGATATCGGCTGCAGCAAGCGAGGGGCTGTCATTGATGCCGTCACCGACGAAGGCGACGGTCTCGCCTGCCTCCTGGCGCTCGCGTGCAAAGGCTGCCTTGTCCTCGGGAAGAAGGCCTCCCCGCACCTCGTCGAGCCCAAGCTCATGGCCTACCTGCTCTGCCGCCTTCTGGCTGTCGCCCGAGAGGAGCACGAGCTTCTTCACGCCGAGGCGCTTGAGTGCTTCAAGATCTTCGCGCATGCCTTCTCTCACCTCGTCACGGATGCCGAGGGCAAGCACGAGATGGCCGTCCACGGAGCCAAGCACGATGGAGTCACCATCTTCCTCGAGCACATCGAGATCTTCTTGCGCCTTGCCGGCAAGCTCGATGTCCGAGCTCTCCATCAGGAGACGGTTACCGGCAAGCACCTCATGTCCTGCCACCCTGGCCTTGACGCCCTGGCCCTGGACTACGTCCGTTGCATCCACCGTATAGGCCGGCAGGCTCTCATAGCGCTCAGCGATAGCATGGGCAAGCGGGTGGCCCGATTCGCGCTCGGCACTTGCGAGCAGGGCCTCTGCAAGCTCTCTTTCTCCGTCCTTCCCATAGAAGCGCTCCTCCACGACATGCGGTGTCCCATAGGTGAGCTTTCCGGTCTTGTCGAAGAGCATCGTGTCGATATGGCTTGCCTTCGTGACCGCATCGCTCCCCTTGAAGAGGATGCCGTGCTTTGCGCCATTCCCGATGCCGGCCACGTTCGATACCGGCACGCCGATCACGAGAGCACCAGGGCATCCGAGCACGAGGATCGTCACAGCGAGCTCCGTATTGCGGGTGGCGATCCAGACGATCAGGGCGATTGCAAGGACCGCTGGCGTATAGACCTTCGAGAAGCGGTCTATGAAGCGCTCGGCAGCGGTCTTGGAGTCCTGCGCTTCCTCGACGAGCTCGACGATCCTGCCGAATGCCGTATCCTCGCCGGTCCTCTCTGCCATAAGCTCGAGTGTGCCGTTCTGAAGGATCGTGCCAGCGAAGACTTTGCTTCCCGCCTCCTTTGCCGCAGGCAGAGGCTCGCCTGTGATGCTTGCCTCGTCGACGGCACCAGAGCCTGTCGTGACGGTGCCGTCGACCGGAATCTTTCCGCCGGTCTGGACCTGGACGGTGTCTCCTGCCTCCACCTCGTCGATATCCACCTCTTCGAACGTGCCGTCTTCCGCCTTGCGGCGTGCCGTCTCAGGCGCCATCTCCGTCAGGTCCTTGATAGCGGAACGGGTCTTCGCAAGCGTCCGCTGTTCGAGGTAGGCACCGAAGAGGAAGAGGAACGCAACGGCTGCCGACTCCTCGAACTCCTGGATAGCGAGGGCACCGAGCATCGCGATTGTCACGAGGAGGTCGATGCTCACGACATGCACGCGCAGTGCCTGCACGGCCTCATACGCAATCGGAACGATACCGATGATGGAGGCGATAAGGAAGAGGAGCTGTGCTGCCCCTGCATTGCCGAAGAGGATCTTTGCTCCGAAGGCAAGGGCGACGAGCGCCCCTGTCGCAGCAGCAAGCCTGCTGCGATTCTGTGCGAGCCATTTCTGCATGGTGTGTCTCCTATCTCTCTTGCGTTCTGACAGGAAGAAAGATAGATGGCCCGAACGGACGGGAAATTGATATCCGTCAAGTCCGGATGGATGGCTCGAAATTTTCCGGAGCACAAGAAGATGCGCCCGCCGGCTCAGCCGGCAGGCGCATTCTTCAAGCTCTTGCTTCAGTTCTTGGAGGCTTAGGGCTCCTGGTCCACAGGATCTGCGTTCACGTCCGTGGTGCCACGTCCATACGTAGGACGTGCTGCCTCGTTCTGGATCGCACGCGAGCAGTCGATGATGTTGGCAGGATCGATCGTGTCGTAGCGGTGGCAGGCGCACCAGTGTCCCGGCAGGACCTCGTTCAGGTCCGGCGCTGCCACATCGCAGGCACCGACCTTCGCGAAGCAGCGGCTCGCGAAGCGGCATCCTGCAGGAGGATCGATCGGCGAGGGAACGTCTCCCTCGAGGATGATGCGGCGACGGCGCAGCTTCGGATCGACCGAGGGGATGGCAGAAAGCAGTGCCTGCGTATACGGGCAGAGCGGCGTCCTGTAGAGGTCGTTCTTCTCTGCAATCTCCATGAGGCGGCCGAGGTACATGACGCCGACACGGTCGGAGATGTGCTTCACGACGTTCAGGCCGTGCGCGATGAAGAGATACGTGAGGCCGAACTGGTCCTTCAGGTCATCGAGCAGGTTCAGGACCTGTGCCTGGATCGAGACATCGAGGGCAGAGACCGGCTCGTCGCAGACGATGAGCTTCGGGTTCACGGCAAGCGCACGGGCAATGCCGACACGCTGGCGCTGGCCGCCCGAGAACTCGTGCGGATAGCGGTTCTTCATGTACGGGGCGAGACCGACGCACTCGAGAAGCTCGTCCACCCGCTTGTCGACCTGGTCGGCCGGCAGGATGTTGTTCGTGAGCATCGGCTCGGCGATGATCTTCCCGACTGTCATGCGCGGGTTCAGGCTCGCGTAGGGGTCCTGGAAGATGATCTGGATGTCCTTGCAGTACTTGCGGCGCTCCTTCGGGGAGAGCTTCGTGAGCTCCGTCCCTTCGAAGACGATAGATCCGCTTGTCGGCGTCAGAAGCCCGACAAGCATCTTGCCGATCGTCGACTTGCCGCAGCCGGACTCGCCGACAAGGCCGAATGCCTCGCCACGATGGATCTGAAACGATACATCGTCCACGGCGCGCACGAACGACGTGGGCTTGCCGAAGAAGTTCGAATCGGCGACAAAGCTCTTTGTGAGATGGCGGACGTCGATCAGGACATCCGGATCCTGTGCCAACTGATCTGGCTCCATGGCTACTCCCCCTCCTTCTCATCGTAGAGATGGCAGCGAACGCTGCGCTCCGGGTCCGGTGCATACGGCTTGAGCTCCGGCATCTTCTCGCGGCAGATGTCCATGCACTTCGGGCAGCGGTCGGAGAAGGGGCACCCCTTCGGCAGATGGAGCGGATTCGGCACCTGTCCCTTGATCGTGTAGAGGCGCTTCGAGGAATCATCGTCGAGCCTCGGGATGGAGTTCAGGAGGCCGAGCGTATAGGGATGCAGCGGCTTCTCGAACAGCTTCATGACAGGAGACTGCTCGACGACCTGGCCACAGTACATGACAACGACACGGTCGGCAACCTCTGCGACGACGCCGAGGTCGTGCGTGATGAGCAGCACGCCCATGTTGTATTCCTGGCGGAGCTTATAGATGAGATCGAGAATCTGTGCCTGGATCGTCACGTCGAGTGCCGTCGTCGGCTCGTCTGCAATGAGGAGGCGTGGATTGCACGAGAGCGCCATTGCGATCATGACGCGCTGGCGCATGCCGCCGCTCATCTCATGCGGATAGTCGCTTGCACGCTCCTCGGGGCTCGGGATGCCGACCTCGCGGAGTGCCTCCACGGCACGTGCCCATGCCTCTTCCTTCGAGACATCGGAGTGCTGCTGGATTGCCTCGACGATCTGGTCGCCGACACGGTAGACCGGGTCGAGGCTTGTCATCGGCTCCTGGAAGACCATAGCGATCTTGCTGCCACGCACGGACTCCATCTCCTGCTCGGAGAGCGAGAGGAGATCCTGCCCGTCGAATGTGATGGAGCCGCCGGCAACATGTCCGGGCTCCTGCAGTAGGCGCATGATCGAGAGCGAGGTGACGGACTTGCCCGAGCCGGACTCGCCGACCAGAGCCACCGTCTCGCCGGAATCGACGCCGAACGTCACGTCGTTCACGGCGCGCACGACACCCTTGCGTGTCGGGAATTCGGTCACAAGATGCTTTACTTCGAGCAGCACGGCACTCACCTCCTCCTTGCCTTGGGATCGAACGCGTCGCGCAGGCCATCGCCCAGCAGGTTGAATGCCAGGACCGTGATCGTGATCGCGAGGCCCGGGAAGATCATCGTCCACGGCGCCGAGAAGATGTAGTTGCGTCCACGGCCGAGCATGTCGCCCCACTCTGCTGCAGGCGGCTGCACGCCGAGGCCGAGGAAGCCAAGCGCTGCGCAGTCGAGGATGGCGCCCGAGATGCCAAGGGTTGCACGGACGATGATGGACGGCGCCACATTCGGCAGCACGTGCCGGAAGATGATGACCGAGTCCTTGTCGCCGATCACGCGGGCAGCGGCGACGTAGTCGTTCTCCTTCACGGAGAGGATCTGCGAACGCACGATGCGGGCGTACTCAGGGATGGAGACAAGGCCGATAGCCACGACTGCCTTGTCGATGCCCTTGCCGAGTGCCGCCATGAACGCGATAGCAAGAAGGATCGAAGGTATTGCGAGCATCATGTCCATGATGCGCATGATAATCGTGTCGACGATGCCGCCCTTGTAGCCAGCAATGGCGCCAAGCGTGACGCCGATCACGAGCGAGATGCTGACGGCCAGAAGGCCGACGGAAAGCGAGATGCGGGTGCCGACGAGGATGCGGCAGAAGATGTCTCTGCCCTGCTGGTCCGTGCCGAACCAGTGCGCAGCAGACGGCGCCTCGAACGACGCCGAGAGGTCCTGCTCATACGGGTCATACGGCAGGATCTGCGGGAATGCCGTCGTGACGATTGCGATCACGACGAGGAAGGCAATGACAAAAAGGCTGATGAGGGCTGCCCTGTTGCCGCACAGCGAATACCACACATCCGCTGCGAGAGAATCGGGGCGCTCAGCTTCCGGCTGGGCCGCTTGTGCTTCTGCTTCTGCCATCATGCTCACCCCTCTTCCTTCGAGTACTTGATGCGCGGATCGAGGTAGGCATAGATCACGTCCACCACGAGGTTGATGATTACGAAGATGACGCCGATCAGAAGGACGACGCCCTGCACGACCGGGAAGTCGCTCTTCAGGATGCAGTCGACCGTATACTTGCCGATGCCTGGCCAGGCGAAGACCGTTTCGGTCAGCATGGCGCCACCGAGGAGGCTGCCGAGCTGGAGGCCGATGACCGTCGTGACCGGAAGCATTGCGTTGCGCAGCGCGTGATGGTTCACGACTTCCTTCTTCGGCAGGCCCTTTGCTGCAGCGACACGCACGTAGTCCTCATTCAAGGTCTCGAGCATCGAGGAACGCGTCATGCGCGTGATGATTGCCATCGAATACATCGAGAGCGTGACCGCCGGCAGGATCAGGTGCTGGAGCACATTGCCCAGAGCCTCGAAGTCACCCGAGAGGAGCGTATCGAGGATGTAGAGCCCGGTGCCGCCTACCGGCTGGAGCATCGGGTCGACACGTCCGGACGAGGGCAGGATATGCAGCACGCCCGAGAACAGGATGATGAAGAGGATGCCGAGCCAGAAGACCGGCATCGAGACGCCAAGCAGGGCAAAGATCAGCGTTCCGCCGTCTGCTGCCTTGCCGCGGTGCGTCGCTGCGACGACGCCGAGCTTCACGCCCAAGAAGGACGCAATGAGGATTGCGACGAGCGCAAGCTCGATCGTGGCCGGGAAGCGCGAGGCGATCTCATCGGCAACTGCCGTGTGCGTGTAGTACGACGTCCCGAGGTCTCCGTGAAGGGCTCCGCCCAGGAAGTTGAAGTACTGGATCAGGATCGGGTCATTGAGGCCGTTGGCATCGCGCCAGGCCTGGATCTCGTCAGGCGTGGCATGCTCGCCCAAGACGACTGGTGCCGGGTCTGACGAGAACACCCTCATGATCAGAAAGACGATGACGGAGACGCCAAGGAGCACGAGCAGCGACTGCAGGATGCGTTTGATGATGTATTTGCTCAAGGCGCTTGCCTCCTTTCCTTGCAGATGAAAGCGGACGTGCGAACGGGAACTGGGCCCATCCTGCACGTCCGCGTCCGCATATCCGGAGTGGATGCGGACTGACTAGTTCGTCTTGACTGCGTTCCAGAGACGGACGACGCCCGTCGGGTGGATAACGAAGCCGGAGACCTTGGGGTTATAGCCCGCAAGGTTCTTTGCGTGCGAGATGAGCAGCCACGGGTTCTGGTCTGCGACGATCTGCTCGCACTGCTTGTAGATGTCGGCACGCTCGTTGTCGTCGCTCGTGGCAACGCCCTTGGCGATGAGGGCCTTGTAATCGGCGTTGTCGAACTGGGCGATGTTCATGGTCGGTGTGGCGTCGGCAAGCAGGTTCATGAAGTTGTCCGGATCGCCGTTGTCGCCCGTCCAGCCGTAGAAGCACACATCCCAGGGATCGGTCGTGGTCTTCGTCTTGTACGTCGTCCAGTCATAGGCCGTGATATCGAGGGAGACGCCGACCTTGTCGAGGTAGCCCTGGATGGCCTCGGCGAGCACCTGGCCGCCCTTCGTGTTGTACGGACGCACATTCGAGTACGTGATGCACTTGAGCGACGTGACGCCGAGCTCGGCAAGCGTTGCCTTTGCGGCATCCGGGTCGTACTCCGTCTGCTTGATATCCTCGTCGTAGGGGGCAAGCCAGACGGGCATGACGGAATGTGCAGCGGAGGCATAGTCGCCGTAGAGCGAGCTCACCATCTCGTCGACGTTCACGGCCTGCGCAATTGCGTGGCGGACCTTCTGGTCCTTGCACACGGAGCTCGACGTGCAGTTGAACGCCATGTAGTTGATGTTCATGCCGTCCTCGGTGAACAGCGAGTTGCCGGCGCTCGTGATCGTATCCACGACGGAGTCGTCGATACCATCGATGATGTCAGCCTCACCGTTGTTGAGGGCGGTCACGCGGGACGCATTCTCGGTGATGAAGCGGAAGACGATGTTCTTCGTCTTTGGCATGTTGTTCTTGTCCCAGTAGTCGTCGTTTGCGACGAGCTTGACATTCTGGCCCTTGTCCCAGGACACGAACTTGTAGGGGCCGGTGCCGACCGGGTTCTCCATGAGGCCGGTAGGATCCTTCTCGAAGACGGTCGGGCAGGCGATAGGAGCCGCGAGGACCATTGCGAGGTTCTTGATGAACGGAGCGGAGGCTGCGGCGAGCGTGATCTTCACCGTGTAGTCGCCGTCGGTCTCGACGGACTTGACGCCGTTGCCTTCGGAAGCCGTGCCGAACGTGAACGAAGCGTACGTCATGTCCGACGTGCGGCCCGTGCCCTCGAGCTGGCGCTCGATGCTCTTCTTCACAGCCTCGGCATTGAAGTCGGTGCCGTCGTGGAACTTCACGCCCTTCTGCAGGTTGAACGTGTACGTCAGGCCATCGTCCGAGATGCTGTAGTCCGTGGCGAGCTTCGGCTCGACGTCCGTGGACTCGTCGCTGTACGTGACAAGGTTCTCGTAGATGTTCTCGATGATCTTTGCGGACTCGCCGTCGTCGACGTAGGCCGGATCGAGGCCACGAGGATCGGAGCCCTGCGCGAACGTGATCGTATCGGCGGTACCTGCCGAGCTGCTGGAACCAGAGGCATCAGAGGCACGCTTGCTGCCGCAGCCCGCAAGAGCGAATGCGCTGCCAGCGCTCACGACGCCCATCATCTTGATGAAGGTCTTCCTGGACATTTCCGCTTTGGACATACCCATGGCGACTCCTTTCACTGCGCGCGCAATCTCCCCAGATACGCGCCACACTCCCGAATGGACGAACACCCATCCAATCTACTGTCGGGCTGCACACACAAGCTTCATGATTGCTTTATGTATATAATCAGTTTTCATTTTTGTAATTGTTCGTTAATAAAAGTTTGTTCCACCTACAGCGAGGCCTACCAGGAGGGCGCCGCATTCTCCGTGGCGAGCCCCACGCTCTCCGGCTACGAGCTCGCAGATGCCTCGCAGGCAGCCATTGCAGGCACCGCATCGGGCACCGAGCACAACCTCGTCTACACGGTCTCCTACAGGAAGACCGAGGCCACCTACACCGTCCTCACGGAGCTCCAGGTGGGGGACGACTACCGCGTCGCGAAGTCCGAGACCCGCATGGCGCCGATCGGGACAACGGCCACGGTCGTCGCCCCTGCCATCGACGGCTACCACCTGCATGAAGGCAGCGGAACCTATACGACTGAGGTGACGGCCGACGGCAAGGCCACGGTCGAGATCAAGTACGACCAGGACGTGAAGTCCTATGCCGTCTACTTCCAGACGGACGGCGACACCTACATCCCGGCGCAGTCAGGCCAGGTGGGCGATGCGGTGGCGGTGCCTGCAGACCCGACGCGCAGGGGCTATGCCTTCGCAGGCTGGGATACGGACGGCGACGGCGTGGCCGATGCGCTGCCTACCACAATCCCCGACCACGACGTGACTGCCGTGGCTGTCTGGACGCCCGTGCAGACGAAGTACACGATCAAGTACTGGGGCGAGCTCGAGGGAAAGCACGGCCAGTACGGCATCATCGCAATCGATGAAAGCCACACCGCTCTGACCGAAAGCACGCTCACGGACCCTGCTCCGAAGCTCGACACTTCGAAGGGCTCAAAGTATCAGTACTACACCTATGCGAAGGAAGACCAGAACGTCACCATTGCAGGCGACGGCACCTCTGTCCTGAATGTCTATTACGACTGGAAGCCCGTCCATGTGACATTCTATGTCCTGCTCGACGGGAAGAATTCCTCCCAGCTCTCCCAGTGCCCCGTGCTCGCGGAGTTCGACGAGAAGATGTTCGACGAGGTCGAGTCACCTTCTGCCGCCGATGCCTACGCACTCTACAAGGAAAACGGAGGCAAGCTCAAGCGCTTCAATGTGTGGAACCTGACCGAGACCGGCCTTCAATGGAGCGGGAGTGACATAGACCGTGTGCTGGATTCCCAGATAGTCGGGTGGAGCGGAAACGAGCTTGTATGCGTTGCCTACGCAAGCTTCACAGACCAGGAGATCAAGCGCGACTATTTCGAACGGTATATGGAGACAGCTGACGGCGGCTCATTCGTGAACGCCGACTTCTCATACGACGAAGATCCTTCGAATGTCGCCTATGTCGATTGGAGCATCTCCCGCTACCGCGGTCCCTTCGAAGCTGTCGCCTATCGCCACTCTTCTTGCGTCTGGGACGGCGAGGACCGCTCCACGATCCAGTGGGACGACTGGACTCCGTTCGATCCTGCTACAGTCAATTCCAGGGGCGTCTATGCAGTGCCAAGAGAGTGGCTGAACAAGACAAACTTCCTGCAGGTCATGTACAAGAGGCTCGTCTACGATGCCCGCTTCCACGACGGCGCAGGCACGACCGTGAAGACGGAATCCGCGCGCTACGGCGCCGACGTCGCGCTGCCGACGGCCGAGGAGCTCGGCCTCGAGGCGCCGAACGAGGGCATGGTCTTCGCCGGCTGGGTGGACAAGGACGGAAACGCCGTCTCCTCCTCCCTCACGATGCCCGAGGGCGGCCTCGACCTCTATGCGACCTGGAAGTATCCGGATGTCCATGTGACATTCGAGAGCAACGGCGGGACGGAAGTCGCCGGGCAGACGCTCGCGCATGGCTCCAAGGCGACCGACCCTGTCACCACGCGCGCAGGCTTCACGTTCGGCGGCTGGTACTTCTTCGGAGCGAACTCCACGACCCCTGCGCGCTTCTCGTTCGACCAGCCAATCGACGAGGACATCACGCTCTATGCCGCATGGAGGCAGGATGCCGACGCGAAGGCAGGCTACACGGTCGTGCACCGCGCGGCAGACGGCACCGTACTCGCCACGGAGCAGGGGGAGGGCCTCGTCGGCGACACCGTGACGGCGCTCCCGCTCGATGCCTCCGCACGCCAGGGCTGGACGTATGCGAGCGCGGCAGGCATCACGAAGACGCTTGCCGAAGATGCGGACCAGAATGTCTTCGAGTTCCTCTACACGAAGGACCCCGTCCGCACCTACACCGTCCGCTACGTCGATGCCGCGACGGGCGAGAGCCTGGCGGCAGACAACGTCGTCGATACCATCGATGCCCTCGAGGATGCCTCCGCCCCCGAGATTGACGGCTACCAGGTGAGGAACGGGGGCGAGGGCTGGCTCGCCGCAGGCAGCGAGGGCGCGGCCACGCTCACGTTCTACTACGACCGCACGCAGCAGCCTGCGCCGGCAGGCGGGGATTCCGGCAGCGCTGAGGCCGGGCAGGCATCCTGCGGGCCGAAGCACATGCGCGCCGTCTCCGACACGCCCGCCGAGGCCTCCCCTGCATCCGTCCCCGACACGGGCGACCCTTCGGCGGCGGCCCCCATCGCAGGCCTCGCCGGCCTCGGCATGGCCTCCCTCGGCGCCATCCTGCGCAGGAGGAGGCAGCGCTAGGCGCTCCCCTGCCCCATAGCGGTCCATGAGAGAGGCCCGCCTGGCAGATATGGGCTGCCAGGCGGGCCTCCTGCTTGGATGCCTGATTGCGCTTACGCCACTTGGTCGAACTGGGACTCATAGAGCTTTGCATAGACACCCTGCTTCGCAAGCAGCTCCTCGTGGGTGCCTGCCTCGACGACGTCTCCGCCTTCAAGGACGAGGATCTGGTCTGCGCCCTTGATCGTCGAGAGCCTGTGGGCAATAACGAAGGATGTCCTCCCCGCCATGAGCTTGTCCATGGCACGCTGGATGCGCCATTCGGTGCGCGTATCCACGTTCGATGTTGCCTCATCGAGGATGAGGATGGGACGGTCGGCAAGCACGGCACGGGCAATCGTCAGAAGCTGGCGCTGCCCTTGGGAGATGTTCGTCGCCCCCTCATTGAGCTCGAAGTCGAAGCCTCCGGGAAGCGTCTCGATGAAGTGGGTGCAGTGGGCAGAGCGCGCTGCCGCCTCTACCTCCTCATCCGTGGCATCGAGCCTGCCGAAGCGGATGTTCTCGCGGATCGAGCCCTGGAAGAGCCAGGAATCCTGGAGAACCATAGCGAAGTTCTGGCGGAGGTCTTCGCGCTCGATGTCGCGCACATCATGCCCGTCGACCCTGAGGACACCTTTATCCACGTCGTAGAAGCGCAGGAGCAGCTTCATGAGAGTCGTCTTGCCAGCACCGGTAGGTCCGACAATGGCGACAGTCCTGCCTTCTGGCACCTCTGCCGTGAAATCGTGGATGATCGTCTTGCCCGGCAGGTAGCCGAAGGAGATGTGGTCGAAGCTGACTTCGCCTTTCGCCTTCCCGAGCTGCTCTGTCTTGCCCGTTTCCGGATCGATCTTCGCCGTCTCTGTCTCCTCCGGTGCATCGAGGAACTCGAAGATGCGCTCTGCGCAGGCTGCCATCTGCTGCAGCGTGTTGGACACGGCAGCAAGCTGGGCCAGAGGCTGCGTGAAGTTCCTCACGTACTGAATGAATGACTGGATGTCGCCTGGCTGGATCGTGCCCTGAACCGCAAGGCCCACGCCGACCACGACGACGCCCACATAGCCAAGGTCGCCGACAAGCCCCATGAGAGGCTGCATGAGGCCGGAGAGGAACTGGCTCTTCCATGCCGACTCATAGAGCGCATCGTTCTCTTTCTGGAACTCGTGCTCGGCACGCCCTGTCTGGTCGAAGGCCTGGATCACGACCTGGCCCGAGAAATCCTCCTCGATCTTTCCGTCGACGGCGCCGAGCTGTGCCTGCTGGGCCTTGAAGTAGCGCTGGGAGGCACGGATCAGGAAGAAGAGCACGATGCCGGCAAGCGGGAGCATGAGAAGCGTGACGCCCGTGAGCTGGAGCGAGATGGAGAGCATCATGACGGCGATGCCGATGACCTGGGTCAAGGAAGTCACGAGCTGGACGATGCCGGTATTCAAAGTCTGGCTCAGTGTATCTACATCGTTTGTCATCCGCGAGAGCACGTCGCCCTTCGAGGTCCCCTCCCCATCGAAGTAGTAAAGCGGCACACGGGAGATCTTCTCTGCAATCTCCTTCCTGAAGCGGAAGACCGTCCTCTGCGATATGCCTGTCATGAGCCAGCCCTGGATGGCCTGGGCTCCGGACGAGATCAGGTAGATGCCGAGGAGGAAGGCAAGAATCTGGGCGATCTTCGCGAAGTCGATGCCGCCATCCCTTCTTCCCATCGCAGCGACGCCGAGGAAGACCTCGTTCGTCGCCTGGCCCAAGATCTTGGGACCGATAACCGAGAAGATGACCGATACCATCGCAAGCACGACGGCCAAGATCATGAGCGGCGCTTCCTTCGAGAGCGCATGAATGAGGCGCCTGAGCGTCCCCTTGAAGTCCTTTGCCTTCTCCACGGGAGCGAAGCGTCCACCACCATGCGGGCGCCTCTGACGGCTTCTCTCCTGCTGCTCCTTGAGGCTCGTTTCTTCTGCCATGTCCTTACGCCTCCTCTTCAAGGCCAAGCTCTTTCGCGGAGAGCTGGCTTGTCGCAATCTCGCGGTATGTCGGGCAGTCACGAAGAAGCTCTTGATGCGTGCCCTGGCCTACGACCTTGCCGTCGTCGAGCACCAGGATCTCGTCTGCCTGCATGATCGAGGCGACGCGCTGCGCCACGACGACGATGGCCATGTCCCCTGCATGCTCTGCAAGCGCACGCCTGAGGCGTGCATCTGTCGCAAAGTCCAGAGCCGAGAACGAATCATCGAGCACGAGCACTTCCGGCTTCATCGCAAGCGCACGGGCAATGGCAAGACGCTGGCGCTGGCCACCCGAGACAATCGTGCCTCCCTGGACGATCGGAGAGTCCGTGCCCTCGGGGCTTGCTGCCACAAGATCATCTGCCTGCGCCAGATGGATTGCACGCTTGAGCTCCTCATCTGTGAGCCCCTCTGTCCCATAGGCCACGTTCGAGGCAATCGTGCCCGTGAAAAGGAAGCTCTGCTGCGGCACGTAGCCAATCCTGTGCCTGAGCTCGGAGAGCGAAAGGTCCTTGAGATCTGTGCCGTCAAGCGAGATCGAGCCTTCCGTCGGGTCATAGAGCCTCGGCGCCAGCTGCACGAGCGTCGACTTGCCGGAACCCGTAGAGCCAATGATCGCCACGGTCTTTCCCGGATGCGTCCTGAAGCTCACATGCTCGACGACCATGCCCTCGGCATCCGGATAGGCAAAGCCCACATCCTGGAAAGAGAGCTCGCCGTGCGCAGCCGCCCCATCAAGCGACTTCGGGCTCTTTGGTTCATGCACGGCAGGGTCGCACGAGAGCACCTCGTCGATCCTGCCTGCCGATATCTCGGCGCGGGGCAGCAGGACTGCCACCATCGAGATCATCAGGAAGGCCATGACGATCATCATCGCGTAGGTGATGAATGCCATGATGTCGCCGACCTGCATCGTGCTGACAGCGACCCCTTGTGCGCCGAACCAGACGATTGCCACTGTCGCGAGGTTCATGATGAGCGTCAGTGCCGGCATCATGAGGATCATGGCGCGGTTCACGAAGAGCTGCGTCTGCATGAGGTCACGGGATACCCCATCGAACTTCTCGAGCTCATGGTCCTCCCTGCCGAAGGCACGGATGCTCATGACGCCGTCGAGCATCTCGCGGGCTACGAGGTTCACGCGGTCGACCAAGGACTGCATCTTCCTGAAGCGCGGCATCGCAAGCACATAGAGGACAGAGATCACGGCAAGCACCGCAAGAAGCGCGGCGCCGACAATCCAGATGAGTCCGCTTCCCAGTGCCAGCACCTGGATGATTGCAACTATTGCCATGATCGGCGCGAGCATCACGATGCGCAGAAGCATCACGATCGTCATCTGGATCTGCGTGATATCGTTCGTCGAGCGCGTGATCAGGGAAGACGGCGTGAAATGGTTCACCTGTGCCGGCGAAAGCTGCATGACGCGGGAGAAGAGACATGCACGCAGGTCGCGCGCAATGGTCGCAGCAAGACGCGAGGCAAGGTATCCCGCAGCAGCCGCCGCTGCGACCGAACCAAAGCAGAGCGCAAACATGGAGCCTGCCATGCTGGCCAGATATCCCATGTCGCCGCCCGCTGCCTGGACGATGCCGACATTCACGATATCAGCCATGTAGCGCGGCAGCATGAGCTCGCAGGTGACCTGCACGGCGAGAAGCGCCACGACAGCCAATACCGCTGGAATATGGCCCTTGAGATAGCGGAGGGTATTCATCGCGTGCCCTCCTCTTCCTGCTTCTGGCAGAAGCGCTTCTGGATCTCAGGGGCAAGCTCGGCAACCCGTCTCATGATGCGCAGCAGCTCCTGGGTGTCCTCTGCGCCAAGCTCCTTGCAGAACTCCTTCATGGTCTCGACAATCCGCTTCTTCCTCTCGGCGATGACGTCCTGGCCCTTCTCTGTCAGGCTCACGAGCGTGCGCCTGCCATCTTCAGGATCTTCCGTCCTCACGATGAGCCCCTGTGCCTCGAGCTGCTTCAGGGCACGCGCGATGCGTGCGCTCGTGACGTGGCAGGCATCGGCAAGCGCACCTGGCGTCACGGGATCCTCGCTCTGTGCCAGAACATGCATGATCTGCTTCTGCCCCATGAGCTCCATGTCCGGACGGTCGTGCCCGGAAGGACGCAGGCCATGCCAGGTGCGGAAAAGCTCACGCACAAGGCGGTCCCATTCCTCCTCCGTAAGCTCCTCTTTCTCTTCCATAGCTCTCCTTATTGCTAACCATGTTAGTGAACGGACAGTACTCTACCCGCAGCCGTGCTGTTTATCTAACAGGGTTAGCGTTTCATGGAATCATCATAGAATGTGGTTTCTGTCACATCTCTGGAGCATCGCCTGCTTAAATGTAACTGATAAGACTGCAATTCACGCCTTCAGGCAGCATGAGATTCCGGAGCATACATGGCACTCAGAAGCACGACCGATTCGAATGACCGCACGACCATCAGGCGCACCCTCCACTACTTCTGGTGGGTGACGAAGCAGAAGCCCGGCGCCTTCGCCCTTTCTGTCATAGCCTCGGTGGGCTACATTGCCCTCCTCACGTTTGCGAATACCTACGTGATGGGCCTCATCGTCGACCGCATCCAGGCCTCCCCCGTCACACCCGACGAGGTCTTTTCTGTCTTCGGCCCTTATATCCTGGCGCTCCTTATCGTGAACGCCGTGGGCCAGACGCTCTCGAAGCTCCAGGACTATGCGGTCTACAAGCTCGAGATCAACGGCGACTACCAGCTCTCGCGCCTCTGCTTCGACACACTCTCGAACCAGAGCATGACCTTCCACGCAGGAAGGTTCGGAGGGTCTCTTGTAAGCCAGACCTCCCGCTTCGTGAGCGGCTACTCGGGCCTTGTGGATGTCCTGACCTACAGCCTCTGGCCGACGCTCGCCTCGGTCGTCCTCACGATCGCGATGCTGGCGCCTGCTGCCCCTGCCTTCGTCCTCATTCTCATAGCGATGCTTGTTGTCTATGTCATCTACGCCTACACGATGTACCGCAGGATACTTCCGCTCTCCTCTGCTGCCTCCCAGGCACAGAACCGCCTCTCCGGCATCCTCTCGGACGCCGTGACGAACATCCTCGCCGTCAAGACCTGCGGCCGCGAAGACTATGAGCGCAGCCTCTTCGATGAAGCAGACAGAGAGGCCATGGACAAAGAGAACGTGAACATGCATGCGACCATGAAACGCGGCTTCACGACAAGCGCCCTCATCACGATCATCATGTTCGTGACCTCGATCTTCGTGAGCGGCGGCAATGCCTGGTTCGGCATCAGCGCAGGCACGCTGGTCATGATGTTCACCTATACGTACAACCTGACGATGCGCTTCAACTACTTCAACTCGATGATGCAGCGCATCAACAGGGCACTGGGAGACGCGGCAGCGATGACGAAGGTGCTGGACGAGCCGACGCTCGTCGCAGACAGGTCCGATGCCAAGCCCCTCGAGGTGCATGAGGGCGGCATCAGCTTCGAGCACATCCGCTTCCGGTATGCCGACGCCCCGAAGGGCTCCTATGTCTTCGAGGACCTGAATCTCGATATCGCTCCCGGCCAGCGCGTGGGCCTCGTGGGCCGCTCCGGATCCGGCAAGACGACGCTCACGAAGCTCCTGCTGCGCCTCGACGATGTCCAGGGAGGGCAGGTCCTTGTGGATGGCCAGGATGTGAGCGCCTGTACGCAGCAGTCGCTGCGCCGCCAGGTTGCCTACGTGCCACAGGAGCCCCTTCTCTTCCACCGTTCCATCCGCGAAAACATTGCCTATGGCAGGCCAGAGGCCACAGAGGAAGAAATCAGGCGTGCTGCCGCAGAGGCCAATGCCCTCGAGTTCATCGAGCGGCTCCCCCAGGGCCTCGATACCATGGTCGGCGAGCGCGGCGTCAGGCTCTCGGGCGGACAGCGCCAGCGCGTCGCCATCGCCCGGGCCATCCTTGCAGACTGCCCGATCCTTGTGCTCGACGAGGCGACAAGCGCCCTCGACAGCGAGTCCGAGGCCCTTGTCCAGGAAGCCCTCGGAAACCTCATGCGCGGCCGCACCTCGATCGTGGTGGCCCACCGCCTCTCCACCGTGGCAGCCCTCGACCGCATCGTCGTGCTTGCCGACGGCAGGATCGTGGAGGATGGCACGCACGCAGAGCTTGTGCAGGAAGGCGGCGCGTACGCAGAGCTCTGGAAGCGCCAGACCGGCGGCTTCCTCGAGGCGGAGTGAGCACACGCTGCAACCGAGTCCCTTTAGGCGGCGGCAAATCACCCTTCAGACTGTTCGCCGCCTAAAGGCATGGGAGCCCGAAAAGTGCGGCCTGAGATTCCCACGCTACAAGCATTCTGGCCATTCCTTGCCAGATGGCAGTGATTGAAATGGGGCCCAACCTCCCAGAGCGCTGACTCCGATAATGAACAAGGCTTTCTATAGACCGTATGAACGGGCAATCTGTCCCAGCGCCTCGTCCAAGGTCATCCTTACGCCAATCTGCCTGAGAGGCACACCTTCCTCGCTCATGATATTGCAGAAGTGGGACATGTCGTCCCTTATGGAGTCTGGAAGGGGCGCAGTCGTCTCGGGCGTGAAGAGCTGCAGCAGCCTGAAGACGTCATTCTTGTGCTTCCGCAGATCCTTACTATCCACGTGCTCTCCACACGCCCTGCGTTCTCGGAGGTCCAGAAACGCCTTCGCCTTGAATGGAACCAGATAAGCCTCACCTAGTACGGAGATCCCATCCACGACCTTGCGTCCACCACACATAAACGAGTAGTAGTCGGCATCGAGCAGGATGGCTGAGAGGCTCGACACGTCCTCCCCCATGGGCACTGGCACGATTTCAAGGCCGTCGGGCTCCGTGATGAAGTTCGGCTCGGTGCCGAAGAGCTCCACCATCGAGGGAAAGCCGGATGCGGCCGGTTTCGAGAAGCGATAGAAGTGCGCGTTTTCCGTACCCCTGCGCGCCACAGCGTAGCCGCCGTCCGACAAGAGCTTCCAGATTGCCCGACCGACTTCTGCTGGACGATCTTCTACCATGAGCACAACGTCTATGTCCTTGGTCGCGCGGAACGGCAGGTCCGACGCGTTCAGCAGTATGTCGCAAGCGGTGCCGCCTATGACGGCGTAGCGCTCCTCAAGCCCCGCCATGTACTCGCCGAATCGCCCCAGCCCGTAGACACCGCTCATCGCCATAGCCCCTCCTCGCCGAAGAGATCGTCCAGCTCACCATCTATGCGCTCGTCTCCCAACCCTGCGAGGGACAGGGCAAGCGAGACGTCATCGACGCGCCCGAGGCCTGCCACCAGCGGGTCGTAGGACCAAAGCTGTAGCTCGACGGTCTCCCCGTCCGACAGCTCGCCTTCCAGGACCTCATCCACCCCCAGCTCCGCGAGGCGGGCCTTGGCCACCGCCTTCTGGCCGATGGCGGGGGCAAGAAGCATCGAACGATCCGCCAGCGCCGTCTCGCCAGCATCGGGCAATGCCGCCAGGGCATCCGTGTGCCGAGCCCAGATTGTAGCCGCGACCGGGCTCTTGAGCAGCGGCATCGCCTGCTTCAGGAGGGCGTTCCTCCCTCTGTCATAGTCGAAAGTGACCTCGCGGCCATCTTTGCCGCGCTCGATCAGACCATGCTGGGCCAGCTCATCGATGGCACGGCTTGCGGAGCTTGCTGTCATACGCGTCACCTCCCTCAGGCCGATTGAGGTCGAGATCGCAGGGTTTGCCATCATCGTGACAAGCGCCGCCTGTGCCCTTGGCGTGAGCGTGCCGCCAAGCGCACGCCTTTTCGCCTCCGCCTGCGCGGCAAACCCCAGGAAGGGCAGGTACGCGAGCCTTCCGGGAACGATGACCGGGATGCCCCGCGCGACGAGCGCGCGGCGCTGGCGGGAGTCGATGAGGTCCGACGCGAGCGCGACGGGCAGCTCCGTGAACCGTGCGATCTGCGCGACGACACGCTTGAGCTCCGGCAGGGATTGGCCTCCCCTCGGCAGCGCAACTAGGAAGTCCGTCCCATCGCAGCTACAGAGCTCGTAGTCTGCTGCCGTGCCCAAGTAGAGCGGGAGCGTCCTTGCTCGGTCCCAGGAAGTTCGTCTCAGCGCGAGACCGAGTGCATCGCTGAGGTATTCCAGGTACTCCACCATTGACCCCCACACATACATTGCAATATTTCATCTTCAATGCAAATTTACATTTTTTCTGCAATTACATCAACTGTCGTAAGCAGAATGGATGGCGGACTGCCAGCAAGATTGCCATATCATCAATCGGGTGGACGTGAAATAGACAACTGTTTTGCGCTCTCAGCCGGGAACTTGTGCGCTTTCATGTCGAGAGAATTAGATGATGCGCGGGTCATGCGTAGCTGCTCAGGTACTGGACAAACGTAGCTTTGAAGCTCGGGGACAGGGCACAGGCGGAGTACTGAATTCAGACCGCCTGCCCACCGGGTTCGACACCATGGTTGGCGCAACGCGACGTTGACATGCCTGTGAGGCAGACTTGCCTGCACGAGACCGCGACAGCGCCAGCGCGTCGCCATCGCCCGTGCCATCCTTGCAGACTGCCCGATCCTCGTGCTCGACGAGGCGACAAGCGCCCTCGACAGCGAGTCCGAGGCCCTTGTCCAGGAAGCCCTCGGAAACCTCATGCGCGGCCGCACTGCAATCGTGGTGGCCCACCGCCTCTCCACCGTGGCAGCGCCGGACCGCATCGTGGTCCTGGAGGAGGGTACCCACGCCGAGCTCAGCCGCACCGGCGGCACCCGCGAGAATCCTCTGGGACCGCTAGACGGGAGCGTTCCTCGAGGCGGAGTGAGCCCCTGCACCATAGACACCCGTCTATCGAGTTGTCTTTGTTTGTTCGGGAAGACGCACACCTTTAGGGCGGCGGATTGTCAAGCTGAGTGCAGCATCTCCCGGTAGACCTCGTTGGCCGTCCTGAACCCCAGCACCTTCCTGGGCCTGTCGTTGATTTTCTCGAACACCTCCTGCATCTCTTCGTCGGTCACCCTGGTGAAGTCCGTCCCCTTCGGGAAGAACTCCCGTATGAGCCCGTTCGTGTTCTCGGCCGTCGGCTTCTGCCAGGGGTGGTGCGGCTGGCAGAAGTGGAAGTCGAGGTTGAGGGAGTCATCGTGGACGGTGCCCCGCACGGGTCGTCCTTCTGGAACCAGGATGTGCCCGACAGGATCGAAGAGTTCCTGGAGCACCACCTGAGCTAAGGAAGCCAGGCCGATAACCAACGACACGGTCGGGGGGCATCTCCAACAGCGAGATTCCCCGACCAGCATGTCATCAAATGCGGGGCGGCGACTATTTACCATCACAAGCCATTAACCGAATTCGTCCTATGTCCAAGCGCCAGACTCGTCCCGTGCTTGGACACCGCGTCTGGAACGAGACAAGCTGCGTCCGCCCATGGACCCTCGCTGAACTCATGGCACAACAAGACAGGCGAATTAATTATCCGGAGCTCAATTCTCCTAACGATAGAGCCCAGGACAATCTTGGGGCAGTAGGCTCCCGTCTGCGCGAATGAAACTTACCGATACAGGTCCTCGACAGTGACCAGATGCCACGCAGGCAGGCCTTCGGCCTTCTCGATGGTGCCGCTCGACAGGGCATGCTTCGAGAAGAGGTAGAAGGACCTGGGCTCGTAGCCCCTTACGAGAGCCGCCCGCCTCTCAAGCTCGCGCATCGCCTCGGTCTCGTCGAACGTCTCGCGGTACTTGCACTCGCCAACCAAGAGCTCCTTGCTCTGTGTGCTGGCGGCCACGACATCTATGTCCGTCGTCGAGCGCCTGTCGGGGTCCGCGCCCCACCACGAGCCGAAGGCGTCAACCTTCAGGTCGAGCCTCCCCTCGACAGCCTGGGCCAGGAGCCACTCGCGGCAAACACGCTCGAAGCGCAGGCCCAGGTAGGCGTCGAGGTCCCCCTCGCTCACGGCCGCGAGGGCCAGCGCGCCGGCACCGTCCTCAACCTGCGTCATCCTCGGCATGACGAAGCGGTACCAGAAGGCGAACGCGGCCTCCCGGATGCGGTAGATTCCGCGCTTGC
The DNA here is from genome assembly GCA_900314535.1 of uncultured Olsenella sp. Classification (GTDB taxonomy): domain Bacteria; phylum Actinomycetota; class Coriobacteriia; order Coriobacteriales; family Atopobiaceae; genus Olsenella_L; species Olsenella_L kribbiana. Next base: position 77,306 of record OMVT01000001.1, on the reverse strand, counting down.
TGCGCTCGGGGCTCTCGCCGAAGGGCACCACGCGCTCAAGGATGCCGAGCGACACGAGGGTGGTGAGGTACCCCGCCAAGGAGTTGCGCTCGATCTTGGTCCTCTCGGCAATCTCCTTCGGCCGCGTGGCGCCGCCCGCGACTGCCCGCAGCACCGAGTTGTATGCCGCGGGCTCCGAGAGCTCCTGCCGCAGCAGCATGCCTGGCTCACCGTAGAGAAAGCCAGCCGGGTCAAAGTACAGATCGCGCAGGCTCTCGCGCAGGCCCTTCCCCTCCCTCACCTGGGCGAGGTAGTACGGAACCCCTCCCACGCAGCCGTAGATGCGGAACGCCTCGTCGGGCGTCGCCCAAGGGACCATGCGCGCGGCGTCCCGGTACCCGAGGGGGCCGAGTCTCATCTGCAGGGTCCTACGCCCGTAGAGGGGGCTCTTACGGCCCAGGACGTCGCTCTCCATGAGGCCCTGGTTGGACCCGCAGAGGATGACGAAGGCCGCCGTCCTCTGCAGCCTGTGGTCGATGCACACCTGCAGGAGCGATGGCAGCGATTCGTTGCGCTTTGCCGCGTAGGGAAACTCGTCGAACACGAAGACGAAGCGTTCCTGCTCCGCGCGCTCACACAGGTAGTCGAAGGCATCACGCCAGCTGTCGAAGCGCACGCCCCCGGGCAGCCCGAAGAACTCGGCCATCGCGCGTGTGAAGTCTGCGAGGTTGTCCGCGTCCGCTTGCTCGAGCGCCGTGAAGAAGAGCGCCCGCTTGTTGCGTGCGAACTCCAAGATGAGGGTCGTCTTTCCCACGCGACGCCGCCCGTATACGACCGCCATCTGGAAGGTGCCCGTGTCGTAGGCATCCTCCAGCCGCCTCAGCTCCTCCTGCCTTCCGACGAACATGGCGCCCTCCAATTATGGTTGTTCTAACAAAGGTTTTTCCGACAACTATTATATATACCGTATGTAGTTGCGACAAGGCATCTAGAGATTGCACACCAGCAGTCAGGTGGAGTGCACCCAACCCCTTACGGCTTGGTCGAGTGGGGAGAACAGCGAGCCGCTTCGGCATGCAGCTCAGATACCGAGTCGTTCACCAGATGCGGCGCCTGGTTCGTGGTGTGACGCAGTCCGCCAACACGCCCGCCGGGCGAACTGCCGCCCGCCGATTTCGTGGGGTGCCGCCACGAACTTGGTGGGCTGTCCGGGTGGACTGCTGGTGGACCATGAATTCGAACCCTCAGGTAACGGCTCGTCTACCTGCACAAACGTCACGATAAAGCCTCATTCCCATGTGTGTGCAGACACACGTACAACCTGACGATGCGCTTCAACTACTTCAACTCGATGATGCAGCGCATCAACAGGGCGCTGGGAGACGCAGCAACGATGACGAAGGTGCTGGACGAGCCGACGCTCGTGGCGGACAGGCCCGATGCAGCGCCGCTTCGGGTGAAGGAAGGCGGCATCCGCTTCGAGCACATCCGCTTCCGGTATGCAGATGCCCCGAAGGGCCCCTATGTCTTCGAGGACCTGAATCTCGATATCGCTCCCGGCCAGCGCGTGGGCCTCGTGGGCCGCTCCGGATCCGGCAAGACGACGCTCACGAAGCTGCTGCTGAGGTTCTCGGGAACCTCATGCGCGGCCGCACCTCGATCGTGGTGGCCCACCGCCTCTCCACCGTGGCAGCCCTCGACCGCATCGTCGTGCTCGCCGACGGCAGGATCGTGGAGGATGGCACGCACGCAGAGCTCGTGCAGGAAAGCGGCGCGTACGCAGAGCTCTGGAAGCGACAGACCGGCGGCTTCCTCGAGGCGGAATGAGAGCGTGTCCATCTTTCAGCTCAGCAGAGCACGAATGCGCCCTTGCGTGCTCAGCCCGCACACCTCGCCGGACGAAACAGCCGCACATGCTCGTGGGGCGCTGCTGCCTCGGCAGCGCCCTGAGCGGCGCCGGACTGCTGCTGACGAGGCTGATCGGCTCGCCACAGAGCAGCAGCGCTGACGACAGGAGCGCCCTGCAGAAAAAGCCTATGCCTTGTCCCTGACGAGCCTGAAGCCGGCGCCCTGCCTGATATAGGGCAGGAATGCGAGATCTGGCTCCGCAATGCTGCCGATCCTGACGTCGCGCCTGTCGAGCGCAAAACTCTGGCGCGCAATCTCGAGCTCGCCTGCATAGCGGCCATATGCCGTCGTGCTCATGAGGATATCTCCCACATGGACGTCCGTGTCGCGTACGTCCTGGGAGGGCTTTGGTGCTTCCACATCCTTCCAGCGGCGCGACTCCTGCGAGCGCACAATCCAGGGCGAGGAGTCAGGGCGGTCATGCTGCAGGCGGCCGAAGAGCGACTGATAGGGCTCTGCGAGCTCTGCTGCAAGATCGATCACATTCTGGGAGATGCCGGCAATCCTTTTCCAGACCGTCTCGGAGACATCCGGATCCCCGACTAGCACCGCATCGCAGCCTGCCGATGCAAGCTCGAGCATATCGAGGAAGAGCCTGTCGCCGGCATCTCCCCTATGTGCCTCGACGGTCGGCAGCCCCTCATGAAGCGGCCCCCTGAGCTCCCTGTCGCCGGGCACGAACCCCATCACCTCAAACCCGAGTGCCTTGAGCCTCTGGTTGGTCCGCACCACATCTTCTATGGAAAGCCCTGTCAGAGGCTTCGGATAGAAGTTGTGGCAGGCAGCGAAGCGGCTGAAGTCTGCACCTGCTGCACGCCACTGCGCAATGTCGGATTCGGAGATCGTCGAGGCATTGAACACCACATGGAAGAAGTTCGAGAGCTCGACCGTCTGACGTGCATCGAAGCCATCGTCCAGACGGATATATTCGACACCGAGACGGCCCACATCGCCGAAGTCCCTGCATCCGAGCTTGGCAAGCGTTGCCGGCGACACGTCCGCAATCAGGGCAAGCCCATGGTCGCGGCACAGAGCGATCAGCCTCTTTGCCTCCTGCGCAAAATCGAGGCCCGACTCCTCCGGTATATGGAACGAGGTGAAGGCATACTTCGCTCCCGCAAGCGATGCCTTCTCCACAACCGCGGCGTTTGCCAGATAGCCCGATGCGAAATACAGGGAAATGCCTGTTTCCATGAACAGTCCTCCATCCAGGAGCGGAAGCGCTCTTCTTCAGAAAGCGGGCCCGCAGGATTGCTCCTGCAGGTCCGCATGCCAGAACCTGTTTCGGTACAGACAGAAGTCTATGCCTCGCTGCCGAAGACATCGTTGATGCGGTCTTCGTCCACGCCGAAGAAATACGTGAGGGCAAAGCCTGCTGCGTAGGCTGCAAGCATCGCGACAACATAGAGCCCCTGCGTGCCCGGAACGACGATCAGAAGGCCGAAGAGGCCCGAGACGCCCTGGGAGACCGTGCCGAGATGGAAGAGCCAGGCAAGGATGCCGCCAACGCCCGATCCCAGGCAGGCTGTCACGAAGGGCTTGCCGAGCGGCAGCGTCACGGCATACATCAGAGGCTCGCCGACGCCGAGGATGCCGACAGGGATGGACTCGCGCAGGTACGTCTTCACGCGCGTGTTCTTCGTCTTCACGTAGAGGGCAAGGCCGGCACCGACCTGGCCGCCGCCTGCCATCATGAGGATCGGGAGCAGATAGTTGATGCCGCCGGTCGGACCCGCAGGATCGTTGAGCATTGCATGGATCGGGGTAAGTGCCTGGTGCAGGCCGACCGCGACGAGCGGCAGGAATGTTGCAGACAGAAGATAGGCGCCGACGACGCCGAGCACGTTGTAGAAGAAGAACAGGACGAAGAAGATGCCCTGGGTGAGGAAGGCGCCGACCGGCTGCAGAACGAGCACGGAGACGACCGAGCCGATGCAGACCGTGAAGAGCGGCGTCAGGAACGTGTCGAGCGCGCTCGGCATGACCTTATGGAACTTCTTCTCGAGCCATGCAAAGAAGATGCCGCAGATGAGGGCACCCAGAAGGCCGCCTGCAGACGGGTTGTAGACCGTCGAGAAGTTGATCGCGAAGGCGCCTTGGGCGAAGGACGGAACCGGCACGGCAATCGGCAGGTTCACGGCTGCAGCGCCGTCAGCAGTCTTGAGCAGAAGCGGCATGGAAGCATTCGCGATGGAAAGCGCACCTGCCATGGCGCCGAGAATGCCGGATCCTCCGAACTCCTTGGAGGCATTCATGCCGACGAAGAGCGGCAGATACAGGAACAGTGCCCAGCCCATCGTGCGGATGCACTGGTACCACCAGACGCCTGCGAATGCATTGCCGCTCGAGACATTGATGACATTGGCGATGCCGTTGATGAGGCCAGCGGCGATGATGCCCGGCAGCAGCGGCACGAAGATGTTCGCGATCTTCTTGAGGAAGCGCTGCACCGGCTTGTCGTGCTTTGCCTTCTGTGCGGCCTTGTTCCGCGCAGCGGCATCGTTTACGACATCAGCCATATCGTCCGGCTTGATGCCGGTGAGCTTCGAGAACGGCTCGAGGACCTTGTTCACGGTGCCCGGCCCGAAGACGATCTCATAGCGGTCTCCGTCAGCGACAAGGCCCATGACGCCTTCGACCTGCTTGACCGCTGCCTCGTCGACCTTGGAGGGATCTGCTACCTTCACCCTCAGCCTTGTCATGCACGCCATGTTGCCCACGACGTTGGATTTGCCGCCCACAGCGGCCAGGACGCCCTTGGCAATCCCTTCGAAATCCTTGCTCATTGTTCCTCCTTGTCTTGCTTTGCCGAGCGGACAGTCCCCATCTGCCGTCCGCCGTATGCCATGTTCAGCTCTCCCTGAGAGCCTGGCGGACCTTGCCGCCGCAGACAGCGAGCCTGCGCTTCGCCTCGTCTGCCGAAACATCTGCCAGGATCGAGACAATCGCGCACTTCGCAGAGCCGCCCGCCTCTTGAAGCGCCCGCTCCGCCTCAGTGCGGTCGGCGCCCGTGGCGGCCATCACGATGTTCTGTGCCCTGACCTCGAGCTTCTCGTTCGACTGCTGCACGTCGACCATCAGGTTCTCGTATGCCTTGCCGCAGCCGACCATAGCTCCGGTCGAGATCATGTTGAGGATCATCTTCTGTGCCGTGCCGGCCTTCAGGCGGGTAGATCCCGTCAGCACTTCCGGCCCGCAGCAGGGCTCGATTGCGAGGTCTGCACACTTTCCGATATCTGACCCCTTGTTGCAGGCGATTGCCACCGTGCGGCAGCCGAGCTCGTGCGCATGCCTGAGCCCGCCGATCACATAGGGTGTCCGTCCCGAGGCAGCGATGCCGATGGGAAGGTCATGCGGTCCCAGATGCAGCGCATCGAGCTCCTCTGCACAGAGCGTGAGCGAATCCTCCGCCCCTTCGACAGCACGCACGAATGCATGCTCCCCGCCTGCGATGAGGCCGACAACCCTATCGGGCGAGACGCCGAATGTCGGCGGGCACTCAACCGCATCGAGTACGCCGAGCCTGCCCGAGGTGCCAGCCCCGAAGTAGACGATCCTGCCGCCTGCCGCAAGCGCATCGCGTGCCCATTCCACGGCCGTGGCAACTTCGCCGAGCACGTCGTGCACGGCAGTTGCGACCTTTGCATCCTCCGAGTTCATCACCTCGACAAGCTCGCGCGGGCTCATCTCGTCGAGATGCATGGTCCGGGGATTGCGCGCTTCGGTCGAAAGCTTCCCGAGGTCGATCGCAGGCTTCTCTTCCTCTGCCATTGCCCTTTCCGCTCCTTTCTCCTTGCACTTCTGTCTTCTATCCAAGCCCGGCACCCTCTTCGGTGCCTGCCTCTTTTTCCGGCACTTCGCTCCTCTTGATCCAGTTCTTCGAGAGACGCTCCATGCTCTTCTCGTAGTTGCTGCTCACGTAGGCGGTGAAGAGCACGTCCACGACGTTCAGCTGCGCGATCCTCGAGGACATCGCGCCGCTTCTGAGCACGAGCTCTGTCGCCGCGACCCCAAGCACGACATCGGAGAGCTTCACGAGCGGCGACGAGAAGCTGCCGCGCGTGATGGAGACGATCGTGGCGCCGTTCGCCTTGGCCGTCCGGGCACAGCGCAGTATGTCTTCTGTCATGCCCGAATAGGAGATGACAAGAGCAAGATCGCCGGGACGCTCGTTCTTCGCACAGACCAGCTGCGAGTGCAGGTCATCGATCAGATCGGCATGGATGTCCAGGCGCAGGAGCTTCAGCTGCAGGTCATGGGCAACCATGAGGGAGGCGCCAATCCCATAGAGGCTGATGCGCGGTGCCGTGCGGATGAGCTCGACCGTCCTGTCTATGGCAGCGGGGTCGAGGCCGTCACGCGTGAGCGAAAGCGTCGAGGCATTGCGGGCTGTGACCTTGTCGATGATGTCCTGCGTGGAATCGGTCGACATGACCCCCTCGGAGACGATGTTTCTGCTCTTCTCCGCTACCGCAAGCTCATAGAGCAGTGCCTGCTGGAGCTCCTTGTAGCCCGTGAAGCCAAGCTTGCGCGACAGGCGCACGACCGTCGAGGGCGAGGTGTAGGTGAGCTCCGCGAGACGGTGTGCCGAGACGCCCACGGCATTCCCCGGATGTTCGAGCAGGAAGTTCACGATGTTGCGCTCGGCCGAGCTTGCAAGGGGACGGTACTCTTCGAGGTGCACACGGAAGCCGTGAATCGCAGATCCGCTTTCGGGGGACGCCTTGCCTCCCTGCGCTCTCAAAACGCGTCCTGAAGGCACCTTGCACCCCTTTCCGAGTTCCGATCTCATTGTCCAACCATCGTTGCAGCCGGCTGCTTCCAGAAGGTATCCGGCGATTTATGTACATGTTATGTCTTAATCATGTTCAATGAAACATATGACACTTTCGTTTCAAAGCATGGCACGAAGACCTGCACTTCCCGCCGCCTGCCGCCCAGGCCACGCCGGTCGCGTACAGGCCATTTCATGGCCGGCCCGTCCCCATCCGCACACTCCATGGAGATGGCGGGAAGAGCGGGAGGCCGCATCTGCTTCGGGTAGACAGAAAGCATCCACCAGCACAGAAAGGAGCTTCATGGATTTCCATGACGCACTGGAAGAAAGGCATTCCATCAGGAGCTACACCGCATCTCCGCTGACAGCAGAGGAGCGCTCCCTCCTCGGCCAGGAGATCGCCCGTTCGAACGAGGCAGGAAACCTCCATATGCGCCTTGTCGTCGACGAGCCGGAAGCCTTCAGCTCACTTCTTGCCCACTACGGCAAGTTCCGCAACGTCTCGAACTATCTTGTCCTTGCCGGCACGCCTGCCCCTTCTCTCGAGCAGCGCTGCGGCTACTTCGGCGAGCGAATCGTACTCACAGCACAGGAGCTGGGCCTTTCCAGCTGCTGGGTCGGCGGCACATTCAAGCGCCGCCTCGTGAAGAGGATGGCCTCGGCAGATGACAGGCTCGTGCTTGTCGTGGCGCTTGGCCATGGGGAAGGCAAAGGGCATGCCCACCGCTCCAAAAGTGCAGATACCGTGACTTCTATCCCGGAAGGCACCGAGGTTCCTGCCTGGTTCGGCGCAGGCGTGGATGCGGCGCTCAAGGCACCTACCGCAATGAACCAGCAGAGCTTCGAGATCGGCTGGGCAGGACGCACGACACAGGATGGCATCCCCTTTGTCTCGATCCGCTCGAAGGGCGGCCCCTTCTCTGCAGTGGACTTGGGAATCGTCCGTCTCCACTTCGAGATCGGAGCCGCAGCGGCAGGAGGCAGCTTCCGATGGGAAGACAGCTGGAAGAGCTTCCTTCCTGAATACGGCCTCTGATGCTTTGTCCTTGCGGGGAGGAAACGCGGCAGCATTTAGTCTTCGCTCTCCCTCCCGCAAGGAGGATATGCTTGAGATGATGGAGAGGCCCTGAAACGGAAAGGTTGCCATGCCAGAACCCAAAGACATACGTCTCGTCGTCGGCCTCGGAAACCCGGGCGCCGAATACGAGAAGACCCGCCATAACGCCGGCTATGCCACAATCGATGTGCTCGCAGAACATGCGGGAACACGCTACTGGAAGAGCCAGGCAGGCATGATGGTGGCAGAGACGAAGATTGCCGGGAAGGACGTCTTCCTTGCGCGTCCCCAGACCTTCATGAACGAGGTCGGAGGACCTATCTCGAAGCTCGTGAGACAGCTCAAGATCGCACCGGAGGAGCTCCTCGTCGTGCACGACGATGTCGATGTGCCGGACACGAAGCTCCAGCTCAAGTTCGGCGGCGGCCACGACGGGCACAACGGCCTGCGCTCCATCATCCAGAAGATGGGAAGCCGCGACTTCTGCCGTCTGCGCTTCGGCGTGGGCAGGCCTCCCGGACGCATGAGCGTCGCGCAGTATGCGCTGCGCCCCTTGAAGGGCACCCAGCTCGAGTCGTTCGAAATCGAGGCACAGGACGCCGCAGACGTCGTTGAGCGCGTGATCCAGAAGGGCTTTGCAGCAGAGTCCACACGGCTTGGATGAAGTGCCCAGGATTGATGCCATGCTCTGCATATATGGCACCGATTGCTGCAAATCATGCAGAAGACATGCTTATCTGACCGCTACAATGGGCATGTTGGTGAATTGATGGGACGGCCCAAGGGAAGAGGCCCAGACCATCCTATGGACGTTTTTGGAGAGGAGTTCATCAATGTACAAGATCCTCGAAAAGACGCAGTTCTCCGAGAAGGTGTTCAAGTTCCGCATCGAGGCACCGCAGATGGCAAAGCATGCACATGCTGGCCAGTTCCTGATGGTGCGCGCCAACGAGACGGGCGAGCGTGTCCCGTTCACGTTCGCGGACTGGAACCCCGAAGAGGGCTGGGTCGAGTTCATCTTCATGGTGGTCGGCAAGACCACGAAGATGCTCTCCACCTATGAGGCTGGAGATTCGCTGGAGGATGTCACGGGTCCGCTCGGCCAGCCGAGCGAGTTCGGCGATGGCAAATGGGGTGTCATCGGCGGAGGCGTTGGCCTCGCTATCGCATTCCCGATTGCCCGCAAGCTCGTCAAGGAGGGCAAGGACGTCCATGCAATCATGGGTGCCCGCACGAAGGACCTGCTCCTGCTCGAGGACCAGTTCCGCTCCATCCTGCCGGATGACCACATCCACATCACGACGGATGACGGCTCCTACGGCGAGAAGGGTGTCGTCACGGCACCGGAGGAGCGCCTGCTCGAGGCTGGCCAGATCGACCACATCTTCTGCGTCGGTCCTGTGCCGATGATGAAGTTCGCAACGCTCACGGCTGTGAAGCATGACTGCCCGATCACCGCATCGCTGAACCCGATCATGGTCGACGGCACCGGCATGTGCGGCTGCTGCCGTGTCGAGGTCGGCGGCGAGACGAAGTTCGCCTGCGTCGACGGTCCCGATTTCGATGCCTCCAAGGTCAACTGGAACGACCTGCGCGCACGCCAGGCTGCATACCGTACCGAGGAAGGCCAGGCACTTCACGCCTATGAGGAGGCGATCTGCGCATGCCACAGGTAAATGGCCGCTATGTTCCTGATATGAAGTCTCCGCGCACGCCTGCCAACGAGGAGGATCCCGTCGAGCGCGCAAAGGACTTCCGTCCTGTCGACAAGGGCTTCACGAAGGAGATGGCTCTCGCCGAGGCAAACCGCTGCCTCGACTGCAAGAAGCCGTTCTGCGTCGATGGCTGCCCGGTCAACATCAACATCCCTGCCTTCATCGAAGCCATCCGCAACGAGGAGTTCGGCCGTGGCCTCGACATCATCCACGAGCAGTCCATGCTCCCTGCCATCTGCGGCCGCGTCTGCCCGCAGGAGAACCAGTGCGAGGGCAAGTGCATCCGTGGCAAGAAGGGCGAGCCTGTTGCTATCGGCCAGCTCGAGCGCTTCCTGGGCGACCAGCCTGAGCTCGCTTCCGAGCCGAAGATGGCTCCGAAGAACGGCAAGAAGGTCGCTGTCATCGGCGCTGGTCCTTCCGGCATCACCTGCGCCGGCGAGCTTGCCCGCAACGGCTTCGATGTCACCGTCTTCGAGGCCTTCTTCACGGGCGGCGGCGTCCTTGCCTACGGCATCCCTGAGTTCCGTCTGCCCAAGGCAGTCGTGAAGCGCGAGATCGACGGCCTCGAGAAGCTCGGCGTCAAGTTCGAGTACAACGCTGTCGTCGGCCGCATCACCGATGCTGACGAGCTCTTCGCACAGGGCTTCGACGCCCTCTACATCGCGACGGGCGCAGGCCTGCCGAAGATGCTCAACATCCCGGGCGAGAACCTGCCGAACGTCTTCTTCGCGAACGAGTACCTCACGCGTGTCAACCTCATGAAGGCCAACCGCTTCCCCGAGTACGACACGCCGACCAAGCGCGCAAAGAACGTCGTCGTCTTCGGCGGCGGCAATGTCGCAATGGACTCCGTCCGTACGGCACTGCGTCTGGGCGCCGAGACGGTCACGCTCTGCTACCGCCGTACCGAGGCTGAGATGCCTGCCCGTCGCGCTGAGGTCGAGCATGCAAAGGCCGAGGGCGTCAAGATCCACGAGCTCGCCTCTCCTATCGAGTTCGTCGCCGGCGAGGATGGCGCTGTGTGCGCCGTCAAGGTCCAGAACATGAAGCTCGGCGAGCCCGATGCTTCCGGCAGGCGCCGTCCTGTCCCCATCGAGGGCTCCATCGACGAGCTGCCGTGCGATCTGGGCATCTCTGCCATCGGCACGAACGCGAACCCGATCGCAAAGCTCATCGGCCCCGAGAAGATCAACAAGTGGGGCTACATCGTCGCCGACGAGGCTACGGGCCAGACGTCCGATCCTCGCATCTGGGCTGGCGGCGACATCGTGACCGGCGCTGCTACCGTCATCCTTGCTATGGGTGCCGGCAAGTCTGCAGCAGCTGACATCACGAAGAAGCTTGCACCGCTTGCCGAGTAAGGCAGACGCACAAGCAAAAAGCACCTCAGGGAGGCCGCCTTCGGGCGGCCTCCTTTTCTCTTACTGCGTGCTGGCAGCTGCTGCCCCTTCCGCGCCCGCAGAGGGCACCGAGGCGGTGCCGAGGCCGAGCCTGCCCAAGGCTGCACGCATGCCGGCCCGTTCTTCTGCCTCCACCTTCTCGCTCGGGTCGAGCGGCTCGAGCAGGATCCTTCCATCCTCATACTCGCGGAGGCGATAGCGGGCAAACTTTGCCTCAGGCACGATGAGGCGACCCATAAGGTCGCGGGCAATGGTCGTATCCCTGATAGCATCCATGGAAAGCTCCTTTCTTGAGGACAAGCATAGGGAAAAGACTCATCTTGCAGCAACTCAGGGCAGGCAGGCGCGCATGCATCCTCGCCCATTGCGCACGGGAATCTCTTGGCAGAAGATGGAGCAGATGCAAAGGAGGCCAGCGTGGCTACGTTTGTGACAGACAATCTCTCGCTCAGGGAGATTGCAGCGTCGGGCCAGGTCTTCACCTGGCATGAGCTTGAGCGCGGGCGCACAGATGCCCGCTATCTCATCTCCTCCGGCACGAAGCGCTGCATTACCTCGCAGAAGGGATCGATGTTCACGATTCTCACGCCTTCAGGCGCGAACCCTGCGCCATCCGCGCTTGCATACTGGAAGCACTACCTTGCGCTCGACCAAGACTATGGAGCAATCCTCCAGAGCCTTCCGCTCACAGATGAGCAGCTGAGCCTCTGCTCAGGCATCCGCGTGCTTTCCCAGGACTGGTGGGATACCGCAGTCTCGTTCATGATCTCCCAGAACTCGAACATCCCGCGCATCCAGCATGCGGTGGACATGCTCATGGACGCAGCGCATGGCACGATTCCGCGTCCCCGCCAGCTTGCGAAGCTTCTGGCTGACGAATCCTATGCGAAGGGCCTGAAGCTCGGCTACCGTCTCCCCTATCTCGAAGCGCTGACACGTGCGTCCATCCATTGGCACCCCGTCTGTCTCGACGATTCGAGCGCCACGCTCGAGGATGAGATGGCTGAGCTCGAGAGCATCCCCGGCATCGGCCCCAAGGTCGCAAGCTGCATCTGCCTCTATGGGCTGGGATACCTCGAAGCGGTGCCGAGGGATACCTGGATCAAGAAGGCAGAGGAGCGCTACGGCATCGAATGGGACCCCGCATACGGCGGAATACAGCAGCAGTACATCTTTGCCTGGATGAGAAAGACGGCACAGGCAGAGAAGGAACAGAAATAGCTCCCAGAGCTTCTGAGAGCCCGTTTCAGACTATGCCAGAGGCGGCATTGGCTTCCAGTCCTTGTCATGCAGAATCGTCTTGGAATCCTTGTAGCCGGCCCAGAGCCTCGCCCAGCTCGAGGAGAAGTGGCCTCTGTCCACAAGTCCCAGGCGGATGAGCTCCTTTGCAAAGTTGAGGAGTGTGCCCAATGCATAGCCCACGGGGTTGTAGTCCCCATAGAGCTGGAAGTAGCGGGCAAGATAGCCCCTGTTCCTCGTGATATAGTAGCGCGTCATGTCGCTTGTCGAGTTGAGCTGGCGGACGGATCCGATGCTCTGGTTCTGCACCTCGCGCTCGCGCTTCACGACGTAGTCCGGCACCAAGGCCACGGTCGTCACCTTGCTTGCGAGGTAACCATAGAGCGCATCGTCGAGATAGATGAAGAAACGCTCATCCGGAAGGCCGATCTTTGAGACGACCTCACGGCTGAAGCAGCCTCCCTCGAAGCAGAGCGCATTGCACTCCTTGTACTCCTCTCCCGGCTTCCAGCCTGAAGGAGAGAAGGGGTTGTAGATAGCAAGAGCGGTATTGAAGCGGTACTGCCAGTAGAAGTGGCCGCCATCTGCATCGTAGCGCTGTCCCTGGATGGCGCCAAAGCGCTTGGACCATTTGCCCAGGGCTGTCACCGCATCGGGAAGGACGCTCACATCGTCGTCCATGACCCAGAACCAGGAAGCGCCTAAGGCATAGGCCTTGCCGACACCGCGGGAGAAGCCACCCGAACCGCCGATGTTCTCTGCCTGCGGGAAGTAGACGACACGCGCTGTGCCACCCTCTTCATCAGGCTCTGTCGTACCCCAGAGCTCCGTGCACTCCTGCCCGAACTGCTTCACGATGCCAGAGGTGCGTTCCGAGTTCTCATTGTCCACGACGACGATGCGCCAGGGGGTTTCGGTGAGCTTCAGGATGGAGGCAAAGAGCCGCTCGAGCAGCTCCTGACGCTTGTATGTGACGATCACCATTGCAAGGCGCTCCATGCAGATACCCAACTCCTCAGCTCCTGTCATGTGTCAGCCCATTATACGCCGGAGCTGCATTCAGGAAGAAGGCCTGCCCTCTGGGAGCTGAGCATCCATAAGCCTGCACGTGCAAGGCGTATCATGAGTGCATCTGTCGCCTTCTTGAGGAGGATGCATGCATCACAAGGTTTCTGTCATCGTGCCGAGCATGAATGTCGAGCGCACGCTTGATGCGGCACTCTCCTCGATCGAGCGCCAGACCTATCCCGACATCGAAATCCTGGCGCTGAATGACGGCTCGACCGATGGCACTCTCGCCGTCATGCAGGCCCATGCAGCAAGAGACCCCCGGATCAGGGTCATAGACAAGCAGAATGAAGGCTACGGTGCAACATGCAACCGCGGCATCGATATGGCCGAAGGCGACTACATCGCAATCGTCGAGCCCGACGATTGGATCGAGCCTGCGTTCTTTGCAGACCTTCTTGCCCTTGCAGACACCCTCGAGAGCCACGTCGATGTGATCAAGTCAGCCTACTGGCGCGTCTTCGACCAAGACCCCGAACACACGATGAAGGTGCCCTGCGCCTACAAGGGACGCGTGCATCCCAGGCATCAGCCCTTCGCTATCGCAGAGGCACAGGAGCTTCTGCTCCACCACCCTGCCATCTGGTCTGCGCTCTATCGGAAGGAATGGCTCGACGAGAAGCGGATCCGGTTCATGGAGATACCGGGTGCCGGCTGGGCAGACAACCCCTTCCTGATCGAGACGCTCTGCCAGACGCCGAGCATCGCGTATATCGACAGGTGCTACTACTGCTACCGCGAGGACACAACGAACGAGAGCCTCGCCTTCGCAAAGAAGCATCCGCTCCTTCTCATGGAACGCTGGAACGATATGGAGGACATCATCGACCGTCTCGATATCGAAGATGAATCTGTGCTCTTTGCCCAGACGAAGCGCTGCCTCACCTATGCCGGCATCACCGTCGAAGCTGTGGGCATGGACTATCCCGGTGTCGAGGATGCCCTGCTGCGCTCCTTCCTGAGGCTCGACCCTGCCATAGCGCTCGGCGACAGGCACATCTCCCCTTCCGCCAAGCGCCTCTTCTGCCGCGTTCTGGGGCTTTCCGACGAAGGCATCTCGAACGCTGCCTACATCCCCGAGCTCATCTCGGAAGCCTGGCACCGTCTCATCACCTGCGGCCCCGCCTATACCTTCCGCTCTGCCACGGACTTCCTCCATCACACGGACGCAAGAGATGGAAGCAGAGGATAGCCGCTTCACCATTTTGTAAAAACCGGACCGTATCGCCGCAGGTAAAAGGCGGTATAACCTAGGCAAGCGCAGAAAGCGTCAAGCAGCTGCCCCAAGCGGTGGCACGTCCGAGGAGGTTTGCCATGGGTCGCAGGCCAGTGAGGGTCGTCCAGTACGGTTGTGGAAAGATGGCAAAGTACACCATCCGCTATCTGCATGAGCATGGTGCACAGCTTGTCGGCGCCATCGACACGAACCCCAAGGTCATCGGCATGGATGCCGGAGACTTCGCAGGGCTGCCGGTGAAGCTCGGCGTCAAGATCTCCGACGACGCAGACGCAGTGCTCGACACCTGCGCTCCGGATATCGCAATCCTCACGCTCTTCAGCCTTGTCGACGATATCGAGCCGATGGCAGAGAAGTGCCTGTCCCGCGGCATCTCCGTCGTCACGACCTGCGAGGAGGCAACCTTCCCCTGGACCACGTCCTCTGCCTCCACGAACCGCCTCGACTCCATCGCAAAGTCCACGGGCGCCACGATGGTCGGTGCCGGCATGGAGGATGTCTTCTGGGTACGCATCGTCGGCCTTCTCGCCGGTGCTGTGAACCGCATCGACAAGATCGAGGGTTCGGTCTCCTACAATGTCGATGAGTACGGCATGGCACTCGCAAAGGCGCACGGCGTAGGACTCACCCCTGAGGAGTTCGAGCAGACGCTCGCACATCCTGCAGAGATCGTCCCGTCCTATGTCTGGAACTCCAACGAGGCGCTCGTCCAGGAGCTTGGCCTTACGATTTCCGAGGTCATCCAGGAGAATGTCCCCTATATCGCAGAGAAGGACACCTACTCGGACACGATGGGCGGCATCGTTCCCAAGGGCAAGGTCCTCGGCATGAACACGCGCGTCACGACCAAGACCTATCAGGGCATCGATATCGTGACGTCCCAGATCGGCAAGGTCTACGGTCCGGACGACGGCGACCTCTGCGACTGGAAAATCTCCGGCGAGCCTGACACCGTCTTCCATGTAGACAAGCCAGCTACGGTCGAGCACACCTGCGCCACGATCGTCCAGCGCATTCCGACCGTCCTTTCCGCTCCTTCCGGCTACCACACGGTCGACGAGCTCGAGCCGCTGCGCTACCAGACCGAGCCGATGATGGTCGAAGAGGGACCGCTCTTCTAGGCACCGCCCCATAGCGTTAAGGCAAGCCGGGCCGCCTCCGTTTCTGGAGACGGCCCGGTTCCTGTCCCTGCACGGCTTGAGATGCCCTACTTCCTCTCTGCCGTCAGGACCTCCGCGAAGGAGTCCTCGAGGCAGGCAGGAATCTCGATGCCCATGTAGGCAAGCATGCCAGCCACGGCCTTCTTCGTGCCAGCCACGGCGTGCACGACCGTCTTGGGGCCCGTCACGACATCTCCTGCAGCAAACACCCCTTCGACTGTTGTCATCCCCTGCTCGTCGGTCTTGAGCGTTCCCGCCTCCGTCGCCTCGAGACCCTGTGTCGTGAGCAGGAGCTTGTTCTTCGGCACCTGGGAGACACAGAAAATCGTCGTGTCGGACTCAGCCTGGATGCGCTCATCGCCCACGCCCACGCACCTGCCCTCCTCATCGAGGATGGACTTCCTGAAGACTGGACCCTTGTCGTTCACAAGCTCGACGGACATGCCGTACTCGATCTCTGCCCCATCGAGCTCTGCAAGCTCGACCTCGTCGGAGTTTGCCGACACGCCATTCCAGTTGGAATAGAGCGTGACCTGGCGGGCGCCACGGCGCAGTGCCGTACGCGCGACATCCATTGCGACATTGCCGACACCGATGACAGAGACACGCGGCCCCACTTCGCACGATGCCGGGTTCACGAGATAGTCGATACCGAAATAGACATTGCCACGCGCCTGGCCCTGGATGCCAAGCGTACGGGCTCGCCAGGCGCCGGTGCCGACGAAGACGCTGTCATACCCATCACGCAGAAGATCGTCGATCTTGAGGGCGCCGCCAATCGTCGTGGCCGTGCGCATCTTCACGCCGAGCGAGAGGAGAAGCTCCCTCACGGCCTCGACATAGCGCTTCGGGAGGCGGAAGTCAGGGATGCCATACTCGAGAACGCCGCCGATGGCAGGCTTCTGCTCGAACATCGTGACATCGCATCCTGCAAGAGAGAGCCAGACAGCAGCTGCCATGCCGGCAGGGCCGGAGCCGATGATTGCGCAGTGCTTTCCGGTATCCGGTGCCTTCATGTCAGCGATGAGGGACAGATCGCGCTCAAGATAGGTCTCAGAGACATAGTTCTCGATCGAGGAGAAGTGGACCGGGATGTCCTTCCTTCCCCTGATGCAGTGCCCCTCGCACTGCGAGCTGTGATTGCAGACGATGGAGCAGACAACGCTCAGAGGATTGTTGAGGAAAAGCATCGTGCCTGCTTCCTCGAGCTTGCGGTCCTTGAAGAGCGCGATTGCCTGAGGGATGGCGGTATGTATAGGACAGCCTTCACGGCAGAGCGGACGCTTGCACTGCAGGCAGCGGTTTGCTTCATCGACGATACGGAGTGCCATGGATATCTCTTTCCTCTCACTTCTAACATGCTAGTTTCAGCATAAACCAAACTCACAGGAAGAAATAGCCTGTTCCGCAAACGGTAGGCAGAGCATATCAATCAATGCTGCCACCCTCTGGCATGCTACCTATATTCCTGCATATACAAGGATTTTAAAGGCATGCCTTCCCTATCAGCGCCGCCATTGGCACCCATGCATCCCCTTTACATTGCTGCCTTCTTACTCTCATTTTTCTGGCATGCCAGTTATAGACACATAGAAGGAGGGCCACCTGGTCTCCCAGATGGCCCTCCCAAAGCTCAGGTCTCAGAGAAGCGGATTGCGCTTACTCCTCGTCGTCCCTGCTCTTGCGGCGCAGGTGCACGCCCATTGCCATGAGCGCAGCGGACACTGCGGCCATGAAGCCGACCGGAGCCTATGCATTGGTGTCAGACGTATCCGGCACCTTTGCGGTCTCGACCTTTGCCTGTTCAGGCTCGGCCTTCGGCGTCTCAGGCTTCTGCGGCTCCGGCGTAGCCGGTGCCTCAGTGACCGTCAACGTACCCGGGTGCTTCACAACCTTGTAGTTCTTCTCCTGGGCTGTACCGGTCCAAGCAAGATTGAAGGCGTTGCCCGAGAAGCCGACTTCGGTCTGAGAGCCGGTTACCTGAAGGTCAACGGTCTCCCCATTCTGCAGGCCGTCCACATGGGCGTCCTTGCTGTCAGCCAGAGGCGTGCCGTCGCAGGCCTTCGTTGCGCTGGGCGTGTAGACATCCAGCGTAGCCTGGTTGATCTTGTAGGTGCGGGTAACCGAGCCGGAGAGGTTGTTCTGGCCCGCAATGGTCACCGTGACCGTGCCCGCATCAGCAACATCCTCAGAATGGGTGATGGGGGTAGTCAGAAGGATCGACTGCATCTTCGCTCTTCGTGAAGCTGACCGTGACCGGCTGCTTCTGCTCGAGGCCATTGTAGGTCGTGCCCTCAGGCTGGCTCACCGCGAAGGTATCGGCATCAGCGATGTCGCCTGCCGTAGCTTCAAGCTCGCCGACGCTCTTGGAGACAGTGCAGTTGCTCTCCTTGGCCGTCTGGTCGAAGGCGAACGTGTAGGCGTTATCAGACTTGCCAACCTCGGTCTGGCTGCCGGTGGCCATGAAGGTCGCGGTCTCGGGTTGACGAAGCCGGTGATGGTGCCCTGGGCAGTGAGCGGCGTGCCATCGTAGGACTTCGAGTCGCTCGGCGTCGTGACCGTCAGAGTGGCAGGCGTGATCTGGTAGGTCTGCGCCACGGTACCAGAGTAGTTGCCGGTGCCGTTGACGGCGACCGTAACGGTGCCGACGTTGGTGGTGTCCTCGCTGTAGGAGAGCGTGTAGTCGGTGCCGAGCTCGAGGTCCTTGCCTGTCGCTGCGTCGTGGACCGTGACCTCGTCCTTCTGGGAGAGACCGTTGCAGACGACGTCGGCAGGATTGCTGATGGTGAAGCGCTTGGCGTCAGGATTCGTCGGATCGTTCGGATCCGGCGTGTCGGGGTTGATCTCGGTGGCGTTGATGGCCAGCGCGCCGCTCTCGTACGTCACGCTGTAGTTGTCCTGACTCTCGGCGCCGGACGGAGTGATGGCATAGGTGTCCTTGGCCTCGCCCGCCTTGCGGGTCAGGCTGTAGCTGATGAGCGACTCGGACTCGTTGTTAACAAAACCAGAGACCATGGCCTTGAAGGCAGGATCCTTCTCGCCGTAGTTCTTGGAGGCATCCGCCGCCTTGAACGGGATTTGCTCTCATCCTGAGGCACGAGAGTCAGCTGAAGAGTTGAGATCCCAGCGTCGTGGTATGGCGGGAGATCCAGGAGATGATCCTGCCTTCGCCCATGGCAAGATCGACGTCCTTGCGGCGGATCGGCATGAGCATCGCACGGACAACACCCGACCAGGGGGCTGCCTCCGATGCTATCTTCTGCGTCTTGTCGCTTGTGATGATCCGCTCGACGTGCGCCCGCTTCTCGTCCTCCGAGAGGTCGCAGGCAGGGCTGCACGTGCTGACAATCGTGGTGATGACATTCGTGACATAGCGGCGCTGGAGCATCCTGCGCGTCTGGGAGTCCTCGTCCATGCCCCAATGGGCAAAGAGGTTGTCCAGAAGATCCTGCTCGTGCTCGTCCGTCCAGCAATGGGAGAGGTCCCAGGCAAGCGAGGCGGAGAGGCAGAAGTCGCCGGCATTGTAGATGGCATCGCGCACATAGGCGACACCATGCGCATCCATAAGGAATGCTGCCATGAATGCCGTTCCCCCGTCGGAGGCAAACTTGGCACCCGACTTGCGCACCCGGTCCATGCGGAAGAGCTTGCCGCACGGGAACGGCAGAAGCCCGGCATCGAAGTACTTCCATGCCTCTGCATGGAAGGCATCGTCGTCTGCATATACATAAGGAGAGGGGCCATCCGCTGCCACCTGGCGCGCATTGTTCGCGACTGCCGCCATGGCCAGATCGAGCGATCCCTCTTCTGCCACCTCGTAGAGCTCTTCGAGCGTACGTGGCGCGAGTGTATCTGTTGCATCCATGAGGAAGGCGTAGGTACCTTCGGCACGCTCGAGACCCAGGTTGAAGCAGTCAGAGGCGCTCTCGGAATCGATATGGAGGCACTCGAGCATCGCATCGCGCTCTTCTGCGGTAGCGAGCATGCGCTTCGTCTCGTCGGTGGACACAGCATCGACGACGAGCACCTGAAGGCCCCTCTGGGTCTGGACGGCCAGGCAGTTAAGGGCACGGTTCAGGGTAGCGGCAGCATCATGCGCCCGCACGATGACGGTCACCGAGGGGTGTCTGTGGCCATACCCTGCCATTTCGCTTTTTCCTGCCCTTTCTGCCGATGCCAGGTGGAGGCAGATATGCTGCCCCCCAGCAATTTGAAACACTACCAGTTTCTCTTTCCCTACCCGTGACGGCCAAAGCGGCCCTACGCAATACGTACAGAACGTTCAACACACCTACATTTTTCGAAGCGGCTTAACCGTCCACAGGCAAAGAGGTACCAAATGCCGGAAATATGCAAGTTTTTATGCAGGAAAGGATCGCATGGCCGCAAGTTGCGTGATGCGTAGCGGCAAAGACAGAGGCCATCCGCCCGAAGGCAGATGGCCTCTGATGGAGTGCCTCTGGAAGAGCTGCTAGGCAACGACGTAGAGCCCGAGCACGATGTTGAGCTGCGCCGCATCGATCGTGCTTCCGGCATCGCCTGCATAGATCGGATAGGCTGCAGGGGCGGCGATGGCAGCATCGATGCCGGATGCCGCAAGCTCCTTGTAGTAATCATCGACCTTGCGGTTCGAGAGGTCAGATGTGGCAGCCTTGCGCATATCGGTCAGTGCAGAGTCCGCTCCGCTCTCAGCATAGGTGGTAAGTGCGGACCAGAAGCTCTCCTGGCAGACGAAGACATGGTCGAAGGCAATGCCTGATGCCGTCGATACCGGCACGACGCAGGCAGCGCCGCCCGACTGTGCGATAAGGGCAGAGAGCGTGAGCGTACCCGCCTCGGTCGTGACGGAGAGGTCGAGCGGAAGCTCTGCCACCGTGGCCTTTCCTGTCGTGTCATCGAGCGCAACGATACGGGCATCCACGAGCGTCGCTCCGTCTTCTCCTGTCGTCAGATAGAGCGAGGTCGTGAAGTCGTCAGCAGACTTCGTGGCGCCTGCCACCGCAGCGGGCGTCTCCTGCTCGTCCACGGCATCCTCGAGCGTCGAGTCATTGTACGTGGAGTAGCTGTAGGCCTTGTTCCAGAACATCGAAAGGGATATGAAGAGGGCAGCAAAGACCACTACGACAACGACCGCCGAGACGACGGTACGCGTATGGCTGGGCTGTGGTACATCGGTACGTTCGAACCTCTCGCGCTGTCTGGCCATGAGAACCCCTTTCGTACATCAGGCGTGCCGCGGCACCTGCTAGATAACGATACCAAGCATGGCTGCAAGAAGGCCAAGGGCGACGCCCGCCACGTAGATGAATGCAGCAATGGCTATATTCTGCCTCATATTGGCATTCGTGCGGAAGAGAACAAGCAAGCCGACGCCGCCAGCGGAGAGAAGCCCGGCAAGCATCGCAGGGGTAGAGAGCGTCCCATCGAGGAAGAGCTCCGAGATTGTGACGGAGGCGCCGCAGTTCGGAATCATGCCGACAAGGGCAGAGAGGAAGATGGCACGCACCGGATGGTCCGCAAGGATCTCGGCCAGAGCATCCGACCCCACGCCTTCAATCATGAGGCCGAAGAGGAATGTGATGAGGAAGATGAAGGCCGTCACCTGCACGGTATGGATGAGCGCTGAGTGCGCGATGTGCCAGAGCCTGCCATGGTGCCCGTCCTCGTGATGGTGGTGATGGTGCTCATGTACGGGAGCATCAGATGACTCTTCCTCCTCGCACTCGTCGCATTCGCAGTGCTCTCGCTCGCACAGCTCATGGATATGTGCATGGCCATCCCCTGCGCGGTGCAGGAGACGGAGCACGGCGTCCACCGCAAAGCCCAGAACCATGCCGCAGACGATCTTGATCAGAAGGATCGCAAGCATGCGGGCCGGTGCCTCCTGGTGGGCCAGAAATACCGGCAGCATCTCATCGGAAGTGGCAAGGATGACAGCGACAAGCGTGCCTGCCGTGACGACGCGGCCCGCATAGAGCGTTGCTGCCATGGCAGAGAGCCCGCACTGCGGAAGGGCACCCAGAAGGGCTCCGACGGCAGGGCCGGCCTTGCCCGCCTCGCGCACGACCTTCTCCGTCTTGCCGGCCGCTCCATGCTCGAGCGCTTCCATCGCAAGGTAGGTAAGGAAGAGGAAGGGCACGAGCTCGAGCGTGTCCCAGAAAGAGTCTATGAGTACATCGAGAAAGAAGTCCACTTAATCTACCTCCAGAGAGCAAGCGCGCCTGGCTTGTAGGCGACGTCTGCGAATGTGAGTCCTTGCGCAGGTGCTGTGGGGCCCGCAGCACGTCTGTCGTGGGCAGAAAGCGCCTCTTCCACCCAGGAAGCAGGTCTGTGGCCCCGTCCAACCTCGACGAGCGTGCCGACGATGATGCGCACCATGTTGTGGAGGAACGCATTTCCCGTGACCTCGACGATCACAAGCTCCTCTCCTGCCTCCATAACGCGCCGGCAATGGATGGACGTGAGGCGCCTTGAGGTCGAAAGGCCCTGCTCATGCAGAAGCTCGGCCGAGTCTGCCTTGCAGAAGCTCATGAACTCATGTTCGCCGACGAGCGCCTGCGCCGCTTCATCCATTGCCTCAGCGTCGATCTCGGACCTCACCCACCAGGCATGGTCCCAGGCAAGGACCGGGCGTGCATTCCCGTCTGCGATGCGATAGCGGTAGGTGCGCGACTGGGCATCGAAGCGCGCCGAGAAGCCCGCGGGAGCGCGGTAGAGCCCTCTGATGGATATGTCATCCGGCGTCAGCGCCGAGAGGCCACGAGCAAGCCTCCGGCCCTCGAGATAACACTCCTCAGACGTCACAGGAAGGCTCACATGCTGTGCGAGGGCGTGCACCCCAGCATCGGTCCTGCCAGCGCAGGAGAGCTCCACAGGACGCCTCAGATAGGTCGAGAGGGCATGCTCCATCTCGCCTTCGACGCTCCGCTTGCCGGGCTGTGCTGCATAGCCGACAAAGCCCGCTCCGCGGTAGCCGATCTTCACGACAAGCGTCGCTCCCTCTGCCTTGTCCATATCCTGGCTCTCCAACATGCAATCCTTCCGAGCGTCAAATCCCTTGTTCGTATCAGTGACACCCTATCTGAGCTGCTGCTCATATATTCACAGGTCCCTGTGCATTGCCGCTCCATACTAGCATATGCCTGTATCTATGCAACATATTCCCAGTCTCGCAGTAGCATTTCCCCGCATGTACACAACTCCTCTATAGCAGAAGAGAGGCCCTGGTTTCCCAGGACCTCTCTCACATGTGCTCCTATGCAGCAGATGCTACTCTGCAGGGGTCTCCTCGGCGGCAGCCTCAGCAGGTGCCTCTTCGGCCTCTGCCGGCTTCTCAGCCTCGGCAGCAGCGACCGGCTTGACGGAGTCGGCCTTCTTGGCCTTCGGCTGGACCGGCTCGGTGACAAGCTCGATGATGACGATCTCGGCGTTGTCGCCCTTGCGGCGGCCAAGCTTCATGATGCGGGTGTAGCCGCCGTTGCGGCCTTCCCACATGCCCTGTGCGGCCTTCTCGAAGACCTCGCGGACAAGCTCCTTGTCGCCGAGCTTCGCGATAGCGAGACGGCGGGAGTGCAGATCTCCCTTCTTGGCCCAGGTGATGACACGGTCAACGTCCGTGCGGATGGCCTTGGCACGCGGCTGCGTGGTCTTGATGCGGTCATTGGCAAGCAGAGCGCTGGTGAGGCTCTTCTTCATGGCCTTGGTATGGCTCGCATCAGTTCCGAGCTTCATGCCATGCTTCTTGTTGTGTCTCATGGTCTTATTGCTCCTATTGAAGACGCGGCGTCTTTAAGGCTTGAGTCCGAGCCCCATGGACTCGAGCTTGTCCTTGACTTCCTCGATGGACTTGACGCCGAAGTTGCGGATGTTCAGAAGATCGTTCTCGGAGAACTCGACGAGCTGGCGGACCGAGTGGATGCCAGCGCGCTTCAGGCAATTGTAGGAACGGACGGAGAGGTCCATGTCCTCAATCTTCTTGTCGAGCTCCGTATTGTCGTCTTCAGTGTTGACTGCGAAGATGGAGGTGTCCTCCTGCGGCTCTGCCTCCTCAGCCAGACCCATGAAGGCGCTCATGTGCTGGTTGATGATGTTCGCGGCCTCGACGACAGCATCGCGCGGCGTGACGGAGCCATCGGTCTCAACCTCGAGGATGAGACGGTCATAGTCCGTACGCTGGCCGACACGGCACGGCTCGACGACCTTGGCGCAGCGGCGCACCGGCGAATAGAGCGAGTCGACGTGGATGATTCCGATAGGATCATCGTCACGCTCATTGTCCTCGCCGGAGACATAGCCACGGCCGCACCCGATGCGCATCTGCATGGTGAGGTGAGCGCCCTCGCCAAGCGTGCAGATGACATGGTCGGGATTGACGAGCTCGAACTCAGCGGGAACCTTGAAGTCGCCGCCCGTGACGGTCATGGGGCCGTCGACGGAGATGGTTGCCGTGCCCTTGTCGCCCGTGTCCATGGAGCGGAACACAAGGCCCTTCACATTCAGAACGATATCGGTGACGTCCTCATAGACGCCCTCGACAGTCGTGAACTCGTGCTGCACCCCATCGATCTGGATGGCCTCGACGGCTGCGCCCTCGAGGGAGGAGAGCAGCACGCGGCGCAGGGAGTTGCCGAGCGTATCGCCGTAGCCACGCTCGAGCGGCTCGGCGGTCACGCGTGCGACCCTGTCGTTGACCTCTTCTACCGACACATTCGGCCGGATGAATTCGGACATGTAAACCTCCAACCGTTCCTGTTACTTGGAGTAGAGCTCGACGATCAGCTGTGCGTCGATGTCAAGATCGATCTGATCGCGCGTCGGGAGCTGGAGCACGGTGCCCTGAAGCTTCTCGATGTCGACCTCAAGCCAGGAGGGAACGGCCATGTGCTCGGAGGAGATGAGGGACTCCTTGATCGGGAGGAGCTCCTTTGCCTTCGGAGCGACAGCGACGACGTCGCCGGCCTTGACGCGGTAGGACGGGATGTCGACACGCTTGCCGTTCACGGTGATGTGGCCGTGACGGACGGTCTGACGGGCCTCCTTACGCGTACGGGCAAAGCCGAGACGGAACACGACATTGTCGAGACGGGTCTCGAGCAGGATCATGAGGTTGTCGCCCGTGACGCCCTCGAGCTTCTTGGCCTTGTCGTAGTATCCGCGGAACTGCTTCTCGAGCACGCCGTAGATGAACTTGGCCTTCTGCTTCTCGCGGAGCTGCTGGCCGTACTCGGATTCCTGACGACGGCGCTGCTTCGGCTGACGATTAGACTTCTTGTTGATGCCCATCACAGCGGGCTCGATGCCGAGCTGGCGGCATCTCTTAAGGACAGGGGTCCTATCAACTGCCATAGCTACTGTCCTTCCTTAGTTGCGACGACGCTTGCGCGGACGGCAACCGTTGTGCGCAATAGGGGTCTTGTCCTGAATGCCCGAAACCTCCAGGCCTGCTGCCTGAAGCGAGCGGATTGCCGTCTCGCGACCAGAGCCGGGGCCCTTCACGAAGACGGTCACCTTGTGCAGACCGTGCTCCATGGCGGCCTTTGCTGCAGCCTCTGCAGCAATCTGGGCAGCGAACGGAGTGGACTTGCGGGAGCCCTTGAAGCCCACCGTGCCACCGGACTGCCAGGAGATCACATTGCCCTGTGAGTCAGAGATGGAGACGATGGTGTTGTTGAAGGTGCTCTTGATGTGGGCCTGGCCCACGGAAATGTTCTTGCGCTCAGAGCGCTTGACGCGGACGTTGCGCACGTTCTTCTTCTGCGGCATGTCTTACTCCCTAGGCCCTCTTCTTGCCACCGATTTGACGACGCGGACCCTTGCGGGTACGGGCGTTCGTGTGGGTACGCTGTCCATGAACAGGAAGACCCTTGCGGTGACGGAGGCCACGGTAGCAGCCAATCTCCATCAGGCGGGCGATGTTCTGCCTGCGCTCACGACGCAGGTCACCCTCGACCGTGTAGTTAGCATCGATGTAATCGCGAATCTTTGCGACTTCCTCTTCAGTGAGGTCGCGGACACGCGTGCTGGGGTCAATGCCGACCTCAGCGCAGATCTTGGTAGCGGACGTACGGCCAATGCCATAAAGATAGGTAAGTCCGATCTCGACACGCTTCTCGCGCGGGAGGTCTACACCGTTAATACGGGCCAACTTGGTGCTCCTCTCTTAGCCCTGGCGCTGCTTGTGGCGCGGGTTCTCGCAGATGACGTAAACCTTGCCATGGCGACGGATGATCTTGCACTTGTCGCACATCTTCTTTACCGAAGGACGTACCTTCATTGCAATTCCTTTCGGTTGTTCCCTTACTATGTAATCGCCCAGCCGCAGGCGTGAATTACCGGCTTACTTGTAGCGATAAGTGATCCTGCCACGTGTCAGATCGTACGGAGAAATCTCCACGACAACCTTGTCGCCTGGAAGGATGCGGATGTAGTTCATCCTAATCTTTCCGGAAATGGTGCACAGGATGTTCTTGCCATTCTCCAGCTCTACGTTGAACATGGCATTCGGGAGTGGTTCGATGACCTTGCCCTCGAGCTCGATTGCATCTTGCTTACTCAACCTGTCTACCTTCTCCTCGCACGATGTTTCCACAGTGACAGCGGCATATTATCATAGCAAAAATATCTGCTCCGCATAGAGCACAATGCAATGTCCATAAGCAGGACAAATTTTCGGGAGAAAGGCCCGGGCGCATCTGCGCTCGGGCCTCTTGTTCCCGCTCTCATCGGAGCCGCTATTCGGCGTCTTCCTTCTTCTCCTCTTCGGGAGCTTCATCGGATTCGGCAATCTCGTCGACCTTGAGCTCGACGTAGTCAGCTCCGCCGAACATGGCGCACCAGGGTCCGGTCTCATCCTCGGAGAGGATGACGGGGCCATCCTCCGTGATTGCGATGACGTTCTCGTAGTGCGCTGCCGGCTTGCCATCACGGGTCACGACCGTCCAGCCGTTGCTGAGCGTCTTCACGCGCGGAGAGCCGAGCGTAATCATCGGCTCGATCGCAATGAACATGCCGACCTGGAGCTTGACGCCGCGGCCAGGCTTGCCGTAGTTCGGGACATTCGGGTCCTCGTGCATATCGTGGCCGATGCCGTGGCCGACGTAGTCACGAACGACGCCGTAACCATTGGACTCGGCGAGCGTCTGCACCGCATGACCAAGGTCACCCAGATGGTTGCCCGGGACAGCCTGCTTGATGGCGGCCTTCAGGCAGTCGCGCGTGCACTCGCAGAGGCCGCAGACCTCGTCAGAGACCTCGCCAACATAGAACGTCCAGGCATTGTCTCCGGCCCAGCCATCCACATTGGCTCCGGTATCGATGGAGATGATATCGCCTTCGCGCAGCTGCGTCGTCGGCGATGGTATGCCGTGCACGACCTGCTCGTTCACTGACGTGCAGAGCGTAGCCGGGAATCCGCCATAGCCCTTGAAGCCAGGAGTTCCGCCGTGGGCACGGATATAGGACTCGGCAGCGCGGTCAAGCTCGAGCGTCGTGACGCCCGGCTTCACCATGAGCCCGACATGGCGCAGAACTTCCTTGGAGAGCTTTCCTGCCCCTGCCTTGTAGGCTGCTATATCTTCTGCCGTCTTGATCTTCAGCATAGTCCGAGCTGTTCCTTCATATCCTTGTAGACATCGTCGACTGCCTGCTCGCCGTTCACGGTCTTCAGAAGCCCATGGCCCTTGTAGTACTCGATGAGCGGTGCCGTCTGGGTCTGGTAGACATCGAGCCTGCGCTGAATCGTCTCAGGCTTGTCGTCGTCGCGCTGGTACATCTCGCCGCCGCAGCGCGGGCACACATCGACGCCAGCCGGTGCCGTATACCCGCAGTTTTTGCAGGTACGGCGGGACGAAAGACGCTTGACGATGACATCAGGGTCAACATCGACGAGGACAGCTGCATCGAGTGCAAGACCCATGTCCTTGAGCTCGGAATCGAGGACGACAGCCTGGGCTGTATTCCTCGGGAAGCCGTCGAGGATGAAGCCCTTCTGGGCATCGTCGTCGGCGAGACGCTCCTTCACGAGATTGACGACAAGCTCGTCGGGAACGAGCTGGCCCTTGTCCATGTAGGACTTGGCCTGCTTGCCGAGCTCTGTGCCGTTCTTGATGGCAGCACGGAGCAGGTCGCCCGTAGAGATGTGCGCCACTCCGTATTCAGCAACAAGACGCTGGGCCTGCGTGCCCTTGCCGGCACCGGGACCACCGAGCAGAACGATCTTCATGCGAACTCCCTTGCTCCGTAGGTTATTGAGGTCTACTTGAAGAAGCCTTCGTAGTTGTGCATCTTGAGCTGGCTCTCAAGGGAAGACAGGGTATCCATTGCCACGCCGACCATGATGAGGATGGACGTGCCGCCGAATGCCTGGATGAGAGTGTTGCTCGTGAAGGCAAAGATGATGGAAGGCACGACTGCGATGATTGCCATGAAGATGGCACCAGGCAGCGTGATGTGGTCGATCACGTTCTTGATGTAGTCGGCCGTAGCCTGTCCCGGACGGACGCCCGGAATGAAGCCGCCCTGCTTGCGCAGCTGGTCTGCAGTCTCTTCAGGATTGAAGACCATGGCCGTATAGAAGTATGCAAAGAACACGATGAGGACCACAGAGAGGATCCAATTCAGCCAGCCCGATGAGACCGCATTCGCGAACACGGACATCCAGTTGACCGTCGGGAAGAACACGGCAATCTGAGCCGGGAGGTAAAGGATTGCGGAAGCGAAGATGATGGGCACGACGCCCGCCGTGTTCACCTTGATAGGCAGATACGTGGACTGGCCACCCATGACGCGGCGGCCGACGACGCGCTTGGCATACTGGACCGTGATGCGCCTCTGTCCGCGCTCGATGTAGACGATGAACGGGATGACAGCGAGAATCACGATGATCGTGATGACCGTATTGAGGACGCCCGTCGTCGAGTTCTGCACGGAGCTGATGAGCGCCGAGGGGAACCCAGCCATGATGTTGGCAAAGATGATCAGCGACATGCCGTTGCCGATGCCACGCTGTGTGATGACTTCGCCGAGCCACATGATGATGAGGGCGCCTGCAACCATCGTGAAGACGACGATGACATTCATGAGCCACACCGGTGCGCCGGCGTTGGCGAACGTTATGCCATACAGGCTGGACTGGAACAGGAACAGATAGCCGATTGCGCTGATGAGCGCAAGCACGACCGTGAGATAGCGCGTGTACTGCGTGATCCTACGCTGGCCTGCCTCGCCTTCCTTGGCCATCTCGCCGAGGGAAGGAACGACAGCCTGCATCATCTGCATGATGATCTGAGCAGTGATGTACGGCATGATGCCCAGGCTGAAGACGGAAACACGGGAAAGAGCACCGCCCGAGAAGAGGTTGAGAACAGCCAGCGCACCGGAGCCCGATGCCGCCGTTTCATAAGCGGAGAGCATCCCCTGGAAGGGGATGCCCGGTACGGGGATGTAGGCCCCGATGCGATAAAGCACGAGAATGCCAATCGTGATAAGGATCTTGTTACGCAGCTCCGCTACGCGGAACGCGTTCGCAATTCCCTTTAGCACGCTGCCTCGACCTTTCCGCCAGCTGCCTCGATCTTGGCCTGTGCAGACTTGGAGACCTTGTCTACCTTGACCGTGAGCTTCTTGGTGAGCTCGCCGTCGCCCAGGACCTTGACAGGAATGTAGTTGCGCTTGATGACGCCCTTGGCATACAGGGAGTCAGAGTCGACGGTGTCGCCGTCGTTGAACAGTGCATCGAGGCGTGCAACGTTGACCGGTGCATACTCGACACGGTTGTGGTTGATGAAGCCGCCGAGCTTCGGGAGACGCATGGCGAGCGGCGTCTGACCGCCCTCGAAGCCAGCGCCCTTGCCGCGGCCTGCGCGGGAGAGCTGGCCCTTGGTGCCGCGTCCCGCCGTCGTGCCGTGGCCGGAAGAATTGCCGCGGCCGATGCGCTTGCGAGACTTCTTGGAGCCCTCTGCGGGACGGAGATCGTGAAGCTGCATGTGATGACTCCTAGTTCTCTTCTACCTCAACAAGGTGCTTGACCTTGAAGATCATTCCACGAACGCTCGGGTTGTCAGGCAGCACAGACGTGTCGCCGATCTTGCGAAGGCCCATGGCATGGCACGTGGCCGTCATGTCCTTGCGCTTTGAGGCGTAGGAGCTGTGCACGAGCTTGACGGTAAGAGTCTTCTCCTCTGCCATCATTAGTTCTCCTTCCCGGCAAACATCTCAGCGACCGTGATGCCGCGGCGCTCTGCGGTGTCGGCAGGCATCTCGAGCGACTTGAGGCCCTCGACGGCAGCCTTGACCATGTTCAGGGCGTTGGAGGTGCCGAGAGACTTGGACAGGACGTTGGTGATGCCTGCAAGCTCGAAGAGCGGACGGACGGGGCCGCCGGCGATGACGCCGGTACCCTCGATAGCAGGCTTGATCAGGACATGGCCCGCGCCATAGTAGCCCTCGACATCGTGAGGGATGGTGCCCGTCTCGGTGACGGGGACGTGGAACATGTTCTTCTTGGCATCCACGACAGCCTTGGAGATGGCCTGGGGAACCTCGGCGGACTTGCCGATGCCGAGGCCGACATTGCCCTTGCCGTCGCCCACTGCTACAAGAGCGAGCAGGGACATGCGGCGGCCACCCTTGACGGTCTTGGACACGCGGTGAATAAAGATGACGCGCTCCTGAAGATCGGATTCCTCCTGGCGCTTGCGATCACGTGGCATCTGATTCCTCCTAGAACTTCAGTCCGGCGTTGCGGGCAGCATCGGCGAGAGCCTGGACGCGCCCATGATAGATACGGCCGCCGCGGTCGAACCTGACTGCGGTGACGCCCTTCTCGAGGGCGCGCTGGCCAATGAGGTTGCCCACGAACTCGGCAGCTTCCTTGTTGGAGCCGATCTTGCCGGTAGCGCGGAACTCAGGGCTCAGCGTAGAAGCGCTGCAGATGGTCTTGCCGTCGACGTCGTCGATCACCTGTGCATAGATGTTTGCATTGGTGCGATGGACGGAGAGACGGGGACGGTCGGCGGTGCCAGTGATCTTGGAGCGGACACGACGTTCGCGGCGCTTGAGACCAGCCTTCTTCTTCTGGAACTTGTTCATTGTTGCTCCTTAGTCGTGCCATTACCTGACGGGGTAATGGTCTTGTTAGCTCACTACTTGGCTGCCTTGCCGAGCTTCCTGCGGATGTGCTCGCCTTCGTAGTGGATACCCTTGCCCTTGTACGGCTCGGGCGGACGCTTGGCGCGGACCTCTGCGGCGACCTGGCCGACCTGCTCCTTGGAGATGCCCTTCACCGTGATGTGGGTGTTGTCGGGAACCTCGAAGGAGATGTTCTCCGGGCACGCGTAGATGACCGGGTGCGAATAGCCGAGGGAAAGGTCGAGATCCTTGCCCTTGAGCTGTGCACGATAGCCGACGCCCGTGAGCTCGAGCTTCTTCTCGAAGCCCTCGGACACGCCGACGACCATGTTGTGGATGAGCGTGCGGGTAAGGCCCTGCTGCGCGTTGGATTCAGTGGTCTCGTCGTTGCGGGCGACGTGGATCTCCTCGCCCTCCTGAGAGATGGTGACGAGATCGGAGAACGTACGGTCAAGCTCGCCCTTGGGGCCCTTGACCTTGACTTCGTTGCCATTGATGGTCACGGTGACACCTGCTGGAACCGTGACAGGCTTCTTGCCGATACGGGACATTGTGTCTCCCTTCTTCTTCCTGTCGCGGACTTACCAGACGAAGCAGATGACTTCGCCGCCGATGCCGAGCTTCCTGGCATCGCGGTCGCACATCATGCCCTTGGAGGTGGAGATGACGGCAGTGCCGAGGCCACCCAGGACACGCGGAAGATCCTTGGCGGAAGAGTAGATGCGCAGGCCCGGCTTGGAAACGCTCTTGATGCCCTTGATGACGCGGGCATTGCGCTTGCCGTACTTCAGCGTGATATGGAGGGTCTTCTGAGGCTTGGTGTCCTCAACGGAATAGCCCTCGATGTAGCCCTCTTCGGCGATGACGCGAGCAATCTCGACAAGCACCTTCGTCGACGGCATCGAAACCGTCGGCTTGCCTGCCGAGTTGGCGTTGCGGATACGCGTCAGCATGTCCGAAATGGGATCGGTAATCTTCATTGATCCTTCTCCTTAGTTCGTGATGAAACTGCACGGCCGGTTCACCCGAGCCCGTGGCCCGAGCGCCTCGTCGTGGTCTTCCCTCGCCTACCAGCTAGCCTTGGTGACGCCAGGAAGTTCGCCCTTGCTTGCGAGCTCGCGAAGGCACACACGGCACAGACCGAACTTGCGGTACACGGAGTGGGGACGCCCACAACGCTGGCAGCGGTTCTGAGTGCGCGTAGAGTACTTCGGCTCACGCGAAGCCTTGACGATCATCGATGTCTTAGCCACAGATCCTCCTAACTTGAGCAGCCCCGGCTCTTATCCGGGGCGCGTCTCTGAACTCAAGGGCACATCTCAGTGCCCAACGAAAATGCTACTCGGCCTTGAACGGGAAGTGGTAGGCGTCGAGAAGAGCCTTGCCCTCCTCGTCGGTTGCAGCGGTCGTGACGATGGTGATGTCCATGCCGCGGGTGTGGTCGATCTTGTCGAACTCGATCTCCGGGAAGATGAGCTGCTCGGTGACGCCCATGGAGAAGTTGCCACGGCCGTCGAAGCTCTTCGGGGAGATGCCGCGGAAGTCGCGGATGCGGGGGATTGCCGTTGCGATCAGGCGATCGAGGAACTCCCACATACGGTCGCCGCGCAGGGTCACCTTGGCACCGATTGCCTGGCCCTGGCGAAGGTGGAACGTAGCGATGGACTTGCGGGCGTGCGTGATCATCGGCTGCTGGCCGGTGATGGCGCGGAGGTCAGCGACAGCGCCGTCGATTGCCTTGGCGTCCGTTGCAGCCTCGCCGACGCCCATGTTGACGACGATCTTCTCGAACTTCGGAATCATCATCGGGTTGGGGTAGTTGAACTGCTTCTGGAGTGCGTCACGCACCTCTGCGTAGTACTTCTCCTTGAGGCGCGGCACATACTTGTCTGCCATGAAGGTACTCCTTCGATCTTGGGGTTTTGAGCGTGGGGTTTCCGTCCTCACGCCTCCTGGTCCACCCAGGAGCCAGCTGCATCTCATGTCCGAGACAGAAATCCCCCCGACATAGAGACACAAATTGATATCTTACGAGTTCTTCACGAGGTTTGCCAGAAGAATCGCAGCTTATGGAGCGAATCCATAATTGGAGGCAGAAGTCTACCTCTTCACCTCATGCACAAGCTTCTCCCCTGCAAGATAGTGCGCCAGATTCTCCTTGGCACGCAGGAACACGAGCTTCCTCGTCTTCGGCAGATGCCAGAACCCTGAGACATGCGGTGTGATGAGGAGGTTCGGCACATCCCAGAGCGGACTCCCTTCAGGCAGAGGCTCAGGATCCGAGACATCGATGGCCGCACCTGCCAGCGCCCCGATCTCAAGCGCTTCTTTGAGCGCTGCATAGTCGATGAGGTCTCCCCTGCCGGCATTCACGAGATAGGCACCTCTCGGGAGTGCCGCCAGGTACTCCTCATCGACAAGTCCCTTCGTCTCGGGCGTGCTTGGCAGAAAGGATGCCACGACCTGGGAGGAAGGAAGTGCCTCCATGAGTGCATCTCTGCCCGCAATGGTATGTGCAAACGCTGCCCGGTATGAATCCGAAAGCTCGGCTGGCACGTGGCTCCTGTAGGCAGTGCAGGTAGCCCCCATGGCAGTGCAGAGCCGAGCGAAGTGCTCGCCAATATCTCCTGCGCCCATGACAAGGACAGAAGCGCCTTCGAGCGTCGAAACGTTCCCCTCTTCGCCCCACACATGCGCCCTCTGGTCATCCTCATACCGATAGAGCTTCTTCATGAGCGAGAGCAGAAGCGCAAAGGAGTGCTCGGCCACGGCAGGGCCGTAGCAGCCCACCGAGTTCGAGATGCGTACATCCTCCCCCAGCACGCCTGGCTTCACGTAGGCATCGGCACCGGCACTCCCGAGCTGGATCCACTTGAGACGTGCTGCGCCCAAAAGACGCGCTGCAGGCACATTGCCGATGATGATGTCCGCAGCGGCAATCTCCTCATCCGTGAGCTCGAATTCGGGCGTCGTTGCAATGCGCGCAGGATCTTTGACCAGCGCCTTGAACATGAAGGTGGCCTGAGGTGCTGTCTCTTTGAGCTCTTGTGCTTCCTCTTCGCTTACCGGCAGCACGACCAGGATATGCATATCGGACATAGGGGCCCTTTCTCTCCATGACTCCACTCTAGCGCCGCCTGAGCCCTCTGCCTATAAGAAAAGCGCCCCGAACCGTATGGCTCGGAGCGCTTGGGCGTGCTCTGAAAGCAGGCTTAGAACTGTGCGCCGCACTTCTTGCAGACGCGAACCTTCTTGCCCTCGTCGTTCTTGGCATGGCCAACGCGGGTCGGCTTGCCGCAGGACGGGCAGATAAGCATGACGTTGGAAACGTCGATCTTTGCCTCGCGGGTCACGAAGCCGCCGTTCTGGCCCTGAGCGTCAGGACGCTGAGCCTTCTTGACGAGAGCGACGCCCTCGACGACGACCTTGCGGTCAGAGGGGAACGCGCGCAGGACTTCGCCCTGCTTGCCGCGGTCCTTGCCAGAGATGATCTGGACCTGATCGCCCTTCTTCACATTCATCTTTGCCATGACTAATCGTCTCCTTACAGCGTCTCAGGTGCGAGCGAGACGATCTTCATGTACTTGCGATCGCGGAGCTCACGCGCAACCGGCCCGAAGATACGGGTGCCCACGGGGGTGCCGTCCTTCTGGACCAGGACGCAGGCGTTCTGATCGAACTTGATGTAGCTGCCGTCCTTGCGACGCGTCTCCTTGACGGTGCGGACGACAACGCAGGTGACGATGTCACCCTTCTTCACGTTGCCACCGGGCGTGGCCTCCTGCACGGCGCACTTGATGATGTCGCCGATGCCTGCGTAACGACGCTTGGAGCCGCCCATGACCTTGATGCACTTGACTCGACGTGCGCCGGAGTTGTCGGCGACGTTGAGCATGGTCTCCATCTGAATCATGAATGTTCCTCCGAACATAGATCCCGGCCAGAGGTGCGTCCGCACGTGCAACGCACGTGGCTGGGAATGTCATTTACGAAAAACTTACTTGGCGCGCTCCACGATCTCCACGACACGCCAGCGCTTGGTCTTGCTCAGGGGGCGGGTCTCCATGACGCGGACGGTGTCGCCGAGGCCGCACTCGTTCTTCTCGTCGTGGCAGTGAAGCTTCTTCTTGATGGTCATCATCTTGCCGTACTTCGGATGACGCTTCCTGTACGTCATCTCGACAGCAACCGTCTTGTCGCCAGAGATAGCGCAGACGACGCCGGTACGGACCTTGCGAGAGTTCCTCTCTTCGGTATCAGCCATTTGTATCTCCTACGATCTAGTTCTCGGCTGCAGTCTTTGCGGCTGCGAGCTCGCGTGCACGCATCTCGGTAAGGATGCGGGCAATGTCACGCTTGACGGTCGTCACGCGTGCCGTGTTGTCCAGCTGGCTCGTTGCCATCTGGAAACGGAGGTTGAAGAGCTCGGCACGAGCGTCTTCGAGCTTCTTCTGGAGCTCTTCGTCGGAAAGTGCGCGGACTTCACTCGGCTTCATGTTCTACTCCTCCCCGCGCTTGACGATCTTGGTCTTGATAGGAAGCTTGTGCTGCGCAAGACGCAGAGCCTCCTTGGCGGTTGCCTCGTCGACGTCGCCGACCTCGAACATGATGCGGCCAGGCTTGACGACAGCGACCCACTCTTCCGGGTTGCCCTTGCCGGAACCCATTCGGGCCTCGGCCGGGTGCTTGGTGATCGGCTTGTCCGGGAAGATGGTGATCCAGATGCGGCCGCCACGCTTCATATAACGCGTGATGGCGACACGGGCAGCCTCGATCTGGCGGTTGGTGATCCAGTGACGCTCGAGGGACACGAGACCCCACTCGCCGTTGTAGATCTTGGTGTTGCCCTTGGCCTGGCCCTTCATGGAGCCACGCTGAACCTTGCGGTGAAGAACACGCTTAGGAGCCAGCATTAGTTGCCCCTCCTCTCGTTATTGCGGCGGCGTGGACGCGACGGGCCCTCGAGTGCCGGGTTGGGCACAGGCTGTCCCGGAAGCTTCTCGCCGAGGTAGATCCAGACCTTGATGCCGCAAGCACCCATGGAGGTGCGGGCAGTGGCCTCGCCGAAGTCGATCTTGGCGCGAAGCGTGTGCAGAGGCACGCGGCCCTCGCGGTACCACTCGCGACGGCCCATCTCTGCGCCGTTCAGACGGCCAGAGCACTGGATACGGATGCCCTTTGCGCCGGCCTTGCGGGCAGACTGGACTGCCTTGCGCATGGCACGACGGAAGGCGACACGGCCCTCGAGCTGCTCAGCGATGGACTGGGCAACGAGCGTGGCGTCAAGCTCCGGACGCTTGATCTCGACGACGTCGACAGAGATCTGGCCTTTGGAGACACCAGCGACCTTCTCGAGCTCGGTGCGGAGGGCGTCGATCTCAGAGCCCTTCTTGCCGATCACGATGCCCGGACGGGCGGTGTAGATGATGACCTTGACCTTGTCGCCAGCACGCTCGATCTCGACGCGGGACAGGGCTGCGCGCTCAAGCTTCTTCTCGAGGAACTTGCGGATCTTGAGATCGTTGCCAAGCTTGGTGGAGTAATCCTTGCCAGCGTACCAACGGGAACGCCAGTTCTCGGTGATGCCGAGGCGGAAACCAGTAGGCTGTACTTTCTGGCCCATCCCTTACGCCTCCTTTCGAGGAGCGACAACAATGGTGATGTGGCTCGTGCGCTTGTTGATGCGGGACGCAGAGCCCTTTGCACGCGGACGGATGCGCTTCAGCGTCGGGCCTTCATCGACGTAGGCCTCGGCGATGTAGAGGTTGTTCGCGCGGAGGTTGTTGTTGTTCTCGGCGTTCGCGACGGCAGAGCGCAGGACCTTCTCGACGGGCACTGCAGCTGCGACCTCGGCGAACTGGAGAAGCTCCAGAGCCTGGGACACGGACTTGTTGCGAATCTGGTCGACGACCAGACGAACCTTGCGAGGAGCCATGCGCACGTACTTTGCAGTAGCGGAGACGCCGTTCTCGACTTCAATACGCTTCATTTAGTCGTGACCTCCTTATGCTTCCTTGTGGCCACGGAAGGTGCGGGTCGGAGAGAACTCTCCGAGCTTGTGGCCGACCATGGACTCGGTGACGAATACGGGGACGTGCTGACGACCGTTGTGGACAGCGATCGTGTGTCCGACCATCTCAGGATAGATGGTGCTGGAACGGCTCCAGGTCTTGATGACCTCCTTGTCGCCAGACTCGTTCATCTTGGTGACACGCTCGAGGAGGCGAGTCTCCACGTACGGGCCCTTCTTGAGACTTCTGCTCATTGTTTCAACTCCTGTTCGCGGTCTAGTTGGTCTTGCGACGACGGATGATCATGTGGTTCGAAGCCTTCTTCGGGTCACGCGTCTTGTAGCCCTTCGTCGGCTTGCCCCACGGCGTCACAGACGGACGGCCGGAGGTGTGGTTCTTGCCCTCGCCGCCGCCGTGCGGGTGGTCGACAGGGTTCATGACCGTACCACGGACGGTCGGACGGACGCCACGCCAGCGCTGGCGGCCAGCCTTGCCGATGACGATGTTGGAGTGTTCGGCATTGCCGACCTCGCCGATCGTTGCACGGCAGGTGAGGAGCACGCGGCGCATCTCAGAGGACGGCATACGCAGGATTGCGTACTTGCCCTCCTTGCCCATGAGCTGGACGGAGGTGCCTGCGGAACGGGCGATTGCTGCGCCCTTGCCCGGCTGGAACTCGATAGCATGAATCAGCGTACCGACAGGAATCTCGGACAGCGGCATTGCGTTGCCCGGCTTGATGTCGATGTCCTTCTCACCGGAGACGACGACGTCGCCGACCTGAAGGCCCTTCGGGGCCAGGATGTAGGCCTTTGCGCCATCAGCATAGTGGAGAAGAGCGATGCGGGAGGTGCGGTTCGGATCGTACTCGATCGTAGCGACCTTGGCCGGGACGTTGTCCTTCTGGCGCTTGAAGTCGATGATACGGTAACGACGCTTGTTGCCGCCGCCCTGGTGACGGGTGGTGATGCGGCCATAGTTGTTGCGTCCTGCCTTCTTCGGCAGCGGCGCGAGGAGCGACTTCTCGGGCTTGGAGGCGGTAATCTCCTTGTAGTCATATACCGTCTGGAAGCGCCTGCCTGCGCTCGTGGGCTTTAGATGCCTAACAGCCATTGCTTTCCCTTCTTGTCCGTTGGCCATCGTGTTCAGGGATGTGAGGCTCATGCCTCGGGACGCGATGACGCCGGATTACCACGGTACCGCGCGTATCCTACATGCACGGCACCCGAACTGAGCCCCCGCTTTCGCGGGGGCAGAGATACCTACTCTTCGGCAGCTGCCTTCTGAGCGAAGACCTCGATGGACTCACCCTCGGCGAGCGTGACGATGGCCTTCTTCCACGTGCGGGTCTTGCCTGCGACATAGCGGACGCGCTTCGTCTTCGGCTTCACCCACATGGTGTTGACCTTCACGACATGGACGTTGAAGAGCTTCTCGACAGCGTCGGCAATCTCCTCCTTCGGTGCCTTGGCGGCAACCTCGAAGGTGTACTTGCCCTGCTCCATGAAGTCAAAGGAACGCTCGGTGACAACCGGGCGGATGATCACGTTGTACTTGGAGTTCATTTACGCGAGCACCTCCTCGAAGTACTTCGCGACAGCAACCGGCATGACCAGTGCGCCGTTGTCGATCAGGTACTCCGTGTTGGCCTCGGACTGACCGATCACGAGGACATTGGGGAGGTTGCGAAGCGAGAGGTAGCTCGTGACATCCTCGTCGTCGACGACGACGGTCACGCGCTTGCTGTCAAGGCCGAGAGCCTTGATCATGGCAGCTGCAGCCTTCGTGGAAGGCTTCTCGAATGCAACGTTGTCCAGAAGGACGAGCTCGGAATCAGCGAGCTTGCCGGAGAGGACGGAGCGCATTGCGAGCTTGACTTCCTTCTTGTTCGCGCGGCGTGCATGGCTGTGGGGCGTCGGTCCGAAGACAACGCCGCCGCCGACCATCTGAGGAGCGCGGATGGTGCCCTGGCGAGCACGACCCGTGCCCTTCTGGCGGAACGGCTTGACGCCGCCGCCGGAGACGGCTGCGCGGTTCTTGGTGGAGTGGGTGCCCTGGCGACGGCTTGCAGCCTGGACAGTCACGACCTTGTGCACGACAGGGATGTTGGGCTCGATGCCGTAGATGGCGTCAGCCAGCTCTGCGGTAGAGACCGTTTCACCTGCCATATTCTTTACATCGATGCTGGACATTTGTCCTCCTTGTTAGCCTAAAGCTGTGCTGTGTGGCCTTAAGCCATGCGGATAGATACGATAGCGTCCTTGCCGCCGGGGACAGCGCCCTTAACGAGCATGAGGTTCTGCTCTGCGTCGACGCGCACGAGCTTGAGGTTCTTCACCGTCACGCGCTCATCGCCCATGTGGCCTGCCATGTGGAGACCCTTGCGGACACGGGCTGGATAGGCGCACTGGCCGATGGAGCCCGGCTCGCGCTGGTTGCGGGAACCATGAGCCATAGGACCGCGGGAGAAGTTCCAGCGCTTGACCGTGCCCTGGAAGCCCTTGCCCTTGGAGGTGCCGGTGACGTCGACTGCCTTCACGTCTGCGAAAGCCTCGACAGTGACCTTGTCGCCGCAGCTGTACTGAGAAGCATCATCGACGCGGACCTCGCGCAGATACTTCATCGGCTCGACGCCGGCCTTGGCAAAGTGACCAGCCATAGGCTTGTTCACGTGCTTCGGCTTTAGCGCACCAAAGCCGATCTGAACGGCCTCGTAGCCGTCCGTCTCCTTGGTCTTCACCTGTGAGACGGTGCAGGGGCCTGCCAGGATGACGGTGACAGGGACGAAGTTGTCGTCCTCGTCGAAGATCTGCGTCATCCCCAGCTTGCGGCCGAGAATAGTGCTGACCATACTCAATCCTTACCTTCGGTGGTCATGGGACCCAGTGGACACTCGTGTGCCCTCCCCCAGCGGACCACATCCTGTGATGTGCGTCTTTCTGGACAATCGGCGCATGCGCATAGATGCCCCCGAAAGACAGCTTTATTACTTTACACTCATATGCCTGGTTTCACAATATCTTCTCAATGTTTTTCAGCCCATCTGCCTGCGGCTTTGTTTTCCACGTTCCCGGGCGTTCCCTAGACACGAAGGCCACGTTCTGCAAGCTGTTTGGATGCCCTTCTTGAGCTCCCTGAGAGAAGAAAAGGCTCCCTTGCCGAAGCAGGGGAGCCTTGCATGCACTATCGGGAGACCTTAGAGCTTGATCTCGATATCGACGCCTGCGGGGAGGTCGAGACGCATGAGCGAGTCGACGGTCGAGGACGTGGGGTCGAGGATGTCGATGAGGCGCTTGTGCGTGCGCATCTCGAACTGCTCGCGGGAATCCTTGTCCTTGTGCGGCGAACGGATGACCGTATAGAGGGAACGCTCGGTGGGCAGGGGGATGGGGCCGGA
This sequence comes from uncultured Olsenella sp., assembly GCA_900314535.1. Classification (GTDB taxonomy): domain Bacteria; phylum Actinomycetota; class Coriobacteriia; order Coriobacteriales; family Atopobiaceae; genus Olsenella_L; species Olsenella_L kribbiana. The sequence goes on along the minus strand of OMVT01000001.1, from coordinate 37,232 downwards.
AACACGGGCGCCCGTCTTCTGTGCAGTGTCCACGATGAGCTTCGAGGACTGATCAACGACCTCGTGATCATAGCCCTTGAGGCGGATCCTGATCTTCTGGTTTGACACGGTGGTACCTCCATTTAGAGCGAAGACGCTCGAGCTTGTAATTACTCAGACTTTCCGGCGTTCTTGGCAACAATCTCGTCCTTGATGTTCTTCGGGACGGCCTCGTAGCTGTCGAACTGCATGGTGTAGCTTGCACGGCCCTGCGTCTGGGAGCGAAGGTCGGTAGCATAGCCGAACATCTCGGCCAGGGGCACCTTGGCGCGGATGACCTTGGTGTTGGAGCGATCCTCCATGCCCTCGATCTTGCCGCGGCGGCTGGAGAGGTTGCCCATGACGTCGCCCATGTACTGCTCGGGCGTCTCGACGTCGACGCGCTCGATCGGCTCGAGAAGGACAGGGTCGGACTCCTGAAGGGCCTTCTTGATGGCCATGGAGCCTGCAATCTTGAATGCAGCCTCGGAGGAGTCGACCTCGTGGTAGGAACCATCGACGAGGGTGACCTTGATGTCCTCGACCGGGTAGCCGGCGATGACGCCAGACTGGAGCGCCTCCTGGATGCCCTTGTCGACAGACGGGATGTACTCCTTGGGGATGGAGCCACCGACGGTAGCGTCGATGAACTCGTAGCCCTTGCCCTCCTCGTTCGGCTCCATGTCGATGATGGCGTCGCCGTACTGGCCACGGCCACCGGACTGGCGGACGAACTTGCCCTGGACATGCTTCACAGCGTGGCCAGCGGTCTCACGGTAGGCAACCTGCGGCTTGCCCACGTTGCAGTCGACGTGGAACTCACGGCGCAGACGGTCGATGATGATCTCGAGGTGCAGCTCGCCCATGCCGGCGATGATGGTCTGGCCGGTCTCGTGGTCGGTGTGGACCTGGAAGGTCGGGTCCTCCTCAGCGAGCTTGGCGAGGCCCACAGACATCTTCTCCTGCTCGGCCTTGGACTTCGGCTCGACAGCGACGTCGATGACGGGCTTTGCGAACTCGATGGACTCGAGCACGATGGGGTGATTCTCGTCGCAGAGGGTGTTGCCGGTCGTCGTGTTCTTGAGGCCGACGCATGCAACGATGTCGCCTGCAGAGCATGCCTCACGATCGACACGGTCGTTTGCATTCATCTCGAGGATGCGGCCGAGACGCTCGCGCGTGTCCTTGTTCACGTTGTAGACGTAGGAGCCTGCCTCCTCGTGACCAGAGTAGACGCGGATGTAGGTGAGCTTGCCGACGTAGGGGTCGGTCATGATCTTGAAGGCGAGAGCTGCGAACGGCTCGTTGACGTCAGCCTTGCGCGAGATTGTCTCGCCCGTGTTGGGATCGGTGCCCTCGGTAGGCGGAATGTCGAGCGGGGACGGCAGGTAGTCGCAGATTGCGTCAAGAAGCTCCTGGATGCCCTTGTTCTTGTAGGCAGAGCCCACGAAGACAAGGTTGAGCTTGTTGGCGATGACGCCCTTGCGCAGAGCAGCCTTGACCTCGTCGACCGTCGGGGTCTCGTCCTCGAGGATCTTCTCCATGAGATCGTCGTCGAAGTTGGCGGCCTGCTCGAGAAGCTCATCATGCTTCTCCTGTGCCTGCTCCTTGAACTCGTCAGGAATCTCGTCCATGACCTCAGGGTAGATCATGCCCTTGGCGTCTTCCTTGAAGTCCCATGCCTCCATGGTGACGAGGTCGATGAGGCCCCAGAAGTTTGCCTCTGCGCCCATCGGGATCTGGGCAGCAACAGCGTTGGCACCCAGACGGTCCTTCATCGTGTCGATGGCGTGCCAGAAGTCAGAGCCGACACGGTCATACTTGTTGATGAAGGCGATGCGCGGGACGTTGTAGTTGTGGGCCTGGCGCCAGACCGTCTCGGACTGGGGCTGGACACCTGCGACAGCATCGAAGACAGCGACAGCGCCGTCGAGGACACGCAGGGAACGCTCGACCTCAGCCGTGAAGTCGACGTGGCCCGGGGTGTCGATGATCTGGATGACATGGTCCTTCCAGAAGCACGTCGTAGCTGCGGACGTAATGGTAACGCCGCGCTCCTGCTCCTGAACCATCCAGTCCATCGTTGCAGCACCGTCGTGGACCTCGCCGATCTTGTGGGTCTTGCCGGTGTAGTAGAGGATGCGCTCCGTGGTCGTGGTCTTGCCTGCATCGATATGGGCCATGATGCCAATATTGCGCAGGTTATGAAGGTCATACTTTGGCTTTGCCATATTCTGCTCCTCAGATCCCGACTAGTAGCGGTAGTGAGAGAAGGCGCGGTTGGCCTCTGCCATCTTGTAGAGGTCCTCGCGACGCTTCACGGATGCGCCGACGCCGTTGGAGGCATCGAGAATCTCGGAGGCAAGGCGCTCGGCCATCGTCTTCTCCTTGCGGGCACGGGAGAAGTTCACGAGCCAGCGGATAGCCAGCGTGGTGGCACGACGGGAGTTGACCTCCATAGGAACCTGATAGGTTGCGCCACCGACACGACGGGGCTTGACCTCGAGGGTCGGGCGGATGTTGTCCATGGCCTTCTTGAAGACGGTCAGGGCATCCTCGCCGGTCTTCTCTGCGACGATATCGAAGGCACCATAGACGATGCGCTCTGCGGTCGACTTCTTGCCGTCAAGAAGGACCTTGTTGATAAGCTGGGTGACCAGACGGTTGTTGTACTTTGCATCCGGCTGGACCTCGCGGCGGACTGCTGCTGCACGACGCGGCATGTTATATCTCCTCTAAGCTAGCGGTTGAAACTCGAAAGCGGCTGCTACTCCTTGGGGCGCTTTGCGCCGTAGCGGGAACGAGCCTTCTTGCGGTTCTGGACAGCAGCGCAGTCGTAGGCGCCACGGACGATCTTGTAGCGGACACCAGGAAGGTCGCGGACACGGCCGCCACGGATCAGGACGATGGAGTGCTCCTGAAGGTTGTGGCCCTCGCCCGGAATGTAGGCAGTGACCTCGATGCCATTGACGAGACGGACACGGGCAACCTTGCGGAGTGCCGAGTTCGGCTTCTTCGGCGTCGTGGTGAAGACGCGCGTGCAGACGCCACGCTTCTGGGGGTTGTGCTGCAGAGCAGCGTTCTTGGACTTGGCCTTGACGCTCACGCGGCCCTGGCGAACGAGCTGATTAATAGTAGGCAAAGCTCTTCTCCTTTTTGCTACTGGTACAACGTACGCTTATGCTACAGACGACGCAGCACGACATCGCCGGAATAGGCGCAAGCAGATACTTTACGACCCGCCATCCCAGTTGTCAAAACACCACGCCACCGGGCGTATCCTTATTCCATGACAGCCACATATATTTCTTGGAAATGACTCCAAAACAAAGGTCCGGCCCCGCCAAAGCGAAGCCGGACCCTGTTTCAGAACCTGTTTTCAGGACTTACTTGTCGTCGTCCTCGTTGTTCACGACCTGGCTCAAGAGATCGTCCAGGGACGTGAGGTCCTCGTTGATGACACCGTCTTTCTCGTTCTCTTCCTTCGTTGCCTCGGTCGGCGCGCCGATGAGCTCGTCGTCGTAGGTGTGCGTGGAAGGAGCAGCAGTGCCGAGCATGATGTCGGAATCGGCATCAGGCGAGAACACCATATTGAGGAGCTGCGAGAGATCCTCGGAGTCCGCCTCGTCCTCATCCGGCTCGAGCACGTAGAGAAGGCCCCTGGCCTCGAGGCCATCGCGAAGCTCCTCGATGGCCTTGGCACCGATGCCGTCGATGCGCAGCAGGTCATCCTCGGTCTTGCCGATGAGGTCGCCAACCGTCTCGATGCCCTCCTCGCTGAACTTGTTCGTCCAGCGCTGGGACACGCCGAGGTCGTCGAAGAGGTAGAGCTTGGCATCCTCGGAAGAGAGGGTGCGGCCGTTCTTCGAGTAGGCAGATCCGCCGTAGCCGTAATCGTCGCCGACCCAGTCGAGCTGCTTCGGAAGCTGGTCCTCGATGGACTTGAGCTCCTCAGGTGCCCAGTCAGGCAGGGACTTTGCGGTCGGGCTCGTCGGGCCATCGATCTTCTGGCCGTGGTAGGTGAGCTCGACGTCGCTGTAGGCGGAAAGGCCGGTGCCGGCAGGAATCTTCTTGCCGACAATGACGTTGGACTTGAGGTCCAGGAGGTGGTCAACATCGCCCTTGATGGCAGCCTCGGTGAGGACGCCGGCGGTGCGGATGAAGGATGCGCTCGAGAGCCAGGAGTCGATGGAGCTTGCCACCTTGAGGGTGCCCAGGATGACCGGCTCTGCCTCAGGCGGCGTGCCGCCTGCGAGCGTGATGTTCCTGACCGTATCAGCGAAGACGTAGCGGTCCACATACTGGCCGAGCAGGTAGGTCGAGTCGCCCGGGTTCGTGACCTGGACACGGCGCAGCATCTGGCGTGCGATGACCTCGATGTGCTTGTCGTTCAGGTCGACGCCCTGGGAGGTGTAGACCTCCTTGACGGAGTTGACAAACGTGTGCATCGTCGACTCGATATCCGTGAGCTGGCGGAGCTTGCGGAAGTTGACGAAGCCGCGGGTCAGCTGGTCGCCGGCGCGGACCTCGCAGCCATCCTCCACCTCAGGCATGAAGCGGACAGATGCCGGGATGCGCTTCTCGGAGAGGACGCGGGTCGTGTCGTCCGGATCGACGATCTGGACGAGATACTCGGTGCCCTCAGGAGTGATCTTAAGGATGCCGGAGACAGAGGCAAGGTCAGCCTCGCGGCCGAGGATCTTCTCGTTGATGTTGCCGACAACGTCGAACATGCGGGCAACGGTCGGGAGACCCTGCGTGATGTCGTCTGCGCCTGCAACGCCGCCGGAGTGAATCGTACGCATCGTCAGCTGGGTGCCCGGCTCGCCGATGGACTGTGCAGCGATGACGCCGACAGCCGTGCCGATGTTGACCGGACGGCGGGTCGAAAGATCCCAGCCATAGCACTTCTGGCAGACGCCGTACTTCGACTTGCAGGTCAGAAGCGCCCTGAGCTCGACTTTCTTGAGCTTGTGGTCAGCAAGCTTCTGGAGGTCGGCAGCAGACTCGATGTAGTCGCCTGCAGCCATGAGGACCTCGCCGGTCTCAGGATCGACGACATCGTGCAGCGTGCAGCGACCGATGAGGTCGGTGTTGAGCGTCGTGGTGCCCGGCAGGTAGATGTTGTAGTGCACTGCCTCGTCGGTGCCGCAGTCTTCCTCGCGGACGATGACATCCTGGGCGACGTCGACAAGACGGCGGGTAAGGTAGCCGGAGTCGGACGTGTGGGATGCCGTGTCGACGAGGCCCTTGCGGGCGCCGTACGTGGAGATGAAGTACTCGAGGGGCTCGAGGCCTTCACGGAAGTTCGACTTGATCGGGAGGTCAATCGTGTCGCCGGACATATCGGCCATGAGGCCACGCATGCCGGCGAGCTGGCGAAGCTGCGTCTTGGAACCACGGGCGCCGGAGTCAGCCATCATGTAGATCGGGTTGTCCTCGCTGAAGCCCGAAAGCATCTTCGAGCCGAGGGCTTCGGTGCACTCGGTCCAGGCATTGACGACCTCGACGTGGCGCTCCTGCTCCGTGAGGAAGCCATCCTCGTAGTTCTCGTTGATCTCGTCGACCTTGGCCTGCGCCTCATCGAGCATGGACTGCTTCTCCGACGGGATGACAGCATCCCAGACGGAGACGGTCAGGCCTGCGCGCGTGGCATAGTGGAAGCCCGTTGCCTTGATTGCGTCGAGGATCGGCTCGACCTCGGCCGTGCTGTAGCGGTCGCAGCACTCGTTGACGAGCTTGCCGATATCGCTCTTCACCATCTTGTAGTTGATGAAGGGGAAGTCAGCAGGCAGGCACTGGCGGTTGAAGATGATGCGGCCGGTCGTGGTCTCGAAGTGGACAGGACCGTCGGTGACGTCGAAGTCCTGGACCTCCTTCTGGGACAGCTTGACGCGGAAGAGGCGCCTGCCGTCCTCGATGACATTGGCATCCTTCGGGTACACGCGGACCGTGACCTTTGCCTGCATGTCGAGGTCGACATCGTTCTCGATCGTGTTCACGGCGTCGTCGAAGTCAGCGTAGACCGCGCCCTCGCCGGACACGCCGTCCTTCTCCGTCGTCAGATAGTAGACGCCGAAGACCATATCCTGCGAAGGAACCGTGAGGACCTTGCCGGATGCAGGAGAGCGCAGGTTGTTGGCAGAGAGCATGAGGACGCGAGCCTCGGTCTGGGCCTCGGTCGAAAGCGGCACATGCACGGACATCTGGTCGCCGTCGAAGTCTGCATTGAACGGCGCGCAGACAAGCGGGTGCAGATGTATTGCCTTGCCCTCGACGAGCACCGGCTCGAAGGCCTGGATGGACAGGCGGTGAAGCGTAGGTGCACGGTTCAGGAGCACGAGGCGGTCCTTGATGACCTCATCGAGTACGTCCCAGACAGCCGGAAGCGAGCGGTCGATGGCACGCTTTGCGCCCTTGATGTTCTCGACCTTGCCAAGCTCGACAAGACGGCGCATGACGAAGGGGCGGAAGAGCTCCAAGGCCATGGTCTTCGGAAGGCCGCACTGGTGAAGCTTGAGCTGCGGGTCGACGACGATGACGGAACGGCCAGAGTAGTCGACACGCTTGCCGAGGAGGTTCTGGCGGAAGCGGCCCTGCTTGCCCTTGAGGGACTCTGCGAGGGACTTGAGTGCACGTCCTCCCCTGCCCGTGACAGGACGGCCACGGCGGCCGTTGTCGAAGAGGGCGTCCACGGCCTCCTGGAGCATGCGCTTCTCGTTGTTGACGATGATGTCGGGGGCATCGAGAGAGAGCAGCCTCTTGAGACGGTTGTTGCGGTTGATGACGCGGCGGTAGAGATCGTTCAGGTCGGAAGCCGCGAAGCGTCCGCCATCGAGCTGGACCATAGGACGAAGATCGGGCGGGATGACCGGGATGACATCCAGGATCATGTCTGCAGGATCGTTTCCGCCCTTGAGGAACGAGTCGACGATCTCGAGGCGCTTGACAGCCTTGTCGCGCTTCTGCTTCTGGGACTCCTCGTTTGACACGATGGCGCGGAGCTCCTCGGCCTCCTTCTCGAGGTCGATGCCACGCAGGAGCTCACGGATGGCCTCTGCGCCCATGCCGCCCTTGAAGTAGATGGAGTAGTAGCGCTTCATCTCGGAGAAGAGTGCCTCGTCAGCGATGAGCTGGCGCTTCTCGAGCTGCATGAACTGGTCGAAGGCCTCCTGGCGAAGCTGCTTCTCTTCGGCATACTCTGCCTCGAGATCGGCAACCTCGGCGCGGATCTCGTCGTCGGAGAGCGGCTCGACGCCGTCGAACTCCGAGCCCTCTTCCTGGCCGGCTGCCTGCGCGCGGACGCGCTGGATCTGGTCGTCGCGCTCGGCATCGAGCTCTTCGAGGTCGGCTGCAAGCTCTTCCTTGAGGTCTGCTGCGTCAGCATCGCGGGCCTCCGTGTCCACATCGGTGATGATGTAGGACGCGAAGTAGAGGACCTTCTCGAGGTCCTTGCTCTTGATGTCGAGCAGGCGGGACAGCGGGAACGTAGCCGGGCTCTTGAAGTACCAGATGTGGGAGACAGGAGCGGCAAGCTCGATGTGGCCCATGCGCTCGCGCCTCACCTTGGCGCTCGTCACCTCGACGCCGCAGCGCTCGCAGATGATGCCCTTGAAGCGGATGCCCTTGTACTTGCCGCAGGAGCACTCCCAGTCCTTCACAGGACCGAAGATCTTCTCGCAGAACAGGCCGTCCTTCTCAGGCTTCAGCGTGCGGTAGTTGATGGTCTCCGGCTTCTTGACTTCGCCGTGCGACCAGCTGCGGATGGTGTCTGCGGAAGCGAGGGAGATCTTGATTGCGTCGAAATCTGTGGTATCGAATTCTGCCACCGTTACTCCTTCTCGTTCAACGAATTGCCAATGAGGGCCTCATGGCCGGACTTGGCGGATCCGGAGATGCCACCGATGAGCTCGTCTGCATCTGCCGACGCAAACACGTCTGCCGGGTTGGCTGCCTTTGCGGCTGCCTTGTCCTTGGTCTGCGTGTCGCGCTTCTTATAGGAGATCGGCTCCATGTTGAGTGCCAGGGAGCGGACTTCCTTGACGAGGACCTTGAACGACTCCGGGATGCCAGCGTTCGGGACGTTCTCGCCCTTCACGATGGCCTCGTAGGCCTTGACGCGGCCGTTCGTGTCGTCGGACTTGATCGTCATCATCTCGTGCAGGACGGAGGCGGCACCGTATGCATACAGTGCCCAGACTTCCATCTCACCGAAGCGCTGGCCGCCGAACTGCGCCTTGCCGCCGAGCGGCTGCTGGGTGACGAGCGAGTACGGGCCGGTTGCACGGGCGTGGATCTTGTCGTCGACCATGTGGCCGAGCTTCAGGATGTAGGAGACGCCGACCGTGATCGGGCTCTTGAACGGCTCGCCGGTGCGGCCGTCGTAGAGCGTGGTCTTGCCGCGCTCGTTGAGCTGCGGGACGAACTCGCTCATCATGTGCTCGCCGTAGTCGACCTTCGCCTTGTTCATCATGTTGATGTTCGTGCGGCGGATGACCTCAGCGACCTCCTTGTCGGTTGCGCCATCGAGGACCGGCGTAGCGACATAGGTCGGGCCCGGCACGTAGCGGTCGGAATCAGCAGACTCCTGATCCCAGCCGTGTGCAGCGCCCCAGCCGAGGTGGCACTCAAGGAGCTGGCCGACGTTCATACGGGACGGGACGCCGAGCGGGTCAAGCAGGACATCGATAGGCGTGCCGTCAGCCATGTACGGCATGTCCTCGATCGGCAGGACCTTGCAGACGACACCCTTGTTGCCGTGACGTCCAGAGATCTTGTCGCCCTGCTGGATCTTGCGGCGCTGCGCGACGAAGACACGCACGAGCTCGTTGACTCCAGGCGGCAGATCGTCGCCTGCTTCACGGCTGAAGCGCACCACGTCGACGACTCGTCCATAGGCGCCGTGAGGCATCTTGAGGGATGTATCGCGCACGTCGTGGGCCTTTGCACCGAAGATGGCACGAAGGAGCCTCTCCTCGGCTGTGAGGGCCGTCTCGCCCTTCGGCGTGACCTTGCCGACCAGGATGTCGCCCGGGCCGACCTCGGCGCCGATGCGGATGATGCCATCCTCGTCGAGGTTGGCAAGCATGTCCTCCGAGAGGTTCGGGATCTCGCGCGTGATCTCCTCAGGACCGAGCTTCGTATCGCGGGCATCGATCTCGTGGCGGGAGATGTTGACGGATGTCAGAAGATCCTGCTGGACGACACGATCGGAGACGATGATGCCGTCCTCGTAGTTGTAGCCTTCCCACGGCATGTAGGCCACGGTGAGGTTCGTGCCAAGTGCAAGCTCGGACTCGTCGACGGAAGGACCATCAGCGAGAGGCTCGCCCTCGATCACGTGGTCGCCCACATGGACGATAGGACGGTGGTTGATGCACGTGGACTGGTTGGAGCGCTGGTACTTCGGAAGGTCGTAGCGCTCGGGACCCGCGGCAGTCTTCACGACGATGTGGGCTGCGTCGACCTCGACGACGTCTCCCTCATGCTCGGCGCAGATGAGCTCGCCGGAGTCGAGGGCAGCACGGAACTCCATGCCAGTGCCGACGAACGGTGCATGGGCACGGATCAGAGGCACAGCCTGGCGCTGCATGTTTGCACCCATGAGGGTACGCTTTGCGTCGTCGTGCTCGAGGAACGGAATGAGGTTTGCTGCGACGGAGAGCAGCTGGCGCGGAGACACGTCCATGTAGTCGACATCGGCGACGTCGACCTCAGCAGGCGCGCCGAAGGAGCCGTCGAAGTCGCGCGTACGGGCAACGACACGCTCAGGCTCGACAAGCTCGCCGGTCTTCGGGTCGGTAACGACGAAGCGGCGGGTCTTGGGGTCGTACGGCGTGTTTGCCGGTGCGATGTTGTGGTCTTCCTCTTCGTCTGCCGTCATCCAGTCGATATCGTCGGTGACCTTGCCATCGACGACGCGGCGGTACGGAGCCTCGATGAAGCCGTACTCGTTCACATGGGCATAGAGGGCGAGCGAGCCGATGAGGCCGATGTTCGGGCCTTCAGGCGTCTCGATCGGGCACATGCGGGAGTAGTGCGAGTTGTGGACGTCGCGGACGGCCGTCGGCACGTTCGTGCGGCGGCTCGAGCCCGACTTGTGGCCTGCAAGGCCGCCAGGGCCGAGTGCAGACAGACGGCGCTTGTGCGTGAGGCCAGAGAGCGGGTTGTTCTGGTCCATGAACTGGGAGAGCTGCGAAGAGCCGAAGAACTCCTTGATGGCCGCCACGATCGGGCGAATGTTGATGAGGGACTGCGGCGTGATATCGTCAGCGTCCTGCGAAGCCATGCGCTCGCGAACGACACGCTCCATGCGGGAGAGGCCGATACGGAACTGGTTCTGCACAAGCTCGCCGACCGTACGGATACGGCGGTTGCCGAAGTGGTCGATATCGTCCGTCTTCTTCGAGGGGTCGCCTGCATGAAGGGCAAGGAGGTAGCGCAGTGCGCAGACGATATCCTCGTTCGTGAGGACCGTGGAGGTGTTCTCGGCAGGATCGAGGCCGAGCTTCTTGTTCACCTTGTAGCGGCCGACGCGTGCGAGGTCGTAGCGCTGCGGGTTGAAGTAGAGGCCATTCAGGAGCGCCTTTGCCGAATCGACGGTAGGCGGCTCGCCCGGACGCTGGCGACGGTAGATCTCGATGAGGGCATCCTCGCGCGTCGTTGCGACATCGCGCTCGATCGTGGAGCGGATGATCTCGGAGTCGCCGAGGAGGTTGATGATCTCGTCGTCGGACTCTGCGATGCCAAGGGCACGGAGCAGGAGCGTCGCGGACTGGCGGCGCTTGCGGTCGATGGATACGACGAGCTGGCCGCGCTTGTCGACCTCGAACTCGAGCCAGGCACCACGGGCCGGAATGAACTGTGCATGGTGCACGAGCACGCCGGAATCGGTCTCCTCCGAGAAGTAGACGCCCGGGGAACGGACGAGCTGGGAGACGACGACACGCTCGGTGCCGTTGATGATGAAGGTGCCCCTCTCCGTCATGATCGGGAAGTCGCCCATGAAGACGAGCTGTTCCTTGATCTCGCCGGTGAGCTTGTTGACGAACTTCACATCGACAAGCAGCGGTGCCTGATAGGTGATGTCCTTGGCGCGGCACTCGGCCATCGTGTGGGCAGGATCGCCGAACTGGAAATCGCCGAACGTGACTTCCATGGTGCCGGCATTATTTTCGATCGGAGAGAACTCTGCAAACGATTCAGCGAGGCCGTCCGTCATGAAGCGGTCGTACGATTCCTTCTGTACAGAGATGAGGTTAGGGAGCTCCATTACCTCAGGAATCTTGCTGAAGCTGACACGATCGCGCTTCTGGAATTTGACGGCGGAAGACTTTGCGGTATGCACCAGGCATTTCCTCCTTCATACAGACGTATGCGGCATTATGCCGCAAACTAGTAATCTACAGAAGGATACTGCTTTAGTCAAGATTGAAGTCTTGACTTATACCGCATAATCGTTTATTTAGGCTCGACCATCGTTTAAGCTGCAGAAACATCGAGCAGAATTGTGGAGGGGCTGTGGACACCCTCTGACTCAACACAAGAAAGAATAGCAAAGAAGGGACCGGGTGTAAACCCCGGTCCCTTCTGTACAAGGTGAGCTTATGCCGTGAGGCAGAAGTTACTTGAGGGAGACAGCTGCGCCGGCGTCCTCGAGCTCCTTCTTGGCAGCCTCGGCGTCCTCCTTCTTGGCACCCTCGAGGATGGCCTTCGGAGCGGACTCGACGACCTCCTTGGCCTCCTTCAGGCCAAGGTTGGTGAGCTTGCGGACAACCTTGATGACAGCGATCTTGTTCTCGCCGAAGCCCTCGAGGACGACGTCGAAGTTCGTCTTCTCCTCCTCAGGAGCAGCAGCGCCTGCTGCAGGAGCAGCAGCGACAGCGACGGGAGCAGCAGCGGAGACGCCGAAGACGTCCTCCAGCTCATGAACGAGCTCAGAAAGCTCGAGTGCGGGCATCTCCTTGAGGGCCTCAACGATCTCTTCCTTGGTGACAGCCATGGTATGACTCCTTCTTGTTCGGGGCGCTCTCTATAGCGCCTCTGATGTTTTCTGATCTAGCAGGTAGTGCAGACGTGCGTGCCTATGCGGCGTTCTTCTGGTCGGCGATAGCGTCGAGAGCGGTGACGAGACCGCGTGCAGGGCCAGCGCAGACGGAAGCGATGCCACGCAGCGGGCTGGCAACGACGTAGACGAGCTGGGCCATGAGCTCCTCGCGGCTCGGCAGGTCGGCGTATGCCTTTGCATCCTCAGGGGAGAGTGCCTGGCCATCGGCGATGCCACCGACGAACTCAAGCTTGTTGAGCTTCTCGGCGGTCTTCTTGACGACCTTGGCAGCCTCGACAGGATCCTTCTCGAAGAAGATGTAGGCGCAGGTGCCCTGGCAATCGAGCTCAGGCATCTCGGCGTCCTTGAGAGCGATGCGAACGATGTTGTTCTTGTAGACCTTCATCTCTGCACCGGCCTCGCGCAGGTCGCGGCGAAGCTGCTGCGTCTCCTTCACGGTCAGGCCACGATAGTCAACCACGAAGAGTCCTTTGGATGCATCGAGAGAGGCCTTGACCTTCTCGAGCATGGCAGTATTTTTCTGATTCGGCATGATGTACACCTCCTTGTTGCTTCGTTTGGCACGAACCACCGACGCGGCGGGTCAAACGAAGACCCTGCCCGGCCATGCCAGACAGGGTCCAGGAAGTCTTTGTTGGACCACCTAGGCTGGCGGGCGAACCCTTTGAGCCTTTCGGCACCGGCTGTCTCTGGCAGCGGACGTGCTATATGCATTGCAGCTGTGTAGTATCGCAGATGGGCAATTTCGCGTCAAGGCAACGTCTGGACTTGGCATGCTCTCCACGTTCCTCACACAGCGCAGAGCTCCCTGAGGCACAAAAAAGAGGGAAGGAGCTTTTGCCCCTTCCCTCTTCTGCATTCAGCAGTATCCGCACTACTCGGCGAGCAGGTTCCTCACCATGGTCGGATCGACCTTGATGCCAGGGCCCATCGTCGTGGAGACTGCGACGGACTTGATGTACTTGCCCTTCGCGGTTGCCGGCTTGACGCGGACGATCTCGGAGATCAGAGCCTGGTAGTTCTCGAGCAGAGCCTTCGTGTCGAAGGACTTCTTGCCCAGGGGCACATGGCAGATGCCATAGCGGTCTGCACGATACTCGACACGGCCAGCCTTGAGCTCCTTGACCATCTTCTCGACGTCCATCGTGACGGTGCCGAGCTTGGGGTTCGGCATGAGGCCACGGGGGCCGAGGATACGGCCGAGGCGACCGACCTTGCTCATCATGTTCGGGGTTGCGATGGCAGCGTCGAAGTCGAGGTTGCCCTTCTGGATCTCGGCGACGAGGTCGTCGGAGCCGACGATGTCAGCACCTGCAGCCTCTGCCTCGCGTGCCTTCTCGCCCTCGGCGAAGACGGCGACGCGGACGGTCTTGCCGGTGCCGTTAGGAAGGGAGATGGAGCCACGGATGTTCTGGTCAGCCTTGCGGGTATCGACACCCAGGCGGATGGAGACCTCGACGGTCTCATCGAACTTCGCGAAGGATACCTCCTTGAGAAGCTCGAGAGCCTCCTTCGGCGTGTAGAGCTTGCTCTCGACCTTGGCCGCGTTCTCGCGGTACTGCTTTCCGTGCTTCGGCATTCTTTCTTACCTCCTGTGGTCAGCGGGCGTGATGCCCTCCCACATAGCGGCGGTTTCCCGCCTTTTCATTCAAAGAGCGTGCACCGCCGAGGCGCACGCTCTCAGATACAGCAATGAAGCTACTCTGCTGCGACCGTGACACCCATGGAACGTGCCGTGCCGGCAACGATCTTCTTGGCAGCCTCGATGTCATTGGCATTGAGGTCCGGCATCTTGATCTCGGCAATCTTGGTGAGCTGCTCCTGCGTGAGCTGGCCGACCTTGTCGCGCTGAGGAACGCCGGAGCCGCTCTTGATGCCAAGCTCCTTCTTGATGAGCTGGGCTGCGGGCGGGGTCTTGCAGATGAAGTCGAAGGAACGGTCCTCGTAGACCGTAATCTCGACCGGGATGATGTCACCCATCTTGTCCTGCGTGGCAGCGTTGAATGCCTGGCAGAACTGCATGATGTTGACCTGTGCTGCGCCCAGAGCGGGTCCTACTGGAGGAGCAGGGTTTGCCTTGCCAGCAGGAATCTGGAGCTTGATGAAGTGCGTGACTTGCTTCTTCGCCATGCTAGTCTCCTGATTCAGAAACGGATACGTGCTATTTCACAACGCAGCTGCCGAGAAGCTTCCTCACCGAACGGTGCCGCGCAGCGATGCCTTAGATGCTTGCAATCTGGTCGAGCGTGAGCTCCACCGGGGTTTCGCGACCGAAGATCGTGAGCATGACCTTGACCTTGCTCGCGTCTGCATCGATCTCGGAAATCTGGCCATCGAAGTCTGCAAGAGGACCGGAGATGACCTTGACGGACTGGCCGACCTCGAAGGACGAGGCTACACGCTTCGGAACGACCTCGGTTGGTGCGTTCGGCGTGCGGCGCATGATCTTGTTGTACTCGGAGCGGCGAAGAGGTGCCGGCTTGGAGCCATCAAGACCGACGAAGCCGGTTACGCCCGGCGTGTTCCTGACGACAGTCCAGGTATTGTCGTCCATCTCCATGCGGACGAGGACGTAGCCCGGGAAGACCTTGGATTCCTTGGTCTCACGCTTGCCGCCTTCCTTGACCTCGGTGACTTCCTCGACAGGAATCTGGACATCCGTAATCCTGTCCGTCATGCCGAAGGTCTCGACACGGTGCTCGAGATCGGTCTTTACCTTGTTCTCGTATCCCGAGTAGGTATGCACGACATACCAGTGCTTTGCCATCTCTACCCCCTCAGGCCCGTGAAGCCGACCATCAGAGCGACGACGCCCGTATCGACGAGCCAGATGCAGAAGCCGAAGACGATCAGGAAGGCCGTGACGGCGACAGTGTAGTTCTTGAGCTCCTCGCGGGACGGCCACACGACACGATGCATCTCAGCCTTGACAGCCTGGAAGTAGGAACGGACGCGTCCCGGCTTCTTTGCAGCCTTTGCCGGCTTTGTCTCCTGCGACTTGGCAGAAGAATCAGCCTTCTTTGCATCGCCTGTGGAAGCGACGGATGTGGCGTGCGCCGCCTCAAGCTCTGCACGCTTCTGTGCACGGGCCTGGCGTGCGGACCTCTTCTGGCGCTCCTTCTTAGCCATGCGCTAACCCTTCAGATCAAAAGAACCTTATTACATGGAAACCGACTACCCCGTAAGGGATAGTCGGTGGAATTGCTGGCAGGCCAGGAAGGACTCGAACCCTCAACAAACGGTTTTGGAGACCGCCGCTCTACCATTGGAGCTACTGGCCTATGACTAACCCTATTTTAGCGGGTTTCCTTGTGCAGCGTGTGCTTGCGGCACCACGGGCAGTATTTCTTCATCTCAAGTCGATCAGGGTTGTTCGACTTGTTCTTCTTCGTGGTGTAGTTGCGGCGCTTGCACTCAGTGCATGCAAGGGTAACCAAAGTACGCATTGATCCTCCTGAATACTTGTCATAGCCGAGACGCCCTCGACCATGACGCGGTGGACTACGTTACCATCCCTAGGTCGATTCTGTCAACTACCGATAGGAACTCTCAGACCGCTGCACAGAATGTGCATATAACTGGGTCTGATGGTGCTTGCATGAAAAGACCCGGCACCCTGAGGGGCACCGGGTCAGAAAGCCTCGTCAGTTAGATCTACTCAACGATCTTGACGACACGGCCATCAGCAACGGTGTGGCCACCCTCGCGGACTGCGAAGCGGTCGCCCTCCTCCATTGCGATGTGGTGGATGAGCTCGACGTTAATCGTCGTGTGGTCACCCGGCATAGCCATCTCGACGCCCTCGGGGAGCGTGATGGTGCCCGTGATGTCGGTCGTACGGAAGTAGAACTGCGGACGATAGTTGGAGAAGAACGGCGTGTGACGGCCACCCTCGTCCTTGGTCAGAACGTAGACCTCAGCAGAGAACTTGGAGTGCGGCTGGACGGAGCCCGGCTTGCAGATAACCTGGCCACGCTCGATGTCCTCGCGCTTGATGCCGCGGAGCAGGATGCCCACGTTGTCGCCAGCCTCGCAGAAGTCCATGGTCTTACGGAACATCTCGATGCCGGTTGCGGTCGACTTCTGGGTCGGCTTGATGCCGACAATCTCGACCGGCTCGTTGAGCTTGAGCTCGCCACGCTCGACACGGCCGGTTGCGACGGTGCCACGGCCAGAGATGGTCATGACGTCCTCGATAGCCATGAGGAACGGCTTCTCGTTGTCGCGCTGCGGCGTCGGGATGTACTCATCGACGGTGCGCATGAGCTCGCGGATGGACTCGACCCACTTCGGATCGCCGTTGAGGGCGCCGAGTGCAGAGCCACGGATGATAGGAATGTCGTCTCCGGGGTAGTCGTACTCGGAGAGAAGGTCACGGGTCTCCATCTCGACGAGGTCGATGAGCTCCTCATCGTCGACCATGTCGCACTTGTTCAGGAAGACGACGATGTACTTGACGCCGACCTGACGAGCAAGGAGGATGTGCTCACGCGTCTGAGCCATCGGGCCGTCGGTTGCAGCGATGACGAGGATTGCGCCGTCCATCTGAGCTGCGCCGGAGATCATGTTCTTGACGTAGTCAGCGTGGCCCGGGCAGTCAACGTGTGCATAGTGACGCTTCTCGGTCTCATACTCGACGTGAGCGACGGTAATGGTAATGCCGCGCTGACGCTCCTCGGGAGCCTTGTCGATGTTCTCGAAGGCCGTGTAGTTTGCCTTGCAGCCCGGGGTCTCAGAAAGGACCTTGGTGATTGCTGCGGTCAGGGTCGTCTTACCATGGTCAACGTGGCCGATGGTACCAATGTTTACATGGGGCTTAGTGCGCTCGAACTTTTCCTTGGCCATTGCCGTCCTCCTTCAAAATCGACCACTTGTTGGTCGGTCTTACCTGATAATACCCTCTTATATGCTTAGCGGCGCCCAAGGGCGCCGCGGAAGCTCTGGTAGCGGTGACTGGATTCGAACCGGTGACATCGCGGGTATGAGCCGCGTGCTCTAACCAGCTGAGCTACACCGCCATATGCCTGAATCTGGAGCCCGCGACCGGATTTGAACCGGTGACCTCTTCGTTACCAACGAAGTGCTCTACCGACTGAGCTACACGGGCATGGTGGGGATGCTTGGACTCGAACCAAGGAACTCAGAGAGAGCGGATTTACAGTCCGCCGCAGTTGCCGCTGTGCCACATCCCCATACCGTTTTCAAGCGTTGCTGCGAGCCTGTGCTCCCCGTCAGCGGAAAAGATAGTACGACGTCCCCAAATTCATGTCAACATAATCCACCCAGCCGGGCGTAACTCCCCCACGATTCCTGCACAACTGCAAGAGATTCCTGTACGAGCGGAGTGGTTTCCAGAGCAGACGCGACATTGCTTGCCGCCCCATCTGACCTGCTGTTTTTTCGGGATACGCCCATAGCGGCCTATGCTTTTCATCTCTTCTCTGCTGACGGCACCCATTCCATTGGTTACGCAGAACCGCTCGCCAAATCCGTCAGCGGTGCTCTGGCAACGACCGCTCAATGCAGAATTCCTTCAAAAGATTTGTAAACTTGCAATCGGCAGTATGCCCACGCGCTCTGGTGCTGGCACCTGTTCTTGCTGGCGCCTGTTCTTGCAGAGCCGGCTTCGATTTCGGCTAAATCCTGCTGCAGAACTACTAGCAACCTGCTTGAATCAGCATCTTCCGATCGTTCAGAGACTAAAAAAGCAGGCCACGAATTCATATCGTGACCTGCTGCTTTATCGTGGAGCCGGTAGAGGGAGTCGAACCCACAACCCACAGTTTACAAAACTGTTGCTCTGCCATTGAGCCATACCGGCGTGGGAATGATATTACCCCTAATGGCCCAGCATTTTCCAGAGCTTCGCGCGCATTTCCGGAGAAATCCGGTCCTCTACCGTCATCTTCTGAGGCTTGAGCTCGCCACGGACCATCTCTACCTCGCGGTCCACCCGCTCGATCTCATGCACAAGCAAGGCCGATGAGATGCGCGTAACCTCGCCCGGGCCGAATCCTGCGGTCGCCCGGATCGTATTGTCCGAGGTGACGAGGCTCACCGGACGTCCTGCGACACGCGCCTCGGTGACGAGGCGCTCTATCACGGTATCGGCGCTCTCCCCTGCGCGGGAGAACATGATCTCTATGCCTGCCTCATGCATCGCATTCCTCGTGGGATCGGGATTCTGCGCTCCGTCGAAGACGACGACCGCGTCATAGCGTCCCTGGGCAAAGGCTGCGACATCCGTGATCAGGGCCTCGCGTGCCCGCACGAAGGGATCGGTGTCAAAGTGCTCAGGATCGGTATGCTCGTCGATCAGCCCTTCATAGCGAGGGGTTGCCCCGAGCACGTTGTAGCCATCGACGATGAGGAGCTCATGATGGGAACGGGAGCTCACGCGTTGCCACCTGGCTCTTCCGTACGCTCCATATCGCGGCGCAGCCACTCGTAGCAGAGCACGGTCGCCGCCTGTGCGACATTGAGCGACTCTACATGTCCCCTCTGGGGAAGCCTCACGGCGAAGTCGCACTTCGAGAGCACGAGATGGGAGATGCCAGAGCCCTCCGATCCCATGACAAGGCAGATGCGGCCCTCGAGCGGGGCATGCCACACGTCCTCTTCCGCGTGCTCTGTCGCAGCGCAGCACCAGAACCCTGCGTCCTTGAGGTCTTGCATGACCTGGACGAGATTCGGCACCTGAGCGACCGGGATATGGAGCAGGGCTCCTGCCGATGTCTTCATGGCACCGACGCCGACCTGGGCGGCACGGGCATTGGCGATGATCACGCCGGCAGCACCTGCGACCTCGGCAGAGCGGACGATGGCGCCGAAGTTGCCTTCGTCCGTCACGTGGTCGAGGAGGACGACGAGCGCCGGCCCCTCGCCTGCGCGATTGATGATGTCACGGACGCTTGCATAGGCAAACGGTGCGCACTTCACCATGATTCCCTGGTGTGCCCCATGGGACGACCTTGCATCGAGCTCGCGGTGCAAGACCTCCTCGATGGGGACATTGGCTGCCTCGAGCCTGCTCATGAGCTCCTGGAGCGAAGCATCGCCGTCAGGGGCAGACACATAGGCACGTGTAAGCTTGACGCCGGTATCGAGCGCCTCGGCGACAGCGCGCCTGCCCTCGATCATCAGCATGTCGGAGCGCACAGGAGCCGGACGCTGCGGCCTTCCTGCGCCTCTGCCACGGCCACCCTTCTGCCCGCCGCGGGAATTGCGGCTCTTGGGGCTTCTGTCCTGGGACATCTTTCCGATATAGCCGCCCTGTCCTCGGTATCCGCCCTGGCCCTTTGCGCCTCGGCGGGAAGAGGAGCCCTGGTATCTTCTGTCTGCCATGTGCTAGTCCTTCTTTGTCAGGCGCGTGCCTGCCGCGGTGTCTTCGAGAACGAGGCCGAGCGACGTGATGCCGTCACGGATGGCATCGGCGACGGCCCAGTTCTTTGCCTTGCGGGCAGCGGCACGGGCCTCGATCAGGGCGTCAGCAGCCTCCTCGGGGCTTGTGCCCGCATATCCTGCCTCCTTCTTTGCAAGGTCGACAAGCTCTGCCGGCAGGCCCTCCCCCTCATCTGCAGCAAGGTTGATGCCGAGGACGCCCGAGAGCTCCTCGAGCGCATCAGCTGCACGAAGCGTCGCTGCCGTCGAGATGTCCTCTCCTGCCTTCGTGAGGTAGGTATTGGCTGCGGTCACGAGGCCAAAGATGGCAGCAAGGCCGCCTGCGGTATTGAAGTCGTCATCCATCTGGGCCGTGAACTCGGCCTGTGCCTCGCGCACGGCGCGCGTCAGCTCGTGGTCTGCATCGTTGAGCTCGCTGTCTTCCGGCGCTGCCTTGGCAGCCCACCTGAGGTTCTTGACGCAGCTCTTGAGACGGTCGAGCGTGCCGACCGAGCCCTCGAGACGCTCGAACGAGAAGTCGAGGGGCGAGCGGTAGTGGGTCTGGAGCATGAGGAGACGAAGCGCGTCTGCAGGATACTTGTCGAGCACTTCCTTGAGCGTGTAGAAGTTGCCAAGCGACTTCGACATCTTCTCGCCGTCAATCGTGAGCATGCCGGTATGCATCCAGACGTTTGCAAGCGGCGTATGCCAGTTGCACATGCACTGTGCCGTCTCGTTCTCATGATGCGGGAAGATGAGGTCGGAGCCGCCGCCGTGGATATCGATGGGGACGCCGAGATAGCGGTGGATCATAGCAACGCACTCGGTGTGCCAGCCAGGACGGCCATTGCCCCAGGGGCTCGGCCAGCTCGGCTCGCCCGGCTTCGCTGCCTTCCAGAGCGCGAAGTCGAGGGGATCCCTCTTCTGCTCGTTCTCCTCGATGCGGGCGCCGCTCATGAGCTCGTCGACATTCCTGCCGGAGACGATGCCGTAGTTCGTGTCGGAACGGACGCTGAAGTAGACGTCTCCCGAAGGCACGGCGTAGGCATAGCCCTGGTCGATCAAGCCCTGGATCATCTCCTGCATCGCAGCGATCTCGCGCGTGGCGCGCGGACGGATGTCAGGATCCAGGATGCCGAAGCGGTGCATCTGCTCGATGAAGGCCTGGGAGCACTCCTCTGCCACCTCGGCAGCGGTCCTGCCCTGCTCATTGGCACGGTTGATGATCTTGTCGTCGACGTCGGTCAGGTTCTGGGCGAACGTCACGGCGTAGCCCTTGTAGGTCAGATAGCGCCTGATCACGTCGAAGCAGAGGAACGTGCGTGCATTGCCGATATGGATCTGGTCGTAGACCGTGGGGCCGCAGACATACATGCGGACCTTGCCCGGCTCGATCGGCTTGAACTCCTGCTTCTTGTGCATCTGGCTGTTATAGATAAGCATCTGCGCTTCTCCTCTGCTGGATCCAGGCTCCTCATGCACCTTGGCCGAGGCTCCTGCGTGTCAGGATATTGTAGGTGCGGCTACTCCCGCGTACAAGGCCGCTCGTTCTCGCTGCCCTCGAGCAGCACGACCGCCCAGGCTTCCATGCCTTCCTCGCGGCCGACAAAGCCGAGGCGCTCCGTCGTCGTCGCCTTCACGCCGACATGGTCAGGCGAGACGCCCAAGGCAGAAGCCATACATCGGCGCATCTCGTCCTTGTAGGGAGCAAGCTTCGGTGCCTGCGCTGCAATGGTCGTGTCGGCATCCACAAGCTCGAAGCCCTCGTCGCGCATGAGCTGAGCGACCCGCTCCAGAAGCTTTATCGAATCTGCTCCCTCATAGGCCGGGTCTGAGTCCGGGAAGAGCTGGCCGATATCGCCTGCGCGCATGGCACCGAGGATTGCATCCATCAGGGCATGCACGAGCACATCGGCATCCGAATGCCCATCGAGCCCACGTGTGCTCGGGATGTCCACGCCACCCAGGATGAGCTTCCTGCCTTCCTTGAAGCGGTGCACATCGTATCCGTGTCCTATGCGAAGCATCAGGCCTCCCCTTTCGAGGAACTCTGCCTCTTCTCGTCCTGCCAGGAGCAGAGACGCTGGTCGAGGATGGCCTCTGCAAGCGAGAGGTCTTCCGGCACTGTGACCTTGAGGTTCGAGCGCGGCGACTTGACGCAGCGGATGGCTCCGCCATAGTGCTCGGCCAGGCTTGCGTCGTCTGTGCCGACATATCCTTCCTTGGCTGCCGCCTCGTGGTACATGATGATGCGTTGGCGGCGGAAGATCTGGGGCGTCTGCACAGCCCAGAAGAGCGAGCGGTCAGGCGTGCTCATGACCATCTCGTGGTCCACAATCTTGAGCGTATCGGTCGCAGGGTGGGCGCAGACGACGCCTGCAAGCTCAGGTGCGCACCGAAGATGCGCAAGCGCATTCTCGATCGTCGCTCCCGTGATCAGGGGACGCGCACCGTCATGTATTGCGGTATAGGCAAGCTTCGGGTCCTGTGCAAGCACGCCGAGCCTGCTCGATTCCTGGCGGGTGGCACCGCCTTCGACAATCTTCAAGGATGTCGCGATATGGACCTTGCCGAGAATCGCCTCGGCCATCTCGTCTTTCCTGCCTGGCGGGCACACGACGACGATCTGTGCGCAGGAAGGCGCCTCATCGAAGGCAAGGACCGACCAGGCGACAAGCGGGAGGCCGCAGAGCTTCACGAACTGCTTGCCCTCTGAAGCGCCGAAGCGGGTGCCCGAGCCTGCGGCCACGATCACGGCCGCGCAGTCATGGCCGGCTGCCGCCGTGCCGATGAAGGACGCCTTCGTGCCCACCTGGGTGTCGAGAACGAAGCAATCGCCGCTCATGCGCGCTTGCCCCACATCCTGTAGAGGCTGTCCGCAAGGATCGTCGGGTTCTTGACGCCGATGCTGTCGAGCCTCGAGGGGTCTTCCTCGATATCGTCCATGAGCTCCTGGAGAGAACCGAACTCATCGACGATCTTGTCTGCCATGCCTTCATGCACGACAGAGACACGCGAGAGGGTCCTGAGTCCCAATGGTGTCATGATCGAATCCTCGCCACGGTCGTCGTAGCCCAAGATCGAGGCGATGCGCTTCGGCGAGCGCAGGTCCTTGTTGTTCATCGCATGGAACTTGGCACGGATCGCCTTTGCGTTCTCTTCGGAGGAGTCGAGCGCATAGTCGCGGATCATGAGGTCATATTCCTCATCCATGTCGCCCACGAATTCGTCGCGCTGCATATCGACGGTCTTGCCTTCGGATCCAAGCTCGTCGATGCACTTCTGCAGCTGGCCTGCAGCGGTCATGAGCACCTCGAACTGGTAGAAGACCTCCGTGATGTCGCCGAGCGTCACATAGTTGTCGAGCTCGAGCGTCGTGAGCCTCAGGAGCGAATGGTCGAGCTGCTGGCGCGTGTTCTGGAGCGTCACGAGCAGCTGGTTCACCGTGCTCATGATCTCTGTCACGGTCCTGAGCTGGAAGCGATAGCCATTCACGAAGACGGAGACCACATGCCTGCGCTCGGAGACGGAAATCACGACAGCCTTCGTGAGCAGGCTCATGCGTGCCGCCGTGCGGTGGCGCATGCCGGTCTCGGACGTCGGAAGCGACGGATCGGGGTCGAGATGGAAGTTCGCGCGGTAGATCTGCGTGAGCCCCTTGTCGACGACGATGGCGCCATCCATCTTCGCGAGCTCGAACACGCGGTTTGCCGTGAACGAGATATTGAGCGGGAAGCCATCGTTTCCTGCTGCAAGCACGGCATCCGTGTCGCCCACGCAGATGAGGGCGCCGAGATTGCCGGCGATGATCATATCGAGAGCAAGTCGCAGGGAGGTGCCAGGGGCTGTGGCCTTCACAGCCTCCTTGATGCGCTCATCCATGCTCTTTGCGCCTGTCTGGGGCTGGGCCTCCGGACGGCTTGGTTCGGTTCCCTCGGCTTCCATTGCATCGACCCCTTCGCTTGAAGTGCGGACCCGACTCTTTCGTCCGCTACATCATCTTCAGTGTATATGACCGAAGCGGACCGAAGCCCCCAGAACTCGGAGCTTCGGTCCGCATCGAAACATTTGCGCCTTATTCAGGACAGCGGCCCTCTTATGCACCTGCTGTCTCGAGGCCGCTCCCTGCATCTGTCGGAGCCGACTCGGGCAGAGACCAGCTCTCGTGTGCCTGCGGGCCGTCCATGTGGACGCGCTCCATCGGTGCAGGAATCTCCCCCTGGGTCTTCGTGAATGTGAGCTCATCTCCCGCAGCATCCACCTTCACGATGTCGCCGGCAGCCCACTTGCCTTCGAGGAGCTCCTCTGCGAGAGGATCCTCGATCATGGTCTGGATGGCACGGCGGAGAGGACGTGCGCCGTAGATCTTGTCCGTACCGCGCTTGGCCACAAGGTCGCGCGCTGCATCGGTGAGCTCGATCGACATGCCGTTCGCGATGAGGCGGTTCCTGAGGTCGGAGACCATGAGGTCGACGATGCCACGCAGCTGCGGGGTCGCGAGCGACTTGAAGACGACGATCTCGTCCACACGGTTCAGGAACTCGGGACGGAAGAGCTTCTTGAGCTCGCCCATGACGCGGGAGTGGATCTCCTTGTCGGAAAGGCCATTGGAGTCTCCCGCGAAGCCGAGCGTCGTCGTCTGCGCGATATCCCTGGCACCGATGTTTGACGTCATGATTATCACGGTGTTCGAGAAGTCGACCTTGCGGCCCTGCCCATCCGTCAGCCTGCCTTCATCGAGGATCTGGAGCAGGATATTGAAGACATCGGGATGCGCCTTCTCGATCTCGTCGAAGAGCACGACGGAGTACGGACGCCTGCGCACGGCCTTCGTGAGCTCGCCGCCCTCGTCGTAGCCCACATATCCTGGAGGGGCACCGACAAGCTTCGATACCTCATGCTTCTCCATGAACTCGGACATGTCGAAGCTGATGAGGGCATCCTCGGAGCCGAACAGGAACTCGGCGAGCGCCTTGGCAAGCTCGGTCTTGCCGACGCCGGAGGGGCCGAGGAAGATGAACGAGCCGCCAGGGCGCCTCGGGTCCTTGAGCGGGCTCCTGCTCCTCCTGATGGCGCGGGCAACAGCAGAGACTGCCTCGTCCTGGCCGATGACACGCTCGTGGAGCGCATCCTCGCAGCGCAGGAGCTTCGAGGCCTCTGCCTCCGTGAGGTTCGAGACGGGGACGCCCGTGATATCGGAGACCACGTCGGCGATGTCCTTCGCCTCGACGGTCACGACATGCTCTTCGAGCTGCTTGTGCCAGGTCTCCTCGAGCTCGTCGCGCTTCTGCGTGAGCTCCTTCTCCTGGTCGCGGTAGCGTGCTGCCTCCTCGTACTCCTGGGTTGCGGCAGCCTTCGCCTTCTCCTGCTTGACGCGGGCAAGCTCCTCGTCGACCTTCGCGACCTCAGGCGGCAGCACCATCTTGTGCACGCGGGTGCGCGCACCTGCCTCGTCGATCACATCGATCGCCTTGTCCGGAAGATAGCGGTCCTGGACATAGCGGATCGAGAGCTGCACCGCTGCCTCGAGCGCCTCGTCCGTATAGTGGACGTGGTGGTGCTTCTCGTAGCGGGACTGCAGTCCCTTCAAGATCTTGAACGTGTCCTCAGGCGAAGGCTCGCCCACGAAGACCGGCTGGAAGCGGCGCTCGAAGGCGGAATCCTTCTCGATGTGCTTGCGGTACTCGTCGACCGTCGTGGCACCGATGACCTGGATTTCGCCACGGGACAGCGGCGGCTTCAGGATCGAGGCAGCATCGATGGAGCCCTCGGCAGAGCCGGCACCGATGAGGGTATGGATCTCGTCGATGAAGAGGATGTCCTGCTTCGACTCCTCGACCTCGTTGATGACCTTCTTCAGGCGGTCCTCGAACTCGCCACGGTACTTGGAGCCTGCGACGAGCGCTGCGACATCGAGCGTCCAGATCTGCTTGTTGCGCAGGATATCAGGCACGTTGCCGGCGCAGATGAGCTGCGCCAGGCCTTCGGCGATAGCGGTCTTGCCGACGCCCGGGTCGCCCAGGATCATCGGGTTGTTCTTCTGGCGGCGAGCAAGGACCTGCATGACGCGCTCGATCTCGCGGTCGCGGCCGATGACAGGATCGAGCTTGCCATCAGCGGCGAGCTGCGTGAGGTTGCGGCCGTACTCCTTGAGGAGCGACCCCTCCTGCTGCTGCGCGCCTCCTCCAAAGAGCTCAGGCCCGATGCGTACGCCTGCAGCTTCTGCCGGCTGCTGCGACTGCGGCTCTGCGTCCTTCATGAGCTCGTCCACGGCATTCCTCACGGCATCCCCTGAGATGCCCATGCGGGAGAGCGCTTCCATTGCGACGCCGTTGCCTTCGGAGACGATGCCAAGAAGCAGGTGCTGCGTATCGATATACGTCTGGCCGTGGCTCATTGTCTCGCGGTAGGCATCCTCGAGCACACGCTTCGCACGCGGTGTGAACGGGATGTGGCCGCCAGGGATGGGCTCGGAGTCATCCTTCGTGATCTCCTTCACGGTCTCGAGCGTCTCCTCGTAGCTCACATCGAGCTGCGCGAGCGCCTGCGCGGCTATGCCGTCGCCTTCCTTGATGAGGGCAAGGAGCAGATGCTCGGTGCCGACATACATCTGGCCGAGGCTCTTCGCCTCGTCCTGGGCAAGCGACATCACCTTCCGCGCCTTGTCGGTGAATTTCTCGAACATGTTGGGTCCAACCACCCCTTGTGCATAAGGCCCTGCAGAAGGCTCTCTCCTGCAGGGCGCCGTTTGATTGTCCTTTCTGTACCCACGAGCGCGAATGCTCAATCGCGCATGCCTTCTCCTCAGAAAATTCCTAGCCCGCATATGGCATTTATGAGGAGAGGGAAGGAGAAGCTATGCCAGAGCGACCGGGAAGCGCCTCACGCTCTTTCCCAGAACCTGCTCCAATGCCCGTACGATTGCCTCATGGTCGAGGCCCTGGTGAAGCCCGCTCACGCCGATGACGGCAGTCAGCTCGCCGTCCGCATAAATCGGGAAGGCCCCTGCCGAGACGAGGCGCTCAGGCGCCTCTGCAAAGAGCGCATCCAAGCCCTCCCCTTCTTTCAGCGCCTCGATCTGCCGGAAGCAGCTTGCATGTCCCGTGGCGAGCGTCTCCGCAATCTTTCCTGCCGCGAAATCGAGGTTCCTTGTCCCTTTGTCGTCGGGCAGCCACTGGAAGACGACCTCCGCATCCGCTGCGCGCACGATCTGCACGACATAGGTCTCCGAGAACTCCTTCTCAAGCCCAGCCAGCGCACATCCAAGCTCCAAGGCAGCAGCCGAATCGAAGCTCTCCTTGTAGCGGAGCACCTCCTCCTGCTCGAGGAGCGCCTCCTCGCATGCGGCTGCCTCGCGAGGCGCCACCTCAGGCATCCTTCCCATCGTTTCCTCCTCGAAAGACAAAAAGCGCGGCAGGTAGCCAACCACCTGCCGCGCTTCCATTCTCATATGGCCTTGGAGCCTATGCCTCAGTGTCCTCGTCGGGCTTTGCATAGATGTCGCCGACAGGGGCGATGGCCTTCATCGCCTCGAGGACGGACTCCATGCAGGCATTCATGTCCTCGCCGTTGAGCTCGGCGCCGCGCTCCATGACAGCACGGTCGCAGCCGGCAGCGAAGCGCTTGTCCTTGAACTTCTTCTTGAGCGACTTGAGCGGCATGTCTGTGACAGAGCCGGAGGGACGCATCTTGGCAGCAGCCTGGATGAGGCCGGAGAGCTCGTCGGTCGCGAAGAGCACGCGCTCCATCTTGAGCTCAGGCTGGGGCAGCTCGTCGTTGTTGTCCGAGTTGTGCGTCATGATCGCATGCGCAAGCTGCGGCGTGGCGCCAGCCTCGGCCAGGAGCTCGGCCGTCTTGACCGTGTGGTTGGTGACAGACGGGAACTTCTCCCAGTCAAGATCGTGGAGAAGGCCCACGATGCCCCAGAAGTCCACATTCTCCGGGTCGTACTGCTCGGCAAAGTGGCGCATGAGGCCCTCAAGCGTCTCGCCGTGTTCGATGTGGAAGGCGTCGTCGTTGTAGCGCTTCAGAAGGTCGAGCGCCTCATCGCGCGTGATGCCCGCCGTAAGCGTGCCGGACATATCGGCCGCGATGGCAGCCTTGGCGGCCTCAGAGAGGCCCTCCGGCTCCCCTGCGGACTCTTCTGCAGGTGCTTCCTCTGCCTTTTCCTGAGCCTCAGCATGAGCTGCTTCGTCAGCCTTGCGGTCTGCCGTGGCGCCGTCCTCGGCGTTCTTCGCGAGGGCATCGACGGAGGCGGCAGCGTTGTCCGTCTTGTCAGGCAGCTGCGAGGCGATGTCTTCCTTCGTGATCGTCTCGGGCTTCATCTGCGGGAAGAGGAGGACATCGCGGATAGCCGGCTGGTCGCAGAACAGCATGATCATGCGGTCGATACCGTAGCCGATGCCGCCTGCAGGAGGCATGCCGTACTCGAGAGCACGCACGTAGTCGTAGTCATAGCCCATGGCCTCGTCGTCGCCGAAGTCCTTGGCAGCGACCTGCTCGGCGAAGCGGCCTGCCTGGTCGACCGGGTCGTTGAGCTCAGAGAAGGCGTTGGCGTACTCATGGCCGGCGATAACGAGCTCGAAGCGGTCCGTCAGGCGCTTGTCCTCGTCCTTGCGCTTCGAGAGCGGGCTCACCTCTTCAGGGTAGTCGCAGACAAACGTCGGGTTCACGAGCGTCGCCTCGCCGAGCTCGTCGTAGATCTCGAAGAGGAGCTTGCCGGCACCCCAGTCCTTCTGCCATTCGATACTGTGGGCGTCGAGGATCTCGCGCAGATGCTCGACGGGCGTATCCATATCGATGTGCTCGCCCACGACCGAGGAGGCCACCTCTGCCAGCGGGATGGACTTCCAGGTGCCGGACATGTCGATCTTCTGCCCCTGATAGGTGATGATCTCCTTGCCCTCTTCGCAGCCCAGGATCTCGCGGGCAATGGTCTTGAAGAGGCCCTGCGTGAGCTCCTTCATGCCCTCGAGGTCGGAGTAGGCGCAGTAGGCCTCCATGGAGGTGAACTCGGGATTGTGCGTGAGGTCCATGCCTTCGTTCCTGAACTGGCGTCCGATCTCGAAGACACGCTCCATGCCGCCGACGATGAGGCGCTTGAGCGGCAGCTCCGTCGCGATGCGCAGGTAGAAGTCACGGTCGAGCGCGTTGAAGTGCGTGACGAACGGCTTTGCGTTCGCACCGCCCAGAATCGAGTGCATGACAGGCGTCTCGACCTCGAGGTAGCCATCTGCCTCCATGTAGCGGCGGATGAGGGAGATGATGGCAGAACGCCTGCGGAAGACCTCGCGGACCTCGGGGTTCATGATGAGGTCGACATAGCGCTGGCGGTAGCGGACCTCGCGGTCGGTGAGGCCGTGGAACTTCTCAGGAAGCGGGCGCAGGCTCTTGGAGAGGAGCGTGAGCTTAGTCGGTGCGACGGAGAGCTGTCCCCTCTTCGTGCGGACGACGGCACCCGTCGCCTCGACGATGTCGCCGAGGTCGAGCTCGCCCACGAGCGGCCAGGACTCGCCGAGCGTGTTCACGCGGCAGAAGAGCTGGATCTGGCCCGTGACATCCTCGAGCACGATGAAGGCGATCTTGCCCTGGTTCCTGAGCGCACGGATGCGGCCGGCAACGGTCACGACGTCTGTCGTGTCCTCGCCTGCAGCGAGGCCTGCATACTTCTCCTCGATGTCCTTTGCATGGGCATCGACGTGGCTCTTGATCGGGTAGGGGTTGATGCCGGCTGCAATCAGCTCCTGGCGGCGTGCCCTTCTCTGTGCGCGCTCATCCAAGAGCGGTGCATCCTGCGTGCGTGCCTCTTCTTCCTGCATGGTGTGTATATCTCCTTCAACATGAAGCACCCCGGCCCCATGGTGTCCCATGGGTTCGGGGCGCAGCGAATCCTATCTGTGCATGCCTTAGCGCGTGACGTTCGTAATCGTGTACTCGCGCACCTTGCCGGAAGGCGAAGAGAAGGAGACATGGTCTCCCACCTCATGGCCAATGACGGCAGCTCCTGCAGGGGACTCGTTCGAGATCTTGTGCTCGAGCGAGTTGGTCTCCGTCGTGCCCACGATCGTGAAGGTCGTCTTCTTGCCCTTGGCATCCGTGAGCTCGACCGTGCAGCCAATGGAGACTTCAAGGCCGTTGGCAGCGTCAATCACCTTGGCAGTTGCAAGAATGGTACGAATCTCGTTGATGCGGGAGGCGTTCTTTGCCTCCTCTTCCTTTGCATCGTCGAACTCCGAGTTCTCGGAAAGGTCGCCGAAATCGCGCGCAACTTTGATGCGCTCGACGATTTCGTCGTGCTTCTCGCCTTCACGGTAGGCAAGCTCGTCGACAAGCTTCTGACGGCCCTCAGGGGTCAAGGTGATTGTGTTTTCCATGCTCTGCTTTCTCACGACCTGGTGCAAGGATTGGTCCGGCGGGACCTGGGGCGAAAAGGGACTACTCGAGCTTTGCGCCGCACTTGGAGCAGAAGGCGCTGTCTGCCGGGTTCTTGGCACCGCACTTCGGGCAGAACTTCACGTTCTCGTCAGCGGCATCGGCGTCAGCATCGGCATCCTCGATCGAAGCCTCGGTCTCGGTAGCCTTCTCCTCGTCGTCCTTGCCGTCGTCGCCCTCCATGCCCTCACGGACATTCTTGACGGTCTTGCCCAGGGCGCTGCCAAGCTTCGGAAGGTTCTTGGGTCCGAAGATGAGCAGGGCAACGACCAGAATAACGATGATTTCCAAAGGTCCGAGGCTCATGCGTTCCCTCTCTTTCACGCTCCGGCTCTTCCGGAGACATTGCTACAAGCACCATAGTATAGCCACGAAGCTGCATATCCGCACCAGAAAGCGGCTCCGAGTCATTATACGCACAGAAACATTCTGCACGAATTGGTACTATTCATGTTGCAGGACAGGCTCAATGTAGCACGCTCGCAATTGAGCGACCGATACAAGAAACCTATCATGCCATCTATAGTTTGGATACCACAGGGCAGGAGCTGACGCAATGGGACAAGAGGCCGCAGGCAAGCGCGATGCCGTGTTCTTCGACCTGGACGATACGCTCTATGACCAGGCGCAGCCCTTCGCATATGCCGTGGAAAAGGTCGTAGGGCCCATTCCCCATGCCACGGCTGCAGACCTCTTCGATACGAGCAGGCGCTACTCCCAGGAGATCTTCTCGGCACTCCGAAACGATCGGCACCCGACCCGCGAGATGTATATCCGCCGCATGCAGAGGACGCTTGCGACCTACGGCGTCACGATCGACGAGAAGACAGCGCTTGCCCTCCAGCATGTCTATGGGACACAGAGCAAGGCTGCCATGAAGCTTGCCCCTGAGATGGAGCGCACGCTCGACTGGTGTGCCGTCCATGTCAGATGCGCTCTTGGCATCATCACGAACGGCCGCGAGGCGCCGCAGCGCCAGAAGATCGAGATCTTGGGCCTTTCCCGCTGGATCTCATCCGACAACGTCTTCATCTCCGACGCTGTAGGCACGGCCAAGCCTTCGCCTGAGATCTTCGAGATGGCCCTTGCACATGCAGGTGCCGACCCCACACACTCGCTCTATATAGGAGACGCCTTCCCGATCGATGTGCTCGGCGCCCACTCCGTGCATATGCCGGTCATCTGGTTCAACCACAGGCTGCGCCGAGCACCCTCAGACCAGTTCCCGGCAGAGCATGAGGTGCACACGGTACAAGAGCTCGAGGAGCTTGTGAAAAGAATCGTGCCATAGCGACGGGGACCGGAAAGCCAAGCCTTCCGGTCCCCGTCTCCCCATATCTCCCCTGCTCGGGATTCCTACTCGGAATCCTCTGCGTCGAAGTCGTCGTCTTCGTCCGCGTCAGCGAACCACAGATCGTCGAAGTCGCTCGAGACCTGGTCGTAGTCCGCATCCGGGATCTCTGTCACATAGAAGTCTCCGTCGTCCGTCTCGTTGTAGACGTAGAGGTAGACATCTTCAGGGTGCGTCTCGGGAGAGAGCGCCACATACTCGCCGTCGCCACTCTCGAATACGCCCAGGACCTCGCACTCTTCGGAGGTTCCATCTTCGTAGTCAAGCGTGATGAACTCGACCTCATCTTCGTCAGCCATGGACTATCCTTTCGCTCGGCTGCATGAAGGGCAGCTAGGCAGCCCCTTCGGGACATATCAAGTGTAGCCGCAGCACTTCTGTACGAAAGGTCCTATCCCTTGAACGGCACCCTCTCACGACGGACGGTTGCCGCGCGTCTTGTTGTAGCCCCGCTCATAGGCACCGGTGGCTTCGATTGCCGTGCGTTCGAGATCGTCGAGCGTATGGTAGCCCGAGCCCTTGAGGGCGATCATCCTGATCTCGAAATGCGCCCCGTGGACATAGTCGGCATAGACATCGCCGTTGCCCTTGCCCGTGAGATGCTGGTTCACGCGCGAGATCACGTTATGGGCCTGCCCGACATAGCATCTCCCGTCATCCGTGTTCGTGAAGATGTAGATGCCGGCAAAGTCATGGGAAAGCACATCGCTTCTGCCCCGCGTGCTTCCGCCATTGCGCATATGGAGGAACTGCTCAGGCGTCAAGGCTTTGGCACCCCGCGAGAGCCGCTTTATCTTCCGCTTTGCACGTGTGCGGAAGAGCACGGTCCCTGCCGCCCAGACGAGGAGCACGAGGGCAAGCGCAAGAAGGCAAGGCTTTGCCAGCACATCTGTCGCAACCTCCGCCTTGGCAAGCCACGTCTCCGCATCCGCTGCTTTGGGATAGCTTTCCATCAGCTGCACGAATGCAAGAAATGCTCCTGCCGCCCAGAGGACGAGCAGGAGCACAAGGACACGCATTGCGAAAGAGCGTTTCTGACGTCTTCCCATCAGTCGCACGCAAGGTCCAGGAAAGCCCTCGTGCGGGGATCTTTCGGATGCTCCATGACCTCGTGGGGCGTGCCATCCTCGACGATCTGCCCATCGAAAAGAAGGCAGATCCTGTCGGAGACCGTCTCGGCAAAGCCCATCTCATGCGTGACGATCCCTACCGCCATGCCCTCTTTTGCAAGCTGGCGTATGAGGTCGTGCATGTCCTTCGTGAGCTTCGGATCGAGGGCGCTTGTTGCCTCATCGAAGTACATGACCTCGGGGTTCATGCAGAGGGCGCGGGCAATGGCAACGCGCTGCTGCTGGCCGCCCGAAAGCTCGCACGGCACGGCACCTTCCCTGCCTTCGAGGCCGAGCCTTCCCAGAAGGTCTTCCGCTTCCTTCCTGACCTCGTCCTCTTTTCTGTGCTGCACGATCAAAGGGGCATCCATTACGTTCTGGAGGACAGTGCGGTGCGGGAAGAGGTTGTAGTCCTGGAAGACAAGTCCGAAGCGCATCCTCGCCTCACGCATGGCTGCCTTGTTGTAGACCGCCTTCTCCGCTCCTTCGCAGACCACGGCATCCCCGTAGGCGATGCGTCCTGCATCGAGGGTCTCCAAGAGCGTAAGGCAGCGAAGCATCGTGGACTTGCCGGCACCGGAAGGGCCGATGAGTGACACAACCTCGCCGCGCCCGATCTCGAAATCGACGCCGTGCAGGACCTCCTTGTCTCCGAAGGCCTTGCAGGCTCCGGAGAAGCTCACTGCGATATCGCTTCTAGTCATGGTAGTAGTCCATCTTCTTCTCGATGCGGCGCATCACGAACTCGATGAGGAGGCAGGTGATCCAGTAGAAGAGTGCCGCAATGGCAAAGGGTACCATGCTCCTCTGGCTCGCGACGAGGGCGCGGCTCTGCGTGAACATCTCCGCCACGCCGATGGAGAAGGCAAGGGATGTATCCTTCACGAGCGTGACGACCTCGTTGCCCATAGCGGGAAGGATGCGCTTGAACATCTGCGGCAGGATGATGCGGAAGAAGGTCTGGGAGTGCGTGTAGCCCAGGACCTCTGCTGCCTCATACTGTCCGCGCGGGATGGACTGGATGCCAGCACGGTAGATCTCTGCGAAGTAGGCCGCATAGTTCACGATGAAGGCAATCATGCAGGCCGTGAACATGTAGTCCGTGCCCGTCGAGAGGCCGAAGCCGTAATAGGGCAGGAAGAAGACCGCAAACATCTGGAGCATGAGCGGGGTGCCGCGCATGAGCGAGATGTAGAGCTTCACGATGAAGGAGAGCGGCTTTATGTGGGAGAGCCTGCCCAGGGCCACAATGATGCCAAGAGGGATGGAACCCAGAAGCGTCAGGGCAAATATCTCGAGCGACGTGACATAGCCCGTCCCCAGAAGCCCCACCATCGTAGAGAGATCCAAGATCATCACCTTGCACACAAGGCCGCATGCAGCGCATGCTGCATGCGGCTACCAGCTGACAGAAACAGATATGCCTATGCCTTCGGCAGGCACCAGGCCGTATAGGAGACGCCCTGATCGGCGTACTTCTCGCAGACTTTCTCGACCTTGCCTTCGCTGTCGAGCTTCTGGAGGTCGGCCTCGACGGTCTTGGCAAGGGCAGCGCCGGCATCGTCCTTCTTGAAGCCCACGGCGAAGTGCTCGGAGTTCAGCGCCTCGTCGAGAATCTTGTAGCTCGTGTCGTCGCCGATGTTGTAGACAGCGACCGGATAGTCGACGGCCAGTGCATCATAGGTGCCCTGCTGGAGCATCATGAAGGCCGTGTTGTACTCGCCGATCGTATCGAGCTTTGCAAACGTCTTGCCGAGGTCCGCCTGGTCTCCGCCGTCGACGAGGAGGTAGTAGGCAGCAGAGTCGGTCTGCGTCGCGACATTCTTGCCGGCAAGGTCGGCGAGGCTCTCGATGCCGGAGTCGGCGCGAACGACCACGACCTGGCGGTTCTCCATGTAGGGGTCGGTGAAGGCGTAGTCGTCCTCGCGCCCCTCGATCGTGAAGCCGTTCCAGATGCAGGTGATCTGGCCAGCATTGAGCATTGCGTCCTTGGAGTCCCAGTTGATGGGCGTGGGCTTGAACTCCCAGCCCTCCATGTCGCAGACTGCCTGGGCAAGATCGATATCGAAGCCGGTCGCTGCGCCGTCGTCGCCGATGTAGCCATACGGCGGGAACTCCTGATCGAAGCCCAGGACAAAGGGTCCCGTGAAGCTCGAAGAGCTGGAGCTCGAGCTAGAAGAAGACGAGGACGAAGAGCTGTTTCCGCAGGCAGCAAGAGATGCGAGCGCTGCAAACGAAGCGCAGCTTCCTGCAAGGCCAAGGAACTGGCGGCGGTTCATGGTGGACATGGTCTCCCCTTTCATATGCGGCAGCAGCCTGCCGACCCGTGCGGAACACTTTAGCACAGTAAAGTGCCTGCAGCCCATAGGACAGCATCAGTTCACCTATATGAAATGTGACACGGAGCCCAAAGGCACAGGAAGGCCGGCTGCAGCCGCCCCGGATCGTTGCCTAGATTGCCAGAGGGTGCAGCTCTTCGCTGCTTCATCATTGACCCGCTCGTCCCACCATCCGGGAGGAGGAGCTGATGCAGAGATGAAGGCAGAATTGCCTGACGATGAGGTGGCTGCCATCTGCAGATGTGCAGAGCACAATGGCAGATCGACCTCGGACTTCATGCGCTATGATGTCCTCGAGAGAATCGAGGATGCAGAGGACCTGGCTGCGCTTCGCGAGGCGCTTGCCCAGGATGACGGAACACGCTATTCCCCTGAGCAGGCCCTGCAGGAGCTGGGTATGCATTGACGCATTGCGCCTTGTGGCTGCACATGGCAGAATCCAGGCCATCCCCCCGCTGCCAGCTCTGCCAATTCTTCAGCCTCGCCTCTCGGTATCTTTCCTGTAGCATCTATGGAAGAGCTCCCTGCAGCTGCCCTGCTTCGGCACGACCACGAGCTTCGTTCCCTTGAAGACCATGTAGGAGTCACAGATGCGGTCCAGCTCCTCGGGCTGATGGGATGCCACAAGGATGGATGCGCCTTCTTCTGCCATCCTGAACAGAGCGGCACATCCCCGCTCCGCCTTGTCCGGGTCGAGTGCATTGAGCGGCTCGTCCAGAAGGATATAGCTCGCCTGCGACGCATAGGCCATCGCCAGAAGGAGCTGCCGCTTCATGCCCTGCGAATAGGTGCGGACCGGACGTCCCGCAAAGCCTTCAATGCCGAGAAGAGCTGCTGCCGTCCCGCTCTCCGCACCCGACTCCCAGAGCTCCTGCACGAGCTTCAGATGGAAGGTTCCCGTCTTCTGCGGATAGAGCAGAGACTCATCAGAAGGCCCGAAGAAGAGTTTCGTCCGCACGTCCTGCCGTGCATAGACGCTCTCTCCGTCCAGAACGACGCTGCCATGCTTCATGAGCGAGGCCGTGCCCGAAAGAGCACGAAGAAGCGTCGTCTTGCCAAAGCCGTTCGGCGCCACAAGCCCGCAGATGCTCTTGGGCCTGAGCTCGAAACTGGCGTCCTCCAGGATGATATTGCTGCCATACCCGATGGTGGCATGCTGAAGGCTGAGCATCTTCCGTCACGCTCCCTGAGGCGCAAGACGCGCTGCCCTGTGCCAGCGCATGGCAGCATCCAGGGCGACAGCGCATAGGACACAGATGGCAGCACCCACAGCAAGAACGAGGCATCCGAAAGCAGGCGAAAGGGCGACGCTGTCTGCAAGATCCATATAGGGAAAGATGCCGGCAAAGCCGACGACCTTGGAGGGACAGGCATAGCTCATGGGAAGGAACGGCACGATTCCGCTCAGGGGAGAGCTTGCCAGATAGTACTGCGGCATCCCAGACAACAGTGCAAGGATCGCAAGGACCGCAGGGCCGGCAAATGCCTTCCCGAAAATCAGGGAGATAGCGCTCGCAGCGGCAGCCACAAAGCAGCTTGCAAGCACCAGCAGAGCAGCTGTCCATGCCGCACATCCAGCAGCGTTCCAGACGATGGTCTGGCCCGCTTGGCTATAGAGCACGGGATAGCCCGGATCTCCCAAGCCATTCCACACAAGAGCTATTGCTGCAGCAGGCACAAGCGTGAGCAGGATCGCCGCTGCAGCACAGAGCATGCTGCACACGGACGATGATACGATGCGGATGGCCGGATCTGCCGCCTGGCCCATGAGCCTTTGCTGCCCCACCGCACGCTGCACCAAGAAGGCAATGACAAGCGAGGGAAGAAGCGCCAGAAGTGCCGGCATGGATGCAGGAGCAAGCGAAATGGCATCCAGAGCCGAAGCATCGAGCGATGTGCCGAGATAGTCAGGATCATCGAGGTCCCGCATCAGCTCAGCAAAGCGCAGGCGCAGCTCGTCCGTATCCCGATCTCCCGAGAGATATCCTTTGTCGATCATCTCGAGCTCGGCATTGCACCTTCTGATGACTGCATCGTAGAAGCTGCCAGCATCTTCTGCGGCCCCAGCATCTGAAAGCGCCTCTCTGCTTTCTGCCATGAGCTCTCTCATATCTTCCGGCATAGATGCAAGGTCTTCCGCAGAAGGTGTCGTCTGCCCTGCGATATCGAGGTTGATGCGCACCTCGTCCCGGAGCGTCTTTTCTCCGAAGGTCGGGAAGGGTATAAGCAGGGGTGCTGCCATAAGCAGTGCAGAGGCCATGCAGACGGCCCAGAGGCCGCGCTCCGCTACCAGAATCTGGACAAGCCGTCTACCATACCGCACAGCGCATCACCTGGCCTCGGCTAAAAATCCGACAGGAAACGTTTCAGCTTCAGCCCAAAGCATAGGTGATTCAGATGTCTTTCAGTTGGAAGCCCGCTTCATCTCCGGCAAGCGTCCCATTACAGTGAGAGACAGTCCCTAGGGGCCTCTCCAAGCTTTGGGGTTTTCGATAATGCATTGCCTGCGGATTCCCTAACCTTGTATATGGCCCCTG
>OMVT01000008.1 GCA_900314535.1 uncultured Olsenella sp. | reverse complement strand
CTCTCCCGGAATCCCTGCCCATGCCGCCTGCAGGTATTGGCCTGCGGCGTCTCCGTGCCCTCTGGATGGATTATGCCACGCCCTGCTGTCCGCGTGCCTTCATGCTGCCGCTGCGCCTCATATCCCCATAGCTGAAGCCAGGGGTTTTACGGCGCTTTTGATAAAGCCGGCATAGGAAAAGGGCGGATACCTGAAGCTGCATCCGTCCCTGGCTCTTACGCCTCTGGCACCTTGCCGGTCGCTATGATCTCTTCGAGCGCTGCCTCGTCGAGCACAGGCACGCCCAGGCTCTGCGCCTTCGTGAGCTTCGAGCCTGCCGCTGCTCCCGCGACGACGTAGCTCGTCCGCTTCGAGACGCTGCCCGAGACCTTGGCGCCCATGGCCTTGAGCTTCGCGCCTGCCTCATCTCTTGTATAGTGCTCGAGCGTGCCTGTGAGCACGAACGTGAGGCCGGAAAGCGTCTGCGGCACTTCCGGCTCGTCACCGAAGCCGGGCTGCTCGAGCATCACGCCTGCCGCACGCAGGCGCTCGAGCACGGCTACGTTCTCCTTGATCTCGAAGAACTCGTGCACAGCATGGGCAATCTTGGGACCGATGCCCTCGATCGAGGCGATCGTCTCCTCATCGGCGAGCATGAGAGCCTCGAGCGAGCCGAAGCGCTTGGCCAGAAGCTGTGCCACATTCGTGCCGACATGGCGGATGCCAAGGCCGAAGAGGACGCGCGAGAGCCCCTGCTTCTTGGAGACCTCGATCTGCTCCATGATCTTCTTTGCGATCGTGGGGCCGACGACGATCGCGTCGCCCTCGATATGATCCTTCGTCGTCGTGTCATAGACGCGTCCGGTCTGGGTGCCGGCAAGCATGTCCTCTGTGAGATGATCGTAGTAGTCAGCCACATCGCGCACGGCTCCCTCATCGAGGAGGTGCTTCACGATCTCTTCGCCGAGGCCGTCGATATCCATCGCAGGACGGCTGCCCCAGTGGATGAGGCGCTCCAGAGCCTGTGCCGGGCAGTCGATGGAGACGCAGCGGCAGGCGACCTCTCCCTCTTCCTGGACAACGGGGCTTCCGCAGGACGGGCATACCTTCGGCATCTCCCACTCGGGCCGCGCTGCATGCTCTTGCGCCATCTCTCCGTCAAGCACCGGTCCCACGACCTCGGGGATGACATCGCCGGCCTTGTGGACGACGATCGTGTCGCCGACACGCACATCGCGGCGGTGCACCTCGTCGATGTTATGAAGGGTTGCCCTGGCAATCGTGGATCCAGCAACGACGACCGGATCGAATTCGGCAACCGGCGTGAGCACGCCCGTGCGGCCTACCTGCACCCTGATCTCGCGGAGCACGGTCTTCTTCTCTTCAGGCGGAAACTTGAAGGCGATCGACCAGCGCGGAGCGCGTGCCGTGAAGCCCAAGGTCTCCTGTCCCGAGAACTCGTCGACCTTTACGACGACGCCGTCGATATCGTAGTCGAGGCTGTCTCTGTGGGCCAGCGCATCGGCGCAGTACTCGTGCACGGCCTTCGAGCTTGTGACGCGCCTCGCATGCGGATTCACGCTGAAGCCGCAGGACGAGAGCCAGGCGAGGAAGTCATGCTGCGTCGTCACGGCTAGTGGCCCTTCGTCTGCGACGGCGTAGATGAAGGTCTCGAGGTCGCGGGCACCTGTGACCTTCGGATCCTTCTGGCGCAGCGACCCTGCGGCAGCATTCCTCGGGTTCGCGAAGGGCGGACGTCCTGCCGCATCGTTCTCCTCGTTCAGGCGCTGGAAGCTGTGGCGCGGCATGTAGACCTCGCCCCTGACCTCGATCGAGCGACCGAAGCCACCGTCGGCGATCTTTGCAAGGCCTGCCCTTGCAAGCGTGCGCGGGATGTCCTTGATCGTGAGGGCGTTCTGGGTCACATCCTCGCCTGTCGTGCCGTCGCCGCGGGTGGCAGCACGCACAAGCCTGCCATCACGGTAGGTAAGCGCAATGCCCAGGCCGTCGATCTTGAGCTCGCACGTATAGGCAAGCGGATGCTCCGGCGTGGCGCCAAGCGCCTCGTCCGTGCGTGCGAGCCACTCGTCGAGCTCCTCGAGGTTCATTGCATCGTCGATCGAGTACATGCGCTGGGCATGGCGGACGGGTGCGAACTGCTCGCTCACGAAGCCGCCGATGCGCTGCGTGTAGGAGTCGGGCGTCACAAGCTCGGGGTGCGCTGCCTCGATGCCCTGGAGCTCGCGAAGATAGCGGTCGAACTGGGCATCGGTCATCTCCGGCGCATCGAGCGCATAGTAGGCATAGGCCGCATGGTTCAAGATCTCGTTCAGGCGTGCCGCATGCTCCCGGGGCGTCTCTTTCGTCCCTTCGCCTTCCGGCACCGGCGTGCTTCCGCCGAAGAGCGACATCTGGTCTGCCATCTTCTGCCTCCCTATCGAAGATGCACAAGGCATCGAATCATTTCATCCTCTGACAGGGTAGCGCACCAGGAACGCACGGTGCCGCCCAAAGCCCATCCCCACGGCGAAACCCGAAGCGCCCTGTACGCAGGAGCGGGTATAGTCAGCCCTGTGTCCATGCGACCTTGAAGGAGCTCATCGATGCCCCAGCCTGAAACACCCTGACATACCCCCACGCAGAAGGCAGAGACCTTCCTCGCCTTCCTCCTGCTTTCGACCATCCCTGCCTTCGTCGCCGGCATCAGCACCTTCGCTGCGCTCTGGGCTGTCGACAAGCTGCGCGATAGCGTCTGGGACGCAGCGGCAGAGCAGCTGCCACCTGTCCTCTCCCAGCTCTCCCCGCTTCTGCTCTGCCTTGCAGGCGGTCTCATCATCGGCCTCTGGACGAGGCGCTGCGGCTTCAAGCTCGACACGATGCACCAGGTCTTCGGCATCTGCCGTAAGGAGGGCGGCTACCATATCCCGCACCTCGGAAAGACCCTGGGCCTCTTCTTCGCACCGATCGTCTTCGGCGGCGCCATCGGCCCCGAGGCAGGCATCGCAGGCTTTGCCGCAGCAGGATTCACGGCGGTGCTCGACAAGACGAGAATCGGTGGCACTGGCGCCCTGAGTGCCGACACCCATCCCTTCCGCCGCGCCATCAGGACGCTCCTCGATACAGACGACGAAGCACAGGCCTCGAAGGAGGCAAAGGAGACGCTTCAGGAGCTGCCGCTCAGAAAGCTCTGGAAGGTCCTCCTCTGGATCCTTGCTGCCATCTTCTTCGTGCTCGGCTGGGCTTGCGTATCGCATGTCCTCGGCTCTGCCGGCGAGATGCCGCGCTTCGAGGGCATCGACTACGCCACGGCCGACTGGGGTGCAGGCATCGTGGCGCTCCTGCTTGGCTACGCGTTTGCACTCTTCGCGCTTGCCGCCCAGAAGGTGGCCGCGAGCATCTCTTCTGCCATAGGCCCCGACCCCTTGAAGAAGGCGCTCCTTGCCGGCCTTGTGCTCGGCGGCCTTGCCTGCATTCTTCCCGACCTCACGTTCTCCGGCCAGGACGATATTGTGGACCTCATCGATACCTGGCAGAGCTGGGCACCGGCACTTCTCATCCTCGTTGCCTTCGTGAAGATATGCATGACAAAGATGTGCGTGGCGCTCGACTGGACGGGCGGCGAGTTCTTCCCGACGATCTTCTGCGGCGTCGCGCTTGGCTACGCCGTGGCATCGCTCATGGGTGCAGACCCGCTCCTGCCGGTTGCTGTTGCTTCAGGAGCTGCGGTCGGCGGCTGGACAAGAAAGCCGATCCTCTCGACTGCTGTCCTGGCACTGTGCTTTCCGCCGATCGCATTGCCCGTAGTGCTTGCAGCCTCCTGGATTGCCGCAGAGCTTCCCCACCCCCAGAAGAAGGCAGCATGAGCCAGAAAGATATGGCTTCCAGCAAGCGGGCAGGCACCACGCCTGCCCGCTTTTCTGCAGCCGAATCCTGTCACCTGCAGAGCCTGCACTGGACATGCCTGGTACCTTCAGTCTTGGAGATGCATATCCATGGTACGGAGAGTGATCGTCGAGCACCGGGGCTGCGGCTACGGCTGCTTCACGACATTGGCCATCCTCATCGTGGCCGCGCTCCTCATTGCAGTCCTTCCCTATGTGGGAGCGGTGGCGGCAGGAGTCGGTCTCTATTTCCTCATGCGCTACATCTGGCGGCAATACGTCCAGCAGCGCCCCGATGCTTCCTTCGTGCAGTGGGGCCTGCAGTTCGCGCCGATCGCACGAAAGATCATGGCAGCGCTGCTCTGCTGCGCCTTGCCGCTTCCCTCATGGTCGCCTTTGCCGCAAGTGCAGGGATGAGCGCCGAGACAGGAGCTGCAGGCACGGCCACAAGCGAGCAGCAGGAAGAGCCGCAGAGCCGCAATGAACCTGAGGCTGGCCAGAGCGAAGAGTCCCAGAGCACCGTCACAGTAGGCTTCGTGCCCGCAGATTCCGAGTTCTCCGCCAGGCTCCGCATCTCTGCCTAGGCTGAAGCCTCATCTCATCGGCATACAGAAACAGCAGGACGGGCAGGTCCCGAAGGGCCTGCCCGTCCTGCCATTCTGCCTTGTATGCAAGAGCTACTTGATTGCGGTCACCGTGTAGCCGGCGTCTGCGACGGCCTTCTTGAGCTTGTCGTCAGACACGAGAAACCCGGCGTCGAGCGTCGCGTTCTTGTTCTCGAGCGAGACGTGGACGTTCTTCACGCCGCGGACACCCTCGAGCGCCTCGGTCACGTGCTGGACGCAGTGCTCGCACATCATGCCATCGATAGAAAGCGTCTTTGCTGCCATATCTTTTCCTTCCTCTCCGGACGGATTCTCATCCGTCCCCTCCGATACGCTGACTTTCGTTTCCTTTGCCGAAGCATCTGCCTTGGCTTTGGAAGGCTTCCAGGCAAAGAGCCTGAGCGCGTTCGAGACGACGAACACGGACGAGAAGCCCATTGCCGCTGCGCCCACCATCGGGTTCAGCGTGATGCCCCACGGGGCGAGCACGCCGATTGCGACCGGGATGCAGATTGCATTGTAGAAGAGCGCCCAGAACAGGTTCTGGCGGATGTCCCTCATCGTCGCACGGGAGAGCTCGATCGCCGTTGCGATATCGGCCGGATCGGAG
This sequence comes from uncultured Olsenella sp., assembly GCA_900314535.1. GTDB lineage: Bacteria > Actinomycetota > Coriobacteriia > Coriobacteriales > Atopobiaceae > Olsenella_L > Olsenella_L kribbiana. Next base: position 60,548 of record OMVT01000008.1, on the reverse strand, counting down.
TGCATGAGGACGATATCGGCAGAGCCGATCGCCACATCCGTACCGGCACCGATCGCGATGCCCACATCGGCGCGGGCAAGGGCCGGCGCATCGTTGATGCCGTCACCGACCATTGCGACCTTGTGGCCCTGGCGCTCGAGATCGTGGACCTTCTTCTCCTTCTGGTCGGGGAGGACGCCTGCCACGACCTCGTCGACACCAACCTCAGAGGCGATGACAGAGGCGGTCTTCGGCTGGTCGCCCGTGAGCATGATGGCATGTATGCCCATCTGGTGGAGGCGGGCGATTGCAGAGGCAGATGTCGGCTTCACGACGTCGGCGATTGCGACAAGGGCGGAAAGCTTGCCGTCAGCAGCAATGAAGAGCGGGGTCTCAGCCTTGGCTGCTGCTGCATCTGCTGCAGACACGAGCTCGGAGACATCGACACCGCACTCCTTCATGAGGCGGGCGTTGCCGATCAGGAGCTTCACGCCCGAGACAGTGCCGGCAAGGCCGCCACCCGGAATCTGGGTGAAGTCTGAGACGTCTGCGTCAGCTGCTGCCTTCTCGTCCTCTGCGTAGCTCACGACAGCCTGGGCAAGCGGGTGCTCGCTTCTGCTCTCGAGCGCTGCCGCAAGGGAAAGGACATCCTTTCTAGCAGAAGCTGCCGGCACGAACGATGTCACGCGGGGCTTGCCCTCCGTGATCGTGCCTGTCTTGTCGAGGACGACCGTATCGAGGTCTCCTGCGCACTCGAGCGATTCTGCGCTCTTGATCAGGATGCCGACCTTGGCGCCACGCTCCGTGCCGACCATGATGGCGGTAGGGGTGGCCAAGCCAAGCGCGCAGGGGCAGGAGATGACAAGGACAGAGACGGCGTGGTTGAAGGCAACGGCGAAGTCTCCCGGTGCCAGGACAGCAAGCCAGAGCACGAAGGTCGCAGCGGCGATGGCCATAACGACGGGGACGAAGACGCCGGCAATGCGGTCAGCCGTGCGCTCGATCGGAGCCTTCGAGTTCGTGGCTTCGTCGACGAGCCTGATGATGTGGGAAAGCGTCGTATCGGCACCTACAGCGGTGGCACGCATCTGGAACCAGCCAGCCTGGACGACCGTGGCGCCCGTCACCTTGTCGCCTGCTGCCTTCTCTGCCGGCACAGGCTCGCCCGTGATGGCAGACTCGTCGACCGATGCCGTGCCTTCGGTCAAGACGCCGTCAACCGGCACAGACTCGCCTGTGCGGACGACAAGGATGTCGCCTTCGCGCACATCGTCAGCAGCTATCTTCTGCTCTTCCCCATCGCGCACGACCGTCGCGGTCTTGGGCGCCAGGTCCATGAGGGCAGAGAGTGCGCTTGTCGTCTTGCCCTTGGCCCTGGCCTCGAAGTACTTGCCGAGCGTGATGAGGACGAGGATCGTGCCGGCAGAGTCGAAGTAGAGGCTATGCATCATCGCATAGTGGGCACTCTCGATATCGAGGGCGCCGAAGGCCTCTGCCATCTGGTAGACGCCGACAAGCGAGTAGAGGTAGGACGCTGCCGAGCCTACGGCGATGAGCGAGTCCATGTTGGGCGAGAGATGGAAGAGCGTCTTGAAGCCCATCTGGAAGTAGCTTCTGTTGACAAAGAGCACAAGCGTCGCCAGAAGGAGCTGCGTCACCGCGCTTGCCATCATCCCTTCCATGCCAGCAAGGCCCGGAACCTCAGGCCAGCCGAGCATGGGGCCCATTGCGATATAGAAGAGCGGCACGCCGAACACAAGCGACCAGATGAGCTGCTTCTGCTTCGCGGCAATCGCCTTGTCTGCCGCGATCTTGGGATCGACGAAGGCAGCTGCCTTCTCGGATGTGTTTGCACGGGAACGCGGGGCAGCGCCGTAGCCTGCCTTGTCGATAGCGGCAACGACCGCATCGAGCGTCTTCGGCTTTCCGTCGTAGACGAGCTCCATCGAATTCTTCAGCAGGTTGACTTGGGCCTGGCTCACGCCTTTGACGCCTGATGCGGCACGCTGCACACGCGCTTCGCACGCCGCGCATGTCATGCCCGTGATATCGAAGGTCTCCTTCGCATCAGCCATGCTGCCTCCTTTCAATACCCATATGGGGTATATCGCAGTGACAGATATGCCTCAGCTCTCCTGCAGAAGGGCCTGCAGGAGGCAAGGCTCCTAGTAGAACTTCTTGAAGAGGTCCATGACCTCGTCGACGACCTCGACGTTTCCTTCCTGCACCTGTTCCACGACGCAGGTCTCGAGGTGGTCGCGCATCACTTCGCGCGAGATTGCCTTGACGGCGCTCTCGACGGCGGCGAGCTGTGTCAGCACATCGCCGCAGTAGCGGTCGGAATCGACCATGTTCTTGATGCCATTGAGCTGGCCGATGGCACGGTTGATGCGCCGGTCCACATCATGCTTGAGCTTCTCGGAGCGCGGCGTATGCTTCTGGCTTCCGCATGCCGGGCAGCTCTCCTGCTCTGTGGCTTCCTTCTTCTCTTCTGCCATCGTCGGTCCCTCCTGTCATACCCCCAAGGGGTTCTTTCTGCTGCCTACTATATGCCCCATGGGGGTATATAGCAAACAGAGGGCAGCGCTTCACAGAGCCGACACATTGCATGCAACGCACTGCGCCCCTCCCGCCCACGCAGAAGGCGGAAGGGGCGCACCCGGACCTCATCCAGCAGATGCTTCTCTGCCTATCCGAGAAGCTCCTTTGCAGCAGCCTCTGCCTCTTCGCGCGTTGCTGCCCAGCTGCCCTGGACCATCTGGGGCTTGCCGCCGCCACGTCCCTGAAGCCTCTTGTTGAGCTCCTTGCAGGCAGGACGCAGATCTTCTTCCTTCGCTGCCAGCACATAGGCGATGCGTGCTGCATCTCCCGGCACATCGGAAAGCGCTGCCACCTTCTCCACATCGTCGCGTGCAAGTGCCGTCTCGCAGACGAAGCGCAGCTCGTCTATCTCGAGCCCTTCCTGGAACCACAGAAGGAGGCCGCCTTCCGGTGCGGCTGCTGCCACATCCTGCGCAAGCTTCTCGCGCACCGCCTGCTTGAGCTGGTGCTTGTAGCCGTCCTTCTCGGCAGAGAGGCGCCTCACGGCTTCCGGCACCTCTTCATCTGCAACGGAGAGGAAGTTGCTCGCATCGCGGAGCTGATCCATGCGCTCTTCTACGAGCTCGAGCGCGCGCCTGCCGCACAGAAGCTCGAGACGGGTCTTCTTCTTTTTCGTGCTCATGCGCACGATCTTGATGAGGCCGACCTGGCCGGATGTGGCTGTATGCGTGCCGCAGCAGGCGCACGTGTCGACGCCTTCGATCTCGACGATGCGGATCTGGCCCTCATGATCCTTCTTGCTGCGGTAGTCCATGTGCTCGAGCTCTTCTGGCGTCGGCAGAAGCACATGCACCGGCACATCGGCACGGACCGCCGCATTGGCGCGGCGCTCCACATCAAGGGCATCTTCTGCCGTGAGCACGCCGTCGAAATCCACCTCGATGGCGCGCTCTCCCATATGGAAGCCGATGTTGTCGTAGCCGAAGAGCGCATGAACGATGCCCGAGACGATATGCTCGCCGGTATGGGCTTCCATATTGTCGCGGCGCCACGTCCAGTCGAGAACGCCGTGGACAGATGCTCCCTGGGGAAGCGGAGCATCGCAGAGATGCACGGCGCCTTCCTCTGCGCCATCTGCTCCCTTGCCCGGCACGGTATTCGTCACATGCACGGTCGTCGCATCCTCGCCTTCGCCGAGCACGAGCGTGCCACGGTCTCCCGGCTGGCCGCCGCCTTCGGGATAGAAGGCCGACTCGTCGAGCGTGACCGCATAGCCGCCCTCCGCCGGCTCGCATGCGACGACCGTCGCATCGAACTCCTTCGCATAGGGCTCCCGATAGTACAGCTCATCGAATGTCTCCATGGATATGCCTGCCTCCTGGCTGCGCTCGTCCTGAGCGCTCCGAATTCTCCAACGGGACATGATAGGCCTGCTCGGCCGGCCCATGCAAACCACGGGGCACGTTGTAACCGGCATGCTAAAAAGCGGGGACGCATTCGCTGGTCCCTGCCTTCTGCACGCACAATGGATGCAGGAGATTCAGCTCGGCCAGAAGGCCCGGGCCAGGGATGGGAGGCACGCATGATAGGAGATCTCGGCTTCAGGCTCACAGAGGATGCATTCACGCAGGAGGGGACGCATGCTGCGCTTGCAGGCGTCGCGACATGCGTGCTCTCCCAGATAGAGCGTCCCTATCCCTGCTCTGAGCGCCAGACGCTCACCTGTGCCGAGGACCTCGAGCTGCCCCGCAGACGCTTCCCGGCGTTCTATGGCTCCTTCGACTGGCATTCCTGCGTCCACTCTCACTGGACGCTCGTGCGCCTGCTCAAGGACAATGTCCTTGCAGATACGCCCGAGCTCGAGGAGCAGGCAGCCGCCCAGCTCTCCCGCACCTTCGCTCCCGATCTCATGGCAGCCGAAGCCAGGAGCTGGAAGGAGAAGGTGCCCCAGTGGGAGGAGAAGCCCTACGGCTGGACCTGGGAGCTTGCCCTCGACGAAGAGCTCGCACACCTCGCGGAGCTGGCAGGAAATCCGCATGCAGAAGAGGCTGAAGACTGGAGGGCAGCGCTTTCCCCACTCACCGAGGAGATGCACCGGCGCGTTGCGGACTGGATAGCGCATCTCTCGCTTCCTGCCCGCACCGGCCTGCATTCGGACACCGCCTGGTCGCTTGCGATGGCAGCAGACTACGCAGAGGCGACACAGGACCAGGAGCTCCTGGAGTCCGTCTGCATGGCAGCCGTCCGTCTCTTTGGAAATGACGTGGAGGCACCTCTTGCCTATGAGCCCGAGGCCGATACCTTCACCTCGGCAATCCTGAATGAAGCCGCCCTCATGGCAAGGGTCCTCCCCGAAGATGCCTATGCCTCCTGGATGGAAGGCTTCCTGCCTCCCCTCTTCTCCGAGAGCTTCAGCTCTCCCCTCATCCAGGACCTCCCTGGCAAGTGGGATGGCACAGGGTATCTCGAGGTGCATACCGTGGCTCTTCCCACCTCCCGTGCCCTTGCTGCCCGCGATGCCGCCTCGGCGCTTCCTGCCGGCGCAGCACGTGACCGCTTCGCAGCAGAGGCTACGCGCTGGCTCGTCCAGGGCGTCCAGGATGTCGAGCTTTCGGGATATCTCGCCGACCACTGGGTCGGCAGCTTCGTCTGCGCAGCGCTTGCCGACTGAGCCGATTGCGTCGGAGCTTCAGCCGTGCTTCTCCTGCATCCATAGCTTCATGCTATGGATATCGCTCGCTAATAGATAGTTTTCTATGAAGCACCTATCTGGCACCATTTCTGTCCGTACACCAGAGAACCGTTCAGGGCACGGCAGCAGACGGGTGCCCGCCATCCAGGAGGAGATGCGCATGACCATCAAGCAGCCGCCCTATACCTTTGATATCGTGGGAAGCTTCCTGCGCCCCCAGCGCCTCAAACGTGCCCGTGCAGCCTTTGCCGCCGGCAAGATCTCCCGAGATGAGCTCACCGCCGTCGAAGATGGGTGCATCACGGAGCTTGTGGAAAGCGAGAAGAAGGTCGGCCTCAAGGCCGTGACCGACGGCGAGTTCCGCCGTGCCATGTGGCACCTCGACTTCCTCGAGGAGCTCGAGGGCGTCGAGCATGTGGATGCTGCCAACTGGTCCGTCGAGTTCAAGGGCCCGAAGCCCAAGGGCGCCCAGCTCCGCTTCACAGGCAAGATCGGCTTCGGCGACCACCCGTTCTTGAAGCACTACGCAAAGCTCAGGGAGATTGCAGGCGACTGCCCGACGAAGATGACGATACCGTCGCCGTCGATGCTCCACCTCATCCCCTGTGTCCGTGGCAAGGCTACGTATGAGCCGATTGACCGCTATAAGGACGAGCAGGCCCTCTTCGACGATATCGTCACCACCTACCAGGACGCCGTGAAGGCCTTCTACGACCTCGGCTGCCGCTATCTCCAGTTCGATGACACGGCCTGGGGCGAGTTCTGCGATGCAAAGAAGCGTGCTGCCTACGAGGCGGAAGGCATCGATCTGGCCGAGGTGGCAAAGCACTACGTCACGACGATCAACCGCATCCTCGAGGCAAAGCCCGAGGACATGGCCATCACGACGCACATCTGCCGCGGCAACTTCAGGAGCACCTGGTTCAGCTCCGGCGGCTATGAGCCAGTCGCAAAGACCCGCTTCGAGGCGAACTATGATGGCTTCTTCCTCGAGTACGACTCCGACCGTGCCGGCGACTTCGAGCCGCTCCGCTATGCGAAGGACAGGATTGTCGTCCTCGGCCTCGTCACGTCGAAGTTCCCGGAGCTTGAGGATGAGGATGCCGTGATCGAGAGGATCCACGAGGCAGAGAAGTACGTGCCCTTGGAGCAGCTCCGCCTCTCTCCGCAGTGCGGTTTCTCCTCCACCGAGGAAGGAAACGTCCTCACCGAGGACGACCAGTGGGCGAAGTGCACCCTCATCAAGCGCATCGCAGAGCGTGTCTGGGGCGCGTAGGCTACAAGAGACAGACCCATAGCCACAAGCAGAGCGGAGCTCGTCGCAAGACGGACTCCGCTCTTCTCATGCTGCGCTTATGTCTCTCGTTGCCAAAAGCTCTGAAAGGCTCTCTGATGTGCCTATTCGACCTCGTCCGGATCCAGGGGCACATCCCCCTCAGCAAGCGGCAGGCTCTCCTTCCGGGCCTTCTCATTGGCCGCCCTCGCCTCTTCGAACTTCTCCTTCATGGTCGGGTTCTTGTAGGTGAGCTTCCTGATCGTGAGCCCTTCTGCCTTGTCATTCGCAAGCCGGAGCTGGCGCTCGGAGGAGAGGAGGTTCTCCTTCACCTTGTTCAGGTGGTCGATCGTCGAGTCGATCTCCTTGATAGCGTTCTGGAACTTGTTCGAGGCAGCAGCATAGTTCTTCCCGAACTTCTGCTTGAAGTCGCCGAGCGCCTCCTCGAAGTTCGTGATATCGATGTTCTGCTGCCTGGTCTCGGCAAGCTCGCGGCGGGCATCCACCGCATTGAGCCCCGCATTCCGAAGCAGCGTGATCATCGGGATGAAGAACTGGGGTCTGATCGCGTACATCTTCGGATACTCGTAGCTCACATCGACGATGCCCTGGTTGTAGAACTCGTTGTCCGGCTCGAGCATCGTGACGAGCACGGCATATTCACAGTGCTTGTTCTTTCGGTCCTGGTCGAGCTTCTTGAAGAAGTCCGCATTCTTGTGGCGGTTGGCCTTGGCAGAAGCCTCATCCTCGTTCTTCATCTCGAACATGATCGAGACGATCTCTGTGCCCGAGGGGTCGTTCTCGCGGAAGACATAGTCGCCCTTGGAGCCTCCCACGACGTCGTTGTCCTTGTGGAACTCGGCGTTCCGGAAGCCCATCATGCGCCACTTGTTGAACTCCATCTCGCAGTGCTGCTCGAGCGTCTCGCCGATGAGCTTCGTCGAGAGGCGGGCACGCTGGTTCCTGAGCCTCTCTATCTCATCCTGCTTGTCCTGGATGAGGACATCCTTGTCGCGGAGCTTCTCCACCATCTCCTGCCTGAGCGTCGCCTCGGCCTGCTCGCGTTCTGCCTTGGCCTGCTTGACCTCCCCTTCGAGCCCGGCAATCTTCTGCTCGAGAGGCGAGGTCGCCTCGGTCAAGGCCAGCGCCTTCTGGCTTGCGAAGGCCTCTTCGCGCTCCTTTGCTGCAGCTTCGAGCGCTGCAATCTTCTGGTCGCGGTCAGAGAGCGCAAGCGCCTTCTGGTCCTGATAGGCCTGCTCCTTTGCCTTGGTTTCGGCCTCGTATGCCTGCTCTTTGGCCTTTGCCTCCGCCTCGAGCGTCGCTATCTTCTGGTCGCGTCCGGAGAGCGCCTCGGCAAGCGCTGCCTTCTGCTCTGCCTCCTGGCGGCTCTGGGCATCCTTGGCAGCAGCAAGGGCGCTCTCGAGCTCTGAGATCTTTGCCTTGAGCTCGCCGAGGCCTGCCTCATGCGCAAGGTCGCTCTCACGCTTCTGGGCGGCAAGCGAGCGCTCGGCTTCTGCATCCTTGGCAGCGAGGCTCTGGTCTGCGGCCTTCTTCTGCGCCTCGAGCTCATTCTTGAGAAGCGCAATCTGGCTGTCACGCGCGGAGGTCTCCTTCAGAAGCTTTGCCTTGAGCTCGTCTTCTGCATGCTGGACCGCCCGCTCGCGCTCGCGCCTGAGCATCTGCTCCTGCTTCTGTATCTCTGCGGCGAACTCCCGGTCGCGTACCTGCTTCACGATATCGGCGTAGCTTGCCTCATCGACCTTGAACACCTTGCCGCAGTGCGGGCACCTGATTTCCTGCATGGAAGGCCTCCTATCGCCCTTGTTCTCTCCCTTAGAGCGTAGCAAATGCATCTGACAGAAATGGGCCACATAGAAGATGCCCCACCCTCCGGAGAGGATGGGGCATCCCATGCGCCTATGCAGGAGCGCTACCTGCTGCTGCCAAGGCCATTCGAGCTCGAGCCATTGCCACCAAGCCCATTGCCGAGGCCGAAGCCGAAGATGCTGGAGCCGGAATTGGAGTTCTGGTCCCGCTGCTGTTCTGCCTGGAGGCTCTCATCCGAGCCGAGCGTGACCTGGACCGTCTGCTCCTTGCCATCGCGGACGAACGTGACGCTCACGGTATCGCCGACATTCTTCGAGCGGATTGCGAGGATCATGCCATCAGCAGAGGTGATGGACTCGCCGTCGACCGCAGTGATGATGTCGCCCGACTTGATGCCTGCGGTATCAGCAGGGCTGCCCGACGTGACTTCGACGACGTAGGCGCCGCTCGAGGCACCGAGGCTGTAGCGCTGGGCAAGAGACGAGGTGACCGTCTGCATCGTGAGGCCGATATAGGGGTGCACGACCTTCTTGCCAGAGATGATCGTATTCGCGACCTCGATAGCGTAGTTCGAAGGAATGGCGAAGCCGATGCCGGCAGAGGAGCCGGACTCGGACTCGATCAGGGTGTTGATGCCGACAAGCTTGCCCTCGGAGTCGACAAGAGCGCCGCCGGAGTTGCCCGGGTTGATGGCAGCATCGGTCTGGATGAGGTTCGTATAGATCGTGTTGCCGCTCGTGGACTGCATCATCGTGGAGCGGTAGAGGGCAGAGACGATGCCTGTGGAGACGGACTGCTCAAGGCCGTACGGCGAGCCTATTGCCATGACCCACTGGCCCATGACAAGGGAGGAGGAGTCGCCGACCTCGATCGGGGTGACGGTTGCGCCTTCGAGGTCTGCCCTGATGACAGCGAGGTCGGAGGACTCATCGGAACCGACGACCGTAGCCGTATAGCTCTGGCCCTCGATCGTGACGGAGATCTCCTCGGCGCCGTCGATCACGTGGTAGTTCGTGAGGATGTTGCCATCCGTGTCGAGGATGACGCCAGAGCCGAGGCTCGAAGAGGAGGATGTCGTCACATAGACAGAGACGACAGACGGCACCGTCTTGGCAGCGACTGCCTCGGCAACCGTGGCATCCTCGGTATCGGCGTTGATCGTGATGTTCTGGGCCGGGCTCGTGCCTGAGGTCGAAGTCTTCAAGCCTGTCTTCACAAGGCCGAATCCGAAGAGGATTGCAACGATTGCGACAGCGCCGATGACGCCGCCGAGGACAGAAGCCAGGACGACACGTCCGCTGCCCTTCTTGGGCGGCTTCTCGTCGCCTGTGCCGCCCTCGCCCGTCCCGACGGGAGAGGGCGCCATATGCTTCGTTTCCTGCACCTGGGTCTCGTCGTAGCCTGGCACGGGAGGCCTTCCGTCATTTTCTTCGCTCATAAGGCTTCCTTTCTGGATGCCGCCTCTCACCCAGAGCAGACGGCTCCGAAGGTTTTACTTCAAGGCACTTTGTACCCAAACAGCCTTCTTCAGGGCGCACATGAAAGCCTCGCCCGCATCCAACATCTGAGCGGCACCATACTTCAAGAATTCTGAAAGCTGAGAATCGCTACGAAAAAGCCGGCCACGAGGCCGGCTCTGTACCTGAGAATATGTATCTATCCTCTAAATCTTGAAGAGGTATCCGACGCCACGGACGGTCACGATGTGGTTTGCGACCTGCGGGCCCACCTTCGAGCGGACACGACGGATGTGAACATCGACCGTACGGGTGCCGCCGCAGTATTCGAAGCCCCAGACGCGGTGGAGCAGCGTCTCCCTCGAGTAGGCACGCGACGGATGAGTCGCGAGGAACGACAGCAGCGAGTACTCCATGAGCGTCAGGTCGACCGGCTTGTCGTCGATGTGGACCTGGTACGTCGCAAGGTTGATCGTCATGTTGTCGATCGTCACGATATCGGCAGGAGCGCTCTCCTCGCCCGGCCACAGAAGCTGCGAGCAGCGGACCTCGAACTCCGCCTCTCCTGCCGTGGAGAGGATGAAGTCCGCCTTGCCCTGGACAGGCATGTGGAGCTGTGCAAGCTTGTCTTCGTCGGTGATGAAGAGGATGGGGATGAAGCCGTTGTCCACGACGTAGGCATCGACAGCATTCAGGATGTCCTGGGAGGCGCCGACGACGTCGAGGATGACAAGATCGAACTCATGGCCCGAGGTAATTGCCTGGTTGAACGTATCGGGCGTAGCCAGAAGCGTCGAGACATCCAGCGCGTGGGAAAGTTCGCGCATGCGGTCGTGATGGCGAGTGGTACGCGCGATGAGGAGTATGTTCTTGTGATGCATCGAGACTCACCAATCATCGATATTAAGAACAATCTGACAGTAGTCAGAGAATAGCACACTCATCGGCCAATGGTTTCCCACGAGCTCCCAATGCCCCGAATATAGGCGCAATTATGGTGAATGGGTGCAGCTACCTGCAAAGGAGCTGCACCATATTCAGCTTTTATGCAGCTTCGCTCATACGATCAGAGCGTGCTTCCGAACCACTTCATCTCGATCTCGTCGCGCTTGCCGGAGTCGATGACGGCTTGGAGCGCTTCGTTCACCGCATCGAGCAGCGCCTTGTTGCCCTTCGACACTGCCATGCCGTACTGGTCGCCCGTCGGCACCTCGATCGCGACCGAGAGGTCCGTATAGGACGTCGTGCAGAGGTACTTCACGACCGGCAGGTCTGCGCAGGCTGCATCGTAGAGGCCAGTCTGGACGCCCGTGAGCGCCTGGACGGGGTCATCGAGGGAGACGACCGTGGCATTCGAGAGATTCTCCTGGGCCCACGCCTCGCCCGTCGTGCCTGCCTGGGCAGCAATCTTCTTGCCCGAGACATTGAGCGCTTCCTTGGTCGTCTCGGTGCTGTCCGCCTTCGTGACGACGCCGAGGTTCGAGTCGATGTAGGGATCGGAGAAGTTGATCTCCTGCTTGCGCTCGTCCGTGATCGTGATGTTCGCGACACCGAGGTCTGCCTTGCCTCCCTGCTTGATGAGCGGAATGATCGTGTCGAACTTCGTGGCAGGCAGCCATACGGACTCAAGGCCCATCTCCTCGGCAACTGCAGCCATAAGGTCGACCTCGAAGCCCTTGGGCTCCGTCGAGCCCGTGTCATAGTAGCTGAAGGGCGGGTTTGCCATATCGGAGACCGAGGTGAGCTTGCCCTCGGTCACGAGGTTGAGCGAGCTGTTTGCGCTCGTGGACGTATCGGCAGAAGCGCTCGAAGACGTGCTCGAGGAGCCGTTCGAAGAAGAGCAGGCTGCGAGGCCAAAAAGCGCGAGTCCGGCGCTTGCGACAAAGCCGCGCCGTGTCAGATTCGTATTCATATATAGATCCTTGTCTCAGAGAATTCTTTACTTGATATTGCCGATGAAGGCTGCCGTACGCTCGTTCTTCGGGTGGTCGAAGACCTCTTCAGGCTTGCCCTGCTCGACGACGACGCCGCCTTCCATGAAGACGACACGGTCGGCGACTTCGCGGGCAAAGCCCATCTCGTGCGTCACGACGATCATGGTCATGCCCGAGTTCTCGGCGAGGTCGCGCATGACATCGAGGACGCCGCGGACGAGCTCGGGATCGAGGGCACTCGTCGGCTCGTCGAAGAGCAGCACATCCGGGTGCATGGCAACAGCTCGGGCGATTGCGACACGCTGCTGCTGGCCGCCGGAGAGCTGGGCTGGCTTGAAGTCTGCACGATCGGCAAGGCCGACAGCCTCAAGCTGCTTCAAGGCCTCCTTCTCTGCCTCCTCCTTCGACTTCTTGAGCACCTTCGTCTGGCCGATCATGACATTCTGCTTGGCCGTCAGGTGCGGGAAGAGATTGAACTGCTGGAACACCATGCCGAGGTTCTGGCGGAGCTTGCAGACATCGGTGCCCTTGGCCGTAATCTCCTTGTCCTCGATGAGGATGTGTCCTGCCGTCGGAGTCTCGAGCAGGTTGATGCAGCGGAGCATCGTGGACTTGCCGGAACCGGAAGGTCCGAGCACGACGACGACCTCGCCGGGCCAGACATCGAGATTGACATCGCGCAGGACCTGCGTCTCGCCGTCGAACGTCTTGTTCAGATGCTCGATGCGCACGATCGGGTGCTCGCCCTTCTTGAAGGCATGATGCGAAAGAGGCAGGTCATGCTCGAAGGCAAGCTCTGCTGCCTCGTCTGCCGGGAGAGCCGCCGGCACCTGGGGTGCCTGGATGTGGTGGTGCTTAGGCATTGTCGAGACCTTCTTTCAGGGAGTGGGAGCGGAAGGGGGCAGAAAGTGCATCGAGGATGGAGGAAGAGTCCTCGTCCTTTGCCTCCATGTGGCTCGCCCCTGCGTCCACCACAGCTTCGTCCCCGGATGCATCAGAGGCAGCGCGGACAGCTCCGCCCTTCGGACGGGGACCTCCGCCCGCTTCCGAGCGGGCAAGGCGCTTCTCGACGATGGAGACGACCTTGATGAGCGGCAGCGTGACGATCAGGTAGTAGATCGCTGCCGTCATGTACGGTGTGATGTTGCCGGTGACGGTCGTCAGGTTCTTCGAGTACATCATGAGCTCCATGACGCCGACGGAGGACAGAAGCGAGGTGTCCTTGTAGGCCGTGATGAAGTCGGAGGTGACGGTCGGAAGGACACGGCGGATCGTCTGCGGCAGGATGATGGAAAGCATCGTCTGGCTGTAGTTCATGCCGAGAGACGACGCTGCCTCATACTGTCCCTTCGGGATGGACTGGATGCCAGCACGGAAGATCTCGGCCAGGTAGGCAGAGGAGTTCACAGCCATGGCAATGCCGCCGAGAAGATAGTTGTTCACGTTGATGTTGAGCATCGGCAGGCCGAAGAAGAGGATGTAAATCTGCAGGAACAGCGGCGTGCCGCGCAGGATGTTGATGTAGACGACAGCGATGGCACGCACGACCGTGTGCTTCGAGATCTTCATGAACGCGAAGAGCAGGCCGAGCACGATTGCGAACGGGTAGCAGAGGATGACGATCGTGAGGCAGACGAGCCAGCCGGAGAAGAGCGACGAGAAGGATTCGAGCATGATCTGCGGCTTCAGGAACATGTTGAGGAACGGCACAGAGTTCCATGCCTGGACCCACGCCTGGTTGTCGAGCCAGTTCACGGCTGCCTGGAGCGGCGTATTCGCGATCGTCGTGATGGCAGGCGATGCGGCAAGCTGCTGCTCGCCTGTATCATTGGTATAGGTGCCCGTGACCTGGACGTCTCCGCCCTCGGTCGGGAACTTCATATCCTCGATCTCGAGACGCAGAAGCGAGCCGGAAGCGACAGACTCTGCGAAGTCGATCTTGATCGTGTTGCCGGAAGGCGTGGCCGTGGCATCGGTCGAGATGCGCTTGAGTCCCTCGAGCACCGTGACCTTCGTGGACGAGCCATTGAATGTGCCATCATCCGGCAGCTGGAGCGTGATCGAGGAGACCTCCTCTCCGTCGTCGACGGTAGCCTCCCAGGTAAGGCGCGTCGCGATGCCGCCGATGACAGAAGATCCGCCATCCTCGTTCGGACGTGCAGTCGCATTCGAGACAGTCAGCGCCTCGGCGGTCATGGGCAGGCAGGCGAAGGCAAGCGCCACAGCTGCCATGATGGCAGCAAGAAGCGCCACAAGCCGCCTTCCGCCTGTCTTCTCTCTCAGTGTCAGATCCATGGAATGAAGCTCCTCTAATGCTCGATGGGGCCTTCGCTCCCGCAAAGACCCCATCGGATTCCTACGTCTATCGAACCTAGATCGTGGTTCCGAACCAGGTAATCTCGAGGTTGTCGAGCGTGCCATCATCCTTGATGGCGGCAAGCGCCTCATTCAGCGCCTTCGTGAGGTTCGGGTTGTCCTTCGAGACGGCAATGCCGTACTGCTCGCCCGTTGCGATCTGCTGAGAGATCTGCAGATCGGTATAGGAGTTGGTAATCATGTTCTCGGAGACCGGCAGGTCGCAGACAGCTGCGTCATAGAGTCCGGTCGAGACGCCCGTGAAGCACTGGACGAAGTCATCGAGCGGCACATAGGTTGCCTTCGTGAGGTTCTCCTGTGCCCAGTCGCCACCGGTCGTGCCGGACTGTGCGCAGATCTGCTTGCCTGCGACATCGAGCTCGTCCTTCGTCGTGGCCGTAGCGGTCTTCGAGACGACGATAGCCTGGTTGGAGTCGAGGTAGGGATCGGTGAAGTCAATCTCCTTCTTGCGCTCGTCCGTGATCGTCATGCCCGTGATAGCGACGTCGGCCTTGCCGCCCTGCTTGATGAGAGGGACGATCGTATCGAACTGCTGGGAGGGCAGCCAGGTGGACTCGAGGCCCATCTTGTCGGCAAGAGCAGCTGCGAGATCGACATCGAAGCCCTTGATCTCGCCCGTGTTCTCATCCATGGACTCGAACGGCGGGAATGCTGCATTACAGACGCACGTCAGCTTGCCGTCCGTGACGAGCTTGTAGGAACCATCGTCAGAAGAGGAGCTCGAAGAAGAAGACGAGGAGCTCGAAGAGTTCCCGCATCCGGCAAGCATGCCAGCTGCCGCCATTCCACCCCCGATGGCTGTGGAGACCTTGAAGAATTCCCTGCGCGACAGACTGCTCATGATGTATACGACCTTCCTTTTATAGCGAGTGTGACCGTGGGAGAAAGCCTATCCCGGACTTTTTGTCCATGAGCTAGAGTTTCGGCGTTTCCGTCCCGGATGCTGGCAGAACTATCATCCTTTAACTCAATCTTCATTAAGCGACCTGCGGATTCTTCGAATGTAACAGGCATTTTTCCTTATATTTTCGCATATGTATACACAGCCCATCTGAAGCGATCTCTGCCGAGCATTCCGTATCCGCACGTCAGGCGAGAGTTTTTCCATCCCGTTTCTGAAAGCATGTTGGATGAAGGCGCACGAAGCGTCTCTTCGGCTCTCTGTCCCGATTCTGCCAGCTCCTTATCAAGAATTGAGCTATTTCGGCATCAAGAAAAGAGGCAGGCGCCGAAGCGTCTGCCCTCTCCAAGGTTCATATATTCCAGATCCTAGAAGCCTGCGTAGTAGTGCTCGCGCTCCCAGTCCGTGACGGTCGTGTTGTACTCGTCCCACTCGCGACGCTTCTCCTGGACGAGGTAGTCGCAGATATGGTCGCCCAGGACCTCGCGGCAGAAGTCGGACTTCTCGAAGTTGTCGCATGCCTCGCGCAGATCTCGCGGCAGGCGCTTCACGCCCTTCTTTGCAAGCTCGGCCTCGGTCGCCGTGATGTCTTCCTGCGTCGCCTCATCCTGGAGCTTGAGCTCCTCCTCGATGCCACGCACGCCGGCTGCGAACGTGACAGCAAGCGCGAGGTAGGGGTTCGCCGTAGGATCGGGCCCGCGGAGCTCGATTCTCGTGGACTGGTGCTTGCCCGGCTTGTGCATGGGCACGCGGACAAGAGCAGAGCGGTTGCGGTGTCCCCACGTCGTGTAGCAGGGCACCTCCCCCATCGGGCGCATGCGCTTGTAGGAATTGACGGTCGGGTTCGTGATGAGGGTGTACTCCGGTGCATAGCGGAGCACGCCTGCGATGAAGTGGTTGGCAAGCTCGGAGAGATGGTCGGGGTACTTCGAGCTCGGGCCCCAGAACAGGTTGTTGCCATCGTGGTCCATGAGAGACTCATAGAGGAACATGGCAGAGCCCTCGGTCTCCGAGAACGGCTTCGGCATGAACGACGCGAACATGTCATTCGCGAAGGCCTCCTGCTTGATTACCAGGCGGGCGGTCATGATGTTGTCGGCGCAGCTCCTGGCCTCGGACCAGCGGAGCTCGATGCCGTTCTGGGACGGTGCCTGGGCGTGGAAGGAGTACTCCACAGGGATGGACATGCGCTCGAGCATGAGCGTCGTGTCGCGGCGCAGATCGCGGGCAGAGTCCCACGGCGTGAGGTCGAAGTATCCTGCCTTGTCCTGCGGAATCGGCTTCACGGAATCGCCGAAGTAGAAGTACTCGATGCGAGGAGCTGCGCACGGCACATAGCCCTTCTTGTCGAGATCCTCGAAGACACGCGTCAGCACGGCACGCGGATCTCCCTCGAACGGCCGGCGGCCCGGCGTCTTGATGTCGCAGAACATGCGGGCGGCACCATTCTGGCTCGGACGCCACGGCAGCACCTGGAAGGTATCGGGCGCCGGGAAGGCGAGCATGTCGGACTCCTCGAGCTGCGCGAAGCCATCGACGGCCGATCCATCGAAGCCGACGCCCTCATCGAAGGCCTCTTCGAGGTCTTCGGGAGAGATCGCGAAGGACTTCAGGTTTCCGAGCACATCGGAGAACCAAAGACGGATGAAGCGGATATCGCGCTCCTCTACGGTACGCAGGACGAAGTCGACATTCCTATCGTTTGACATTATGAACCCCCCGGTCAAGCAGCCATGCTCCTATACGCATGCTTCCGCCACCGAATCTCGTATCCGTTCTGAAACTCTGGCATACACGTGTTTCATCCATGTTTCATGGCAAGAAGCTACGCGGAACCGAAACAAAGGCCAGCTCAAAGCTGCCATTCAGGCTCATACGTCTACCGCTCGCCGAGCGTACAGAATCCACACGGACGGCCATCATACATCAGATTTTGAAGCGACAGCGAATCTGCGCATCAGCGCCTGTTCTGGACCTTCGGGAGCTTTCCCTCATCGACCGCCTTCTCAGCACGCGCAAGCATATCTTCTGCCGCAGGGCAGGGGCTTCCGGTCGCGGCAGCAGTGCAGGAACCCCTGCTTCCGCACTCGGCGCAGCCGTTCTTTGAGCCTTTGATGAGCGAACGCACAGCAAGGACAAATGCAAAGACGACCGCAAGTATGATAAGGACGTCTAGAATATTCATAGCAACCCTCCTGATGGAGCCGAAATGGCATCTGTTAGCTACGGGTTACTATACCCTTCTAGGCAGTTCCCGGACGGGGTATGGCCCGGGTCCGGCAAAAGTTCGCATTGGCGCAACGAGGAAAGGAACGCTATGGCAGACGATCAGAACATGCATCTTGTCATCATTCGTCACGGTGAGTCTGAGTGGAACAAGCTCAACCTCTTCACCGGCTGGACGGACGTCGACCTCACCGACACCGGCCGCGCTGAGGCTGCAGCTGGCGGCAAGGCCCTCAAGGAGCAGGGCTATGACTTCGACGTGTGCTACACCTCGCTTCTGAAGCGCGCCATCCACACGCTGAACATCGTCCTCGACGAGATGGACCGCGCATGGCTGCCTGTCCACAAGACCTGGCGTCTCAACGAGCGTCACTACGGCGCTCTCCAGGGCCTCAACAAGGCAAAGGCTGCCGAGGAGCACGGCGAGGAGCAGGTCCTCATCTGGCGTCGTTCCTTCGACGTCCAGCCGCCTGCACTGACGCCGGGCGACGAGCGCGACCCGCACGTCCAGCCGATGTTCCGTGACGTCCCGCAGGAGGACCTCCCCTACACCGAGTGCCTGAAGGACACCATCGCCCGCGCATGGCCGTACTTCGAGCAGGAGATCAAGCCGCAGCTCGAGAGCGGCAAGCGTGTCCTCATCGCTGCTCACGGCAACTCCCTGCGTGCTCTTGTCATGCAGCTCGAGCACCTCACGCCGGAAGAGATTCTCAAGGTCAACATCCCGACGGGCGTTCCTTGCTCCTACACCTTCGATAAGGACTGGAACATCCTCGACAAGCACTACATCGGCGATCCTGCCACGATCGAGGCAAAGATCAACGCTGTTGCCAACCAGGGCAAGGCCAAGAAGTAGTTCAATCTCTCAAAGAGATGCCAGGAGCCGGAAGCTTGCACGCTTCCGGCTCCTTTTCTATCTCTCTATCGTGTCGAATGCTGCATCAGACCGTTTTGTCCTGAGAGGCAGCAGGCAGCGTGATTGTGAACATTGTCCCATGGCCCGCTTCGCTTTCAAGACCAATCGTGGCGCCCGTCACATCTGCTGCCCTCTTCGCCAGTGCCATGCCGAGGCCATTGCCCTTTGTCGCATGCGATGGGTCGCCCTGATAGAACTTCTCGAAGACGCGCCGCTTCGTCTCCTCGTCCATGCCGCAGCCCGTGTCTGCGACCGTGACCATGGCCCTGCCTTCAGGCTCCTCATGCATCCCGATCGATATCCTCCCATCAGGACACGAGGAGCTGGAAGGCCTGTGCCTTCCAGCTCCATTCCTGTCGTATTCCAGGCTGGAGGTCATCTCGGGTGCAGGTCCATATCCCGCCCGGGCGATGCTCAGGCGCAGCCGCCCGAAGCAGCGCCTATTCCCCGTTCCCGCCATCCTTCTTCTCGCCTTTCTTCCCATGCCTCTCGAAGAGCCGCTTCACGGCAAAGATGGCAAGGGCTGCAAGGGCAAACATTCCGAAGATCCAGAACATGACAAAGACTTCCGCAGGACCGGGCATGGCAGCCTCCTATCGCGCGTCTTCTTCTACACTGCTGGTGCAGGGCGTGCAGATGGATGCCGATATATATAGCATCTTCAGGCGCTTTTTCAGAACACAAGGCAGCCGCCGGCGATAGGGAGTCGCCGGCGGCTTGATGTCTGCCCTTCATGGCATCGGGGAGAGGGTCCGCTGCCACAAGGGCCGTATCAACGGATCGGATGCTACTGGGCAAGCTTCTGGCCGAGAGCCTTGAGCTCCCCGAGCGCATCGTCTTCAGGCTCGACGTTCACAGCAACGGCGGAGACGACGTTGACGCCGGCATCTTCAGCCTGGGACTTCCAGGTATCCAGATACTCGCCGCCGCCCCAGCCATAGGAGCCGAAGAGCGCGACAGGCTTCGAGCCAAGCTCAGGCACGCACTCGTTCCAGACCGGCTCGAACTCGTCGGGCTCGATCTCCTCGGAACCCGTTGCCGGACAGCCGAAGGCAAAGGCATCGTAGTTCTTTGCATCTGCAGCAGAGAACGAAGAGACTTCGATGGCCTCGGTTCCCGCCCCTTCTGCCACCGCTTCTGCCATGGCCTGGGTATTGCCGCTCTGGGACCAATAGACAACTGCGACCTTGCTCATGGAAACCCCCTAGGAAAAGGCGGAGCGCTGCTCCGCAGATCGTTTTGTTTGATGCGTTTAACTTACCGGATATTCCTGGCTGTTAGCTTGGTTTTACTTGCATCCACAATCTATTCACAATCAGGATATATTCCTGTTAGCCTTGCTCCCCTATCGAGCTGAAGGCAGATGGTGGAAAAGCCGAGGTTGAGGATCCGCCGCATCGCAATGCAAAGCAGCCGCCGGCGATAGGGGGTCGCCGGCGGCTTGAAGATTGCCCTCTGTGACAGCCGGGGAGAGGGGTCCGGTGTCTGGAGGACTGCGTAAAAACGAATCAGGTATTACTGGGCGAGCTCTTCGCCAAGATCCTTGAGCTGCGAGAGCGCATCGTCGTCCGGTGCGTCATTGCATATGACGGTGGAGACGACCTTGATTCCGGCATCTTCTGCCTCGGACTTCCAGGTCTCCATCCATTCGCCGTCGCCCCAGCCATAGGAGCCGAAGAGTGCGACTGTCTTGCCCTTGAGCTCAGGGACGCACTCATCCCAGACCGGCTCGAACTCATCGGACTCGAGCTCCTCGGCACCCATGGCAGGGCAGCCGAAGGCAAAGGCATCGTAGTTCGCCACATCTGCTGCGGAGAAGGAGGATACCTCGATGGCTTCCGTGCCGGCACCTTCTGCTACGGCTTCTGCCATGCTCTGCGTATTGCCGCTCTGGGACCAGAAGACCACTGCCACCTTGCTCATGGAATCCTCCTCGGGAAGCGGAGCGCTGCTCCGCGTCGATTTGTTTGCTGTGACTAACTTAGCAGAGATGCCAATGTGTTAGCTCTGGTTTACTTGTCTCCATAGACTGTCCACAAATGGAAAGAAGGCTGGATGGAAGCCCATCCAGCCCTCCTGGCTCAAACGTATGAGGCTCTTCCCTACTCGGGCAGATGCGAGGTGATGAGGGAAAGCGTCCCCTCGAACTCCATCGTGCTGGCATCGGAGAGCGCAAGGAAGTGGGAGCCCTTCCTGAGCGGGTAGCGCGTGCCGCATACGGTGACAGCGCCCTCACCTGCATAGACGCTCACGCACATAAACGGCCACTTCTGCTCGATTGCCTTCTTCCCGTCGATGCGCACGCGATCGACAACGAACTTCGGGCAGTCCATGAGTTCAGTGACGCCGTCCACCTCGGGAGCGCGGACCTTGCCGTCCTTCGGCGGCACCTGGGCGTAGTCCACGACATCGCAGGACTGGTCAATATGGAGCTGGCGCTTCGTGCCATCCGGCTGCACACGGTCGTAGTCATAGACCCTATAGGTGACATCGGACGACTGCTGCGTCTCGATCACGAGCGTGCCAGCGCAGAGGGCATGGATCGTGCCCGGCAGCACCTCGAAGAAGTCTCCGGTGTGGATGGGGACCTTGTTGAGGAGCCTGTCCCACTCCCCTGCCTCGACCATGCCACGGAACTCTTCGGCATTCTTCGCATGCTGGCCGATGATGATCTGGGCACCCTCGTCTGCATGCACGACATACCAGCACTCGCGCTTGCCGAGCGAGCCGTTCTCGTGCGCTCCGGCATAGGCATCATCCGGGTGCACCTGGACGGAGAGGCTGTCGGAGGCATCGAGGATCTTGATGAGGAGAGGGAAGCGTCCCTGGTCGCCTTCGCAGTTCGCGAAGAGCTCGCGGTGCTGATCCCAGAGCTCGGAGAGGCGCATGCCGTCAAAGGGGCCGCCGGTGATCGTGCAGTCCCCTGCCGGATGGGCGCTGATGGCCCAGCATTCGCCGATCTTCCCATCCGGAATCTTGTAGCCGAACTCGGTCTCGAGCTTCCTGCCACCCCAGATCTTCGGCACGAAGATCGGCTTCATGAAGACGACGCCCACAGGCGCCCCGGTATATTCTGCCATGCGACTCTCCCTTGTTCCGCAATTGGATGCCACTGCATCCTGCCTGCATAAGCGTAAGGAGCTTGCCGCTGCTATGCAAGCATATTGCACATGTCTTCTTTATTTCTGTACATGTCTTTTATGCCCATACCGGAGAGGCTGTCCAGATTGTCTCCAGACAGCCTCGCGAAATGTCCTATGTCTCCAGAGGGCAGGACAGGAGCTTCCCTTCAGCCTGCAACGCCTCTTTCTGCCAAGGTCCTGCTCCTCCAGGCATGGGGCGTCTCCCCCATCGTGTCAGAGAAGGCCTTCGTGAACTTCGAGGGATTCGCATAGCCCACCGAGGAGGCGACCTCTGCAATCGTGAGATCGGTCGTCTTCAGGGTCTCTGCCGCCTGCTTGATGCGGTAGGCACGGTACCACTGATAGATCGGCTGGCCGAAGGTCTCGCGGAACGCTTCCTTGAGCACGGTCGGCGAGGTACCGCACATCGTTGCCAAGGTCGTGATCGTAATCGGCGATGCGAGGTTCCCCATCATGATCTGCTGCGCCCTTGAAGCCAGCTCGACGTGCGAGAGCCTCGTCGTCCTTCTGTGGCCCATGTCCTGGGGCTGTGCAGCCTTCGGGTCTGCCTTCGTGAGCAGCTGGAGCGCCTCAACCACCTTGAGCCGGTACATGCTCTTCGATGCCTCGGCATGGCCGAAGCACAGAAGCTCGAACGTGCCGACGAGCTCGGGGCGAGCCGGCACCACATGGAGCTTCTCCTTCTCATGCGCAAGCGAGCGCACGGCCGCAGGATCCACCCCGAAGGTCATGAGCACACGCCGTGCCTCTGCACGCATCGCACGTGCCAGCACGATCGCACATCCGCGCACATAGCCGACCGGGCACCTAAGCACGAGCCGGCGCGCATCCGATGCCGCGATGCCGACCTCGCCGATCTGGATGACAGAAGACAGCTCGTCCTCGCGGTCGAACTCGACCGAACCCTGCTTGATGTAGACGATATCGATCGTATCATGGAGGTTCAGGCGCGCTGGCACCTCATAGAACTCGCCCAGAACCTTGCTCTTGAGCTCGAACTGCACAAGCGAGATGCCGGGGAAGAGCTCGACGATCGTCGCTTCTCCACGCGTGCCGTCATCTGCTGCGACCTGGTAGTGGACCGTGCTCGCGGCACGATGTGCCTCGTTCGTGAGCGAGAAGCTCGTGACAGGCTGAGCGCTGTTCCAGGCACGTGGCTGGTTCGTATCGTCCATCACAGGCTCCTTTCCAGCCGGTCGCGGATCTTGACGCAGGCAAGGCTCACCGCAGAGGCGAAAAAGACTGCATCGAGAAGTTCCATAAGGTGTGCTCCCAACATAGCAGAAGCGCTGCCGCTGTGGTGCAGCAGCGCTTTGCCAAACACGCACGGTGACTAGGCGACGTCTGCATCCAGCGTCGTCAGGATCTTGTCGTCTTCCTTGTCCCACTTCGGCATCGGCCTGAAGAGCTGGAACAGGATGAGGGCAAGCAGCACGAAGGCGACGACGGTCCAGAAGCCGAAGTTGCCGAGGACGAAGAGCTCCCAGAGCTGGTTGATGATGCAGCCGACAACCCAGGCGAAGCCGCACTCATAGCCGATTGCGAACCAAAACCACTTGGGGTCGTTCATCTGGGAACGGATCGTGCCCATGGCTGCGAAGCACGGAGCGTCGAGCATGTTGAAGGCGACGAAGGCGCACATGGCACCGGCGTGAAGGACGCCAGCAGGATCGGTGAACATGGCAGCGAAGCCATTCCACATCGTGACGGAGTTCTCCGTGGCATCGCCGAGGCCGTAAAGCGAGCCGAACGTGCCGACGAGGTTCTCCTTTGCGATGAGGGCAGAGATGGAAGCAGCGGTTGCCTGCCAGTAGTCGCAGCCGAGCGGCGCGAAGATGAAGCCGAGAGCATTGCCCACAGCGGCGAGCAGCGAGTAGTCCATGTAGTCGTCGCCAGCGCCTTCCATGCCCTCGAGGAAACCGAAGGAGCCGGAGCCGCCTTCCCAGGAAGCGAAGCCGAAGCGCGAGAGCACCCAGATGCCGACAGCTGCAGCGAAGATGATCGTACCTGCCTTCTTGATGTAGGCGCTCACACGCTCCCACACATGCAGCCACCAGGAGCGTATGGACGGGAAGTGGTAGTTGGGAAGCTCCATAACGAAGGGAGCAGGCTCGCCTGCAAACGGCTTCGTCTTCTTGAGCATGATGGCGGAGATGATGATGGCAGCAAGGCCCATGAAGTAGAACATAGGCGCGACCCACCACATCGTGGAGCCGCCGGCGAGGACGCCCATCACAAGGGCGATGATCGGGGTCTTTGCGGAGCACGGAATCATGGTCGTGAGCATGGCCGTCATGCGACGGTCCTTCTCGTTCTCGATCGTCTTCGTCGAGAGGACGCCCGGAACGCCGCAGCCAGAGGAGACAATCATCGGGATGAAGGACTTGCCGGAGAGGCCGAAGCGGCGGAACACGCGGTCCATGACAAAGGCGACACGGGACATGTAGCCGCAGTCCTCAAGGAAGCAGAGAAGCACGAAGAGCACGAACATCTGCGGGATGAAGCCAAGGACCGAGCCCACGCCGCCGATGACGCCCTCGACCACAAGGGAGATCACGATGTCGGATGCGCCGGCTGCCGTGAGGGCATCCGTCACAGCGTCAGGGATGGAAGGAACGAAGCCATCGTAGTCGGCAGGATCGGGCTCGTCTGCCATGCCGTCGACTGCCGTCTCGAAGTCCTCGAGCGTGACCGTATCGATTGCATCGATCGTCTGGCCGGCAGCTGCAACAGGGCTGCCATCAGAGTCGAGCGTCGTGATCACATTGCCGTCGGTATCGGTGTAGTTGCCATCCTCGTCCGTCGTCGGGACGTCCGTGGCAACGACACCTGCTGCATCTGCCGCTTCCTCGAAGTCAGCAATCGTGACTGCATCCTCGTCCGTCGGATCCTCGGCGTCGATGGCCTCCTGGACACCATCGGTGTCGACGCCGGCAGCGTCAGCTGCTGCGATGTAGCCAGAGATCTGGTCGGCGTAGTGGTTGTCGGTCCACGCCTCGTTGTCCTCGTCGTAGGCATCCTGGCCCGTGGCGCTCACGAAGAAGCCGTCGCCGAAGAGCTGGTCATTGACCCAGTCCGTGGCAGCCGTGCCGACCGTGCCGATTGCGATGTAATAGACAAGGCAGATGACAGCGACGAAGATCGGGATGCCGAGCCAGCGGTTCGTGACGATGCGGTCAATCTTCTCGGACGTCGAGAGCTTCTTCGGTGCCTTCTTGACGCAGGACGCCATCACATCGGCGATCCAGTCATAGCGGTCGGACGTGATGATGGACTCGGCGTCGTCGTCACGCTCCTTCTCGAGTGCAGAGATGACCTTCTCGCAGGCATCGAGATCGGCCTTGGAGAGGCCAAGGGGCTTGATGGCCTGGGCATCGCGCTCGAAGACCTTGATTGTGTACCAGCGGAGCTCTTCAGGCTGTGCCTTGCGCTCGATCGTCTTCGAGATCTTGCCCAAGGCCTCTTCGACCTCAGGAGAGAAGCACTTCGTGCCCGCAGTCGCCTTGCCAGCCTTGGCTGCAGCGATGGCCTGCTTCACGAGCTCGTCGAGGTTCTTGTCGTGGAGAGCGGAGACCTCGACCACAGGCACGCCGAGCATCTCGGCAAGCTTCTTCGTGTCGACGACGTCGCCGCGCTCCTTCAGAAGGTCGCACATGTTGAGGCCGACGACGACCGGACGTCCTGTCTCCAGGACCTGGGTCGTGAGGTAGAGGTTGCGCTCGAGGTTCGTGACGTCGATGAGGTCGATCACGGCATCAGGACGATCTCCGAGAAGATAGTCGCGGGAGACGACCTCCTCAGGAGAGTACGGGGAGAGGGAGTAGATGCCCGGCAGGTCGACAAACGTCACGTTCTTGTCTTCTCGCCAGTCTGCCATCTTCTTCTCGACCGTAACGCCCGGCCAGTTGCCGACAAAGCCGTTCGATCCGGTCAGCTCGTTGAAGAGCGTGGTCTTGCCGCAGTTCGGGTTTCCTGCAAGACCGATATAGATGCTATCCGCCATTTCCTGCCTTCCTTGTGGAGCGAATATGGTGCCACGCTGTGCCCACCTGTTAGCCAAATGCTACTTTGTTGGAAACAATTGTTAGTTATGGCTTACTTGTTGGGCAAATAAAAAGGGGGTCTCCCCCTAGCGCTCTCCGTCTGCGACGTCCTCGACCTCGACGCAGGCAGCCTCATCCTTGCGGACGGAAAGCTCGTAGCCGCGCACGGTGAGCTCAATCGGGTCGCCGAGAGGTGCCACCTTCTTCACATAGACATCGGTGCCCTTGGTGAGGCCCATGTCCATGATGCGGCGCTTGATTGCACCGGTGCCCGTGAGCTTCGCGACCGTTGCGCTCTGCCCTACCTTCACGTCTCTCAGAGTTGGCATTATGCTCCTTCCATCAAGCTGCAGAAAAATCCTGCTGCCCTTAATACACAGAGATATGTGATGTCATCGTCCTGTTGAGGCCGAACGTCGCACCCTTGACAGAGACGATGCAGTCGCCGTTCACGCGGCTCACGACCTTGACTTCAGCTCCCTCGATGAAGCCCATCTCGGCAAGATGCTGCCTGAGCTCCTTCGAGCCACGGACCTTGGAAACCACGGCCGTCTGTCCCGCTTCCACCATGGACAGCGGCAGGTTTGCCGCGGAGACATGGGATGCCATGTTCTGGCCTGCACCTATCCGTGCCATATCTACCTCCATGCGTGTCCTTTCTTGGTCGCAGCAGGATGAGTCTGGTCCTGCGGTCCCCAAAGTTATACGGCGTTGATTTACGCAAAGAGTATACCGCTGCAAACTCATCTGGAAGGGATAAATTGTGAGATTGGTCGAACTTTTTTGCTCCAATAAGCCACATATCCTGCCAGATGGGCCACTCCATGAAACCAAATATGGCCGTCTGCCTGCCAGAATATGCCGCAGGCAGAAAACTCTTTCCTTTTGGCCACCTCTCCAGAACGACGCCCACACGTTGCAGGTGCGCCCTGGAGGACGCACACATAGACATCCGGATACATTTCTGGCCATATGCCTCAGGTCCAGCGAAGATGCAGGACAGCTTCCCGGCAAGAAGGTGGCACAGCGGAAGGTGCGGCTTCGCTTGCCGACGAATTCTTGCGTTCTCCGATGGATCGAGCTGCCAGGCTGAAATGATTCCAAACTCAGCTTAGGCAGCAGCTCCGGCGGAAGCCATCAATGGCTGCCCGGAGATAGAGGACATCTTTTCCAAAGGAGCTCAGACGCCTGCCTTATCAGCCCCCAGCCCTTGCAGAAAAGGAGGACAGCCATGAGGCCACAGATACGCACCTTCGACAGACGCGATGCTCTATCCCTGACAGTCATGCTCATCTCGACAGCTGCCTCAATTGTCTACTGGTTCTTCCTTGCCGGCCAGGCAGCATACACGTACAACGCCTTTCCCGATGCCCTGCATCGCTACCTCATCGAGCCTGTGATGCTGGGGTCGGCTGCATTCTTCTTCGCAAGTCATCTCCATGCACGCATCACAGCCAAAGCATCAACGCTCCATGCAGCCAAGACCGTCTGCCTGCTCCTGGTTGCCGTCTATATCGTCTGCCTCGGTGCGGTCATAGCGTTCGGGACAGCGATGGCATACGAGCTGCTCGTGGCCTTCATGGGGTATATGCAGGTGTTCCTGCGCTTTGCTCCCGTCTTCATAGGAGCGATCCTGGGCATCAGGATGGCTGAGAGATAGCACATGCTGGCAGCCATGCTCTCGTTCATCCTCGGGCATCGTCCTCTTGCGTGCTGGCAGGCATGGCGCACAAGGAAGCGCTCCCCCTCCCGGAGGAAGAGGAGCGCTGATGAAGTATATGTCTGGGAAAACCTCACCCGGTGTTCTGGAGGCCTGCG
Source organism: uncultured Olsenella sp. (assembly GCA_900314535.1). GTDB lineage: Bacteria > Actinomycetota > Coriobacteriia > Coriobacteriales > Atopobiaceae > Olsenella_L > Olsenella_L kribbiana. The sequence continues at coordinate 33,422 of OMVT01000008.1, read as the reverse complement.
GCAACTCCGGAGACAGTACAGAGGATAAGGAAGATGAAGCGCTCCTTCTCCTCGGGTGTGAGCTTCTCGGACTCGTCCTCGCGCCTCAGGCGGTCAAGCGCCTTCATCTGCATGATCGAAAGCGCATTCACGAACGGCAGACGTGCACGGACAACCGGGCCGAGGACGCGGCGGTGCTGGAGCGGCTCATCCTCGTTGAGGATGGCAAAGACCCACTTCTTCGTGAGCGCGAGCTCGTCCATGACCATCTCGGAGAGCTCGGGCCTGTTGCCGAGGCCCATGTACATCCAGGCGATGCGCTCGTCGGTCTTCGCAAGAGACATCTCGATGTTGTCGATGAAGGTCTGGAAGAGCGGCCACTCCGCATAGGCATGGCGGAGAGCATCGAGGTCCCCGAAGGCCTCGCAGGCGCTTCCCAGGCCGTACCAGGCAGCGAGGTTGATGCGTGCCTGGCTCCAGCTGAAGATCCAGGGGATCGTGCGCAGGTCGTCCAAGGACTTTGCGCCGAGGCCACGCTTGGCAGGACGTGAGCCGATAGGCAGAAGACCAATCTCGGCAAGCGGCGTGACACAGCTGAACCACTCGGCAAAGCCATCCTGGTTCAGGAGCTTGAGGTAGGTCTCGCGCGATTCCTTCTCGAGCTCTGCGGCCATATCGTGGTACTTCTCGGTGTAGATCGTATTGATCTTGCCGATTTCAGGCGAGGAGTGCATGAGCGTTGCTGCTGCGACAGACTCGACATGGCGGCGGGCAAGCACCGGGTTGCCGTAGCGGGCAAAGATGACCTCGCCCTGCTCCGTGAGCTTGAAGCAGCAGTTGACAGAGCCTCTCGGCTGCGCGAGCACGGCGTGGTTTGCCGGGCCGCCGCCACGGCCGACAGCACCGCCACGGCCATGCATGAGGACAAGGTCGATGTTGTTGGCCTGGGCCCAGTCGGCAATCTCCTTCTGTGCCTTGTGGAGCACGAGGGTAGCCGAAGTCGGGCCTGCATCCTTCGAGGAGTCGGAGTAGCCGAGCATGACCTCGAGACGGCGGTTCGTCTGGGCAAGGCGCTTCTTCACGTCGGGGAGCTCGATGATCTGGGAGAGCGTCGTGACGGCGTTCTCGAGGTCCTCGACCTGCTCGAAGAGCGGAATCACATCGAGCGTCGGAACATCCTTCTCATGGGCGAAGGAGAGGCATGCCAGCTCATAGACATCTGCCACGTTCTGGGCGCTCTTCGTGAACGAGATGATGTAGCGACGTGCAGCCTCGACGCCGTTCTTGCGCTGGATGGCACCGATAGCGCGGAACGTGTCCACGACTTCGCGCGTCATCGGCTGCAGCTGGCCTGTGCGGCCATGCTCCTTGAGGTCGGCAAGGGCGCGGGAGTGCACGACCGAGTGCTGGCGGAACTCCATCTGCACCATGTTGAAGCCGAAGGTCTCGGTCTGCCAGATGAGCGTCTGGAGAAGGCCATATGCCTCACGGACAGCGCCTGCCTCGACAAGCGAGTCCTGCACGACGCGCAGGTCTCCCAGGAACTCATCTGCATCTGCATACATGAGGTCTGCCGTGCGGGCAATCGTTGCACGCAGGCGCTCTGCCATGACGAGCATGACAGCACGATGGAGCTCCGAGACAGAGATCAGCATCACACGGTTGCAGAGCTCTTCGTTCATCTCGAGCTGGTGGCTCCAGAGATTCTGAAGCGCTGCAGAGGGCTTCGTCGAGCCCGACTCCATCGTGAGCGAGCGTCCGACATATTCCGTCGCGTCGGCAAGCTTCGTGAGCATATGCACGCGGAACTTCTCTGCGACCTTGCGCGAGACCTTTGCCGTGACATTCGGGTTGCCATCGCGGTCAGACCCGATCCAGGAGCCCAGACGGAAGAAGGCTGGGCAGACCGGCTTCACGGTACCGGCCTGGGCACCGAGCTCCCAGTCATCGAAGCGGCGGTAGACCTTCGGGATCATCTCGAAGAGCGTCGAATCGAAGATATCGATGATGGTGTCAGCCTCTTCGACCGGCGTCGGCTTCTTCGCAGCGATGGGAGACGTGCGGAAGAGCGAGTCGATCTCCTGGAGCATGCGGCGCTCGTTCTCCGCAAGCTCCGTGCCGCCCAGAGATGGCCTCTCTGCAAGAAGGTCTGCGATGCGGCGGATCTTTGCGGTCACAGCCTTGCGGCGTGCCTCGGTCGGGTGCGCCGTGAAGACCGGGTGGAACTCGAGACGGTTCAGGAAGGAGTCTGCCTTGTCCTTGCCGACCTCTTCGATCAGGCGGTGGTAGGAAACCGTGATCTCGTTCACGGGGTCTTCGGCAGAGTCCGTCGGTACGACACGCTCGCGGCGACGGAGCGAGCTCACACGGTAGTCTTCCTCAGCGATATTCGCGAGATGGAAATACGTCGCGAAGGCACGCGTCAGATACTGCTCCTCCTCGAGCGTCAGCTTGTCGATGAGGCGCACAGCCTGCGTATAGGCTTCGTCCTTGTCTGTCTCGGAGATGTCTTCGTCATTTGCATGGACCATGTACTCGAGCAGAAGATCGAAGCTGCTGCAGAGCTTGGGATCGTACTCCTTGAGGACACGCCTCGTCAGACGCAGGAACAGCTCCATGTTGTGGCGGAGCTCCTGGGGAATGCGGACCTCGGACAGGGCGGAAGCGGCAGCAGCACGCTCATTCGAAGCGTTCCTCTGTGCCTGCGCTTCCCAATGGGAATCAAATTGGGGCATGTACTACCTCCCACGTAGAGATTCACGCCGTTCACGGAAAATTCTATCACCAGAACATTCCAGAATTATTTCGTGCCGCACCCCACAGACTCCTGACAAGGCCGACACATTGCACGGAAAAAGCCGGCCAGGACAGGTGTCCCAGCCGGCTTTGCATACATCTTCTGTCTTGCTCCTACATGAGGCGCAGGGAGACTTCCTTGAGCTGTGCCATGGAGACCTCAGATGGAGCGTCGCTCATGAGGTCGGAGCCGGAGCTCGTCTTCGGGAATGCCATGACTTCCCTGATGGAGTCAGAGCCCGTGAGCAGCATGCAGACACGGTCGAGACCGAGTGCGAAGCCGCCCATAGGAGGCGCACCATAGGTGAGTGCCTCCATCAGGAAGCCGAACTGGGCCTTCGCGCGCTCAGGCGTAAAGCCGAGCTTCTCGAGGATCTTCTCCTGGAGCTGGGCGTTGTGGATACGCATGCCACCGCCGCCCGCCTCGTAGCCATCCATTACGAAGTCATAGGTGTGCGAGCCGATTGCAAGAGGATCGGTGTCGAGCAGGTCGATCTGGTCCTCATTCGGCTGCGTGAACGGCTGGTGCTCGGAGTCGAGGCACTTCCTGTCCTCGTCCCAGTGGAACAGCGGGAAGTTCACGACCCAGAGGAAGTCATGGCCTTCGCGCTTGATATCGAGGGCATCAGCCATGTGGTTGCGCATGCCGCCCAGGATCTCGTCTGCATGGAGACGGTCTGCCACGGCGAACATCACGAGGTCGCCCGGCTCGACGTCCATCTCCTTGCGGAGTGCTGCCATCTCCTCATCGGAGAAGAACTTCACGATCGGGCTCGTGACGGAGCCATCCTCGCGGAAGGCGATGTAGGCAAGGCCCTTGGCACCGAAGGTCGCTGCCACATCGGCGAGACGGTCGATCTTGGCGCGGGGCCACTTGCCGGCACCCTTGGCGTTGATGGCCTTGACATACTGGCCCTCGGTCTGGGCAGCAGACGCGAAGAGCTTGAACTTCGACTGGCCGAAGATAGGCGTCACGTCGTGCAGCGTCATGCCGAAACGGGTATCCGGCTTGTCGATGCCGTAGGTATCCATCGCATCCCAGTACTCGATGCGGCGAAGCGGCAGCTGCATCTCGACGCCCATGGCGCCGAAGGCATCCTTCAGCACCTCTTCGAGCTCGCCCATCACATCGTCCTGGGTGACGAAGCTCATCTCGACGTCGACCTGGGTGAACTCAGGCTGGCGGTCTGCACGAAGGTCCTCGTCGCGGAAGCACTTGGCGACCTGGCAGTAGCGCTCGACGCCGCCGACCATGAGGAGCTGCTTCAGGAGCTGCGGAGACTGCGGCAGGGCATAGAAGTGGCCCGGCTGCGTGCGGCTCGGCACGAGGAAGTCGCGGGCGCCTTCCGGCGTGGACTTGAAGAGGGCCGGAGTCTCGACCTCCATGAACTCATGCTTGTGCAGTGCCTCGCGGATCGCGAACGTGAAGTCGGAGCGCAGCTTCAGGTTGTGCATCATCTTCGGACGGCGCAGGTCGAGGTAGCGGTAGCGCAGGCGCACATCCTCGGCTGTATCCACGTGGTCCTCGATCTGGAACGGGGTCGTCTTCGAAGTGTTCAGGACCTCGATCGTGGAGACGAGCACCTCGATCTCGCCCGTTGCGAGCTTCTCGTTTGCCATGCCCTCAGGACGCTCGCGCACGGTGCCCGTAACAAGGATCGGCCACTCGGTACGGATGGTCTCGGCCGTATGGAAGGCCGTGCCGCCGGAGTGCTCAGGGTCAAACGAAATCTGCGTCATGCCCTCGCGGTCGCGCAGGTCGACGAAGATGAGACCGCCGTGGTCCCTTCTGTGCCACACCCATCCTGCAAGCGTGACTTCCTGGCCGATGTCTGATTTGCGCAGCTCCCCGCAGGTGCGGGTATGCATGCTGTGCTGGTCCATATGAGATATCCTCTCATCTGTGCCGTCCCGTGCCGTAACGGACGGCTCCCGACAGATGGCGCGGGGTGCGTAGACAGCGTCCCCGCACACGCGTCGGCCATTGTACTCCAGAAGGCAGGGCGGCCGCGGCAAGCCTCACGGAACGTTACCAGCCTGCCACGAAACTCCAGAGAGCGCATGGCTGCCCGATGCTCCTCCGGCGCTCCCCTCTCATGCATAAGCTGGGAGATTCATTCAGGAAGCTGCTCCACCAGGATGCGCTCATGCGTCCAGACACTACCGTCTGCCTGCCTTTTTGCGCATGAGTGGGGAAAATGCTAGCCTAGTTGCGTAGATTTTCTTGTGGATAAGGACTGAGACCATACGAGGCCACAGGTCCAGGGAGGCAGTCCATGGCATACGCAGCAGCGATATTCGATCTCGATGGGACGCTCCTCGATACGCTCGATGACCTCTATGACGCAGTGAACTATGCGCTTGGCCTCTATGAGCTTCCGCTCAGGAGCACAGACGAGGTCAGGTGGGCCATCGGCAATGGCATCCGCAATCTCGTGCGCACCTGCCTGCCAAAGGATGCCGATGAAGGCACGTTCGAAGAGGTCTTCGTCGCCTTCAAGAGCTACTACCGCGAGCACTCGATGGACAAGACCCGCCCCTACCCTGGCATCGCAGCTGTGCTCAGGCACCTCCGCACCCGCGGCATCCGCTGCGCCGTCGTCTCGAACAAGGCTGACGCAGCTGTGCAGACCTTGATCGACCACTTCTTCCCCGGCGAGTTCGATGCGATTGTCGGCGAGCGCGAGGCAGAAGGCATCCGCAAGAAGCCGGCACCCGATACCGTGAACGAGGTCATGCGCGTCCTCGGCATGAAGAAGAAGGATGTCGTCTATATCGGCGACTCCGAGGTCGATATCGAGACTGCCGCAAACGCCCAGTGCGACTGCATTGCCGTGACCTGGGGCTTCCGCACCCGCGAATTCCTCGAGGACAAGGGGGCGCCCGTGCTTGCCGAGACGCCGGAGCAGCTCGAGCACCTCATCACCGGAGAGGGGCTCGACGGCACGGCCGCTGCCTGATCTGGCCGCATCCATTCAGATTCTCTTGCATTTCGCGTAGCGCCTTTGGCGATTATCAAAAGCGCCGTAAAACCCCTGTCTTTAGGCATGGGGATATAAGGCGCATCGCCGCAGACGATATTAGATAGGGATCCATGGTATAATCCTTCCATGGACTACAAGAGCAACAACAACGTCGTCTACAGCTGCAGGTACCACGTGGTCTTCTGCCCGAAGTACCGCCGCCCCGTGCTCGTGGACGGCGTGGACGAGCGCTTCAGGCAGATAGCGCGGCAGGTCGCGGACGAGCTCTCCTTCGAGATCATAGAGATGGAGGTCATGCCCGACCACGTCCACATGCTCCTTGAGGTGGACCCGCAGCTCGGCATCCACAGGGCCGTGAAGCGCCTCAAGGGCAGGACCAGCCACGACCTGAGGGAGGAGTTCCCCTGGCTCAGGAAGAGGCTGCCCTCGCTCTGGACGAACAGCTACTTCGTCTCCACCGTGGGCGGCGCCCCGCTTGCGGCCGTCAGGCGGTACATCGAGAGCCAGAAGAACGTGTGACCCATCATGGACATGACGTTTGAATACAGGATCTACCCGAGCGCTGCCCAACGCGTGCAGCTTGCCAGGACCTTCGGATGCTGCCGGTGGGTCTACAACCGAGTGCTCCAGATGCGGAAAGAGGAATACGAGCGGGACAAGAAGACCCGATCCATCAATTCCTATATCACGCAGATACCCATCTGGAAGAAGGACGAGGCCCCTTGGCTTGCCGAAGCGGACTCCATGGCCCTGCAGCAATCCCTGCGCGATCTCGACAAGGCGTACAAGAACTTCTTCAGAAGCCCTGGAAGGGTAGGGTTCCCCCGGTTCAAGTCGAAATCAGGTGCAAGACAGAGCTACCGCACCAACAGCATCTCGATCGTGGACGCCCGCCATGTGAAGCTTCCGAAACTGGGGAGCGTCAGGGCGAGAATCACCCGGCCCGTCCGGGGGCGGATCCTCTCCGCAACCGTCAAGAAGGTACCCTCCGGCGAATATTTCGTGGCCGTCTGCTGCACGGACTGCCCAGAACCGGATATGCCGCAGGGTGACGTCGAGGTCATGGGCATAGACGCCGGCATCCGCTGCCTGATGGCCCGCTCGGACGGCGAGGTGGTTGCCAGCCCCAAGAGCCTCACCAAGTCAGAGAAGAGATTGGCCCGCGAGCAGAGGAGGCTCTCCAGGAAGAAGAAGGGTTCGAAGAGGCGGAGCAGGCAGCGGGTCCGGGTGGCCCGCATCCATGAGAAGATCGCGAACCAGAGGAAGGACGCCATCCACAAGGCCACGACGGAAGCGGTGCGCGAGAGCCAAGCCATCGCCGTCGAGGACCTGAACGTGAAGGGCATGGAGAAGAACCGCCGCCTTGCCAGGGCCGTGGCGGACGCAAGCATGTCAGAGATAATCCGCCAGCTCCAGTACAAGTGCGCCTGGTACGGGCGTGCCTTCGTGAAGGTGGGGAGGTTCTACCCGTCCAGCAAGACGTGCTCGTGCTGCGGCTACGTGAACAAGAACGTCGTGCTTGGGGTCGAGAGCTGGACATGCCCCGAGTGCGGGGCCCGCCACGACCGAGACCTCAACGCGGCGAAGAACATCGCCGCCGAGGGCGCGAGGCTGCTGGCGGAAGGAAACGGTACCGCAGGGCTTGCGGGAACCGGGGGCGCGCAAGCGCCCCGAACGCTCGTGGAGCAGGCGTAAGACCCATCCCCGCGAAAGCGGGGAAAGGCTATCTGCTGTGAAGCGAGAATCCCCTGGCTTTAGCCATGGGGAGTGTCAATCGGTGAGGGCGCTATTTCCGTCACTGGCCCAAGCGGATGTATGAGTTTGTTCAAGGAACGGTATAGTGAGTGCAAGCACGTTGGGTCTGGCCCTTCGACGAAAGGACATGCCATGGGAAAGAGAGCATCCGAGGCACTCGATATCAATTACGATCAGCTGGCTGACTACCTCCACAGCCATCACTCCGTCTACATGAAGATCGATAGCAAGGTCTACTACCTGACCGACGTGAACTACGAAGCATGGCGCGCGCAGGACACCAGCCAGCGCAACGAGAAGGGGCACTACATCGACTGCTCCGATCTCGTGAACACCGTGGACGAGTTCCTGGCGCTTCCGTTCGTCGGCGGAAAGACGATCAAGGACGTCTTCGACGGCGCTACGTTCTATGCCTCCATCAAGGGAGACAAGGAGTAGACACTCCAGACCCAAGACATGCTGCAGGGCCTGCCAAACGGCAGGCCCTGCTTTTTTCATGCCTCCACATATGGAAGAAGGGCGCCTTCCGTTTCCGGAAAGCGCCCTTCGAAGCATCAGGCTCTACTTCTGCTCTGCCGGTGCAGCAGACAGATCCTCCGACTTCACGCCGTCATCTGCATACTCGAGATCGTGGATGAGGCCACGGAACGCGTTGTCGACCGCGTTCTTGTGCGGCGAGCGGGCCGCATAGCGGTGAACGGCTGCTGCCGACTTGTTGATTGCGACGAGGGTGCCGGCGCCTGCGACGCAGCCGCCCGGGCATGCCATGCCCTCGAGCAGGTATCCCTGATACTTGCCCTTGACGGCGTCCTTCATCATCTTCCTGCATTCCTCGAGGCCGCCAGCCTGGGCCGTCTTGACCTCGGCATCAGGACGGTCGCGCTTGATCACGTTCACAACAGCATTCGCGACGCCGCCTGCGACAGCGAAGTTCCTGCCATCCGTGGATGCGACATCGAAGTCGGACTTGTTGTCGTCGGCAAGTGCGAGGTAGTCGATGCCACGTGCCTCCATCATGCCGGCCATCTCCTCGAACGTGAGGACGAAGTCGACCTCGGAGCGCACGGAGCGGCGCATGGCCTCGAGCTTCTTTGCGGAGCACGGTCCCACGAAGACGATCCTTGCCTTCGGATGCTGGGAGCGCACCATGCGTGCCGTCAGCGTCATCGGCGTCAGTGCCATCGAGATGCAGTCGGCATACTTCGGGAACTCCTTCTTTGCCATCGAGCTCCAGGCCGGGCAGCACGACGTGCCCATGAACGGCAGCTTGTCAGGCACCTCCTCGAGGAAGTCCTCTGCCTCCTGGACGGAGCACAGGTCGGCACCGAGTGCGACCTCCTCGACGCCGGAGAAGCCGAGGAGCTTGAATGCCTCACGGAGCTTGCCGACATTGCCCTTGCCGCCGAACTGGCCGACGAAGGCAGGGGCGACGATTGCGATGACCTCCTGGCCTGCCAGGATGGCCATGGCGACCTGGACGATCTGGGACTTGTCGGCGATGGCGCCGAACGGGCAGTTGATGAGGCACTGGCCGCAGGCAACGCACTTGTCCTGGTCGATCTCTGCGTGTCCCTGTGCATCGGAGCCGATAGCGTGCATGCCGCAGGCATCTGCGCACGGACGCACGTAGTGGTAGATGGCATGGTACGGGCAGGTGCGGGCGCACATGCCGCAATGGATGCAGAGGTCCTGGTCGATGAAGGCCTTCTTGTCCTTGAAGGAGATGGCCTTCTTCGGGCAGATCTCGCGGCAGGGGTGCGCAAGGCAGCCCTGGCACATGTTCGTGACCTCGTAGACATTGTCCTTGCAGGCATTGCAGGCGAACTTGATCACGTTGATCAGAGGCGGCTCGTAGTAGTGCTCGGGGCCCGCAGCATCAGCAAGGCCATCCGAGATATGCGCCGGCTTGTCGACGCCCTGAAGCGAGAGGCCAGCAGCCAGACGGATGCGCTCCGAGACGATGGCACGCTCGAGGAACACGGACTCGCGGTAGGTGGCCACGTCTCCCGGAATGATCTTGTACGGCAGCTCCTCGAATGCCTTGTCGAAGTCGGCAAGCGTCCAGTTCGGATTCCTGCCGTTGTCGTAGATGACTTTTGCTACTTCGCGGAATACGGACCGGCGGATTGCCGTCAGGTTCGTATAGACGCCACGCATGGTGTCAGCCATGAATGCCCCTCTCCGAGCATTGGAACAGATTTACGTTGCTTCCCTGTTTCCAAGTCTACCGAACTCTGGCAGATATGGCGTGCTCGAGGGTGCGAAAACCTGCACTTTCCAGCTTGGCGCCTCAGCGCTTCCGCGACTCCCAGGCTGCAAGCGCACGCTCGATCTCGCGCCCGCCGAAAAGCTGGCAGAAGCTCTCCGGCACGGGTGCCGTGACAGAGATTTTCTCCCCTGTCACGGGGTGCACGAATGACTCCCGCCAGCAGTGGAGCTGGAGGCTGTAGCGCTCATGCCCGCCCTTCGGCAGAAGGTCGTATCCAGGCACAGCAGGCCCTCCCCTCATCCCGTAGAGCGCATCCCCCAGGATCGGGTGTCCCTCGGATGCCAGATGCACGCGGATCTGGTGCTTCCGGCCCGTGCCGAGCGAGACGAGAGCGAGCGTGAGGCCGCCTCTGTGCAGGAGCCCCCAGACCGTGGTCTTTGCATCCTTGCCGGAAGGAGAGACGCGCATGCGCCTTGCATCGTGGCGGTCGCGTCCCAAAGGCGCTGCGATCACATGCGGCCCTTCAGGCAGAGAGCCCCTCACGCAGGCAAGATAGAGCTTCTCCATCGCGTGTCCTGCAACAAGCGTATCCAGGCCTCCCTGGAACTCTGGCGCAAGCGAGAAGAGGACACACCCCGTCGTGTCCTCATCGAGCCGCTGCACGGCCTGGGCAGAGGTGCTCCTGCCCTCGTCCTCGAGGTGCCGCCTGACGCGTGCCGTGAGCGTATCTGTCTTGCCTCCGGTCCCATCAGAGTGCACGAGGATGCCCGCTGGCTTGTCGGCACAGAGCAGGAAGGCATCCTCGAAGAGGACATCTGCGGCGCACGCTGCCGCACCGGGGAGATCTGCCCCTTCCGCTGCAGCCTTCCTGAGTCCAAGCTCTGCCGCATCGCCCGTATCAAGGCCATCTGCCGCCGCAAGCGGAGCCTCATCTCTTGCAAGGCGCTTCTCCTCAAAGATCACCTTGCGCTGCGTCTTCGAGACGCCGGCAGCTTCAAGGAGCGCATCTGCCGTCACGTCCGCATCCACAGCAAAGACGACCCTGCCATCGTCGGCTCCGACGATATGGTACGGGCGCATCTCTCTGTCCTTATCCCTCATGGTGCATCTCCCCCACTTCGCGCACGAGCGTCCGATAAAAGACATCGGTCGCGCTCCAGACATGGTCCGACGCTCTCCAGGCAACATTGATCCAGTAGAGCGCCTTGTCTCCGAGATGGATGAGACGGACCTGCGTCTGCTCCTCCTCATTCAGGGCAGAGAACACGAGCCTTCTCGGACAGAAGAAAGCACCTGCTCCCTTCGCGCAGAGATCGAGCAGGGTCTCCGTGTTGGAAGAGGTGACCTGCACGGTCGGTGTCATGCCCGACTCCCTGAAGACCTGGCGCGCCAGGTCTCCCGGAATATCGCGCTTGCCGAGGAGCAGGAAGGGGCAGCCAGCGAGCGGCTCGAGCGTGCCTTTGCGCTCCACTTCGGCCACGACTTCATCCTCGTGTCCCCCGAAGAGCCTTGAGAGCAGTTCCTTCGCGACGACGAGCACGACCTCCTCCTTGTACAGGTCATGCACCGCGAGGCCGGGGATATCCTTCGGCACGGTCGCGACGATGAGGTCAAGCTGGCCTGCCTGGAGGCTCTCGATGAGCTCCTCGTTCTCCTCCTCGACGAGGTCCACTTCGATGCCGGGGCGCACGCGCTGGTAGGCAGCGATCGAGCGGGGCATGATGAAATGGGAACGGGTCGAAGCGATGCCGACACGGAGAAGGCCACGCTCATCTCCTGCGATGTCCTGGAACTCCTGCTGCATCGAGCGCTCGAGGTCCTGCATCCTGCGGGCATATCCCAAGAAGACCTCGCCTGCATACGTGAGCTCGAGCGGCACCTTGCGGACAAGGAGCCGGACCCCAAGCTCATGCTCGACATTTGCGATATGGGCCGAGAGCGTCTGCTGGGTGATGCCCAGACGCGAGGAGGCCTTCGTGAAGCTGCGCTCTTCGGCGAGCGCTATGAAATAGCTCATCGTGGAGAAGTTCACAGAGTCTCCTTCTCTCTATGCAGACAGCAGCCCATTCCATGCGTCCTGTTTCCGACATTCCCGATCCGTACTGTCTGTGACCTGCGGAAACGTGCCTGAAACAAAGGAACTGTCGAGTTACAAGATTTCTTTGTATTCATAACTGAATATAACAGTTGGACTCATTGTTTCAAGGGCCCTATCCTGCAAAACGCACTCAGAGAAGAACCAATGCATTCCAGGAAGGTCCGCCATGACAGAATCCATCGTACTCGCCGTCTTTGCCGCGATGCTTGTCGCAGGCATTGCCGCCGGCGTGCCCATCGTCTGGATCCTCGTAGCGGGCTTTTCCCTCTTCTCTGGCTATGCGCTGAAGCAGGGACATAGTTTGCGCGAGGTTGCGCACATGGCAGGAAGCGGCATGAAGTCCGTCCGCGATGTCCTCATCCTCTACCTCATCGTCGGCATGATGTGCGCAGCATGGCGCGCGTCGGGCACGATTCCCTACACCGTGAGCGTCTGCGCCGGCTTCATGACCCCTGGCATCTTCATCCTCATGACCTTCCTTGCCTGCTGCCTCATGTCCACCCTCATGGGCACCTCGACCGGCACCGCTGCGACGATGGGCGTCATCTGCATGACGATCGCATCGGCAATGGGTGCAGACAAGGTCCTCACGGGCGGCGCGATTCTTGCCGGCTCCTTCTTCGGCGACCGGATGAGCCCGATGAGCGGCTCTGCCCTCCTCGTTGCCGGTCTCACGAAGACCGAGGTCACGAAGAACGTGCTCAGGATGGCAAAGACGGCAGCGGTGCCGTTCGCGCTCACCTGCCTCATATATGCTGCCTTCGGCTTCACGATGCAGCATGCCTCCTCGATGCCTCAGATGGCATCCATCTTTGCCCGCTCGTTCCACATGGGCTGGGTCCTTGCAATCCCTGCCCTTGCAATCGTCGTCCTCTCGCTCATGCGTGTTTCCGTCAAGAAGACGATGCTCGCCTCGCTCGTGCTTGCCTGCATCATCTGCGTCGCCGTCCAGGGCGTCTCTCCCGCGGCGCTGCCGGGACTCCTCGTCTTCGGCTATACGTCGACGGACCGCACGATCGCTTCGATGCTTGACGGCGGAGGGGTGCTCTCGATGATGAACGTGGCCTCGATCATCCTTGTGAGCTCGACCTACTCGGGCATCTTCGATGGCACGGGGCTTCTGCGTGGCGTCTGCTCGAAGGTCTGGGAGCTCTCGAAGCGCTCGACGCCTTTCCTCGGCGTCCTCGTGACGAGCTTCATCGCGAACTGCATGGCATGCAACCAGACGCTCTCGATCATGCTGACCGACCAGATCTGCCGTCCGACCGAGGGCACCGGCACGGCACTTGCCCTCGACCTCGAGAACAGCGCTGTCGTCCTTGCCGGCATCATTCCCTGGAGCCTCTCCTGCGTAGCTGTGCTCTCCTTCATCGGAGCCCCTTCCACCTCGGTCGTCTTTGCCTGCTTCCTCTATCTCCTGCCGCTCTGGACGCTCCTCATCTCCTATGCGGTGCACCACGACAAGAGCTTCGTGAAGAAGACGCCGGGCCAGCTACTTGGCCTCACGACGGACGATGTGGCACAGCCTGCACAGCTTCCGCTTGCCGCCTAGTCCATCCAAAACAACGATATTTCTGCAGCCTCTCCGGTACGTCCGGGGAGGCTGCATTGTCGATATGGTGTTGTGTCTTGCTCTGGGAGCTACTGTTTAATCTTCGCATGAATGGTCTTAGCACCCTCATGAGAATAGCCAAGTAGCAGATTCCGTGGCCAAGCCATCCATTCCATACCACAGAGAGCACACCGTACATGCATCTTGGTTTTATTGTTGACGTAGTCATCGATGGGTTCGATATTGGGATTCTTTTCTCGCAGCTTGACCTTGAATTCCTCATTGCGAACTCTGCGTCTCTCCTTCTCCGAACAAATACGACAGCTAGTACCTCTGAGAAGAACCTTGGGCATAGCCTCCCATTCGCGCCCGCATTGGCGACAGCGAACTCTTACCTTCGTGTATTGATTGATGTAATCGCCTATGACTTCTAGCTTTGGACACGCTATGGACATGTCCTTCTCGAATTCCATCTGAGACTTGGTCGTCTTAAGATGCGCTTTCTTCGCTCCACACTTTGGGCAACCATACGAAAGCAACTCCGAAGGCGTAGATTGCCACTCATATCCGCAAGCTCTGCACCTGCACAATATGGGTTCCATTGCCTTTGTGTATGTAGAAAGCAGTTCAATTGTTGGATTGATTTTGGCAAGTCGTGCAGCGTATTCAGCATGAGTTGCTGTCTTTTTCCTTGCTCGAGCCTGGATACCACACTTGGGACAACCATGACCATTTAGCAGTGAATTTGGAATTGGGCTCCATTCATAGCCGCATTTCTTGCACCGGCATTTGATTCGATCCTTGCTTCCCAGATATTCTCCAATAACCTCGATGCTCGAATCTACAGCCTCAAGTTCGTTTTTGAACTCTGCTGTAGTCTTACGGTGACAAGCCTCATGGGCTTCTAATTCGATGTCCGTCCATTCGGATTCGTCAATCCTATCCGCAATACCCAAGTAGGCAAGGACATCATTAACGACTGCATGCAGCTTCTGATGAGAAGCAACATTGAAATCTTCGTCGAATGTAAATAGTCCTTCCCCTTCGAAAGGTATTGCCTGATTGGAGGGGAAGCTGTCATAAACAGTCGCAAGTCTGATGCCATGGCTAAGGCATCTGGCCCGTCTTTCTTCATCGCGCTGCTGTGCTTTCAAGTTACCATGCCATACCCAGCTCCCCGGTTCGACAGCGACCTTCAGCAAAGGCACGTATACATCCAGTTCCATACCGATAGCGTTGCAATCGTCAGAGAGTACATTCTCATCTCCCAGCAGCTTTCGAAATGAAAACAAGAAAATCTTCTCCATGAAGGATGTTTTCGTACGTGCACATGCCGGACAGCCTCTTCCGGAGAGCAGGGAATATGCCTTGGGACTCCACTCATAGCCGCATAGCTTGCACCTGCAGCCAATTCTTTCGGTGCTCATGACATATCTCGTAGTCAGTTCGATTCCCGGATTGATAGCAGCCAGCTCTTCTGCGAACTGATCATGCGTCTTGCGCGGTTTTGTCATGCTGCTTCTTCTTTCCAAGAAATGCTGTATCCACCAGTGGATGAATCAGGAACGGCTATGGCGAGCGTAGAAGCCAATCTGTTATCCATTCTGATTCCGATGCAATCAAGATTACCTCTACACATGAAGGCGCCCTCCGGATGCAATCAGTCCGGAGGGCGCCTTCATTGCTTGTACGGCTCTTCCTGGGGGAAAGGAGGAAGCCAGGAAGAGAGGCTATGCGCGGGTGGAGCGGACGATCTCGGCCGCTTCCTTCGTGAGGGCGAGCATCTCGTCGAAGCGGTGCTCGCGGATCATCTGGGGCTTCACCATCCAGGTGCCGCCGCAGGCGATGATGGCAGGATCTGCAAGGTAGGCTGCGAGGTTCTGTGCATTGACGCCGCCCGTCGGCATGAACCTATGGCCCACAAAGACGGAGGCAAGCGCCTTGATCGTGGCAAGGCCGCCATACTGGGCAGCCGGGAAGAACTTCGTGACTTCGAGGCCCTTGTTCACAAGAGCGGTGACCTCGGTCGGGGTGACGCCTGCCGGAATGATCGGAACCTTGTTGTCGAGACACCACTCGACGACGTCCATGTTGTAGCCCGGGGAGACGATGAACTTGGCACCTGCATCGACAGCACGCTTTGCCTGCTCGACGGTGAGCACGGTGCCAGCACCGGCCATGATGTCAGGGCACTCGTCTGCCATGATCTTGATCGACTCGGCGGCGGCGTCCGTGCGGAACGTCACCTCGGCAGAAGGAAGGCCGCCCTCGACGAGGACCTCGGCAAGCGGCTTTGCGTCCTCTGCCTTGTCCAGCACGACGACAGGCACGACACCCATCTTCTCGACATTCTCGTAGAAAGAATCCATGTAAGACATATCTGTCTCCTCACTTGTTTTCTAGCGGCTGACCCTGAGACCTGCACCCTTTGCAGCTACCGCTGCGATATCCTCTGCCGTGGCGAAGTTCGAATCGCCCTTGATCGTGAGCTTCAGGACGGATGCGGCAATCGCGTAGGATGCAGCTGCATCGTAGTCCATCCCGTGAAGCAGGGCGTGGATGAGGCCTGCTGCGAAGGCATCGCCTCCAGCGACCCCTTCGAGCACATGCATGTGATGCACCGAAGAGAAGTGCGCCTTCCCGTCTGCATAGATCATGCCCATCCAGTCGGAGTCCTCGACGGAGCGGATGTCGCGGATGACGGAAGCGACCATCTTGACGCCGTAGGTGCGGACAAGCTCGTCTGCAATCTGGACGTAGGCATCCTTCTCCTCGATGCCCGTGGCAAGGGAGCCCGAGCCATAGGAGATGCCAAGGCAGGAAGGGGCATCCTCGTCGTTTGCGATGCAGACATCGACGAGCGGAAGGGCACGCTTCCAGAACTTCTTTGCCTCGTCCGGCGTCCAGAGCTTGCGGTAGTTGAGGTCGGCGACGGTCACGATGCCGTGCTTCCTTGCAGCCGCCAGTGCCTCATAGGCGGCCTCTGCCATCTCCGGGCACACAGCCGGCGTGACGCCGCTCACATAGAAGACGCTGACGCCGTCGAGGATCTCGTCCCAGTCGAAGTCCGTGTGGGATCCGAGATTCATCGCGGAGTACTTGCGGTCATAGACGCAGCCATTCGAGCGCTCGGAAGCGCCGATCTCGAAGAAGTAGCTGCCGAGACGGTCGCCCTTGCGCACGACGCGGCTCACGTCGACGCCGTAGGCAGAAAGGCTCCTCAATGCGCAGTCGCCGATGCGGCTTTCCGGCACGATGGAGACGAATGCTGCATCATCCTTCTGATATGCCAGAGAGAACGCGACGTTCGCCTCTGCCCCGCCATACCGCACATCGAACGAATTTGCCTGCTCAAGGCGCAGATGATCGGGAGGCGACAGCCTCATCATGATCTCTCCGAAGGTCAGAACCTTGCCTTCAAGCTTCATGCTCCATCCTTTCCGGCGCAGATCCGCCTGCCCCTCTGGGCTCCTGCGGTTCTGTCTCTCTCAACGATTCCAAATCTAGCATGTTAGTTATCCATTGTAAAGAGGAAATCTTGCCAGATGGAGGAAATCTATGCGAACGGATATTCAGGAGCTGCCTCAGCTGCAGCCCGCGTCTTTCCTGCTGACGCACAAGAAATTGCCCGAATGCCGCCGTTTGGCCGACAGATGCAGCTCTCTCTATTTCTTGGATGCTAGTTTGCGTGGTATGCTAGCCGAGAAAGGTACGAGAGGAGATTCCATCCATGGCAGGGACGACAGAGCAGGTCGAAGAGCACCAGGAAGCAGCCGAGCTTCCCGACAAGCAGCAGGACGAGGCATATGAGCGCCTGAAGCGCGGCATCATCGAGTTCGAGTATCTTCCCGGGCAGCGCCTCTCTGCCAAGGATGTGCGCGAGACCTTCGGCGTCGGCAGGACGCCGGTACGCGAGGCTATCGTGCGCCTGCAGCAGGAAGGCCTTGTCTATACGAAGGCCAAGAGCGGCAGCTATGTCTCTCTCATCGATATGGACGCGGCCAAGAGCGCCCATTTCCTGCGCCTCAATATCGAGCGTCCTGTCGTGCGCGAGGCAGCAGCACGCTGCACGGAAGAGAGCCTCTCGGACATGCGCGCCACGATCGAAGCGCAGAAGGCAGCCGTCAGGAGCCATGACCAGAGGGCCTTCTTCGATGCGGACAACGCGATGCACGAAGCGATCTATACGATTGCCGACAGGACCTACGAGTGGGCCTGGCTTGCGCGCGGCGCCGTCGACCTCGACCGCTTCCGCTGGCTCCATGTGAAGGCACGCGGCCTCGGCTGGCAGTCCATCCTGGACGAGCACGAGCAGCTCCTTGGCGCCCTCGTGCACCACGATCCCGAAGAGGCAGCCTACCTCGTCGAACACCATCTCCATGTGATGCTCGACGAAAAGGAAGAGGTCCTCTCTGCCTTCCCCGACTACTTCAAGAACGCAGAGGACCAGACGGCCTAGAGGACGCCTTCGAGCACAAGGAAAGCCACCACAAGCAGGATGGCGCCTGCCGCCCAGAGCGAATCGGCCGGACGGAATGCGAGCGTGTCGGGCACGATATAGTCCCCCTCGAAGCCGCGGCAGCGCATGGCATCCGAGGTCGTCTTCGCTGCCCGCTGCGCCTTCAGGAGCACGACGCCGCCGACGCCGCCCAGGGCGCTCCCCTTCTCGTGGTTCCTGCCGACGCTTCGCATCTTCAAAGATCCGAGCACCTCGAGCGCCGTCTGTCCGAGGTCATAGATGCTCTTCAATGCCAGCTCGACAGTCAGGATGAAGACATTCGGCACATGGAAGGCGCGAAGTGCCCCGGCGAGCTCGGAGAGCGGCGTCGAGAGCGCCACGATCATTGCGATCGAGACCGAGACGAAGACCTTCGTGCCGATAAGAAGCGCCGAGCTCGCCTGTCCCAGAAGGATGGCCGGAAGCATCAGGAGGGCACTCAGGATGGCTGCTCCCGCAGATGTCTTCAAGCAGCGCGAAAGCGCCTTCTGCGGCAGCAGCGCCATGCGCACGAGCGTGACAGCAAGAAGCAGAAGCGTGAACGCGAAGTTCGTGGCACAGGAGCCGAGGATGATGGCAAGAAGGCCAAGCGCGAGCTTCACGGGAGCAGAGGGAGAGAGCGCCCAGGGCCTGCCTCCATCAAGCCTCAGGCGTGCCAGGACCCCTGCCACGGCCTCCATGCTCTTGCGTATGAATGAATCCCTGTCAGCTGCAGGCTCGTAGCGCTCATCTGTCAGCAGCCACTCAGGCAGCTCCCGTGCCTCTTCCCTATCGCGTGCCAAAATCGGCCTTCTGCTTTCCTCCTGCTGCGAGAAGCCGGAACACGATCACGAGCACGGCGGCGCCAATCACGGCAGAAAGGACATAGCCAGCCCAGTCTGGAAGCGCCCCGAACGAATAGTCAGGAATGAGCGCCTCCCACATCCAGCCAGTGGAAAGGCCTTGAGGTGCATAGCCGACCGCAGCGCTCACGTCCTCGGGCGCCCATTCTCCCCACGCATCGCCTTCGGCCAGAAGGCCGAGCGGCACAAGCACGATGAGGGCACACATCAAGGCTGCCATCGCCCTGCTCGAGCGGGAGGCGTCCTTGTCCGTCGCACCGAGCCCCTCGATTCCGAAGGAAGGGGCAGCCTTCCTCACATAGGCCAGGATGCCAACAGTGAAGATTGCCTCGGCAGCGCCCGCCACCGTGAGGTGCCCTACAAGCATCGCAGGGACCGAGACCCAGAGCGGATAAGGACAATAGAGCGCGTTGCCGGCAGCATCCGTGAAGAGGAGGGGCTGGATGCCGAACTCGATGCCAGCACAGAGCGCTGCTGCATTGATTGCGACGTAGGAGGCAATGCCTGCAGCCACAAGCTTGGATCTCAACGAGGACGCACCCTTCTTCTTCCGGTGCATGAGCCAGGTATAGATGCCATACCCCACCTGCGGAAGGATGAAGGCCATGTTGAAGCAGTTCGCGCCGAATGCCAGAATCCCGCCATCGCCGAAGAGGATGGCCTGGAGCGCGAGCGCAACCGAGAGCGCAATCGTCGCTGCCCAAGGGCCAAAGAGTATCGCGATCAGGGTGCCGCAGACGGCGTGCCCTGTCGTGCCTCCGGGAATCGGCACATTGAACATCATCGCGAGGAAGCTGAAGGCAGCAGCGAGGCCCAGAAGAGGCATCTTGTCCTTCGGCACAGTCTCGCGCACGCGCCTTGTGGCATGGACCCAGACGGGGACCATGGCAGCGGTGAGCACGCCACAGGTCGAAGGGCTCAGATAGTTCTCAGGGATATGCATGGTGGCGATCCTTTCCAGCCTCTGCAGGAACTTGTATATATAGCTTATAGCATGGCAGCCAGTCTCCCAGGCGCCCAGCTGATGGATCCAGCCCACTCTTATCCCGAAAGAAACAACGACGCAACAGCGTGCAGAAACGCATCCGGGCAATGCATGGGGCTTGTGTTGGCACATCGGGCTTCCTGTATCCACTTTGTCTTCGCTCCCCGCCCCATAGACATTCCCTACACATCGTCTGGAATGACAGCTATTGCCACACAATCCATCTCGAGAAGCCAGAGCAAGAAGGCTCTTTACCTATGCGCCATTTGCATATACACTATGCTTAATTGTTCACATCTTGATTGTGTTGCTGTCAACATAAGAGGAAAGGGCGATTCCAATGGCTAGGTAGGCTCTTCCGCTGCTATACGAATTTCCATCATGAATGAAGGGGATTCTGTTGTCAGTGTCGTGGATGGAATGCATCTTACGACTTATGCCAAGTACCTTGTCCATTGGCTCTGATTGCTATCTTGGAACCCAATCAAGAACATCCCACTCTTCTCTTAATCAACGGCCGAGTTCTCCATTAGGTCTAGTTTGTAGAAAGGCAGACGACTCTTTCAAGAGACTTCGTGCAGGTCTTATCTTTTAATACAGTAGAAGACGCTGAAATTCATTCGATCTATGGAACTTGCAGCACCCATCGAATCCCAGGCCTGAGATATCTCCCTATGAAGGCGCTACGTCATATTCTATTTCCGGAATCATTGCGCGTGCTGTTGATAAATTAGGTTGATCCCCCATCTCCTATTAGCTCCCGCCTCCACTATTGAAGGGGTGAGTCCAATGTACAGGTCATAGGTAGACATGTCAGCACTTAACTGAGTTTCCGCTCAAGTATGGAGGAGGTCTAACCGCGATGAAGCGAAGAAGAATGCGTCTTGCTGTCTGCGCTTGCGCCCTCATCTTGGGGCTTTCCGGATGCGGTGCAGGGACTGCTGCCGAAAATGGCGCATCCAGCACGGCAGATGCCGCCACGGGCGCATCGTCTGTCCAGCCCGATTCGACATACACCGACAGCAACGGCAACGAAGTGCTCGTCTTCGGCAATCTCACGATGACGGGACCATTCTCGGAGAAGCAGAGCTACCCGGCAAACGATGCCGGCCTCACCTATGGAAGCGCCGATGGCATCTATCCGCCGGTCCCCAATGCCGAAGGCTATTACGACGAGTACATCTCCTACTTTCCAGATCTCATCTCAGCTGTCGGGGACAATGGCACCGAAGGCTACGTGTACAAGACCGACCTCTTCCCGCCGGCCTATGCGACCACAGGCGATGTGGACACGGCACGCATCGCTGCCTTCAATGAGATTGGCGAACGTACGCTGCCGCTCTTTGCTCAGGACGGGACGACGATGGTCGATACGCTCACGACGAGTCTCAGGTAAGGATAAGAAACACGATTTGATGACGAGCAGTATTCATGGGAGGTTTATATGTCTAGTTCCGACGCATTCTTCAACAAGAACATGAAAAGGGCGCTGATAACACTCTTGTTTTCATTGGTCGCCAGTTGCTTCTTGAGCAGTACGCTAGCGTATGCCGCCTCTGCCAATAGCAGCGTTTTGAGATTCTCAGTATGGGGCAATTCATACGCTGCAAGCACAAGCGCAAATGAGTTTTCTAGCAGCGCCCAAGGCAATGCGGTGCTATCCAGCTCACAAGAATTCAGTGCAGGATCCGCAACTATTTCTATTGCATTTACCCGAGACGAAAAGTTTGTCGCAGGCTCCACGTCGAGCAATCCAAGTGCAACGACATATTTCCTAGCTACTGCTTCAGGAAGCAAAGTTTCAGGTTATGCATACAGGACATCTGCATATCTTTCTCTCAATGGAGGGTCAAGCGGAAAGTACACTACTCAATTTCCAACAGCGACACTCATCACTTCTTCCCTGAAGAACTCTATCGCAATTTACGACATCTCGCCCTATACCGATGTATACAAGACAAATGCTACAGGACTTAAATATGGTTCTCTGCTCGCCGAAAAAGCAAATGGATACTATCCAGATCTCATTACCGCAACTGGCAACAATGGAATTGATGGATATGTATATTATCGCGATATAGCTTTTAGAGAACCTGATACTGCAGAGGAAGCCCTCGAACTTTACGGATCTCCGCATACGGAAAAGGTTACTGTATATGCAGAGGATGGCATCACTCCAGTTGACACCCTAACCATATACTTTGGCTATTCTGTTTGCAAATAGTCCTTCACCCATTGGACTAATGTAGAAAGCTCTTATCCGCAGAACGCCGTAGCCCGTCTCCCCATGGAGGAGGAAAGGCTGAACAAGACAGGGCCGCCCAGGGCAGATGCCTTGGGCGGCCCATGCCGTACAGAGGATGCAACCTACGCGAGGCGCGCCTTCACCTGCTCCGCCAGCTCATCTGCTGCCACCTGCACCTGCTCGTGGGTATCCATGTCGCGCAGCGTCGCCTGGCCCGCTGCGACCTCGTCCGGCCCCAACACCACGCAGAGGCGGGCATTGAGCTTGTCTGCCTGCTTGAACTGGCTCTTGAGGGAGCGGCCCTGGTAGTCGGCCTCGGTGCGGATGCCAGCCTCGCGGAGTGCCAGCGTCGCCTTGAACACGGCCTCGCGCTCGTCAGCTGAGGTACCTGCCACATAGACGCACTCGGGCTCTGGCGTCTCGAGCGTGCCGCCCTGGGCGGCAAGCGCAAGCGCGATGCGCTCGAAGCCCACGGCAAAGCCGATGCCCGGCGTCGGCTTTCCGCCTTCGAGCTCCATGAGGCCATCGTAGCGACCGCCACCGCCGATAGCGCCGACGCCGGCATCGGTCGCCTCGACCTCGAAGACCGTGCGCGTGTAGTAGTCGAGGCCGCGCACGAGCGTCGGATCCTCGACGTAGGCAACTCCTGCCTCGTCGAGGTACTTCTTGACCTTCTCGTAGTGCTCGCGGCAGTCGTCGCAGAGGTTGTCTGTCACGAGCGGTGCGGACTTCATGACCTCACGGCAGTGGTCATTCTTGCAGTCGAAGCTCCTGAGCGGGTTGATGTCGGCACGCTCGAGGCAGTCCTCGCACATCTCGTCCTTGTGGTCATAGATGAACTGCCGCACCTTCTCGCGGTAGGCAGGACGGCAGGCTGCATCGCCCATCGAGTTGATCGAGAGCCTGAGCTTCGAAGGATCGAAGCCGAGACGCTTGTAGAACTCCATGAGCATGATGATGCACTCGGCATCGGCTGCAGGATCTGCCGCGCCGAGCCATTCGACGCCGACCTGGTGGAACTGGCGCAGGCGTCCCTTCTGCGGACGCTCGCCACGGAACATCGCTTCCGCATACCAGAGCTTCGCAGGCGCCGCTCCCTGCGGCACGAAGTTGTTCTCCACCGCGGCACGCACGACGCCTGCCGTGCCTTCCGGCCTCATGGCCATGCGCTGCTTCGGCTTGAGTCCCTTCTCCGTGCCTGCCTCGAGCAGGTTCTCGAAGAGGGCGCCCGAGACGACGCGGAACATCTCCTTGCGCACGACATCCGTCGACTCGCCGATGCCGTGGACAAAGGTATCGACCTGCTCGATGGCAGGCGTCTCGATCATATCGAAGCCATAGGTGCCGAAGAGGTCGCGTGCGACATCCTGCATATGCTGCCAGCTGCGCATGTATCCGCCATAGAGGTCCTCGGTACCCTGAATCTTCTGTGCCATCAAAGGCTCCTTCCTGCATGCTGAAGCATGCTCTCAGCCGTGGCCACAAACAGAGGAGCTCCTGCTTCCTGCCTTCCACGGCCGTGAGCGAAAGTATAGCGCTTTCGCCTCATTCCCCCATCATGCACGATGCCTGCCCCACAGAGGAGACAGGCATCGACCGGTTCGATAGGTATCTTTCCTTACTCGGCGTGCGCGCCGCCCGGAATCTCGCCGCCGCAGTGCGGGCACCTCGTGGCGCCTTCCTTGACCTCTTCGAGGCAGTGCGGGCACTTCGGTGCCTTCTTCTCGACTTCCTCCTCCTTCGTGTGGAAGAGCTTGTCCTCTGCCTCCTTGAAGCGGTTCATGGCCTTGACCATGCAGAAGACGATGAAGGCGACGATGAAGAAGTTGATGACAGCCGTGATGAAGGCACCGAAGTCGATGGAGGTGCCCGGCACGACGAGGCCCGTGACCTCGGCGCCGCCGCCGGAGATGAAGGAGATCAGAGGATTGATGATGTTCGTGCAGAGCGATGTCACGATGTTCGTGAACGCGCCGCCGATGATGATGCCGACTGCCATGTCCATCACATTGCCGCGGGACACGAACTCCCTGAATTCCTTGATGAAGCTGCCCATGCTTGCCTGCCCTTCGATTCGGGTTCCTTTCGTCCCTCAACTGTACGGCACTTTTCAGCCTGGAAGCGCGACAAATCAGGGCAGTTTGGCATAACCGGAACAGAAAGGGCCTGGACACATACGAAAAAGGCGCCCTGCCGAAGCAGAGCGCCCGAAAGTCCGTGGATCCTGAAGCTAGTCGACCTTGATCTCGTGGACCCAGCCGAACTTGTCCTCGATCTCGCCGGACTGGATGCCGGTGAGCGTCTCGCGGAGCTTCTTCATGACAGGGCCGACGTGGTCCATACCGTAGACAACCTTCTCGTCGCCGTTGTCGACCTCGCCCACCGGGGAGATGACAGCTGCGGTGCCGCACATGCCGCACTCGACGAAGTTGCCGATCTCGTCGAAGCGTACCTGGCGCTGGACAACCTTCATGCCGAGGTAGTGCTCAGCCACATCGACGAGCGAGCGGCGGGTGATGGACGGCAGGATGGAGTCGGTTGCGCTCTTCGGGACGACGAGCGTGCCCTCCTTGTCGACGAACAGGAAGTTCGCGCCGCCGGACTCCTCGACAAAGGTGCGGGTCTGCGGATCCAGGAACATGTTGTCCGCATAGCCTGCCTGGTGTGCAAGGACAGACGGATAGAGCGACATAGCGTAGTTCAGGCCAGCCTTGATGTTGCCGGTGCCATGAGGTGCTGCACGGTCGTACTGGGAAACCTGGACCTTGACCGGCTTCACGCCGCCCTTGTAGTAGGCGCCGACCGGCGTCACGAGGATGCGGAACTGATACTCGTCAGCAGGCTTGACGCCGATGACATTGCCCGTGGCGAACATGAGCGGGCGGATATAGAGCGTAGCGCCCGTGCCGAAAGGCGGCACCCAGGCAGCGTTGGCACGGACGACCTCGTCGACTGCCTCGACGAAGCGGTCCTCGGGGAACGGCGGCATCACGATGCGCTTTGCGGAATCGTGCATGCGGTGCGCGTTCTGGTCCGGACGGAAGCAGACGACACGGCCATCCTTGGTCGTATAGGCCTTGAGGCCCTCGAAGACCTCCTGGCAGTAGTGAAGCAGGCCTGCGCACTCGGAGAGCGTTACGGTGTGGTCAGGAGTAAGGCCGCCCTCGTCCCAGGCACCATCCTTGTAGTTCGAGACATAGCTGTAATCGGTCGGCTGATATGCAAAGCCGAGGCTCTGCCAGTCGATATCCTTCTTCTGAACCATGACACGCTCCTTACGCACATCGACTCCTGGAACAGGCGGTTCTGCCTGCGCCATCGTGCAGAAGAGTCTACAACCCTCAACAAAACGATGCTGGTTGTGGAACAGGTCTGAAACAAAGACGGCACGTCACCTTCATCTAAGCGCCCCGCACTCAAGGTTCTGTCCTTGCAGACTTGCAGGTCAAAAGCCTGCTACGATAGCCCGAACGGCAGAAAGGATTTCCCATGCGCATGTTCAGGAACGACTATTCGGAAGGCGCTGCCCCCGAAGTGCTCCAGGCCCTCATCGATACGAACGAGGAGCAGTGTCCCGGCTATACGGAAGGAGATGTCCACTGCGAGCGTGCCCGCGCGCTCATCCGCGAAGCGGTCGGCCTTCCCGATGCTGCGGTCGAGTTCTGTGCCGGCGGCACTTCCGTGAACCTCATTGCGATCGCAGGCATGCTCCGCGACTGGGAAGGCGTCATTGCGACCCCGCTTGCCCACATCGCGACGCACGAGACCGGAGCTGTCGCAGCAGCAGGCAGGACGATCCTTCTCACGGATGACGCCGATGGCTTCGTCTCCCCCGACGCTGCAGAGCGCGTCTGGGAGCGCCAGTGCGCAGGAGGCAGGCACATGACAAAGCCTGCCTTGATCTATATCGCCGATACGACAGAGATCGGCGGCGTCTGGTCGCGCGAGCGCTTCTTTGCACTTGCAGACTGGGCAGACGCACATGATATCCCGATCTATGTGGACGGCGCACGTCTTGCAAGCGCCCTCGAAGCCCGGGACGCGGACCTTGCGCTCGAAGACATCGCGAAGCGCGCGGCCGCCTTCACGCTTGGCGGCACGAAAGATGGGCTCCTGTTCGGAGAGGCGCTGGTCTTCACGGACGAACGCCTCAAGGAAGCGTTCCCCTATGTCCAGAAGGAGCGCGGCGGCCTCATGGCAAAAGGGAGGCTTCTGGGCGTCCAGTTCGAGCGCGCCTTCACGCCGGACAAAGATGGAGACCTGCCCTGGCTCCGCTATGCACGCCAGGCGAACAGAAGCGCAGCACGGCTCTTCGAAGGTCTGTCCGTACTTGGCTTCGAGCCCTTCGGCGGACATGACTCGAACCAGCTCTTCTTCTATGTGAACGAAAAGGAGGAGGAAGCCTTCCGTGGCGCCTGCGGCGCCGAGACCATCTCCGTCCTGCCCGATGGCAGAAGGATCGTCCGCTTCGTCACAAGCTGGGCTACGAAGATGGAGGATGCAGACGAGCTTTCCGCCTTCGCCTCCACCCTCAGGAGCCGAGGATGAGCATCTCGGGCAGAAAGAGGCTCTCCTCTGCCTATGCCGTCTCTGCCCTTGCAGTCCTCAGCTGTGCCCTCTGGGGATCTGCGATCCCTGCGATCCGCATCGGCTATGCGCTCCTCGGTATCTCCTCTGCCGACGTTGCGGACCAGCTCGTCTTTGCCGGACCGCGCTTTGTCCTGGGCGGCATCATCGTCTATGTCCTCCAGGGCGCAAGGACCGGCAGCTGGCACGCCACCCCGGCCGAGCTTCGCGCTGCTGCCCAGATCGGATTTTTCCAGGTCTTCGCCCAGCAGCTTCTGGGATATGTCGGCCTTGCCCATGCAACAGGAGTCTCGGGCTCCATCGCGTCGGGTGCAGGTGTCTTCATGATGCTTCTGGCCTCCTGCTTCGTCTTCCGTCTGGAGAAGATGACCCTGAACAAGGCCCTGGGCTGTCTCTGCGGCTTTGCTGGCCTCCTGGTCGCGACCGGAGGCATTGGGCAGTCCAGCCGCTTCGGCTGGGGCGAGACCCTGATGCTTGCCTCCTCCGTCGCAGGTGCAGCAGCGACCGCGCTCATGAGAAAAAAGGCACAGTCAGAGGACCCCCTCAAGCTCTGCGGCCTCCAGTTCATGCTGGGCGGAGCCTGCCTTCTGGCGGCGGGGCTCATCCTCGGCGGCAGGCTCGAGATAGCCACCTTCGCAGAGCTTGGGGTCCTTGTCTGGCTTGCGGTGGTATCCGCTGTCGGCTTCTCTTCGTGGAGCCTTCTTCTCAGGGACAACGATATCTCCCGCATCGCGCCCTACCAGTTCCTGATTCCTGTCTTCGGTGTCGCGCTCTCGCTCGCGACAATCGGCAGCGAAGGCACGCCCGTCGGCCCGCAACGGCGCTTGCCCTTGTCCTGATTGCAGCAGGCATCATCCTCGCAAACAGGAAGCCTTCCTCCACATCATGAAGAGGGCTCCCGGCAGATGCCGGAAGCCCTCCCGCTCTTCCTTGTGCCTCCCTCAGGCTTCGGGGAACACCTTGTCGAGATTCTCGCGGACGATGTCGCAGCTTCTCCTCATGGCACGGCGCTCGTCGTAGGTGAGGTCGATCTCGAGCACCTGCTCGACGCCCTGGTCGGACAGGATGCACGGCACGCCGATGGAGATGCCGGACTCGCCGTACTCGCCTTCGAGGTGAGCCGACAGAGGGATGACAGCACGCTCGTTGTGCAGGATCGACATGATGATCTGGCTCACGATGGAGGCGATGCCGAACTCCGTGCAGCCCTTGCCCTTCACGATGCGGCTGCCGGCCTCCTTGACCTGCTTCTTGATATCGTCGAAGTCGAGCTGGCTCTCCCCGCCTTTCCTCATCGACAGGTACTCGCGGAGCTGGATGCCGCCGACGGAGATGTGCGACGTCGGGATGAACGACGAATCGCCGTGCTCGCCCATGCAGAACGCATTGACCTGGCGCGAATCGACGCCGATCTCGCGGCCGATGATGCCGCGCAGGCGGGCAGAGTCGAGTGCCGTACCCGTGCCGAACACGTGGCCGCGCGGCAGCTTCATCGTGCGGTACAGGTACTCTGCGACGATGTCGGACGGGTTCGAGACGGAAATCAGGATGCCCTGGAATCCGGAGTCGCGGATCTGGGGGACGATGCCATCCAGGACCTGCATCGTGGCGCCGAGCATCTCGAGACGGGTCTGGCCCGGCTTCCTGCTCCTGCCAGCAGTCATGATGACAAAGTGGGCATCGGCGCAGTCGGAGTAGTCTCCGGCACGAATCTCGAACGACTCGCCGAGGCCGCTTGCAAGATCCTGCAGGTCCATGGCCTGGGCCTCCGCAGCCTCGCGGTTCACATCGATGAGGACGATCTGGTTCACGAGGTGACGGAACATCAGGCAGAGCGCGCAGTGCGAACCGACGCGGCCAGCGCCGACAATCACGACCTTGCGGGTATGCATCTTCTTCTCCATGGAGCAACATCCCTTTCCGATAGAAACAGGCAGGCATC
This sequence comes from uncultured Olsenella sp., assembly GCA_900314535.1. GTDB lineage: Bacteria > Actinomycetota > Coriobacteriia > Coriobacteriales > Atopobiaceae > Olsenella_L > Olsenella_L kribbiana. The sequence continues at coordinate 4,950 of OMVT01000008.1, read as the reverse complement.
GCCGCCTGTACAGATAGCTTCCACCGTGGCCACGATAGCACGCTGGAAGCGTTTCCTCACGCAAATGCGCACGTAGAACCGTCTGCCGATTAATTCAGCCCTTCGGGAAATTTCTCCGCTTACCAGATCAGAGCTCTTTCACCCGCACACCCAGGATCGCAAGGACAAGCGGCGCCTGGCCGAGCGAGACAGAAGCTCCCTTGAGCTCTGCAAACGTATCGGAGATGCGGATGCCGTCAATCGTGGAGGATGAGAGGTCGCAGCCCTTGAGGCTCGTGCCGAAGAGCTCGGCACGCGTGAGGTCGGCATCTTCAAATGCGAGGCTTTTCGCCTTCATATGGTCGAGGCTTGCCTCCCGGAGTGCGGAAGAGACGAACTTCACATGCTGTGCCTTCGACTCGGAGAGGTTGGCATAGCCCAGAAGGCACGATCTGAACGAGACGCGCTCGATATAGGACCCATGGAAGTCTGCTCCCGTGAAGCGGCAGTCAGAAAGCCTGCAATCACGCAGGAAGCTTCTTGCCATATGCGCACCCGTGAAGTCGCAGGCCGAGAACGTGCAGCCATCGAAGCTTGCCCGTGCCCAGCGGGTATCTGCAAACGAGACCTGGCGGAACGTGCAGCGCTCGAACTCTGCATGGCCAAAGGATCCGGAAAGCGTCTCGCACGCAAACACGCAGCCGGAGATGTCGGCATCCTCTGCCATGAGGAGAACGTCCAGGCTCTCCCCTTCTTCCTCGTCGAAAAGATCGTCCATCTCGTCTGCCACGCGGCTCATGTGCCCTCCTTGCCTCCATAGGTCATCAAGCATATACCAAGCATGTCCGGGACAGAGAAAGGGGCACCTTCCGGCACCCCTCGATACGTTTCCTATGTCTCAGAAGATCAGGCAGACTTCATGACAATGGAGCGGACAACGCCTGCCACCGCATCGATGGAGTCCAGGCACTCCTCCATGCGGTCGAAGATCCTGAGCCATCCCACGATATGGCCTGGCCTCGACTCCTTCTCTTCCTGGAAGAGCTTCCTCACGCCGTTCTCGTATACGGAATCTCCCTCATCCTCGATGTGTCCCATCGAGATGGCGATCTGCATGCATTCCGGATCGTCCTTGTAGTGCGGAAGCCGGTTAATCATCTCATGCATCTGCTTGGCAGCGATGAGCGTGAGCTCTGCCATCTGGACAGCCTCTGAGCGCATATGGGAGACGTTGAAGAGATCGAGCCTCGTCGAGACGCCCTTCATGTTGTCGACGACGTCGTCCATCTTGAGGGCAAGGTCCATTACATCGTTTCTGTCGAACGGCGTGATGAAGGACGTATAGAGCTCCTTCATGATGGCCTGGACGCGCTGGTCGCATTCCGACTCATGGAGCTTCATCTGCGGAATCATGATCTCCGTCTCGGGATAGCCGCGTATCAGTTTCTCGTAGTCGACTGCGCACTCCTCGATTGCAGCCGCAAAGTCCTTGAGCTTCGTGTAGAACGGATCTTCTTTCTTCATGCGGGCCATGGGCCACCATTCCTTTCGAGATAGGGATTCGCGTCTAGAACCACAGGAGGAAGAGCTTGGCGAGGACAAAGCCGATGATGCCGCAGCCCGGGAACGTGAAGAGCCAGGTGTAGACCATGTCCTTCGCAATGGCCCAGTTCACGGAGCGCACGTCCTTGGCAGCGCCGGCGCCCATGATTGCGGCGGTCTTCGTGTGGGTCGTCGAGACCGGAAGGCCGGTGACCGTGGCAATGAAGAGCGAGGCCGTTGCAGAGACAGAAGCGGCAAAGCCCTGATACTTCTCGAGCGTCACCATCTCCATGCCGACCTTCTTGATGATGCGCTTGCCGCCCACGGCCGTGCCGAGCGCCATGACGCCGGCACAGAGGACCTCGATCCAGAGCGGGAAGCCGCCAAGGTCCGAGATGCTCGTGCCTGCAGAGAGGGCGATGGCAAGCATTGCCGTAGACATGAACTTCTGGCCATCCTGTGCGCCGTGCATGAGGGCAACGCCCGCTGCACCTGCAATCTGCATCGTGCCAAAGAAGTTGTTGGCCCGTCTTCGGTCTGCATGCCGGCAGGCATGGGGGATGATCTTCGCGATGGCCCAGCCTGCAAGATAGCCGAGCACGGTCGAGAGCACGAGGCCGTAGATGACCTTCGCCCATTCAGAGAAATTGACGCCTTCGACGCCGCCCGAGACAGCGATGGCAGCACCGGTGAGTCCTGCAATCAGGGCATGGGATTCGGAAGTGGGGATGCCGAAGATCCAGGCACCGACACCCCAGGCAACGATGCCGACCGTGGCTGCAGCCAGGGCGATGAGCGCTGCATGGGTATCGCCGCCGAAGTCGACCATATCGGACATCGTGTCTGCCACGGCTGTCGAGATCATGGTCATGGCTACCAAGCCTACGAAGTTGCAGGCAACGGACATGGCAATGGCATGCTCGACCGTGATCGAGCGTGTGCCCACCGGCTCTGCAATCGCATTCGCGGCATCCGTCGCGCCATTCACGAAGATGGTGCCGAGAACGAGGATGATCACGAGAGCGAGGAAGGGGTTAGCCGAGACCATGCCAAGGAACTGCGAGAAGGTAATCAAAGGTTGCCTCCACGGGCTTCATCCATCCGCATGTAAAAGTGCAAAAGCGGCTTACGTAATGGAATTGTACGCATTGCGTAAATCCATCGTAAGCCGCTCGCCGATACCTTACACTCCGCTGACAAAAGAAGTCAGAGCTTCTGCCTTCGCTGTTCCGCCCCTTCTATCCCAGCGCCACATCGAGGACCATCATGACGACAAAGCCAAGGGCAAAGGAGATGGTCCCCCAGTTCGAATGCTCCCCTTCGCTCATCTCCGGGATGAGCTCCTCCACGACGACATACATCATGGCGCCTGCCGCAAAGGAGAGAAGGACCGGCATCGCCGAGACGATGACCGAAGAGGCTGCCACGGTGATGATGGCGGCAATGGGCTCGACCGCGCCGGAAAGGACGCCGAGCGCAAACGTCTTTGCCTTGCTCATGCCTTCAGCACGAAGCGGCATGGAGACGATGGCTCCTTCCGGGAAGTTCTGGATAGCGATGCCCAGCGCCAAGGCAGCAGCGCCTGCAAGCCCGACGCCGGCAGAGCCTTCGAGGACCGCTGCCATGACGACACCTACCGCCATGCCTTCAGGGATGTTGTGGATCGTGACCGCAAGCACGAGCTTCGTCGTGCGGGAAAGGCCAGATTTCACGCCCTCCTCCTGTCCATCGAGATGCATGTGAGGTGTCAGCGTATCGAGGATGAGAAGCAGGGCCATGCCGAGAAGGAAGCCTATCGCGCAGGGAATGAAGGCAAGGCTCCCGAGCGCCTCTTCCGCCTGCTCGAGTGCCGGGGCCAGGAGGCTCCAGAACGAAGCTGCAACCATGACGCCCGCCGCAAAGCCCCCGAGGATGCGCTCCGTCCTCTCGGAGAGCCCGTCCTTCATGAAGAAGACAAGCGCCGCGCCGAGGCTTGTGCCAGCAAACGGAATGAGGATATAGCCAAGCATCTCTGGTGTCATTTCATGTCCTCCTTCGTGCCTTCCTTCTTCTCCTGTGCATCAAGATATTCTATATAACGCTCTCCCCAGCTGCCCACCGCATCGAGCACCGGCTGGAAGGTCTGGCCAAGCTCCGTGAGCTCATACTCCACACGAGGAGGCACCTCGGGATAGACGGTCCTCTTCACCATCCCTTCTGCCTCGAGCTGCTTCAGCTGCGAAGAGAGCGTCGAGTGCGTAAGCTGCGGCATCCTGCTCTGGAGCTCCGAGAACCGGAGCGTCCCTTCGCTCAGATGATGCAGGATCACGATCGTCCACTTCCCCTGGAGCACCCACTGTGCCGTCACGAAGGGGCAGGTGCCGAAATACTCTGGCTTCTGTCGTGCCATATCCATCTCCTTTCTGCCATAGGTATCCGAAAACATACCAGGTAGCGAGAAAAAACATTATTGCTATCGCTTTCGTGTCATTTATAGTACAAGACAACAAGCAAGTCTAGAATTGATACCTGGAAGCGAGATGGTACTTATGAGCACGACCAGCACAGAAACACGCCAGCCCGCCCTCTTCATCGGCCACGGCGACCCGATGATGGCACTCAGGCATGACGCAATCTCGGAAGGCCTGGCCTCTGTCGGCGAGCGCCTCAAGGCACACCATCCGAAGGCAATCCTCGCCGTCTCGGCCCACTGGTTCACGCGCGGCACGCTCGTGCAGTCAGACCCGACACCCCGCCAGGTAAACGACATGTACGGCTTCCCGCCTGAGCTCTACGCAATCCACTACCGTCCCTCTGGCTCGAAGGAGCTCACCGAGCGCGTGCTCGAGCTTCTGGGCGATGATGTCGCTGTCGACGATACCTGGGGCATCGACCACGGCGTCTGGACGCCGCTCCATCACATGCTGCCCGAGGCAGACATCCCGGTGGTCGAGCTCTCCGTGAATGGCCTCCAGAATGCCAAGTACGCCTATGAGGTCGGACAGAAGCTCAGCGCCCTGCGCGATGAGGGCTTTGTCGTCCTGGGTTCCGGCAATGTCGTGCACAACCTGCGTGAGGCCGACTGGGAAAACCCGCATGGCACGCCCCAGAACCTCCGCTTCGACGATGCGATCCTCGCGGCTGTGAAGAAGCGCGACGATGACGCTGTCATAGACTTCGAGAAGCTCCCTGAGGCAGCCTACGCCGTGCCGACGCCAGACCACTTCCTGCCGCTCGTGACCGTCCTCGGCGCAGCCCAGGGCGAGGGGGCAGAAGTCTTCAACCATATCCAGAACCTTGGCTCGATCAGCATGACAAGCTACGCGTTCGGGCTCTGAGAATCGGGAATATAATCATGACCACCCGCGTAGCGGGTGGTTTGCTCTAAGGGTATAACCCTATAAATGCCGGCCAGGGACTCAAGTCCCTGGCCTTCGCTTCGTTCAGGCC
>OMVT01000044.1 GCA_900314535.1 uncultured Olsenella sp. | reverse complement strand
TACGATTCACTCAACCGGAGACCACGCAAGCGTCTCAAGTGGAAGTGCCCCTGGGAGGTCTACCACCACCAGTCGTTGCACTTGCTCTGAGGATTCGCCAGTCATAAAGACGTCACCCCAAATAATCCCATGCTGTCAATTGATCCAATTGTTCCGCAGAACAAAATCGAGATAGGACTGTCAGCAGACGGAAGAGAACCGTCCGGCGAAGTCTAATTGAGCGCATTTCATAGGTAGGCCTACACACATCACTCAAGACTGCAGACAATGCCGCAGACAATTCATATGCCAGCCATTGAATCTTCCCTCTCCAGCAGACAGCGCCTCAAGGGCCCCGGAGCCAGAAATACGGGGCACTCCACCGTACCTTCCCTCCATGCACTTCTTTCCGATGCGAGCATCGGAACGCGCACCGTCCTGCGCAAATCTGTCGAGAGGATACCGTCTCGTGCATCCATCCGATCCGCGCTCCACGAACCAGATCTCGTCACGGCGGAAGAATTCGTAGGACATGATGGTGTCTTCATGCGTCGTGAGGATGAGCTGGCAGCCATCTTCTGCATGCACTTCATTGAAGAGCTTTACAAGCTGCTGGGTCAGCATGGGATGAAAGCTCCTGCTGAGCTCATCAATCACGAAGGCCTTCCCATGGCTATGCGTGAGGAGGAAATCCATGAGATCGAAGAGCCGCTTGGTGCCATCCGATTCATCCTGGAAGCCGAAATCATACAAGGAGTCTTCGTGTCTGATCTTGAGGACAGTGGACTGAGGCTCTTCTGACCCCTTGAGATCTATCCCCAGGAAGGCGTTATCGCTCCTAAATGTGACAGAGAGCTTCCCGCCAGGCGTCTGGGGTGCAGAAGCCTTGAGAAACTGTCTGAGCGTGAGCAAAGCCTCCGGAGGCATGTATTTCTCAGGCTCATCCATCGAGAGCTGCTGCTTTTCGAGGCCCGTGACGCCCGTATCGAGCGATGCCAGCACTTGAGCGACCTTGTCCAGGCTGCTTCCATCCGCATAGTATTCCGTTGTGGCGGGAACCTGGCCAGCACCAATCACGCCGACGCCTTCAGCGAACCACCTCATAGCCCTATGAAATGCGCTGAGCGGAGATTCCTGAGGGAAGCTTCTTCCGGCATTCATGGCAGAAAGGAAGAGATCGGATCCAAGGCCAGAGGCTTCCTTGTGCAGGAAATCATCCCTGCACACATCGAGACGCATGCGGTCGCTGTCGGATGCGCCATCTTCTATGCCGGTACAGTCCATGCTTTCAGCCTCATCTCTCTGGAAGAGCAGCTTTGATTCGGCTCCAAGCGCATAGAGCCATTCGGATGTAATCTTGAAATCTGCCAGCAGGCAGCCAAATCCATAGTCGTAAGCCTGTCCATCGATCTGGAACTGGATATCGAAGACAGTCTCCTCGTTCTTATGGCCCTTTCCGCAGCGGCAGCAATCTCTTATGGCGCCCTGAGGCAGGCTTCCTCCCAGCACAGCTGCTCTCATGAACGACAGAGCAGCAACGACAGCTGTCTTGCCTGCAGCATTCCCATCTTCCATCATTCGATTGGAAATGCAGAAGGGCCAGGAAGAGTCCCATAGGATCTTCCTGGCCCTGGTTTTTCTAGAGATTGCAGATGCTGCTATGCCTCTGCTCCTTCATGAGCTGCCTCTTCCTGCCTCTCCCCTGCATGGCTGAAGCACTTCTCAAAGACAAGGCGCGTGATCGGGCCTGCAGCAAAGAGGTTCCACAGCAGCGCCATCGGGAAGCTCTTGATGAGGGTGCCGACAAAGATGGCAGGAAGCTGCATGACCGGCATGCCGCCCAAGATGATATTGAAGAGGATGGATGCCACCATGCTCATGGTCGGGCACATGATGAGCACGGTGCAGGAAGAGCGCACGACCGTGCAGAGAAATGCGTTGTCATGGCCAGGATCGACAAGCCTGGCCGAAAGGCCTGCTCCCACACGGGTGCCCCAGAGATTCGAGAACAGGAACACGAAGAGCCACATGTAGGAAGCCTCGATGAGGGCTCCCAGGAACACGTCGTTTGTCATGTTCGAGAACCCTCCCGGCATGGTCGGGATGCCCATCTTCCAGGCAACGTTGTAGACCTCCATCCCGTATGCCATCGTCACGCTCATGAGCACTCCGAAGATGATTCCCTGCACCCTGTTTTTCGGCATGTTCCCATTCCTTTCCGCGTACACAAAAAGCGTGCAGGCCGAATCTTCGGTCTGCACGCTTTGCCCTGCACTTTTTCGTCTGTACGCTACACGCTGAAACTACTGTAGCACCCGGTGCAGGACAGGTCGCAGAAACGTCACAGACGTGCCTACTCTGCCTCAGGCTCCTTCTTGCCGAACTTCGCCTTCAGGGCACCCACGACAGCCGGGATGATGGAGACGAGGATGATGCCGACAATGACAAGCTCGAAGTGCTCCTGCACGGCGGGGATGCCGCCGAAGAAATAGCCCAGCAGCGTGAAGAGCGTGGACCAGCAGACGCCGCCGAGGATATTGAAGATCACGAAGTTCCTCCAGTGCATGCCGCCCATGCCGGCGAGGAACGGCACGAACGTGCGGATGAACGGGAAGAAGCGGCCCAGGAAGATCGCGAGGTGACCCCACTTGTCGAGAAAGTCCTCCGTCTTCTTGACCCTCTCCGGCGTCATGGCCTTCACCTTGCCGGAAGCGACAATCTTGCGTCCGAAGAAGTGGCCAATCATGAAGTTGCACTGGTCGCCGAGGATGGCGGCTGCCCAGGCACAGGCCAGAAGCAGGTAGATGTTGAAGCCCCCGTTATGGGCAAAGAAGCCGGCAGCAAAGAGGAGCGAGTCTCCCGGAAGGAACGGGAAGAAGACGACACCCGTCTCGACGAAGACGATCAGGAAGATGAAGCCATAGGCATAGAGCGGACCTGCTGCGATCCAGGCAGCGATGGCAGTACGCGGATCGTGGATGAGCTCGGCAATCGCATTGATGAACGGCACTGACCTTCTCCTTACAGACACCCTGTATACAGAGAGTGCCTCGCAGGGCATAGGTCCTGGAGGCACTCATGCAGTGCATTCGATGGGAACGGGCGCCCGCCCGAGGCTCCTTATGGCTGCTGCCTCCCGGCCCTGACCAGGTTCGGAACAGTACGTCGCCCGAACCCATCGAATGCACTCGCGAGGAAAAAGTATAGCGGAAAGGCTGCCTGCCACAAAGAGGATGCCTGTGGCAAGGCCAGAAGCTCCACGAGACTTCCGCTTTCAGCGGCGGAGAGCGCCTAGTCGAGGAGGCGCTTTGCCGGCACCATGCGCTCCAGGGCATCGTTCAGGATGCGGTCCTCGCGTGCAAAGTGGAAGCGGATGTAGCGGCGCTCCGGATGCTGGAAGAAGTAGGAGGCAGGAACGCCTGCCACGCCGACCCTGCGTGCAAACTCGAGCGCGAAGCGGGTGTCTGACCCCATGGAGAAGCCGGAGATGTCGCAGAGCACATAGAAGGTGCCCTGTGGCTGGATATAGGGGATGCCAAGAGCATCGAGCCCGCTGCAGAAGAGACGGCGCTTTGCCGTATATGTGGCCTTGAGTGCCTCGTAGTAGGCATCGGGGAACATGAGGCCGGCCACCGCTGCCTCCATGAGAGGGGCAGAAGACGAGTTCGAGAAGCGCTCGTGCACCCGCTTGGCCGTATCCACGATCTCCTTCGGCCCATAGAGATAGCCCAAGCGCCAGCCCGTGATGGAGAACGTCTCGGAAAGGGAGCTGCACATGATTGTCCGCCTGTCCATGCCGGGAAGCGTGCAGAAGTAGATATGCTCCATCGGCTCGTAGACGATGTGCTCATAGACCTCGTCCGTGATCACATAGAGGTCATGCTTCTCTGCGATATGGGCAATAGCTGTGAGCTCGTCCCTATCGAACACCTTGCCGGAAGGGTTATGCGGGTTGTTGAGGATGAGCGCCTTCACGGCAGGGTCTGAGCAGGCACGATCCAGCTCCTCTTCCGAGAAGCTGAACGAAGGCGGTGTGAGCTGGACAAAGATGGGCTCAGCTCCTGCCATCCTGATATCGGGCACATAGTTCTCGTAGCAGGGGTCGAAGACGACAACCTTGTCTCCTGGCGCGACAACCGTGAAGAGCGCAACGAGCAGCGCCTCTGTGCAGCCATTGCAGACGACGACATTCTCATCGGGGTCGAAGTCCATCTTCGTGAAGCGGTTGACCTTCTGCGTCAGCGCCTCGCGGAAGTTCGCCGCGCCATAGGAGATGGCATACTGGTTCGGACCTCCGTGCGTGACCTCGGAGAGGCGGTCGGTCAGGGCTTTCGGCGGCGTGAAGGACGGAAATCCCTGCGAGAGGTTGATAGCGTCATATTCATAGGCAACCTCTGTCATCGTGTGAATGGCAGAGACCGGTATCTCTCCTGCATAAGGATTGAGGCTCTTCATGGGACAGCACATCCCTTCTCCGCTGGCCGAAGCGCACGCGCGCAACTTGTTCATCATACTAAAGCGCCTTATCCATGGATGCAGCAATCGGGCAGACGGATGAAGCAAGGCTGTTACCGAAAAGGAGCCTGGCAGATCAAGCTGCCAGGCTCCCCAGACGGATCTTTTTGCATCTTGCCTTACTTGCGATGTGCACGGTAGAAGGCAATGAGCTCCTTCGTGGAGCTGTCCTGCTGTGCAAGTGCCTTGTCGTCGTGGAAGGCAGGGGTGATCTGCTTTGCAAGCTGCTTGCCAAGCTCGACGCCCCACTGGTCGAAGGAGTCGATGCCCCAGACCGTGCCCTCGGTGAACGTGATGTACTCATAGAGGGCAATGAGCTCGCCAAGTGCATGCGGCGTCAGCGCCTCGCCGAAGATGGAGGTCGTCGGACGGTTGCCCTCGAAGCAGCGTGCCGGCACCATCCACTCAGCCGTGCCCTCTTGCCTGACCTCGTCAGCGGTCTTGCCGAAGGCAAGGGCCTTCGTCTGGGCGAGGAAGTTGCCGAGGAAGAGCTCGTGGATGTCCTGGTCTCCGTCCTTCGTCGGATTCGGGGTATTCACGAAGGCGATGAAGTCGGCAGGGATCAGGCGCGTGCCCTGATGGATGAGCTGATAGAAGGCGTGCTGGCCGTTCGTGCCAGCCTCGCCCCAGAAGATCTCGCCCGTCTCGGTCGTGACAGGGGTGCCATCCCAGCGCGTGGACTTGCCATTCGACTCCATCGTGAGCTGCTGGAGGTAGGCCGGGAAGCGGTGCAGGTACTGGTCATACGGGAGCACGGCGTGGCTCTCAGCCTTGAAGAAGTTCACATACCAGACGTTCAGGAGACCCATGAGGGCGCAGACGTTCTGCTCGAGCGGCGTGGATGCGAAGTAGACATCCATATCGTGGAAGCCGGAGAGGAACTCCTCGAAGACCTCGCGGCCAAAGGCGAGGATGAGGGAGAGGCCCACTGCGGAATCGACGGAGTAGCGGCCGCCGACCCAGTTCCAGAAGCCGAAGGCGTTGGAAGGATCGATGCCGAAGGCCTCGACGCCCTCGAGGTTCGTGGAGACGGCGACGAAGTGGCGCTTGATCGCGTCGGCGATGGAGGTGTCGGAGCCATCGATGGCACCCTGTGCCTTGAGCGTGTCGATGAGCCAGGTCCTGACCTCGCGTGCGTTCGTCATTGTCTCGAGCGTCGTGAATGTCTTGGAGACGATGATGACAAGGGTGGTCTCAGGATCGAGGCCCTTGAGCTTCTCAGCTGCATCATTCGGGTCGATGTTCGAGATGTAGCGGACCTGGATGCCGCCCGAAAGATAGGGCTTCAGCGCCTCATAGGCCATGACCGGACCGAGGTCGGAGCCGCCGATGCCGATGGAGACGACATTCTCGATCTTCTTGCCGGTGACGCCCTTCCATGCGCCGGAGCGCACCTGGTCGGCGAAGGCGAACATGCGGTCGAGCACCTCATGGACGTCCTTCACGCAGTCCTGGCCGTCGACGATGAGCTTTCCCTCGTCGGATGCCGGACGGCGGAGTGCGGAATGCAGGACAGCGCGGTCCTCGGTCGTGTTGATGTGGACGCCCTTGAGCATCTGGTCGCGGCGCTCCTCGAGGTGCACGGCACGGCCGAGAGCGACGAGGTCCTTGACCGTCTCGTCTGTGACAAGGTTCTTGGAAAGATCGAAGTGCAGGTCATTCACATCGAAGCTGAGCTTGTTCACACGCTCGGAATCGTCTGCGAACCACTTCTTGAGGGAGATGCCCTCATCCTGCATCTTCTTGAAGTCCTGGGAAAGCTTTGCCCACTCAGGAGTCTGGGTCGGATCGACAGGTGCTGCTACATTGGCCACGGGAAACCTCCTTGCCTGCCCGGAGTGCGGGCGTGACAGTTATACCTACAGAGTACCGCAGCCGTAATGTGCATATGCCAAGCTTTCAAAAAGCATAGCGCACCTGCGCATTTGCCTGCTTTCCGCTAAGCAGGTTCAGGAGATTTCATACCAACTTTTAGGCAGTGCGGCAGAAGGCCTAGTATGGCTCTCCCAGGGGAGGGAGCTTCTTGAGGTAGGCCCAGACAATCTGCTTCTTCTTGGGGTCGGAAAGCGCTGCCTCGAAGCCGCCGAGATCCATGACACGCATGCCGCAGACCTCTGCCACATGCCCCGGCTCGAGCATGGCCGTCGCGAAGTCCTCGACGTGCGAGAGCTCCTCTGCATAGGCCTCCTTCACGCAGGCCGATGCCGCCTCATCGGAAATGACAAGAGTGGCGGGATCGAGCACGGCGATGGCTTCCCTCAGAAGGTCTGGCTCCACATCTTCGCCGGTTATGGTCTTTGTGGAAAGCGCGCACCAGTCTTCCGGCGCATAGCCAAGGCGCGCGAATGCTGCAGCAAGGGCCTTGCCGTCAGGGCCTGCCAGAAGCGTGCGACCGCCCTGGTCGCCCGGTCCAAGCTCGCCTTTGAGTATCAGGAGGGACGAGAAGGCATTGCCAGACATCTGGAGCCCGCGCTCGGAGAGACTTGCGATCTCTGCCTGCGATTTCGCTATGTAGCGCTTCCTTACGTCTTCCCGCTCCACGGATACACCTCCTGCCTTCTTGCATATGTCCCTAGCTTACCTCTTATGCGCTGTCTGGTTCCTGACAGAAAAGGAGACTATCCGGGTATAAGCGCTGCAAAGAAACGCGAATGTGCACAGGTATGAGACTCTGCCTGCATCCAGGCACATCCGGCATGAAGGAGGAAGCTGATGGCAGAAGCTATCACAGCCGAGACATTCGACAAGGTTCTGGCAGATTCTGCCAAGCCTGTCCTCGTGGATTTCTGGGCCAGCTGGTGCGGGCCCTGCCGCGCCCTTGGCCCTACGGTCGAGGCGGTCGGCAAGGAGCTCGAGGACCGCATGGACGTCTACAAGTGCAATGTAGATGAGGAGGAGAGCCTGGCGACCCGCTTCCACATCGTGAGCATCCCGACGCTCATCCTCTTCAAGGATGGCAAGCCAGTCCATACGCTTGTAGGAAACATGCCGAAGGCATCGCTCGAGAGCGAGCTCGAAGCGAACCTGTAAGCAGCTGAACCAAGGGACTATGATGTGCGTGCACGCAGATGCACGCACATTTTTCTTGAGGAGGGCATGCCATGAGGTGGATCAAGGCATTCGGACGTGAGGTATGCGCACACAAGCGCCTGACCATCGTCGTCGCGGCGCTCCTTGTCCTTTTTGCTATCGTCGAGGACCTCTTCACAGGCGAGGTCCTGAAAATCGATGTTGTTGCCTACCGCGCAATCGTCGAAGGCATGCGTGCAGACTGGCTCACGCCCTACATGGAGCAGTTTTCGAGCCTTGCCTCTCCGGTCGTCCTCTTCGTCATGTGCCTTGTGATCACCGCCTTTGCTCCGGGCAAGCAGCCAGGCAGATGCGCTCTTCTGAACCTTGCTCTCACGCTCGTGCTGAACGTCCTTCTCAAGAACCTCATCCAGAGACCGCGCCCCGAAGGCTTCCGCCTCATTGCAGAGACCGGCTACAGCTTCCCCTCGGGCCATTCGATGGTGAGCATGGCATTCTACGGGCTCATGCTCTGGATGGTCTGGCACTACGAGAAGGACAAGGTCCTGCGCTCTGTGCTCTGCACCCTCTTTGCCCTCACTATCCTGATGGTCGGCGTGAGCCGCATCTATCTGGGCGTCCACTATGCATCGGATGTCGTGGCAGGCTTCGCCGTCTCTCTTCTCTGGCTTGCCTTCTACACGAAGACGATCGTCCCGCTCTTCATGGATGCACACCAAGGCAAAGCCTAATCAAGGGACCGAATATTTGGGGCACCCATGGACGCTTCCGCATCGCCGGTCCAGACTTCCGCATCGCCGGTCCAGACTTCCGCATCGGTTGCGTATGACTCGAAGCCACACAAAGAACAGTCGGGGTATGGAGACGATGCCCATAAACAGGAAGCCAACAATCTTTACGATATTCTGCGTTCAAATGAATTTGCCGCGTACGAATACATCAAAGGCGAAGGGAAGGCCAGTTCAGCCCAAATTGCCAAAAAGCCTGGCCTTACTACACGCGCAACAAGAAACATCCTTCATAAATTGAGGGAGAAGGGGCTCGTTGAGGCAGAAGGATACGGCAGCACCCGCAGGTATGCCATTACAAAATAGGGCAGAGAGAATCATACAGCTAGTTTCGGACGGATATGGAATGAGCCTGAACGACAGCAACTAAGGCCAGTTCCATATGGATTAGCCGCCTGGACTTGTACTGCTGCAGCTGATTAACTTGTCTCTTATCACCTGAAGAAGTGCCGGCGTTCTTCCTTGTCTTCGGGTTCGAGACGCTGGATATGGGCATCGAGGATCTTGCCATCCTCGATCTCGATCCATCCCATGGTCGGGCCCTCCTGGGTCCTTGGGTAGGTCGGCGATCCCGGATTCATGAGGAGATGGCCCGATTTCGAGAGCTCGCAGATGGGCTTGTGCGTATGTCCGCAGACAGCGATTGTGCCCCAGGACATATCGAGCTTCTCGCGGTAGTGGCAGACCTGCCAGAGCGCTCCCTCATAGAGGAAGTGGATATGGCGCTCCACGCCGGGACCGTAGTCATAGCCCCAGTCGTTGTTGCCGAGGCAGAGCTTCAAAGGAGCCATGCCAGAGAGGGTGCGGAAGTCGCTGGCCGAGCAGATATCTCCTGCATGGACGATGAGGTCTGCCCCTCTGAGAGCATGGGCGAGCTCTTCAGAGAGATAGCCATGCGTATCAGATATGACCGCGACCCTCTTTGCCATGGCCCCGCTCTCCTACAGTCCGAGAGCGCGCTTGAGCTGGACGACGCGGCGCCTCGAGACGGAGATCTTCTTGCCTTCGATGCCATTCACGCCGAGCTGCAGGATGCCGCTCGGAAGCACCTCGACATCCTCGACGTACTGGAGGTTCACGATATAGCCGCGATGCACACGGAAGAAGCCATGGGGCGTGAGCTCGTTCTCGAGGCGGGCAAGAGAGATCGTCGAGAGATAGCGCTCCGTATCCGTATAGATGCAGGAGTAGTCGTCCTTGGCCTCGATGTAGCGGATCTGGTCGATCGGCACGAGCACCTTGCGGCCGCCCTTCTCAACCGGAATGCGCTCCACGGAGGCGTGGCTCTGCACCTGCGGCTTTGCCATCGACTGCACCTTGTCGAGCGCCTGGTTGAGCCTGTCGGTCTCGACCGGCTTCATCAGATAGTCGACCGCGTTCACGTCGAATGCCTCGAGGGCATACTCGCTGTAGGCCGTCACGAAGACGACGGCAGGTGGATTCTTGAGCTTGTGCAGGGCTTCCGCAAGCTGCATGCCGGATGTCTTCGGCATCGAAATGTCCAGGAACATCACGTCAGGACGTCCCTCCATGAGCTTCTCGACCGCCTCGCGTGCGCTCGAAGCCTCACTGATCCCATCGACCCTTCCGGTCTCTTCGAGCAGGTACCTGAGCTCCGAGCGTGCCGGAGCCTCGTCATCTACAATCATTGCCTTGAGCATCGGCATGAAACCTCCCACATCCTCAATTCCGCATCAACCATAGCAAATATTCGCCTCGAGAGGATGCGCATTCCCCATCAAGCGTCCTTCGCGGCTCCCCTGTCATGACTCCAGCATCGCTGCGGCTCCCCCGAGCCGGAGCGCTATCTGGGTGCCCTGGTCGACCTTGCTCACAATCTCTATACCCGAATCGGTCCCATAGAAGCGCTTGACGCGCTCTGCCACATTGTGGAGCGCGATGCCGGTTCCCTTGGATGATGGCCCATGCTCGATCGTGTGGGGCTTCTCGACCGTCTCCGTGAGCTTCTCGAGCGTCTCCTTGTCCATACCGACACCGTCGTCCGTGACGGCAATAAGGACATCGTCTCCATCCCTCACGGCGTGCACATCGATGTGAAGGGCACCTTCGTCGCGCATAGCGTGGCGGACGGCATTCTCGACGATGGGCTGGATGATGAAGGAAGGGACAAGCATGCGCTCAAGTCCTGGCTCGATATGCTCGGTCTCGACGATGCGGTCCTCGCCGAAGCGGGCATGCTCGAACGTGAGGTAGCGCCTCGTCTGCTCGAGCTCGCGGGAAAGCGGCAGCATCTGCTCGGATCCTTCGAGCGTCTGGCGGTAGAAGGCCGCAAAATCGCGCAGGAGCACACGGGCCTTTGCAGGGTCGGTCCTGATGAGCGAGGCGATCGTGTTGAGCGTATTGAAGAGGAAGTGCGGATTGATCTGAGCCTGGAGGGCCTTGACCTCGGCACGTGCCGTAAGCTCTGCCTGAAGATCCAGCTCATAGGATGTAAGCTGCGTCGAGAGGAGGTTTGCAAGTCCTCGGGCAATCGCGATCTGCGTGCGGTCGATCGTCCTTCCATAGCGGTAGTAGAACGTGATGGCGCCTACCGTCTTTCCCTGCACGACGAGAGGGGCAATGACGCCGGCAGGAAGGACCTCGCCCTCCTTGATGCGCCCCTCCTCCTCGAGCCGGCGGATCTCGGTGCGCGTGTACTGGAAGGTCTGGAGTCTCCCCGACTTCAGGGTCTCGGCGACGCGGACCGAATTCTCGCTTCCCGACGGGTAGGCTGCGGCATCCTCGCCGACATAGGCCAGGACCTTCTTCGTGTCGCACATGGAGATGGCCTGGGCGGCCGTCTCCGGGAGCAGCAGCTTGCAGACAGCCTGGCAGGAGTCCGGGGTAAGGCCATAGCGCATGTGGTCAAGCGTGTTCGAGGCAACGCGCAGGGTACGCTCGGTCGCGCGCGAACGCAGGGTATCCGGATAGACGAAGGAAAGGCTTGCCAGCACCACGACGATAGCGAGGGCGGCGCCCACCAGGCCTGTCGCTACGGTGCTCTGGATCGTGATACCCCAGCCCAGGACGATCATGAGGGTGATGGCGACAAGGAGGAGGATCAGGATGAAGAGGAGGACGAAGCGCCTGCTAGTGTTCCGTTCGTCCATCCTGCCTGCCCTTCCTTGATGCTGGAGTGCCTGTTGCCAGGACCTTCTCTGCGAGGTCCTCATCATCCCAGAGCGATGCCATGATCCTCGGCCAGAAGGTCTGGAACTCGAGATAGGCCTTCGCATGGTCCTTTGCCCACCTCTGGGCATCGTTTCTGCCCTTGAGCCAGATGCGCAGATACGCAAGGTGCTCAGGCTCGGCAAGGGCACGCCGGAAGGATGTCTTCCTGATACGGTCGAAGACCTCACGGGAAAGCCAGGGTGCCGGATAGGGCTCGAGAGACTGCCTCGTGATCACGCGCAGGTCGTGCTGCGTATTCGTGAAGCGCACCTTCTCGTACTCATAGGTCCACCTGTAGACATCCTGGAGGAACCTCGAGGCATGGGAAGGGATCTCGGGCGGCAGATGCCGCACGTACCACTGGTTGTCGAACCACACCTCGCGTCCATGCATGCGCATGTTGATGAGATAGTCCATATCCTCGCCGCGGGTGATATAGGGATCGAATCCCACCTGCGTGAACGCATTCGCATGCACGGCAAAGCAGCCGCCGCATACATAGTTCGAGCGCGATATCCTCGTTGCCTGCTGTGCGGCGCGCATCCACTGGTTGAACTCGCTCCTTTTTGCCCAGTAGCGGTCTGACCAGCGGGGATGGTCCTCGTCTGCAAAGCAGGAATCGGCACGGTCGATGAAAAAGCCGCTCTTCGCGTCGATCGCAATGTCCTGGCGGTTCACGTTCCCCAGGCCATATACCGCATCGATCAGGAAGTTCTCGTCGAGCGCCACTTCGTCGTCGTCGAGAAAGACCACGATGTCATGCCCCAGGACGGCTGCGACCGCAAGGCCCATGTTCCTGATGGCGCCATAGCCCCGGAGCGCCACGGGGTCTCCCTCCACATCGGGCGCGATCGCATTCACCGTATCCTCGATGTGCTGGGCTTCAGGCTCGCCTACGATGACAGGAGAGAGGTTCGGATGCGTGCGGCAGATGGCTGTAACGCGGGCACGCGCCGACTCCTCGCATTCCGGCTCTGCAACAAGAAGGACGATGACACGCAGGACCCCTCGCACCTTCTCGAGCGATTCCAGGCATGTCTCGAGCTCGGGCATAGGCTTTCCGACCGGTGTTGCATGGTCATAGGTGCCCACCTCGCCGATGGAGCGGGGCCTGTCATCTGCAGCCCAGTATGAGGGGATGACAATAGCGGGATTCAAGGCCTCAGTGCCTCCTTGCGCATAAGCTCGTCTGTCTGGATATAGCCTCTCAGAGGGAATCCGGAACACTCTTAAGGGTACTACCGCTTTGCAGAAACTGGTAGCACACATAAGAACAAACATGCGCAATATGCTTTGGAACGCCGCCTCGAAAGGCCATTTATGCATGCCTTGGAGCATTCGAGGGGGGCGCAGGGTCACCAAAAGATCCATTGGCAGCGCAACAGCCCCAGGAGCAAGGGAATTCTAAGCCATTCGGCCTGCTCTCATTCAAGACCCCAGCTTTGTTCCGCCCGAGCCGGCGCTGTCGAGCCCCATTCTATCAGAGCCCCTGGAACTGCTGCGCGATTGCATGCGGCACAAGGGCATCCCCTGCCGCATGCAGCATTCACCGATATGCGGAAGGTTCGGCATATCAAGCCTCTGACCTGCAGATTCAACCTGGAGTTGAGACGCAGTTGAGCACATCTCCACCCATCTCAACTCTCCCGTCATTGTTTCGCCTCCCCAGGCGGGCAGAATGGAAAGCGTAAAGGACGTCGCCCGAAAGACCATTCATCCGGCCTGATAATAAAATCTCAGGCTTTCATGCAGGGAGAGAGAGCGATGGACGCAAAAGAGACCATGGGAAGGCGCATCGCAAGGCTGCGCATCGAGCAGGGCATGACACAGGAGAAGCTTGCACGCGAGATGGGCGTGAGCGCCCAGGCTGTGAGCAAGTGGGAACATGACCAGAACTATCCCGATATCAGCCTGCTTGTGCCTCTGGCAACATTCCTCGGCACGACGACAGATGAGCTCCTTGGCGCCAGCACTACCCCTTCCAAGACAGATCCTGCCAAGCCAGCAGAGGAAGAGAAGGAGGAAGCCCAGACAGAGTCTGCTCCAGAAGAGACATCATCCGAAGAGGATTCCCAGCATGTGGAGGTCCAGGCTGTCCCGAAGAAGCACAAGCATCCCATCTCCCTCATCCTCTCCGGCAGGGACAAAGTTGAGGACAGCGAGATGAAGACATCTGGCAAGGGACCCAAGACCATGCACATCCAGTGCATCGACGGCGACAATTCAGACGAGGCCGTGAGCCTCAATATCCCGCTCTCCCTGGCAAAGGGATTCCTCAAGAGCGGCATCTCGAGCATCTCTGGCCTTGAAGGCCTCGGCGTCGACCTTTCGAGCGCCGCCTCCTCCATGGACTTCTCCGAGGCAGGCACGCTCGTCGATGTGGAAGATGGCGGAGACCGCGTCCGCATCTGGGTCGATTAGCCAGATTCCCTTCGCTCTCATCAGAAAGGCATAGCCATGAAGCATGCAGCCTCTGCGGCAGGCAGCAGGCTCGAAGATGAGCTCTGGGCATCCATGCTCGAGCACAACCGTCTGCTCCTTGCCGCCGTCACCATCCTCTGCATCCTCGAAGGACTCTTGGGAGGCTTCTTCTCCTGGGTCGTGAAGTTCATCCTCGACGCTATCGCCACCGCTTCCATAGAGGGCTTGAGGTTCTCAGCCGCACTCGCAGCCTTCGCAATCGTCTTCGAGGCAGCGATCTGCCTCCTCCTCAGGCAGGCCACACCCGCATTCCTGAGGCGTGCTGTCACGAACTACCGGATGCATGCTTTCGCAAAGCTCCTCGACAAGGGCATCGGCGCCTTCGATCAGGGAGGTGCCTCTGTCTACGAATCTGCCTTCACGAACGACATCACGACGATCGAGACGACCTATCTCGAGAAGATCGAGACCCTGGCAAGAGACATCCCGATGTTCCTCTCTGCCGTGATCCTGCTCTTCGTGGAGAGCGTGCCTCTGGCCACCTGGACCATCGTCTGCGCCCTGCTGTCGCTTTGGGTCTCTGTCGTATCCGGCAAGCGTCTGGCTCCCCGCCAGCAGGCCGTCTCGGACGAGATGGGGCACTTCGTCGCCGCAGTGCATGACATAATCGCAGGGTTTTGTGAATGTCAAGCAGGTTTTCCATTGGTAGGGTAAGCACTTCTTCCATAGCTATGGTAAGCACTGTTTCCGGCCCTCCGGTAAGCTCTCTTTCCCTGCCTTTGGTAGGCACTTTT
>OMVT01000039.1 GCA_900314535.1 uncultured Olsenella sp. | reverse complement strand
CCGAGACTGCAAGGGTGGTCCGCCATATGATGATGTCCGATGCGAGTTTCCGCAGTTCGACATAGGTCTAGCGGCCCTCATTATCTAGACTGTCAGAATATCTATCTATCGGCGTGCCGATGACACCGATGATTCTGCCTTCTGCTTCCAGAGCTGTCTTGGCTACTACCGTATCTATGCCAGTCGCAAGTCCATCGACGATGGTGAAGTCATGCCGGACGAGTGCAGCAGCAATGCGATGCGCCGCATGCTCGCCACGCTCGCTAGGATGGCGAGTGCCAACGACAGAAATGCATCTTGACTGCGTCAGGTTGATATCGCCGCGATAGTAGAAGACCGGGAGCGGATTCTTCTGTGCCCTCAGGCCATGCGGAAACTGCGGTGTTCCATCCACCAGGACAGAAAATGTTCCAAGCCTTCCCTTTACATACCGAATTACTTCGGAACGCTTTTCTTCGTCGGGAACGATACCGTCGATTGCATCAGCAGCCGTGCTCGGAAACCCACCATTTCGCTGAATGAGGTTCGATACCTTGCTTCGGGAAGTTCCTTCGACAGCATACAGATACTCGTATGCCATGAGCTCCTTATAGGGCGAAACGACTCCTTCTTCGCTGATTGCCGGCACCATGTCGCACCCCTATACTCTCGTACCTCCATTCTAACGGCTCATGCACCTGCTGTATAGTACAATTGTTCTATTACACTCATAGATGTTTCCCGCAGTAGCTGCAACCCTACGTTGCAGAGGCTTGCACGAAGGCAAGCTTTCGCCGCACCGCAAATCCAGAGTCCCCGTCAGACATGCAGCTCGTTGTCGGATTCCAGGACGACACGGCAGAGCTCCGTCAAGCCCATCCGCCGAAATCGAACCTTCCAGCCTTCAGAGCATCCGCAGATGAATCTCTTCGACGAGTTGGGGTCAGCGAGAGAGAATGGAAAGCCGTCTGGGATGATGAGAAGGATATCTCCTCAGAAGAGCTGCAGAAGCATGGAATGACGGCGGAAGCACCGATATCCAGCTACCGCTATGCAGCACGCATTGCCCCTCATGGCAGTCAATAAAATGATATGCCGCCCGTTCTCCGACAAGAAGAACAGGCGGCACTATAGATCGGGAATTCGGGCTACTCAGCCACCAGCAATCCCGTGCCATCGAGCACGGAGAGCGGCACATGCTGCTTTCTGGCCTTCGCGCAGGCTCGTCCGGCAGAGTCTCCCATATCGATGACCGTCTGCTGGATCCTGACGGATGCCTGTACCAGGAAGCTTGTCGATATGCAGCGGCCCACTGTCAGCATGTTGCTTATCGTCTTGTTCGTAAGGCAGCGATAGGGAATCTGATAGTACTCCCCCTTCTGGTACTTCTCCATATGCACGAGCCCCTTGGTAGCGGAGTGCACATCGATATACCAGGTGCCATTAGCAACTGCGTCATCGAACTTCGCACGCTTCACGTAATCGTCCACATCGAGCACGTAGCTTCCCTGGATGCGCCAGCTCTCGCGCACGCCGAGCATGGGAGCGATGCGTATGAGATAGGCATCTTCGAAGCCTGGCATATAGGCCGTCAGGAACTTCACGAGGCGGCGTATCCGCTGCCTTCCTTCACGCAGAGCCTGGCTCCTTGCAAGGGCAGAGCTGTTCTTCTTGAGATCGGGCAGATGCGGGCAGTTGAATGCCATGCATCCCGGCTCCCCCGGAAGCGAAAAGCACTGATAGTAGACCAGATCTGACGGCTCCAGGATGCCTGCTTCAACGCCTTTCCGGAAGAGCGGCTCGAGCTTGAAGCCGCGTCCTGCAACCATGGCGGACTCCCAGAAATAGCCATCCACAAGAGGGCTGAACTCATCGCCAAGAGACAGGCAATACCTGCGGTAGCAGTCGACATCGATGCCGCCCATCTCGAAGCGAAGCGAGCTCATCTGGTTGTTCCCATCATCGTCTCCTGCAAGGCAGGGAACGCCCGCAAGGCGCGAGAGCACCGCATCGCCTGTAGCATCCACGAACTGAGCAGCACATATTGCCTTGGGTCCTTCTACTGTCATTGCCTCGATGGCAGAGATTTTCCCGTCCTTCACATCCGCGCAGACAAGCGGCGCATCGTAGAGCACCTCTCCGCCAGCATCCTGGAGCATATCCTCGAGCACGCAGGCAAAGCTCTCAGCCGTGGTCCAGATGTAGCCCATCCGGTCCCCGTCCTCGCGGGTCACGATGCCAGCCTCGTTCAGGCGCCGCTCGATCTCATGAAGATTCTTTCCGTGAGGCGCATATGACGGCATCATCGGCGTCACAAGCGCCTGGGAGGGAGAACCGCCGAGAGATGACGCTGCTTCCACAACGAGCGTGCGGTTGCCGCCATTGGCTGCCGAAATTGCGCAGGAAGCCCCTGCCGTGCCGCCACCGACAACGACCGTATCCCAGGTTCCAAGGACTTCGATATCCTCTGCGCCGAACCTATAGGTCTCCATCCCGTCTCCCTTCTTCCATGAGCCTTCTGGCATCTTGAAGCTCAAGTGCCAGCTCCTCTTCCGTGATCTCTCCCACCCCTGCAAGGTACAGAGCGTCGCACCTCCAGGGGTCGAGCATCATCTTTCCTCCCAGAGCCGTACAGGCAAAGCTGTGGGCTGAGATTTCAGCAGCTGAGCCTATCCTGCACTCCTTTGTGCCGAAGAGCACCTTTGTCTTCCCTGTGCTCACCTTTGCAGAAAGCTTTCCATCCTGCCTGAAGTCGATGACATGGAAGGCTTCATGCCAGAGCGTCAGTTCTTCGAGCGCAGCAAGATCTGGCACCGCAAGGCCCCGCATGTCGAAGAAGGCGAGGACTCCCGTCTTCTCTTCGAGCGCATCTTCAAAGAGCGTGACCTCGATGCTGCCATCTCGAGCCTCCTGCGTGAGCGCCGCAAGATGGATGCCAGGAGCCGACACCTTCTGCCCCTGTACCCGGACAAGCTTTCCGCCGTGACTAGCAATGAAGTCTGAGGCAGAGGTGGCGCTTCCGTCCGCATTCGCAGCTCGCGCTGCCTCCTCGCCTGCACTAAGCGCCTGAGAAACGATGCGGCTGGCTTCGCCAGGAAGGAGCCTCTGCACACGGGGATCCTGTTCAAGCTGCAGAAACGCAAGCTCTGGGACAGAGGCTTCCTGGAGAAGCCTGGCAAAGGCGCCTTCTGACGAAGCGGCAGCCACTGCTAGTCCTTGGCTGCGACAGCGACAATCTCCTGATCGTCGCCCGCAAACTCGAGCTCCATCTCAGCCAGACCCATGAGCTGTTCCTTGTTGAGGACACCCGAGAGGTCGCTCATCTTCTGGCCGAAGAAGAGATAGGTCTTCGGCAGCGTGGCTCCTGCATCCGTATAGAGCGTCATGCTGTCCACGAACTCGCTGAAGGAACCGCCGAGCTCGTCTTTCGTGAACGTGAGCACCTTCGCATCGTTCTTCTGGAGGCGGATGACGCCTTCCTCGTCCACGACACGGATCTCCTGCTTCTTTGACTTCACGAGACCGAAGAACGCCTTCTTCACGGTCGTGGCGCAGAACACATGCCAGCGGCCCGTCGCTGCCACTTCTTCCACGGCTGAAGCATCGACGCTTGAGGACTCGGCGACGATCTTCCTGAGCTCGTCTTCCGTCTTGGCAGCAGAGCCCCGGTCCTTCGTGCGAAGCTCGGTTGCTCCGGTCGCCGTGGCACGCAGGATGTTCTTCTGCGAGTCGATCTCCACCGTAATATCCACGGTCTCCGGATTGGCACCAGCTCGGGTGATGACCTCAAGCACATCATGCCTGATGCGGCGGATATCCTCTTCAGAAGGATTCGGCACGTTGCGCTCGATCTGCTCGCGCACAAGCGCCAGCGCAACACCGATGGTCGAGATGTAAGGGGCGTTCTTTGCAATGCGGTGACGGATGCCCATGCGCTCGCCCAGGGCAGGTGCCACGACAGATGCGGAGCCGCCGCCTCCGACGAGATAGATCAGGTTCGGGTTCAGACCGTAGTCATCGATGAGGCCCTGGACGATTGCCTGGACCTTCTTCATGGCACAATCCATGACCTGTCGGCAGATATCGTCCACCGTCGTTGCACAGACATCCGCAAGAGGCTGCCAGGCCTTGCGTGCAGCTTCTACGTCTCCGTGTGCATAGTCGCCTTCTGGCACATAGCCCAGGATGTTTGCCGCGCCGCAGAGCGTAAGCGCGACCTTGCTGCCATCAGCACACTTCACGGCCACATAGTCAGCCTGGTCGTCCTCGCGCGGCGCGATGAGCTCGAGCTCGGGCGAGACGATCTTGTCTGCATCCGTGAACACCTCATAGGCAAGGTCTGCGATATGCGCAGAGCGGGGACCGACATCGAGGAGCTTTCCGTTCTCAACCCTGATCATGGAGCCGCCGGCGATACCGAGCGTGCGGACATCGAGCGAGGTCAGATACAGCTTGTGGCCGCCGACTGTCGCGTTCTTGATCATGACCTTGCCATCCTTGATGGCAGAGATATCGGTCGACGTGCCACCTGCCTCGAGGAAGATGCCGTCAGTGATCTTCTCGTACATGAGTGCGCCTGCCACACCTGCCGCAAGGCCGGAAAGCATCGTCAAAATCGGCCGCTTCCTGACCTCGTCGATCGACATGACGCCGCCGTCACAGCGCATGATCATGAGCGGCTTCTCGATGCCGGAGCCCTTCACGGCGTCCTCGGTCATGTTTGCCGTCTCCATCATCTTCGGGATGAGGGCGGCATTGACAGCAGCCGTGCGGGTACGTGCCGCCAGGCCATAGAGCTGGGAGATCTCATAGCCGCCTGTCGCGACCATGCCCATGTCCTCAGCCTTCTGGACCACTGCCTGCTCGTCGGTAGGGTCGTCGACCGAATAGGACTCGGAAGCGACGATGACCTCGCAGCCACGTTCGCGCAACGCCGAGATGGCAGCCTCCATCGCCTCATCGGTAAGCTTCGCGGAATCTATGAGCTCGTGCTCGGTCTCGAGATACTTTCCCGGTGCCAGCTCGATATTGCCGATTGTCGTCTCGGTACCGGCACGGCCTGCGCCGGCTCCCTTGCCCATACCGACAATGCCGACACGTGCGACATCTCCTTCGAGGAGGGCATTGGTCGCCTGGGTCGTGCCGTGTGCAATGAAGACGACATCTTCCGGTGCGATGGCACCCTCGTCGAGCACCTTGCGGATGGCATCGACGATGCCCTGTGCCACACCCTGCTTTGCATGGTGGGTCGTAGGAACCTTCACCTTCGCGACGATCTCATAGGTCTCGTTGTCGACGACGACGGCGTCCGTGAATGTTCCGCCGACATCGATGCCAATGCGGACCTGTCTGTGTCCCATAGCGTGTATCCTCCCTCGTTTCTGGTCCTGATTATGCGCGTTCGACTGGAAGGGGGCCTCTGGGCAGCAGCCCCTCTGAGCGAGGACTGGGATATTTCTGCTTCGAGGTAAATCGAACGCGCATAATCAGAGCCTCCCGGGCGCTGTTGCGCCCGGGAAAGCGGCCACTCTAGAACAGTGCGATTGCCGTATAGAGCAGGATGAAGAATGCCATGACCATCGTGTACGGAAGCGTGGACTTCAGGATATCGTTGACGTCGACGTTCGCGTAATCCGCAACGATAACGTTCTGGGTGTTGGTCGGGTCAGACACGCACTGGACGACAGAGGTCGAACGCAGCGCCATGCCCACAGCCGAAGCAGAAAGCGTGCCTGCGGCGACCATGATCTTTGCAAGGCCGGAGCCGAGGCCATACATGTTGAGCGGGCCACGGTAGAGCGCAAGCGGCGAGAGGATCGTGAAAAGGATCACGTAGACAATCGGGTTCGACGGGACGATGGCAGAGATGATCGGCTGCATGAGCGACGAGGTCTGGGTGGCAGAGACGCCGTTCAGAAGGATGCCGATGCCCATCATGAGGCCGATGACGCCGGCAACATCCTTGATGCCCTCGACGACAGAGCTCGAGAGGACCTGGACGGCCTCCTTCGGCTTCGTGATGAGGACGGTCACGATGATCGAGATCAGGAGTGCCGTCTCGGCGTTCCACTTGAGGAAGAAGACAAGCACGATAGGCACGAGCGGCATGATGAGAGCGACAGGATTCACATCAGTCTTGGCCGGAGCCTTGGCAGCCCAGGCAGCGCTCTTCTTGGCAGAGCGGGTGTTCACGACGATGTAGACGATTGTGACGATGACGCAGATGACGCCCATGACGGCAGAGGTCGAGAGAATCACGTTCATGTCCATGCCGATGGTATCGACGTAGAGCTGGTACTGGGAGACGTTGAAGAGCAGGCCGATATTGAGGCCGAACAGGATGAGGCTTGCTGCCACGACCGGCTCGATGCCAGCAGAGAGGAACAGCGGGATAGCGATCTGGGAGACCATGATGACCGGGCCAGCGCCACTCATGGCAGTGAAGATAATCGCGATAGCAGCGGTCAGGGCGAGGGCGATGGCCGTCGGCTTGTCGCCTGCAAGCTCTGCTGCCTTGCGGATGATTGCGTCGGAGATGCCCTCCTTCTGGATGGCCTTCGCGAAGATGGCGCCAAAGATCGTGACAGAGATCGTGCCTGCCAGCTTCACGGCGCCCTTGGAGAGCACGAAGTCCGTGATTGACTGGGTATCGGCATCAGCCGATACGAACGGCACGCCTGCAACCGCAGCAATCAGGATGCCCATCAAGGGCAGTGCCAGGATAGCCGGCAGCTTCTTTGTCATCATCAGGACAACGCCTGCAATGAAGATGGCGAAGATCAGGATGACCTGCAATGTTGCCATGCCCGCTCCTTTCTGTCTGGGTTCCGCCGCCCCATTGCAGCAGAACCGAGCCTCAGCATGGGCCGGATGCTAGCACGCTCTGTCTGGTATCGGAATTGGAGTACCGCTGAGCGGAATAGTGCCATTCGGAGTGAAGAAAGCTCCATTCGGTGCTGCAGATTCAGCAGAATCTCAGCTCGGAGGGTACTATATCTCTCAAGAGATACATATGAAAACATTTGGAGATACCTGCTCTTTTGCATCTGTTCATCGGTGTTTTACCGGTGAACGGCAAAACCCGTAACCGTTTCTCCATCTTTCGTACACATCTTTTGGAGGGTGCATGGCAGTCAAGGCATACGACAAGAAGGAGCTGCCTCAGGTCATCAGCACGCTTGGCAAGGCGTTCGAGTTCGCAGAGAAATGCCTGCCCGAAGGTGCGGCAGGCTTCTATCGGCGCTTCGCGAACTCTTCGGTCGCCGCTACCTGCACAGGCCCCGATGCACATCCAGAGATTGGCGGATCTGCTATCGAGCTCGTTCTCGATGTGAATGAGGATGCTTCTATCGATACCCTCCTCATGAACGAGAAGAGGCTCTCAAAGCAGGAGACCGGACGTCTCAGATGGGAAGCAGAGCTCCTCTGCCGCTATCAATGGGAGACAGGCCTTCCCTTCCCTGCCGTCTTCCGCACGCTCTCCCCAGAGCGTCTCCGCGCACTCCATGCAGATCATGCAGAGCTCTCCCCTGAAGAGCTCATGCAGAAGATCTCCGTTTCGGCAATGCAGGAGGAGAGTGCCACGAGCCTTGCCCGGATGCGGCGTGCTCGTGGCCTTTCGCAGACCGGGCTTGCCCAAAAATCAGGAGTCTCGCTCCGCTCGATCCAGCAGTACGAACAGCGCAAGAAGGATATCTCCCACGCGCAGGCCAGAAGCGTTCTCAGTCTTGCCAAGGCTCTTGGCTGCACGATGGAGGAGCTTCTGGAAGCAGAAGAAGCATAAGAAAGACATCTCATCGACGGTCATGCATATCCGCGTCATGCTTTTATAGCAACATGCAGGGCAGCCATTCATGCACTGATTACGTATATTCGGTCGGAGGGGCATCTCTGGGCAGTGTCGGCCAAGGGGAGCAGTTCCTTTTGCGGCTGGGAGCTGGTGATCTCGCTTCGAGACTTGATCAAACGCACGTAATCAGTGCCTGCCAGACGCCTTAGCAACCAGGAAAGGATGCTCCGGGACAGATTACGTACTGCCCAGAACCGTCCGAATGGCAACAATTCCCCAATAAACAACAACATGGAATTGAAGGCTTCAACAGCGTCTACATCTGTCGAGTCTGCAGCACGCACGTTGCCTGCCTTCCAAATCCAGAGCAGCTTGCGAATCAGAGACACTCTTTGATCTTAAGATAAGGCCGTTCGGCTTCAATGGAAGCCGAACGGCCTTGCGCATTGACGAAGTTTCTCGGTCCAGACTCGACAAGACGGGCGAAACGATCGGCAACTGGTTACCCAGCAGTTTCAGACACGCATGTTCCTGCAAGGTAATCATGAATCGCTCGCTGCCCCCGAAAAGCCACCACCATGACAGCCGACAGCATCATACAGATTGTTCCTGCATAGCCAAGAATGCCATCGACATAGAATCCGCTAGCGAGCGTCAGTGTCTGACGCAGATAGGACCCCATGATAGTGGATGAGCTCTCGATCAGAAGCAGACCCGCAAGCTCGCGTATCAGCAGATCCAGCAACGTAATGTCGCTTCCATCACACTTGAAAACCTGAAGATGGCAGATATGCTTCCCAAAGGTTTGGCCAGGATATACTCGCAGCGGCACCCAGATATAGTAGAACAGGAAGACTGCAAATGAGAGCAAGGCACATAGATATGCCCAGCCTACAGAAAGTCCCATCGCACTGAAGACATACAGATCAGAGAACATGTCATGCGTTCCCGAAACGAGATTGAAGACAATCACTTCGGGCAATCCGATGAGGATGCCTGAAAGGACCCAATCGATAGAGTATGCACCGATACGCTTCCATGGAATCCCAACGCTGGTGTCAATAAGGCCCTGCTTCTTGCTTGCCTTGGCTCTCTTATTGGCAGACATGGTTATTCTCCTCAAGATAATGAAGAGCCTTCCCCATACGTTTCAGCCCCTCTTCGACTTTTGACCTTGGACAGCCAATACACATGCGGAGATAGCCCAAGCCATCTGCACCATACGTTTCGCCTGCCATGATTCCCACTCCCCCAATGTGCACAAGTGCATCCTGAAGCGCGGCTGAGCTGTAGCCAAGATCGCACACATCAAGCCAGGCAAGATAGGTAGCTTCTGCATCAACCATCTGAATCTTGGGTTCATTCTCCTTGAGCCATTGCGCAATCAAGGCACGGTTGCCTTGAATGTAGGCACTCAGCTGGTCGGCGTAATCATCGCACTCTCCATAGCCGACCATGGTTGCATATAATCCGGGAAGCGTTGGAGAATTCAGGTAGTCAGTGTGACGTGTGATCTGGAGAAACTCGTTTCTGAGCTGAGCATCAGGAATAATGACATAAGAGCCGCCGAGAGCCGGAGTATTAAAGATCTTCGATGCCGATGAGGCAACAACTACTTTGCTCCATCTGTCCCCAAGCGAAACCGCAGAACGGTTGCGTCGTTCGGTAAGCTGTATGTCGGCATGTATTTCGTCTGCAATCAGATAGAGATTGTTGGCGCTGCATATATCTGCTATGGACAGAAGCTCGTCTTCAGTCCACATTCTGCCTGTCGGGTTATGCGGAGAGCAGAGAAGGAATGCACTGCAGCTCCTGGCTTTGTTTGAAAGATCGTCCACGTCAAGCTGATAGTGTGCCTGGCCATCTTCCCGAATCAGCGAGCTCGAGACCATGCGACGTCCATTGCCCTCTATTGCGCCAGGGAATGAATCATACATAGGACTCAGAGTGAGCACGCCTTCACCAGACTCGGTTGTAAGCCTCACCAAGACTGAAACGCTATACATGACGCTCGGACTGTATACAATCCAATCTTCATCGACATGGGCTCCATAGCGTCTTTCATACCAAGAAGCAACTGCACCTTTGAAGTCATGGTGATTCCAACGTGTATAACCGTAGAGACCGCTTTGAGCAACTCGACAGACGGCATCCACTATCGGCTGAGGCGAGAGGAAATCGGTGTCTGATATCGAGAATGGCAGAATTCCCGGAACGCCAAACCGGTCTTGGATATAGTCCCACTGCGTGCAGTAGGTTCCTCTGCGATCGTGGACAGTATCGAAGTCATATTGCATGGCTACTCCCCAGAGATGACGATAGGATCTTTGGTCGTGTGATTGAGCGGGACGCCTTTGCCGTCATGCAGCCACACATCATCCTCTATGCGGATTCCTCCAAGCCCCGGGACGTATACTCCAGGCTCGCAGCTCATAACCATGCCTTCATGCAGCGTGTAGTGGCACCCTGGACGGAGAAGAGGCAGTTCCGTCTCATCGTCCACGCCGATGCCATGTCCCAATCCATGGTTGAAGCATCCTCCATAGCCTGCAGCTTCGATGACGGAACGCGCTGCGGCGTCAACATCTTCCGAATTGGCACCCTCTCCCATCTTATCAATCCCTGCCTGCTGGGCTGCACGTACGACCTTGTACAGATCAAGAATCGAATCGTTGGGAGTTCCGCAGAAGACGATACGGGTCATATCGCTTTGGTAGCCATCGACCTGAAGACCGAAATCAATCATGACATGCTCTCCCGCACGCAGGACATCTCCCTTGGGACGGCCATGCGGATCTGCAGTATGACCACCGATTGCCACAATCGTATCGAATGACATCTTCTCGGCACCATGGGCAATTCCTTCATACTGCAGGAGGGCCGAGATTTCGTAGTCGGTCATTCCTGCATGCATTTTTGTTACGACACCCGAAAAGATCGCGTCGGTAATATCCACAGCATGCTGAAGCTTGTCTATCTCCTCCGGCGTCTTGCAGATACGCAGTTCTGCTATCTCATCGCCCAGCACTGATACATGCGGCACCTCTTCCTTGAGCATCAGATACTGGCTGGCATGCGTTGCCGAATCTTCTATGCCGAGCGTCTGCCATCCCTTTTCGGCTGCCAGCCTGCCTACTGTGCTATAGATCGCTGTTCCGGTCTGTGTTGCAAGCAGGCTGACGGTCAGATCATGCTCGCATGCACGAGCTTCATTGATATAGCGTCCATCCACCAACAGCCAGCCATCATCACGGGACACGACCACCGAGCAGCCGCTCCCCGTCATGGTGCGCATCCAGCGTTTCATGGCTTTGCTGCGAATCAGGATGGCATCAAGCTTCTTGCAATCCAAGAGATTGCGAATCCGGTCGAGATGTTCTGCCATTTCGAGCTCCTATCCTCAACGCAGCTTTTCTTTGGCGTTCTGGAAGAGCCCCTGCACGCAGGAGATCTTCCAGAACGGGGTGCAGCTGGACGCTGCACCCCAAGAGCAGCTAGATGCCAAGATCGAGATCGTCGAGAATGGCCTGGTCTTCATCAGTAAGAAGAGATGAGCCCTTATTCTCGTTTTCTATCTCCTTCTCGATGAAGCGGCGCTCATACATCTTGAAGAAGGGGTAGTAGAGCGCAAGCGAGAGCACGAGCTGGATTGCATTCACGACCAGCGAACGCCAGTCAAGATTCGTGAGATAGCCCTCCAGGAAGACTCCCACATAGGGCGGTGTGAAGAACGAGGGAGTAAGCAGCCCAAGCTTCACGGCAAAGGCATCGACCGTAGAGATGATTCCGCCACCGATAACGTACGGGAGGAAGAAGATCGGGTTGAGAACAATCGGCAGGCCGAAGAGGATCGGCTCATTGATGCCGAAGAGCATCGGGATGAAGGCGACGCGGCCAATCTTCTTGATTGCATCGGACTTCGACAGGCAGCACCAGATTACAAGGCCACCCGTAATGCCCGTACCCGTGAAATTGCCGAAGGCGGACATCGGTCCCGGTGTGAAGAAGTGCGTCATCGGAAGGCCTGCCTGATAGTTCGCGATATTCTCAGCCAGGAACTGGGTCGAGATAGGACTCGTGATCGGGCTCAGGACAGACGGATGGATGCCGAAGAAGAAGAGCAGACAATGCAGCATCTTGAGGAACATGTAGGCAAAGGGGTTGTCCATCGAGCCGACCAGCGGCGCCAGGATTGCCGTAAAGATCAGCGGAGGAAGCACGCCCAGCACGTTCGTGCAGAAAATCCTGATGACAAGGAAGAAGCCAATGATGATGACGGAGATAGGAATCATCTCAAATGAGCGAGATACAAAATCAGGTACGGCCTCCGGCATCTTGATCGTGAAGTTCTTCTTCTTGCACCAACGGAAGAGCTCGACTGCGATGAGCGTTCCGAACATGCAGGTAAAAAGTCCCTTGGGGCCCAGATAGGTCGTGAGGATGCCACCATCTTCGGTATAGTCCACCGAAAGAATCAGAAAGGCGATGATGCCCATCGATAGACATCCCGGTACATCGAGCTCATAGCTCTTTGCCATGTGGTATGCCATGATTGCCGAAGCATAGAGCGACATCAAGGCCATGCCGACCTTATAGGGAATATAGATCGTATCGAGATTCGCAAGAATCCATTGCGAGACAGCGTTGTCCTCGCCAATCATGTTGGGGATGGCTTCCGGAATCAGGCAGAATGAGCCGATGATCAGAAGCGGCGTAAGTCCCACCATGGCTTTCTTGATGGCACTGAGATGGACCTCTTTGTCCATCCAATTGGCAATCGGATTGAGATACTTGCCGATGACCTTCTCAAAGTTGGTCTCCTCCGGCTCGGTCAGCTTCTCAGACATCGTCTATCTCCCCTCTGCCTTGAGCTGGATCTTGCGCTGCTCGACGAGCACCTTCTTCAGGACCGTCGTGCCATCCATCTGTCCATAGGTCTGTGAATCGACAACGACGACGGGAATCTCGCGGCCGTGGAGCGCATTCTTCACGCTTTCCAGCTTATGGGCAATCTGAGGGCCGAGGACGATAGCATCAGCATCCTTGATCTCGGAATCGAGGGTATCGACCGGAATAGCATCGAAGTGGAAGTCCTCCTCTTTGAGCTTCGGACTACGCTTCACGGCATCCTTCATTGCGTTCATAAGCATGGTGGTAGAGAGACCGCCTGCACAGCACAACACGATATTCATGATGCTTCCTTTCGGTTTGCCTTCCTGCTTCCCTGTACTCAGTTACTTCTCTTCTGCATGCTCCTTCCGGTCTCGTGCCTCGAACACATCGACGAGCTCTTCTATCAGATCGCGCGCCAGCTGGGCAGACATGTAGTGATCCTGGGCGTGCGCTTCGAGCAGCGAAATGGAATCCGCATCTTCGCCGTCAGCACTCAGAGCAGCCGAAATCATGGCAGTCTGAGCATTATGTGCCTCGATATCGACCTTTTTGGCTTCCGCCAGAAGCTGATGTGCAGCCTCGTACTCTCCTGTCTTCACTTTCTGAAGAGCTTGAAATGCCTTGGCCTTGGAATCTCCCGAGGAGGAGATCATCATGAGTATCTGCTGTTCTGTTGGGGTCATAGTTACCTCGCTTCTCGTGTGCTGCTCTGATGGTCTGAAATCAATCCTGCCAGGTCAGGTACTCCTCGACCTGCCTTCTGTCGAGCCTGTGTGCTAGAGCTACGGCAGCCCTTGCCACCCCTTCGATATCCCTGAGGTCGGCAATGGAACAGCTCGCGTGGCAATAGCGAAGCGGAATGCCAAGCACCAAGGCAAGGCGTCCGCCTCCTGTCAGATGCGCCGCTCCGGCGTCAGTGCCTCCGCCACCGAACATGTCGCGTTGAAAGGCAAGCCCTTCTGTTTCGAAAAGCCTGCGAGCGGCACGCAGGAGCTTCCGGTTGGGAGACATCGTCTTGTCGTAGTGCTCGAGCATGAACCCTTCGCCAAGCTGGCGATGATTCTTGAAGCCCCGATCGAGTTCCGCATGATTCGCCGTATCGATAGCCACTATAAGATCCGGTTCGACGAGCTCTGTCACTGTTCTGCCGCCCCGAGTCCCTACCTCTTCGCTTGACGTGAATGCGAAGTAGAGATCGTTCTTTCGCCCGGCATCCGAAGCCATCGTCCTGCATGCTTCGACAAGAGCTGTGCAGCCAGCTCTATCATCCAACGCCTTTCCGGCAACCCGTTCCGGCGCAAGTATGCGTGCATCGGTCGCAAAGGTCACCATGGCACCTTCTGCGACCCCCTGTGCCCGCGCCTCCTCTTCCGAATCGAAGCCAAGGTCGACGTAGAGCTCCTCTATCGTGCCTTGAGCCGTGCGGGTCGTATTCAGGATGCCGAAGAGTTTGCCTCCATCCTCCGATGTCACACGTACCGCCTGCATGTCACAGCTTTTTGGCAGCACATTGCCCACAGGCAAAAGGAACAGCATTCCCTCCGGAGAGATGGAACGCACGATGAAGCCAACCTCATCCATATGGGCACAGAAGAGGAGCTTTGGTGCATGCTCCGTCTTGACTGCAGGAGGTAGATGAAAGACCATGCTGCCCAGCCCATCGAAGAAGATTTCTCCGGCAAAGTTGCCGAGAGCTTCTTTGATGAGCGTACGCACTTCCCCCTCGTCTCCCGCTATCGCATCGGCCGAAGACAGCCTAAGCAGCAGCTCGCTATGCATTGAGCACTCCTTCCATCCCAGCAAGCCTGATTCTGAGCTCACGCGACGAGGCGCTCTGACAGGCCTGTCCCACAAGTTCGGGCCTAAGCATCAGCTGATAGAGACGCTTCGCGATTCTCTGATACAAAGGCATGCTCTTCTTGGTCAGGCAAATCATGAAGACGATGCGAACCCGACCAGGCTCTTCTCTGAGAAGGTCCGCATCGGCAATAGCTACTGCGATTGCATCCCGCTTTCCATTGGTCTCGATAGGATGAGGTATGCAGACGCCGTGCAGATATTTCGTCGATGAGAAGGATTCACGCTCGAGTACAAGCTCCGTAAATCCTTCCTGGGCAAATCCCTGCTCCTCGAGTTCAGTTCCCATCCTGTAGAGCAGCTGCCGATAATCCGCAATGTCAGAGCCATCGATCCGCATGAAACAGCCAGGAACGATTAGATCCCAGACAGTAGCCTCCACAGCTGAAGGATTCATGTCTCCCGTACGCACCGATTCGCGAATGCCTGAAAGGTCATGCTGAT
Source organism: uncultured Olsenella sp. (assembly GCA_900314535.1). Lineage (GTDB taxonomy): Bacteria > Actinomycetota > Coriobacteriia > Coriobacteriales > Atopobiaceae > Olsenella_L > Olsenella_L kribbiana. Next base: position 1,558 of record OMVT01000039.1, on the reverse strand, counting down.
TCAGCATCCCATGGATATAGATGACCGGTATCTGCGTCTCAATCTGGAAGGGAACCATGCTGAACACGAGATCGGGGTCAAACTGCAGCACCTCTTCCTGTTGCTGATAGGAGAATGTTCTGACATCTGCCGTCGGGAAAACCGATTCGAACTGCAGGCGAACCAGATAGGAACCACCTCCGCCTGTCGAACAGACAACAGCTATGCGAGCATAGGAACGAAGTGTCTGCTGCCGCACCCGTTCATCGTGGGCAGCAAGGTGACAGGCAACAAGCATGACCTCATCGGGGGTCGCAGCTCCCCCAAGATGCTCCTCCATGAGGGAGCAAAGACGTATCGCCATATTCATGCTCGCTGGGTGCGTAATTTCGAACTCCCGAGTAAGCGGGCTGCTGTAGGATACCTTGCGCGCAAGCCGCTCCACCATGAATGAAAGATGAGCCAGCAGCATCGTGCGCAGCACCCGGTCTGCAGCATAGCTTGTACCATGCGCGGCATCGTAGTCCCGGAAGAAGGCATCTAGATCGCTATCGAGTGCTTGGACATCGCCCGGCAGCGCAGCATTCATCCGAACTGCCCGGGAAAGCGCCCAGGCCATATCGGGACCGCTATTGCCATCCAGAGCGATACCAAAAGCATCGGAGAGACTCTCGACAAGGTCCGAGGCCAGCTCTTCAGACTTCGATGCATCCTTCCGTTCGCTCTGGTTCTCCAGCTCTTTCCCCGTGCGCCCATTTTTCGCGAGCAATAGCGTCGCTGCAGCAAACCCAGCCAGCAACGAGAACTCCGGATAGTTGACCTCGAGCCCTGCCCCATTCAGCGCATCAAGTACCAATCTGGCTACCCGTTCTCTGTCTCCGAGGACGGCGTCGGCAGCATGCGCCGAAGAAGAGTCCTCCGAAGCGATAAACTGTGCAAGGCAGGCTTTCATATGTCGGCTACTGCCCGATACGCGCAGACCTCGGGAACGCTCACGCTCGAGCATAAGCCCATATTTGCCGGCAAGCTCTTCCAAGCTGTCGAGTGCCGCAAAGACAGTGCCACGGCTCGTACCAGCCCGGTCTGCAAGCTCCTGGGCAGACATGAATCCATCAGAGGAGGAAGCGGCAAGAAGCATCTGGAGAAGATCGCCTGCAGAGATGTTTTCCGCTGCATTCTGCGCGTCAAGCTGACCAAGATAGCGCTCGAAGGCACCGTGGTCATTGATTTCGAGCACTATGCCCTGACCCCGCCGGGTAGCAAGCGAGTAGCCATGGGCAGGACCCGCCTGTCTGAGATGACGGAGATCCTCCTGGACCGAGCGCTTGGAAACCTTGAGACGCGCAGCTATATCTTCCTGCCGGAGCGGCAGAGCTGCTTCCTCGAGCATATGTAAGATATCGCACGCCCGCATGCAGCCCTCCTCCAGAAGGTCAACCCAATGCTTTTCAGTTCTCACCTTACGAGAGAATCAATCGGCGGCGAATCCGCACTCCGAGTGCAACAGGATATTACGAGGTAGCCGCCCAGGCGCGACCTATGATGATGCTTGCGGAGACATGCATCATTGGAGGCACCA
>OMVT01000048.1:15870-23003 GCA_900314535.1 uncultured Olsenella sp. | reverse complement strand
GGCGAGAAGACCTCGACCGAGCGCAGGAACTGCCACGAGATCAGCATCTGGAAAGACGGCGTCGTCCTCTAGGACGAACGCTTCAATGGGGCCCCTGGATACCTTTCTGTCCAGGGGTCCTCTCTATCGGGGAGGGATAGGCATGGATATCAAGACAGTCTGGCGCTGTGCCCGTGCTGCCGTGATCGAGCTTGATGACGGCGGACTCTACGACACATTCTTCAGCTGGGAAGTCTATGTGAATGGCCAGCGCCAGGGCACGACGAAGAAGGTCGAGACCTATGTGGATGGCCTCGTCCCAGGCCAGCGCAATGTCGTGAAGTTCGTGAACGGCGACGAGGTCTACGAGGCAGGCGTCACGACGCCTGAGGAGTCTGCGACGATCGATGTGCGCGACTGCGGCGCCAAGGGCGACGGCAAGCACGATGACACCGTGAACATCCAGGCAGCGATCATGGCATGCCCGAAGGATGGCCGCGTGCTCGTGCCGGCAGGCAAATACCTCGTGAAGTCGCTCTTCCTGAAGTCCGGGTGCTCGATCGAGCTCCAGGAAGGCTCACAGATTCTTGCCCGCCACGACCGCGACCAGCTTGCCTATATCCCAGGCACGCTCAAGGGCACAGAGGGCCTCGGCAAGGATGCGACGGACCTCTTCCCGCTGGGACGCTGGGAAGGCGAGTCCATCTCGACCTACTGCTCGCTCTTCACGGGCCTCTCTGTACATGATGTCAACATCTATGGCCGCGGCACGATCGATGGCCAGACGGACTTCGCCGATGACAACTGGTGGCACAACGTGAAGGACCTCTACCGTCCGGAAGAGGGAAGAGACATCGCCCGTCCGCGCATGGTCTTCCTCTCCGAGTGCTCCCATGTGTCTCTTGCCGGCATCACGGTCCAGAACTCGCCTGCCTGGAACATCCATCCGGTCCTGTGCGACCACTTCGATGCCCTGTGCCTCAAGATCTGCGGTCCCAAGAACTCCCACAACACGGATGGCTGCGATCCTGAGTCCTGCTCCTTCGTGCGCATCCTCGGCTGCGAGTTCTCGGTCGGCGACGACTGCATCGCCATCAAGTCCGGCAAGCTCGGCATCGACAGGCCGCTTCGTCCTGCCACGCACGACATGCTCGTGGCCCACTGCCTCATGCATGATGGACATGGAGCGGTCGTCTTGGGTTCTGAGGCGGCAGGCGGCATCAAGGACCTTGTGGTCCGTGACTGCGACTTCCGCCGTACGGACAGGGGCCTGCGCGTCAAGACGCGCCGCGGACGTGGCAATGACGCCGTGAACGAGGGCATCCTCTTCGAGAACATCCACATGGACCATGTGCTGACACCCTTTGTCGTCAATGCCTTCTACTTCTGCGACAAGGATGGCAAGACAGACTATGTGCAGTCCAGAAAGCCGCTTCCGGTCGATGAGCGCACCCCGGGCTTCGGCATGCTCGAGTTCCGCGACATCGTGGCAGAGAACTGCCAGGTGGCTGCTGCCTGGATCACGGGCCTTCCTGAGCGCAAGATCTCCGAGCTCGTCTTCGACGATGTGAAGATCTCCTTCGACCCGGATGCCGAGCCAGGCGTGCCGGCCATGGCATCAGGCGTCGAGAAGATGGCGAAGAAGGGCATCATTGCCCAGAACGTCGAGAGGCTCGTGCTCCGCGCGGTCACGATGGAGGGCCAGGACGGCGACGAGCTGGTGCTCGACAATGTCGACGAGGTTGTCCACCTCTAGCTTCCTTCCGGCAGCCTGCTCCTTTGCATATCGGCTGCCATTCCATGGAGCTCCTCTGCACCATCCCACCCAGCAGAGGAGAGCGTACACACGAGGCGCCAGATGTCTTCGGGCATCTAGCGCCTCTTTGCTGCCGCACTATAGAGGCTCAGAAAAGCCTGATGGCCGTCCTGCGCTGTTTTGGGCACAAGAAGATATGACACGCACCCTCCATGCATCAGAAGGGTGCCAGGCAGTATGCCTGACGAACTTTCTCTGTCCGTACGATTGGCATCGGAGAAGCTCGGCCACGAACCATGTGGTGAGAGTCTCTATGCTCGAGGCGTCGTTGTAGCTCATGATGGGGCAGCATATAGAGCGAAAGCCCCGGAAGGTCACTCATGCAAAAGATTATTATACCCCGGGGTTGCTTTTTGTCTGCGGCACCCAGCACTCGGCGTCAGCTCGCGTCTCCAGCTATTGGCCATCTCCGGACGTCTCTTCTGGCCTGAAGCTGCATGGGCGGTCCGCAGGGAAACCAGTTTGCATCGATCTCTGGAAGCCAGGTCTGCGAAATTCAGAGTTGAAGACTGGCATATCAGAGAAATGCATACTTCTGCATAGACTGGCCGAAGAGTGTACGTTCACCCTGGAAAAGTAACCGTTCACCCGAACCTGAACGAAAAATAACTGACATGCCAGTGTAAGGGCTATGCAACGTGCTATAACTATTCGCGTCAGATAAACCTGTTTAGAGACAGCGAAATCGCAAAGAAGACAGGAAATGTGGCATGCCAGATGGTATTAAGGAACAGCAAACGAAGTTCCACACATTTTTTTCTGAATCTTCGGCGCAGGGGAGCAGTTGCAGGTGCATCTGGAATGCACGCAGCCTATGGGGGATGGGACCCTTTGAGAGGAGTGAGACGGCGTGTCAAAGATAGGTAAGAAGCGCAAGATAAACTTCTGGACAAGGCTCGGTTTCGGTATGGGAGGCATGGCCAACTCTGGTGCTCTGACCTTCACGCACAGCTACATGGTCATGTTCCTGTCCACGCAGTGCGGCCTGTCTGCAACGGAAGCAGCACTCATTGCTTCTGCGGCCATCTACATCAATGCCTTCCTCTGCCCGATCATGGGATTTGTGGCAGACAACTTCTATGCCACGAAGGTCGGCCGCAAGTTCGGACGCAGGCGCTTCTGGATCCTGCTTGCCATTCCTATGATGCTTGCTGAGCCGTTCATCTTCCTCGTCACGCCGTTCGGCTTCGGCTACTACTTCGTGCTCTACATGATCTACAACATCGCCTACGCCTTCGTGACGACGAACCTCGTGCCGCTCACGATCGAGATGACGGACGACTACAAGGAGCGCAGCCTCCTTACCGGCTATAAGCACATCTTCGGCAATGTCTCCGGCTTCGTTATGGCTCTTCTCGTCGGCATCGGCTTCGGCTTCTTCGGCGAGGACAATGCATCGTCCTACTTCATCATCGCTACGACGAACTCCCTCATCATGGTCGCCTCCCTCATCGCTGTCTACTGCTCCACGTGGGAGCGCTCGCCTGAGGAAGTTGCCCAGGAGAAGATCGACAATGCCTGGGAAGCCATCAAGAAGCTCTTCATCGATGTCTTCTCCACGTTCCGCAACCGTTCGTTCCGCCGTGTTCTTTCTGTCTATCTGACCATGAAGTTCGCAGCAGCCTGCTGGTCTGCCTGCCTCTCCTTCTTCATCGTCTACTCTCTCGGCATCGCAAAGTCTTACGAGTCCGTGATGGAGATGCCGGGCAAGATCGTCGCAATCGTCTGCACGGCTGTCTGGGTTGCCTGGATGGCAAAGAAGGGCTTCCACACGCCTTGGTACGTGTCCACGATCGGCGCTGCCGCCTGCATCATTGCCTTCAACTTCTTCGCCTTTGGCCGCATCAACGGCGCGTTCGATGTCACGACCGCTATGATTGCCTACCCGATCATCTTCGCAATCTGGAAGTTCTTCTACGTCGGATTCCAGTATCTGCCTGATGTGCCTATGAACTATGTCCCTGATGTCGATGAGCTCATCACGCTCCGCCGCCGTGAGGGTGTCTACTCTGCAGCACAGCAGTTCGTCCAGCAGATTGCTTCCGCTCTTGCTGCAACGCTCTGGTCCGTCGCCCTTGCCATGTCCGGATTCATCTCCTCGACCGGCAACAGCGCCCAGGTCCAGCAGCCTGCTTCCGTGCCTATCACGATCTGCACCTATATGCTCATCGGCTGCGCCGGCTTCTTCATCCTTTCCTGCGTCCTCGGCTCCCGTATCCACGTCGACAAGACCGAGTGCGACATGCTCTGCGCTGAGGTCAAGCGTGTCCGTGAGGGCGGCAAGATGGAGGATGTCAAGCCTGAGGTCAAGAAGGTCTGCGAGGATCTCTCCGGCTTCCCGTATGAGAAGTGCTTCGCCCACAACAACGTCGGCTACCAGGAAGACATCAAGGCAGCTGACTAGGGTCTCAAGAGCATCTTTGAGCTTGTGGGATCCACACCGCGCGCCATGAGCCCCAGAGCTCATGGCGCGCTTCTTTCAGAGGAGGGATATGCGATGGAGGCAAGAGTCGTAGAGGTTGCTGCCGACGGCACTGGTGCGTACTCCCGCATCCAGGATGCACTCGATGCACTGGGTGAGCTTGCACCTGATGAGACACAGGAATGCATCATCCATATAGCCCCCGGCACCTACGAGGAGACGGTCGAGATCCGCCGTCCCCATGTGACGCTTCTGGGCGAGTGCGCAGACCAGGTCCGGATCGTCGGCAGGCATGGCGCCTTCGAGGAGATGCCGGATGGCACCAAGAGGGGAACCTTCCGTACCTATGTCGTCTTGGTCGATGCTCCTGACTGCCGCCTCGAGAACCTGACGATCGAGAACGCGGCAGGGGATGGACGTGAGGTCGGCCAGGCGCTTGCGTTCTATGCAGACGGCGACCGCCTCGTCGTGGATTCCTGCCGCCTTCTGGGACATCAGGACACCGTCTTCCTGGGACCTCTTCCTCCGACCGAGGTGAAGCCCGGCGGCTTCCGTGGCCCCAATGAGCACGCACCGAGGATGCCGACGAGGCAGTATTGGCGCCGATGCTACATCGAGGGCGATGTCGACTTCATCTTCGGCGGTGCCACAGCCTTCTTCGAGAGCTGCGAGCTCCATTCGCTCAGCCGCGATATGGACGTGAATGGCTACGTGACGGCAGCCTCGACGCCTGTAGAGATGCCCTATGGCTTCGTCTTCCATGGGTGCTCGTTCACAGGGGAGTGCGCTGAGAACACGGTCTATCTCGGCCGCCCCTGGCGCGAATATGCCAAGACGGTGCTTGTCGACTGCTGGCTCGGTCCCCATATCAGACGTGATGGCTTCTGGGACTGGAACAAGGAAAAGGCACGGAAGTGCGCAGAGTATAGGGGAGCGCTCCTTTCGGGACCTGGGGCCACAACCGATGAATGGGTGCCCTTTGCCTCGACCATCCAGGAAGATCAGCTCGTCAGGTATAGCCGCGAGAAGGTGCTGGCAGGAGAAGACGGGTGGGACCCTGAAGGCGGCGGCATAGCAGACACCGAGACCTCGAAGCTCTCGGAAAACGGCAGGACCGTCCATACGGATACGTACTGCGCAGACGACGAAGCATTCGCGAAGCGCTTCGACCGCGAGGCACGGCAGTGCAGGTTTGTGGGCCAGACGGCGGAGGACTTCCTCGCCTGGCAAAAGGTCGCCAGGCAGAAGCTCGCGGAGGCCCTCAAGCTCGATGCTATCGAGAAGGTGGAGCCTCGTGCCCGTCTTGTCGGGGCCGCATCGGTGCCGGGCCATATCGAGCGCAGAAAGTATCTCCTCGAGGTCGAGCCTGATGTCTGGATGCCTGTCTATGTGCTGATGCCGGATGCGCCTTTGCGTGACGAGGAGGGACGCAGCTACACGTTCATCTGTCCGCATGGACACCAGGGGGCAGGAGCGGCGAGCGTCGCTGGCATCCTGGGCGTCCCTGCAGTCGATGAGGCGATTCGCCGCTTCAATTACGACTATGGCCTCCGCTTGGCCAGGCACGGCTATGTGGCCATCTGCCCTGAGGCAAGAGGTTGGGGAGAGCGCAGGAGCTGGAAGGGCCAGGGAGATACGGTTGACGCCTATGTGCGTGGCACCTGCTTGAACGAAGCACGGATGGCAGAGCCTTTAGGTCTCACGCTGCTGGGCCTTCTGGTATCCGATCTTCAGCGCCTCATCGACTGGATAGAGGCAGAGCCTGAGCTTTCGGCCAAGCATCTGGGATGCGTCGGCTTCTCTGGTGGCGGCATGCAGACGCTCTATCTTGCGGCTTTGGATGAGCGCGTGAAGTGTGCCTTCATCTCGGGCTACCTCTACGGCGTGAAGGATGCGCTCCTGCATCTCAATGGCAACTGCTCCTGCAACTATGTGCCGGACCTCTGGAAGCTCTTCGATATGGGAGATGTCGCCTCGCTCATTGCGACGCGTCCGCTCCTTGTCCAGAGCGCAGACCATGACCACCTGATGGGGCCGAGGGGCCTTGCCAATGTCTTCGAGCAGACCGATATCGTGTGGCGTGCCTATGAGCTTCTGGGGAAGGAAGACCGCTTCAAGCACGAGGTGATACCAGGCGAGCACCATCTCGGCGTCCTCAGCTTTGCGGATGATATCGCATGGCTTCTCGCTGCCAGCACGGAAAGGAATGATGGCTGATGAGCCTTGAAGGAAAGACGATCGCTTGCTTCGGCGATTCCACGACCTGGGGAGACAACGGAACGGGGAAGGGCGGTCCTGCCATCTCCTGGACCTCGCATATGGCAGAGCTTACGGGCGCTGCCAAGGTCCTGAACTTCGGCGTCAAGGGCTCCCGTATCGGCGTCAAGGCCGACCGCGATGACTCGTTTGTCGAGCGCTTTGGTGAGCATGACCTCACATCCGATGTGATCTGCCTCTTCGGCGGCGTCAACGACTTCTGCCGCAATGTGCCGGTGGGTGCGCCGGAAGACAAAGATGTCCATACGTTCTATGGGGCGCTCACCTGGCTTGTTGAGCAGATTGCAGAGAAGTACCCTGAGTCCATCCTTGTCGGCATGACCCCGTGCAAGACGGCAGGCGTCCCCAGGAAGGGCCTTCCTGCCTACAACGTGGCAAACGATCTGGGGTTCGTGGAAGAGGACTACGCGGATGCCTTCCTCGATGTGATGCACCGCTTCGGCGTACCCACGATCGACCTCTTCCGTGAGAGCACGATCTCGCCGCTTCTGCCAGCTCATCGCGAGCGCTACATGCCGGATGGCCTGCACTACTCGCCCGCAGGATATGAGCGCCTTGCCAGAAGGATTGCAGCAGGACTTGCCGCTATCGTCGGATAGGATACTTGTGCCGGCCAGATGCCGGCAGTGAAGGAGGGGA
>OMVT01000048.1:0-15824 GCA_900314535.1 uncultured Olsenella sp. | reverse complement strand
AAATGCCATTCTCGACCGCTACATCCAGCAGCTCATGGAGACCTCGACGCCCGAGGCGCCGGCCTGGAACATCGAGAAGATCCGTGCCGGGAAGAAGAACACCTGGAACTACATCGATGGCTGCATGATCAAGGCCCTGATCGAGCTCTACGGGATCACGAAGGATGAGGGATACCTCGACTTCGCCGATGCCTTCATCGACCACTTCGTCGACGAGGAAGGCCACATCGAGGGCTACCGTCCCGAGGACTACAACCTCGACAACGTGAATGCCGGAAAGACGCTCTACAGGCTCTATGAGATCTTCGGCAAGCACAAGTACCGTCTTGCAATGGACACGATCTATGGGCAGCTCGAGCATCAGCCGCGCACCCGCGAGGGCAACTTCTGGCACAAGGCCATCTATCCGAACCAGGTCTGGCTCGACGGCATGTACATGGCGCAGCCGTTCTACATGCAGTACGAGCTTGCCTTCCATGACAGACGGGCGTGCTCGGACTCCTTCCACCAGTTCGAGACCGTGCACAAGATCATGAGGAACCCGCTCAACGGCCTCTATTCCCATGCTTATGATGCCTCGAGGAAGCAGTTCTGGTGCGACCCGGTGACCGGCCTCTCCTCGAGCTTCTGGCTCCGTGCCGAGGGCTGGTTCGCAATGGCGGTCATCGATACCTGGGAGCTCATGCCGCCTTCGATGTCGGGGGAGAAGGATGCTCTGCGCCAGATGTTTCAGGAGCTCGTCGATGCGATGCTGCCGTATCAGGACAAGGAGACGGGCATGTGGCATCAGGTCATCAACCTGCCGAACATTGCCCCGAACTACCTCGAGGAGTCCGGCTCTGCCATCTTCGCGAACGCGATCATGAAGGGCGTGCGCTTGGGCGTCCTCGATTCTTCCTACTATCCGAAGGGCCGTGCTGCCTTTGATGGCATCTGCCGTACCTGCCTCTCCGAGGAGGATGGCAAGCTTGCCTTGAAGAACATCTGCCTCGTTGCAGGCCTCGGCAACAAGACGCACCGCGAGGGCACATTCGACTACTACATGAGGGAGCCCATCGTCGAAAACGATGCAAAGGGCGTGGCACCCTTGATTCTGGCCTACATCGAGACCATGCAGCATGATGCACTGAAGGGAGCGGCAGACCCCGCCTCTCCCTGCGGCACCTGCTCGCTCGACGACCCCTTCGACGGCTATACGCCAGGCATCAACGGAAAGAAGGAGTCATGACGGGCAGGATTGTCCCTGGTGTGAGGCTCCACGATGTGGCGGGAGACACGCTCGAAGAGAAGGTCCAGAACGCAGCTGAGCTTGGCTTCAAGTGCGTCCACCTTGCCTCGAAGCTCCTCTGCAAGAGCTGGGATACCGATATCTTCGGGCTCACCGACGAGCGGGCTAAGCATCTCAAGGATCTCTTTGCAAAGGAAGGCCTGACGGTCACGGTCTTCGGCTGCTACAAGAACCTGCTCGAGCCCGATCCGGAGAAGCGCGAGGGGATCTTGAGGCAGTATGAAGCCTCAGGCCGCTTTGCCCGCGTGCTTGGCGCCTCTGTCGTCGGCACCGAATGCGGACGTCCCGATCCGAAGAACCAGATCACAGAGGCACGTACAACCGATGAGGCACTCCATGAGCTGGCACGTGAGGTCAAGCGTGCCGCAGCACTCGTCGAGGACGAAGGGTCGCGCCTTGCTATAGAGCCTGGCTGGAACGAGGCAGCCTCGACGCCTGAGCGTGCGCGCAAGGTGCTGGACGAGGCAGGAGATCCGGCTGTCTCTGTCATCCTGGACCCCGTCTCGCTCCTGCATCCCACAATGCTCGAGGATGCTGCTGTCCAATCCGAGCGCGAGCTTGCGCTTCTGGGGGAGCGCACCTCTGTTCTCCATGCAAAGGACTTCCGCGTCATCGGGAACGAGGAGAAGGCAGGCTGGTGCGACGGGTCTGGAAGCAGGCTTGAATGCTATGGCGCTGGCGTTACGGGCAGCTTCGACTATGCTCCCTTCGTGCGCTGGGCCAAAGGCACCGGGCGAAGCATTCCCTGCATCGTCGAGAACGGAACGCCCGAGACGTTTAAGACATCTCTTGCCTATCTCGCGAGGCTGCAGGAGACGGCCTAAAGAGCCCTCATCAGAGGTGCCAAAGAGCAGAAGGAGCTCTCTGCCAGAGTGTGTGGCAGAGAGCTCCTATTCGTACGCAGCGGCTTTCCGAAGACTATGCTGCGGCAGCTCCTGCAAGCGGCTTTGTGCTGAAGTTCGCGACGTAGCCGAGCTCGTCCTTGTGGGAGTTGAAGAAGCGGAACATGTTCGAGAACATCTCATGGTTCTCCTGCTTCATTGCATTGAACATGATCTTCAAGGCGCCTTCCACGCCTTCGTCGTGGATCATGCCTTCCGGATCCATCACCGTCATGGCTCCCACCTTCTGCTCTATCGCGAAGCCGTGCGACTCGATGCGCTCCTTCCAGCAAGCACGGGTGAGGGGCTCCACATTCACGTTGATGGCACGGCTGAGTCCTGCCCTGAGCTCCTTCTGCTCTGCTGTATCGCCGCAGCGGAAGCAGACATCCTGGGTCAGAAGGACGCCGCCGGGCTTGAGTACCCGCGCATACTCGGCAAGAGCCCTGTCCTTGCTGTCGCCTGTGAGCATCGTGAGCATGGCCTCATTGATAACAATGTCGAAGGAGGCATCCTCGAAGGGGAGCTCGAAGGCGCTGGCCTGAACGACCTGGAGCCTGTCTGCAAGGCCATTCTTCTCGATATTCTCCCTGGCCTTTGCGAGCGCCTTCTCGTCGAGATCGAGTCCGGTGACGCTGCACCCATATTTCTTTGCAAGCATGATCATGGTCGTGCCAAGCCAGTTCGTGGCGTCGATGCCGCCGGGACGGAGCTTCGTCTTGCCGAGACGTGCGAGAAATGTATGTCCAGCTTCATGCATGAGAGGCCTCCTGACGATGAGTTAGCTGTTGCTCATAAGCTAGCAGATGGCAGGAGGACTGATTGCTCATCAAGTAAAATACGGCTAACTTGGCGCAGACGTCCGTTCGGGAGAGCTGTCCCATGGCATGCAGATGCTCGGTATCATGGAGATCTGCGTTGCAAGGGCTTCACTTGTCACCGTGTAGGAAATCTGGAGAGGAAGCTGGTTCGTGCCATGGGAAAGCCGAAGGTAGCATTCATCTGCGTGCACAACGCATGCCGAAGCCAGATTGCAGAGGCACTGGGCAGGCTCCTTGCCTCTGATGTCTTCGAGAGCTACTCGGCAGGAACAGAGACGAAATCCCCTATCGATTCTGATGCGGTACGCATCATGAAGGAGCTTTATGGCATCGATATGGAGAAGACTCAGCATCCCAAGACCATAGCGGAGATTCCTGCTCCGGATATTGCGATATCCATGGGGTGCAATGTCGGCTGTCCCTTCATTGGCAGGCCCTTCGATGAGAACTGGGGGCTTGAGGACCCCGAAGGAAAGCCGGATGAAGCCTTCATCGCTGTCATCAAAGAGATTGAGACCAGGATAAGAATGCTCAGATCAGAGCTGAGCGGTAGATGATTGATGCGTCCTGTATGGGAGTCCTGTTTAAGGCCGTCATTTCCTGCCTGGGTGGCTGCATGCGGGACGCAGAGATATCAGACGCGCTGCAGTGGGTCAGATGAGATGCACCAATCTACGGCAGGGGAGATGCCTGAATGATGAAAGGCAAAGCAGAAAAGCCAGCAAGAGTGGCCTCGACCTATGATGTGGCTGAGTATCTCGAGACCGAGGATGATATTGCGGCGTATCTTGATGCTGCACGCAAGACTGGGGATCCCAGGCTGCTCGAAGCTGCGATGGACGATGTAGTCCGTGCCTGCAGCAGAATGAGGCGGGCGCGCGATACGCAGCACACTGACGCATTGCATTCGGATTCATAGCATGAGGCATGAACTCGTGGTAGGATTCTGCGCAGTAGACCCGCCGGCCTCTCTGCGATGCTCAACTGGCGGGTTTTGACCTATCTGCAGGATATTCCTCGGCATCGCATGGCATCGCATGGATGAAGCTGGCCAAGCTGGTTTTGAGATGGAGCGTTGGCAGAATCATCGGGCATGCAGTAGAATAGGGGACGGACGGCACCCGTGCCAGCGGGACTCAAGCCGCTCCTTGCACTTTTTTAGAGTTTGGAGAGTGGCCGTTTCCGCTTATGCGGGGGCGGCCATTTTCCTCCTCATCCGGAATGTCGACCAATCCAGATTCCAAGTGTCAGAGTCGCAATCAGGGCCTGCGAGAATTCGATGAGAACTTCGAAAGTAACCATATTGCCGTTCCTTTCTTTCGATTGGAGCGACCCCGCCTGCCCCCTATGCTGCTGCATGAGTGTCAAAGTACAAATAAGAACATATGTTCTTGCCAATGAAATGATATCTCCTATGCGAATCTGACAGCAGGGGCAAGCTGCTGCATCTGCTTGAAGAGTACATATGTTCGGTAAACGGTATGGCCTGCTGCATTTAAGACATTGATTCCGACATTGATTCCTGCTCGCTCTCTTTATGGAGAGCGCTTCTGTGCCATATGTCCCTCTGCACGAGGACGATAATGGACTCATTCCATTTCCATAGCGCCACCCAGCCCTGGCTGTGCTCTGCACAGGATGGGGAAGGGGCGGGGCATGCATGTTGAGCGAAAGGATCCTATGGCAGCTTCTCAGGGAACGGCAAAGCCGATTGATATCCTTCATGGCAATCTCTGGACATCGGTCCTGCGTTTTGCCCTTCCGGTTGCAGCCACAGGCATCCTGGAGCAGCTCTCGAACCTGATTGACACGATGATGGTTGGCAGGCTCTCGGGAGATCTCGGAACCCTCGGCATGGCTGCCGTCGGCTCGAACACGCCGATCTCTGGCCTTCTGATTGGCCTCTTTGTCGGCATTGCCCTTGGCTCTAATGTGACGATTGCCACTGCTATCGGCAGGCGCGACCAGGATGCGGTCACGAAGGCCGTGCATACCTCCATGCTCATGACCCTTGTGGGCGTTGCTATGGCCATCGTCGGAGAGGTTGCCGCAGAGCCTCTGCTCAGGCTCCTGCTTGTGCCTGAAGAGACACTTGGTGAGGCAGTGCTGTTCCTGCGTGTCTATTTCCTCGCGCTTCCTGCCATCCTGCTCTACAATCTCGAAGCGGCCATCTTCCGCTCGGTGGGTATCACCCGTCTGCCGCTCCAGGCCCTTGCTATCGCAGCCCTTCTCAATGTGGCCTTCGGCTACCTCTTCATCGGCGTCTTCGGCTGGTTTGTTGTGGGATCTGCGCTTGCAACCGATCTCTGCTATCTTGCGAGTGCACTCATCCTGCTTGTGCGGCTCTTGAAAATCGACTCGCCCATCAGGGTGGAGCCTTCGAAGCTCCACTGGGACGGCCGCTCGGCTGCCCAGATCGTGCGCATCGGCCTTCCTGCAGGCATCCAGAGTGCCGTCTTCTCGCTTGCGAACATCGTGATCCAGTCTGCCATCAACAGTCTCGGCACCACCGTCATGGCAGCATCGAGCGCCGGCATCTCGATCGAGTCGGTCGTCTACAACCTCCTGAACTCCTTCAGCCAGGCCTGCACGACGTTCGTCGGCCAGAACAATGGCGCCCGCCAGCTTGCGCGCTGCCGCTCCGTCTTCAAGGTCTCGCTCGCCGAAGGCTTCATCGCAGACATCACGGTCATCGTCCTTGTCCTCATCTTCGGCCATCAGATGATCGCCCTCTTCAACGGCGACCCGGAGGTCATAGAGCTCGGCTATACACGCATCTCGATCATCATCTCGTCCTACGTATTCTCGATGCTCTACGAGGTCACAAGTGGCTACCTCCGCGGCTTCGGCATCTCCGTCGTTCCTGCCATCATCACTTCTGTCGTTATCTGCGGCATCCGCTTCTTCTGGATTGCCTGCGTCTTCCCGGCAGATCCGACCTTCCGCACGATCATGCTGGTCTACCCGATCAGCCTGGCGGCGAATGCCGTCTGCATTGCAGCGCTCGCGCTCTTCCTCCATCCGTCACGCACGGACAAGAAGGCAGATGCTCCGAAGGCTCAGGCATAGCTGCCAGCAACATGGCTTCCTGCCACAGCAAAGGCCCCGGCTGCAGAATGCACTGCAGCCGGGGCCTGGTCGTTGATCGGAAATGCCCCGCTAGCCCTTGAGCCAGGTGACATTGGCCACGCTGTAGAGCGGGATGAAGGGGATAAGAATCGGCGTCTTCTTCACATAGGCCTGATACTCGGGGTCTTTCCCATAGTTCCTGTTCTGCCTGAGCTCGAGCCGGCGGGCGCCGCCGAACATCACGTAGACGATACCGAGATAGCCTGCAAGGGCAAAGATCCACTGGAATGGCCCTTCGAGTGCCGTGAGGCCGGAGATGAGGACACCTGTCCAGGTCAGGACCTCTCCTAGATAGTTCGGGCAGCGCACGAAGGAGTAGAGCCCCTTGTCACAGAAGCGCCTGGGGTCGGCCTTCTTCTGGGCGTTCTTCTGGAGGTCGGCAGCAGACTCGAGGACGATGCCTGAGAGCATCAAGACAGCACCGATATAGGTCGAGACGTCGGCAGCTGCCCCATTCGCGATGCGGAAGAAGATAGGGGAGGCCTCGGCAGCATAGAGGAGCGCACAGACTGCCCAGATGAGGATACGGATGGGAAGCGAGAGCCCAGAGCCGTCATTCACCTGCGTCTTCATCACATGGTTATAGGCTTTGCTCCTGCGCTCTCGGATGAGGAGATAGAGGCCAAGCCTCATCCCATAGAACACCATGAGCCCTGCCATCAGGAAGAGGACAGGCGAGGTGGCAGGGGTGGCCGCTGCAAAGACGGTCAGCGCCACACCGATCGCTGCCATGGAGAAGCCGTAGCCAAGCGAGATGAACCAGACGAACTTGTGGAAGCCAATCGAGCTCACGACGAGGCCGATCAAGAAGAGTGTCCAGATGCTCATGGAGCCTCCTGATTTGAATTGGTTGCATGCCTTAACGAGCTATCAAGTATATGCTTGTTCCGTACCCGCAGATGCGTGTTTCAGGAAGGCGGAAGGGTTATGGAGCAGAAACAGGGAAAGGTGTTGCCGGACGCAGAGGTGCCCGAGGGCTTCACGGTGACGCTTGCGCTTGAGGATGCCGTGCCGGTCGTGCTCTTCTGCCTGGCCACCATCTCCATGGGCCGTGCCATACAGAGCCCGCTCTTCGTCCTCGGCGCCTCTATTGCCTTCGCAGCAGGAGCCTTGAAGGTCGCCTGGAAACTCGTGATGGCCTTGGGCCACAGGAATATCCCTCTTCTGTCCGGCCAGATGCGCTATGTGATGCCTCTTGGCTTCCTGCTTATGGCAATCGGCCTCATCGTGCAGCGCGGTGCAGCGGGTGCGCTGATACTGCGCATGCTCGAGCTTCCAAGCCTTCCCTTCACGCTTGTCTGGGCAGCCCTCATCTGCCTCATGGTCCATTTTGCCCGCACATCAGACCAGCTCGACAGCGCAAGCAACTGGAAGGAGCAGGGGACGAACAGCGCAGCACAGCTTGCCTTCCTTGTCTCCGTGCTGCTTGCGAGCATGTGAGACGTGGGAAGAGGGGAGCGGTCAGGCGCTGCATCGCTCTCTGTCATGATTTCCCTGCATTTCGGGTAGGCTGAGAGTGTGACACTTCCGGCAGCTCTGCTGCCTTGATGCTTGAGGAGCCATGAGAGACATGATGTGGCCTGAACCGATCGTGACCGAACGCCTGACGCTTCGTCCCTGGAGGAAGGACGATGCCGATGCGCTCTTTGCTGCTGCCTCCGACCCTGCCATCGGCATCCCCTGCGGCTGGCCACCCCACAGAACGCCCGCGGATTCTGCGGCAGCGCTCGAGTCTGTCCTTATGAAGCCGGAGTGCTATGCGATATGCCTGCGTGCCTCCAGGACGCCGGATGCGCCCGTCGGTGCCATCAGCCTCAGGAAGGAGGACAAGGATGTCCCGATTGCGGCAGATGAGGCAGAGCTCGGCTACTGGATTGCCAAGCCCTACTGGAATGCCGGCTACATGACCGAGGCCGTCCAGGCTCTTGAGCGCCATGCCTTCCTGGACCTGGGCCTCTCTGCACTCTGGGCAGCCAGCTATACGGAGAACCCGGCAAGCGCTGCTGTGCAGAAGAAGGCGCATCTCACGTTCCATCACCACCAGGACTGCTCGCTCGACCTTATGGGCAAGACACATGGCCTCGAGGTGAGCCGCATCACGCGCACAGAGTGGGAACGTGCTATCACCGCAGATCCGACGGGCAAGGACTACCGCGGCAAGCAGCAGGCAGAAGCATCGCGGGTCATGGCGGAAATGCCGCTCATCTCTCAGGTGCGCTCGGGAGGCCAGACCGGAGCCGACCGAGGAGGCCTTGATGCCGCACGCGCGGCTGGCGTCCCCATCTGCGGGTGGTGCCCGCCGGGTGGCTTGGCAGAGGACTTCCCCGAGGCACCAGGTCTCATGAAGCTCTACCCCGAGCTCCAGGAAGGCCATGCTCCCGGCTATGTGGAGCGCACGGCCTGGAATGTGCGCGACGCCCATGCGACCTTGATCGTCTCGCCGGGAGGGCTTGAGCCCCTGAGCGGGACGGAGATGACAAAGATCTTCGCAGAGCGCTTCGGGCGTCCTGTGCTCGTGCTTGAAGGCGACAACATCGAGGACGATGCAGCGGCCGCGCTGGGCTGGCTCCGTGGCCTCGATATGCTGGGCTTGACGCTCAATGTCGCAGGACCCCGCGAGTCGAAGATGCCAGGCACCTACCAGAAGACGAAGGACATCGTCGCAGCCCTTCTTGCAGCTCAGAGAAGCGACAGCGCGATATAGGCAGCGATGCCGCCGACGCAGCACCAGAGCATGGACTTCGTCTTGGCAGCGATAAGGCAGACGACAGCAGATGCCACAAGCGGCATGAGGCCAGGCCAGACACCTGAGGCAAACATCGTGGGCGAGAGCAGGTCGTTTGCCACAAGGGCTGCAAAGACCGCGGTCGGAATATAGCTCAGCGCCTCCTCGACGCGGGGAGGAAGGCTCCTGCCCTGGAGGAGCGCTACGGGAAGCATGCGGCAGCAGAAGATGAAGGCAGAGCAGACAAGCCAGATGATCAAAAAGTCGGTCGTGCTCATGCCTGGTCCCTCCTTACAGCTGCTGCGATGAGTCCTGCGGCAACACCGACGAGTGCCGCTATGGGCACGGCGGCGCCTGCTGCCCCTGCGCGCTTTGCAAGGAAGACAGAAAGCGCTGCTGCCAGAGCCACGACGATGGAGGTCCTGTCCTTCAGCTGTCCTGACAGCAGATAGATGAAGAGGCCTGTCATTGCAAACGATGCGACCGCCGTAGGTATATTGGCGGCGCTTCCTATGACAGCACCTGCGGCGACAGATACTGACCAGGTCAGAAGCAGGATGATATCGAGCGTGAAGGCATGGCGGAAAGACCAGGAGCTGCCCTCTGCGAGCTTGCCCAGGGTGATGCCGTAAGCTTCCTCGGTATAGGTCGAGGCAATGGCCAGAGACTCGCGCTTCGAGAAGCGGGCCAAGGCAGGGGCGAGCGATGCCGAATAGAGGGCAAAGCGCGAGGAGACGGCACAGACGGAGATGGCAAGCGAGGCGATGGGCGTTCCCTGGAGCCAGAGGTTCGATATCATGAACTGCCCCGATCCCGAGAGATAGGTAGCGGAGAGCAGGAAGCACTCGAGTCCGTTCATGCCTGCCTGGTCGGCGAGCACGCCGCAGGCAAGGCCGACAGCGACATAGGAGAGCATGACAGGCCAGGCGACGGCGAGAATCTCTGGAAATACGGATGAGCGATTCTTTGAAGCAAAGACCATGGCATGGCTTTCAGAAGGGCGAATGTGCATAAAGTGCATGAAGCGTAGCATACGTGCGGGCGGGCAGGCTTCCAGGAAATGCCGATATCCAGATAACCAAGGGAGATATTGGCCGCACTGACCGATCTGTGTCTGAGGTAAGATGGCTCAGAACCAGAAAGGATCTCAATGACCCATACCTCGAAGCATCCGCAAGCGCTCCACCATCCCCATGATCTGCATCCTGGCCATCCCCTCATGGTCTTCGATGACTTCTGCTTTGCCTATGAGAACAGACCGGTGCTCTCGCATATCGACCTCACGATCGATGCGGGGGATTCGGTCGTGCTGATGGGGGACAACGGCTCCGGCAAATCGACTCTTCTCAAAGCCATGTGCGGCCTCATCTTCCCGGCAGAAGGCACCTATCGCTTCGACGGCGAGGTCGTGGATAGCAAGAGCATGAAAGATCCGCTCTTCTCGAAGCGGCTCCACCAGAGGGTCGGCTTCATCTTTCAGGACTCGGACTCCCAGCTCTTCTGTGCAAGTGTCGAGGAGGAGATAGCCTTCGGACCCCGGCAGATGGGGCTTTCCAGCTCCGAGGTGGAGCGGCGCGTGAACGATGTGATGCATCTCCTCAAGATCGAGGACCTCAAGGAGCGCGCTCCCTGGACGCTTTCGGGAGGAGAGCAGAAGAAGGTCGCTATCGCCTCCGTGCTCTCGATGAACCCGGATGCCTACTGCTTCGATGAGCCGATGAGCGGACTTGACCAGAAGTCGCGCGAATGGCTGCTCGGGTTCCTCAAGAGTCTCAAGTCAGCAGGCAAGACCCTCATCGTCGCGACGCATGACCAGTCGCTTGCAGATGAGGTGGCAGACTATTTCGTCTATTTCGGGGACTATCACGGCTACGAGGACAGGCCCCATATCCATATCAACAGGTACCCTGAGAAGGAGGACTAGGCTTCCTTCTCTGCAGCAAGTGCCTGGCCCAGGCGCCTGTAGTGCAGGAAGATCCCCTCATCGGCGAGTGCCCTGATCTCGTCTCTTGTGGCAAGGCGGACCGCTGTGGCTTCGCGCTCCTGGAGCTTCACATCTGCGAGCGTGAAGTCGAGGTGCAGATGGTAGATGTCGACGATATAGGAGTCTCCGCGCTCGGCATCGTCGTTCCTATAGCGCCAGATGGGCGTGGCGTCCTGGGGCACATCGAGCCCGACCTCTTCCTTCACTTCGCGGGTCACGGCTTCAAGCGAGGTCTCGCCTGAGCGCACGCCGCCGCCCGTGACTTCCCACCAGCCGGCAGCCCACTTCTTGTCAAGCGCGCGCTGGGTGATGAGGATGCGGCCCGAAGGGTCTTCTATGAGGGCAAGGACATAGAGCATGTAACGGCCCGGAGCCAGGAAGGTGCCACGAGGAGCCGTCTCGCCGGTCTTCGTGCCGTCTGCGTTATAGATGTCTATCGTCTCTGCCATCAGAGGTCCAACTCTCCTTCTGCCGCCTGGAGTGCCGGCGTGAGGTCGATGTTCAGATCCACGCTGCCCTGGATGCCATTGACGGTGCCGGTGTTCGTGTACTGCCACATCGTGAAGGCGACGCTTGTCGTCGGCGTGGCGGAGTACTGCGCCATCCAGAATCCGTACTGGGACAGCCTGTCGAGGTTGTACATGTTCGTGAGGTCGGAGGAGCTGCAGTAGATGGCAGCCTTGTAGCCGGCATCCTCGATCGTGCTGCAGAAGGCAGCAGCGATGCTCGTGCGCTCCTGGGTCGTCAGGCCAAAGGCACGGTCTCCCGCGACCGGCTCGAAGTCGAAGATGACGGGGTAGGAGAGCTGGGCGCCATTCAGCTGCTCGAGCACGAACTTCGCCTCGGTCACGGCCTCGTCTTCTGTCGTTGCCTGGGAGTAGAAGTAGGCACCGACGCCGAGTCCTGCCTCCTTGGCACCGGCAAGGTTCCTCGAGAACGAGTCGTCGACGACGATTGCATCGTTCGCTGTGCCGTGGGCACCGATGCGGATGATTGCATAGTCGATGCCATCTGCCCTGACCTTCGCCCAGTCGATTGTGCCGTTGTGCTCGGAGACATCGATGCCTTCGCGCGAGAGCGTGACGTCGGAGCCGTCAGATGCTGTCCCGACGTAGATGAAGTTGCCGTTGGCATCGGTCGTGAGATTCGACCAGTCATACGGATTGCTGTAGAGGAAGCGCGACTTGTCGACCGCCAGGCTCACGGTGCCAGAAATCGGATAGGAGCCATCGCCTGCTGCCGTCTGGATGTCGGAGGTGTCATCTGCATCCGTGTTTGTGACATCGCTCACAGCATTCTCGACGATCTCTGCTGCCTTGAAGCTCGGGTCAGTGAAGACCACGACGATTGCGACGCCGATAACGATGAGGGCGATGAAGAAGGCAAACGGGAAGATGTGACGGCGCCTCTGTGCTGGGCGCCTCATATGCCTGTCATCGGGACGGGTGCCGCGCGGACGCGGTGCCGGACGTGCCTGCTGGAAGCCGGATGCGCTCCTCGGCGTTGCGGCATAGCGGCTGCTGGAGCTCCGCGGAGCAGTGCTCCTGGCAGAAGAGGTGCTGCGTGCAGACGTCGTGCGGGTGCTTCCGTAAGGGCGGGGCGTGTAGGAGCCTCTAGCTGACGAGGTCCGGGCGCTTGCCTGGTATCTCTGGGACGCAGCAGAGGGCCTCTGGGCAGAGGGACGCGATGTGCGGGCATGCGGTTCTGCGGCATACGAAGGCCGCCCCGAAGCGGTGTACGGTTTCGGGGCATATGCGCGAGAGCTTGTGTCTGTTCGGTTATAGCTGCGGTTCGTGCTGCGTTGTGCTGTGTTTCTCGAGCTCTGGCGCGGTGTCGGTGTGGTGTGTCGTCTTCCTTGCACCTATGCTCCGTCGTGCCTGCCAAAATCCTGAGAATGAACTCGGAATATTCTAGAAGCTTGTCTGGGCCTTGCATAGAGCTATGGACGTTCTCGACAAAAAGGACAGCCATTAATTCTCATGGCTGAAACGCAGATGGCAGGCATGGAACTGCCTGGAGAATTTGGCAGCTGTTATCCAATATTTCTGTCTGAGGGAAATGGGGCATAGGGCAGATCGGAGAGACCTTGCCTTCTGGGGTGCAGGGGGCGCAGCTTGCCTGTCCGGCATCTGGCAGGCAGCCTCCGTTCAGCTTCATGCTGCCTGGATGTCGGAAAATGGGGAGAATATTGCGGGCATGCGGCTTTGGTTACAGCTTGCGCATGGAAATGTTACAAGCCTGAGAGATGCTTGACCGTGCATTCGTTTGGCAGTTTCCTGTCAATGGCGCATCCCTTGCATATCCAATAATGGCAGGGAGCCCAAGCTACCATCCCAACTCTTCAAAGGAGCCAGCCATGTCCTTCGTCCTGCCTGCCTACCATGAGCCCGATTTCACAGATCCGAAGCTCCGCCAGGCACCCGATGCCACAACTGCCCGTGTCATCAAGGACGGCGTCGCTCCTGAAGGCTTCCACAGCACCTCGATGTATCCCGAGTACTTCAAGCTCGGCGGCAAATGGGTGCTTGCCCAGGAGAGCAGGATGGACTCTTCGGTCGTCGTCTGCCCGGATGGCTCGCTCGACGTCGTCGAAAACAGGAACCTCAAGGCAGGGCAGAAGATCGTGATCGGACGCACCGAGGACGGCTCTGAAGGCATCCTCGTGCATACGAAGGGCTTCTCGTCCGGAGAAGACGATGAGGACGCAGGCGAGTTCGTGTTCCGCCAGGGCAGGAGCCGCGAGACCTCCTATGCAAGGGATTACGACAAGCTGGTCGACCTTCTGCGCTATGAGCATGACCACGGCTTCGTGCTCTGGGTCATGGGTCCGGCCTTTGCCTTCGACTACGATGCCCGCCGTGCCATGCAGGCCATGATCGACGCGGGGTATGTGAACGGCGTGCTTGCAGGAAACGCGCTTGCGACCCATGACCTCGAGGCAGCGACCCTCCATACGGCGCTTGGCCAGGACATCTATACGCAGAAGTGCCAGCCCTCAGGACACCACAACCACCTCGATGTGATCAACCGCGTCAGGAGGTCCGGCTCCATTCCGCAGTTCATCGAGGACCAGCATGTCGATAACGGCATCATGTATGGCCTTGTGAAGAACAATGTCCCGTTCGTGCTCACAAGCTCGATCCGCGATGACGGCCCGCTTCCTGAGGTCATTGCAGATGCCTATGAGGGCCAGACGCAGATGAGGAACCTCATCCGCCAGTCCACGACGGTCATCTGCCTCGCGACGATGCTCCATGCGATCGCAACGGGCAATATCACGCCGAGCTTCCGTGTGCTGCCTGATGGCACCGTGCGCCCCGTCTATCTCTACGCGGTCGATGCGGCCGAGTTCGTCTTGAACAAGCTGCAGGACAGAGGCTCCCTTTCTGCCACGACGATTGTCGCGAACGTCCAGGACTTCATCACGATCGTGTCGCGCGGCCTCGGGGTCTTCCCGAAGGACTAGCCTTAGCTCCCGAACGGACTAGACTGGAGCTGTCGCAGATCTATCCGCTTGAGGGGAGCGGCATATATGAGCACATTCCTGAACCGCACGCATGTCTATGGGCCGGTGCATAGCCGCAGGCTTGGCCTTTCGCTCGGCGTGAACATGAATCCGCTCGACGGCAAGCACTGCACGTTCGACTGCATCTACTGCGAGCTTGGCACGAACGAGCTGAGGCATACGGCAACGCCCTTCCCGAAGGCAGAAGAGATTGCGCGCGCCTTGGAGGAGCGCCTCGCCGAGCTTGCCTGTGACGGCACCGTGCCCGACGCAATCACGCTTGCCGGAAACGGCGAGCCGACGGAGAACCCCGAGTTCCCGGAGATGGTGGAGCGTGCGCGTGCGCTTCGCGACCGCTTCTGCCCGAAGGCAAAGATTGCCGTCCTCTCGAATGCGACGTTTGCTGCGGTGCCGAAGGTGCATGAGGCGCTCGAGCAGGTGGACATGAATATCCTGAAGCTCGACTCGGTCGACCCCGAGTTCATCCGCCTCGTCGACAGGCCGCACATCCCTTACGACGCGGAGGCTGTGATCGATGCAATCGCTTCCTTCAGAGGCCATGCAATCGTGCAGACGATTTTCCTCACGGGCGATGTCGAAGGCGTGCATATCGATGATACCGTGCCCGAGCTCGTGGATCCGTGGCTCGACGCGCTTGCCCGCATCAAGCCGGAGGAGGCTATGATCTACACGATTGCCCGCGAGACGGCGCTTCCAGGCCTTCAGAAGGCAGCGCCCGAGGTCCTCGATGCTATCGCTGCCAAGGTCGAGAAGCTTGGCATCCCCTGCGAAGTCGCGTACTAGAAGGCAGAACAGACAGAAAAGAGGGGAGCCCGGACCTGCGCGTCCGGGCTCCCCTCAGCATGTCTGGAGCTTCTTGCTTATGCGCGGTCGGCGACAGCCTTTGCGACGACATCTGCAACGCTCTTGTCGAGCGCAGACGGGATGATGTAGTCGGGAGCGAGCTTGTCCTCCGGCACAAGTCCTGCGATAGCCTCGGCAGCGGCGACCTCCATGTCCTCCGTGATCTGGGAGGCGCGGGCCTTGAGAGCGCCCTTGAAGATGCCCGGGAAGACGAGGACGTTGTTGATCTGGTTCGGGAAGTCGGAGCGGCCGGTTGCGACGACCTTGGCGCCGGCTGCGAGCGCCTCGTCCGGCATGATCTCAGGCGTCGGGTTCGCGCAGGCAAACACGATGCCATTGTTCATGGAAGCGACCATGTCCTTCGTGAGAAGGCCCGGCTTCGAGACGCCGATGAAGATGTCGGCACCCTTGATGACATCAGCGAGCGCGCCCTCTTCATGATTCTTGTTCGAGATCTTGGCAATCTCTTCCTTGACGGGGTTCAGGTTGTCCCTGCCTTCATAGATGGCGCCATGGCGATCGGTCAGGATAACGTCGCCGAAGCCCATGTGGATGAGGAGCGTGGCGATTGCGATGCCTGCTGCGCCTGCACCGGACATGACGATCTTGAGGCTGCCCTTCTGCTTG
>OMVT01000020.1 GCA_900314535.1 uncultured Olsenella sp. | reverse complement strand
TTATTTGCAAAAGTTTGTGACTTGTCAGCCCATAGAATCATAAGCGTTTGATTCTCTGGGCTTGATTTGTAAAAGACAGCATATAATCAGCAGGAGGAATTTTTTATGTCCACTATATTATTAGCAGGCGGTGCCGGTTACATCGGCTCACATACTGCGGTTGAACTTATAAATGCAGGCTATGATGTTATTGTTGCGGATAACTATGCCAACAGCAGCCCAGAATCCATATCCCGCGTAGAAAAGATAACCGGAAAGAAGATAGCTCTGTACGAAGCTGATGTCAGCAACGCTGCGGATATGGAAAAGATATTCAGCAAGGAGCATATCGACGCAGAAGCGGCACTGGCCTTCGCGAACCGCAAGTTCCGCAGCCGCTGGGCTTCTATGGAGAGCGCTGCCAAGGCTTCAGGAAAGCCTCTGGATGCATGCTCCGATGAGGAGTTCGACCAGCTCTGGGGGCAGGCAAAGCAGGAAGAGCGGGGACAGTGATTCAGTGCAGAGATTCCATCCCGTAGTGAGAGCGATAATCTCGTTGCATCATGAATGAAAGAGCCTCTCCCGTTCTCTGATGGAATGGGAGAGGCTCTCTATTGCAACCGGTGAAGGGAAACGATTACGACAGGAGCATGCGGTCGTTGGCAAGCTCGCCGCCCGAGACCTCCTCGAACTTCTTCAAAAGGTCTGCGACCTTGAGCTTTGCCTTCTCTTCTCCCTTGACATCGTAGATGACCTGGCCTTCATGCATCATGATGAGACGGTTGCCGAGCCTGATGGCGTCGTGCATGTTGTGTGTCACCATGAGGGTCGTAAGGCCGTTCTCGTCGACAAGCTTCTGCGTGAGCGAGAGGACCTTGGCAGCCGTCTTCGGGTCGAGGGCTGCCGTATGCTCGTCGAGCAGGAGCAGCTTCGGCTTCTTGAGGACTGCCATGAGAAGCGTCAGCGCCTGGCGCTGGCCGCCAGAAAGCAGTCCCACCTTCGAGGTCATGCGCGTCTCAAGGCCGAGGTCGAGTTCCTTCAGGCGGTCGACGTAGCTTTCGCGCTCGGCCTTGCCGATGCCCCAGGCAAGGCCGCGGTGCTGGCCCCTGCGTGCGGCAAGGGCAAGATTCTCGTCGATCTGCATGTCAGCTGCTGTGCCGCGCATGGGATCCTGGAAGACGCGTCCCAGATCGGCTGCACGCTTGTATTCGGGCAGGCGCGAGACATCCTGTCCGTCGAGCTCGATCGTGCCGCCATCAGGCGGGAAGACGCCTGCGACGATGTTCAGGAGCGTCGATTTGCCGGCGCCATTGCCGCCGATGACCGTGACGAAATCGCCGTCTGCAAGATCGAGGTTCACGCCGCGCAGAGCCGGCTTCTCGTTCACCGTGCCCTTGTTGAAGGTCTTTGTGACATTCGTGAGCTTGAGCATCAGCGCTCGCCTCCCTTCGAGTAGGAGAGACGCTGCTGCCTGCGCTCCAGGATGACGGGGATGACAAGGGCAAGGGCGACGATGATGGCAGAGAAGAGCTTCATATCGTTTGCGTCCATGCCCATCTGGAGGACGATGGCACGAATCAGGAAGTAGACGACAGAGCCGACGACCGCGGAAGTGAGGCGGCTGCCAAAGGCCTGGAGCTTGCCCGGGGTGAGACGGCCGAGCACCTCGCCGATCACGATGGCAGCAAGGCCGATAACGATGGCACCAGTGCCCATGTTGATGTCAGCGTACTTCTGGCTCTGGCAGACAAGAGCGCCAGAAAGACCGACAAGGCCGTTCGAAATCATGAGGGCAAGGAGCTTCGTCACACGCACATCGATACCGAGAGCGCGGCACATATGCTCATTCTGTCCTGTGGCGCGGAGGGCAGAGCCAATCTCGGTGCCGAAGAACCAGTACAGAAGCACGATGCAGAGCACGGCGACCAGGATGCCGATGATGAAGGATGCGACGCTCTGGGAGACACCCAGAAGCGAAGCAAGACGGGTGAAGACCGTGTCGACATTCAGGAGCGGAACATTGGACTTGCCCATGATGCGCAGGTTGATGGACCAGAGTGCAATCTGAGTAAGGATTCCTGCAAGGATGGCGGGGATATCGAAGACTGTATGGAGCAGGCCGGTGACAGCGCCTGCAATGACACCGGCAAGGGTGCCAAGAAGAATGGCGGCAAGCGGGTCGAGGCCAAGCGTGACCGATGCGGTCGCGGCAACGCAGCCGCCCAAAGCGAAGCTGCCATCGACGGTCAGGTCGGCGATATCGAGCATCTTGTAGGTGATGAAGACGCCCAGGACCATGATGCCCCAGAGAATTCCCTGGTAGACGGCCCCGGTAAGAGCAAGAAGCATTGAGATTTCCTCCTTTTCCAAAAGCATGCCCGGCGAAAATGGGCCGGGCACAGAATAGAGCAGCGATACTGGACGGCAGGAAGGTCCTGCCAGAGCTCTGTCCTCTTACTGGATGACAGAAAGGTCGACGCCTATCGCTTTCGCGGTCTCTTCGTTCGTTGAGAGCGTGCACTCGCTGGCATCGAGGGTCTCGATCGGCATGTCAGCAGGCTTCGCTTCGCCCTTCAAAATCTTCACAGCCATCTCGCCAGCCTTGTAGCCGAGCTTGTTGTAGTCAATGCCATAGGTGGCCAGGCCGCCGTTGTCGACCATGCCCTTCTCTCCGCAGATGACAGGAAGCTTGTTCTCGTTGGCAACCATAGCAACGGTCGTCATTCCGGCAGCGATCGTGTTGTCTGTCGGAGCGTAGCAGGCGTCGACCTTGCCGACCATGGACTCGACGACCTGCTGGATCTCATTCGAGCTGGAGACCGAGTAGCGCGTGACTTCGAGGCTGCGCTTGGCTGCAGCTTCCTCCGCCATCTGCACCTGGACATCGGAGTTGGACTCGGCGGTGCAGTAGAGGATGCCAACCTTCTTGGCATTGGGAAGGAGCTGTACAAGCAGATCGAACTGGTCGTCGACCGGCGTGAGGTCGGAGGTGCCCGTGACGTTGCCACCAGGAGCATCGTTCGAGGCGACGAGGCCGGATGCGGCAAAGTCGGTGATGGCAGTGCCGACGATGGGAATCTCGGTCGTGGCACCTGCCACTGCCTGGGCAGCAGGGGTGGCGATGGCAAGAATCAGGTCGTCGCCGTCGTTCACGAGCTTCTGAGCGATGGTCTGGCAGGCAGACTGGTCGTTCTGCGCATTCTGCTGGTCGATCGTATAGGAGATGCCCGAATCGTCGAGCGCCTGGACGAATCCCTTGTTTGCCTGGTCGAGCGCTTCATGCTCGGTGAGCTGCAGGACACCGATCTTGAACTTCTTTTCGCCGCTTGTGCCGGAGCATGCAGCAAGGCCGCCTGTGGCCATAAATGCTGCAGCACCTCCGAACATTGCAAGTGCGCTGCGACGCGTGATGTTTTTGGTCATGCTGACAGCCTCCTCATTGTGAGCGTGCCGCCCGCAGCGCAGGCAGGCTTCAGCAGAAGGCCATGCCGGCTCCATGAGCGGCGCAAGATTGATACATGAACAGATGCTAGTTTCATGAGAGGGCACAGGTGGAGTAAGAGCTGCAACTGATAACGAGCATTTAACCGCATGGATAAGGAACTGAGCAGTCAGCTGTATCGCATCGGCCGCAGCATCCTGGCGCACGAGATAGCCGCCATTCATGATCTCATCGGTCTCGAGCGGCACCGGAATGATGCCACGGTCAGATGGATAGACCCCCATTGCGATGTTGTAGCCATCATGCTCCGACAAGAGGCGCGCCAGAAATCCGTTGTCGCTGAGCGCGACATGGCTGTGGCAGGAAAGGTCGGCAGGCGGCTCCCCTGCGAAATAGGCCGACCCTTCCGTGCCCTCAGATGGGCGAAGCGCGTCACGCCTGCCAGCTCTTCGGGCCTGATGCTTTCCTTCTGCGCGAGATTGCTGCCGGCGCGGAAGAACATGTGCGGACGCGCGATGAACAGCGGCCTGAATTCAAGGCCATTCGATTCGACGGAGCGCCCTACGACATGCCTGTTGTAGTCGTTCGGGTAGATGATGCCCACCGAGCTCCTGTGGTCATGGACATCCTGGATCGCCTGGATGGTGCTCGCTCGCTCAGGGTGAGATGGCAGGCACGTTCGGCGTGGGCATCGAGCAGGACGCCGAAGGCTTCGACGACGACTTCGTAGTGCTGCGATGACACTGCAAAGCGCACCTCGGATTCGCCGCCCTCGGTGAAGCGCGACAGCATGAGATCTGCCTGATCGACAATCTGGCGCGCGTAGCTTATTGCCTCGAGGCCCTCGTCGGTGGGGCTGACGCCGTGGCTCGTGCGTTTGAAGTTCGTGATTCCCAGCTTGCGCTCAGCGTGCCTGCAGTGCTTGGTGCGAGCTCATCCATCTTTGTCCTTGTTGCCTGGATAGCACGCACCCGCAAGGCCCCGCTCGGAAAGCTGATACTGCTTGCGGTCGGCGTGGCGCTTGGCTGCATGAGGAGTCTTGCGCTGATCGCCTGGCAGCCGCTGGCGCAACGGATGCAACAAGAAGCATGACGGAACAGCAGATCAAGACTACCCGCCCATGCACCCGTGATGCGTGGCTTTCATGAGCTGCTTAGATACGAGACCGGCCATGCAACAGCCGAGCATGTCAATTGCTGGAGCTTTGATCAAGCCGCACCATTTCTCTGAGTGCTTAGCAAGAAGGATGGCGGCAGATATAATCAAAGGCGAGACTGATTACTCTGAACAGGGACTTTCGCCACATCCGTTCTGGAAGGACGGAGACACAGAAGCGGTCCCGCCAAGCGTCTTCTGGATGCATTGAACCAAGCAGCAGGACGGGCAAGCGATAAGGAATGCGAGCTATGGAGTTTCGGAAGATAAGGAAGAAGAGAAACGAGATCGGCATCGATGCTGCAAAGGATCTGCTGGCTCGTCCCAGACGGGGAGTTCTGGCTGTGAATGGTGACGACGGATATCCCTATGCCATTCCGATCAACTTCCTTTATGACGGAGAGCGCAATCAGATCATCTTTCATGGCGCAAGGGCAGGGCATAAGGTCGATTCCCTGAAGAGAAGCGACAAGGTATGCTTCACGGTCTTTGGCAACGAAACGATCAAGGACGAGCCGTGGGCCCCATATATGCAGAGCACGGTCGTCTTCGGAAGATGCCATCTGATAGACAGCCCTGAAGAGAACATCAGGTACGTGAGACAGTTTGTAATGAAATACTATCCCGATTCCGCTCTGGTGGAAGAAGAGATCGGGCTTTCCGGGCGCGCTGTGCAGATGTTTGTGATCGATATCGAGCATATGAGCGGCAAGGAAGTCCAGGAACGGTAGGGAAGGGCTGCACGAACACCCAGGCCATGATCTTTTCGCTGCAGGACAAATCCTGCAAACCTTTACGTCAATGACGCGTCATCGCATGCAGGAATGCCTCGTTGAGCATTTGTTCAATCTGCGTGCCCTATGCAGGCAGTTCCTGCATGCAGTTGCACAGCTGCTACAGCGACGCTATGAAGCGCATCTGCCCCGCGCGCCCGGCTTCATCCCATTTGAAGACGCCGGCATCCTCGAGCACATGCGAGAAGACTTCGCCGACAGCATCTTTCACGATGGCCTGGATGTTGTCTTCTGCAAGCTCCGGATGCGTCTGCGCAAGCCCTCTTGCCCAGACGGCATGGGCGGAAGCGAGCTCATCCTGCCTGAGCTCTTCGAGGGAGGCACCCTTGAGGAGGAGCTCCTCAGTGCGCTTGAGCTCGGGCACGAGGCGGGGAGGGAGGATGGCCAGACCCATGACCTCGATGAGGCCGATGTTCTCGCGCTTGATATGGTGCCACTGCTCATGCGGATGGAAGACGCCGAGCGGATGGTCCTTCGAGGTGATATTGCACCTGAGAGCGAGGTAGGCCTCATAGGTGCCGTCATGCTTCCTGACGATAGGCGTGACCGTATTGTGGGCGCCATTCTCGTCGTGGGCGATGATGCCGAGATCGGGGTCGCTCCAGGCTCTCCAGCAGGAGATGACATGGTCTGCCGCATTGAGAATCTGGCCCCGGTTCTGAGAAGTGAGCCTCAGGACCGAGAGCGGCCACTTGAGAACTTCGCCCTTGATGTCGGGATATCCTGGGACCTCGAATGTCTCTGCCGTCTCTGCCTTCATCATTGCGAACTCATACCTGCCGCCCTGGTAGTGGTCATGCGAGAGGATGGAGCCTCCGACGATAGGCAGGTCGGCATTCGAGCCGATGAAGTAGTGGGGGAAGAGGTCCACGAAATCGAGCAGGCAGGAAAGCGACGCCCTGTCCACATGCATCGGACGGTGGTGCGCACTCATAGCGATGCAGTGCTCGTTGAAGTAGGCATAAGGGGAGTACTGGAAGCCCCAGCGCTCGTGCCCGAGCTCGATCGGGATGATGCGGAGATTCTGGCGCGCTGGATGGGCGCCGAAGGCATCGGACGCAGGGCGGCCCGCATATCCTTCGTTCTCGATGCAGAGCTGGCAGGCAGGATATTTCTCGCCTGCAGGCGCCTTGCCGGCTGCTGCAATCTCTCTGGGGTCCTTCTCCGGCTTCGAGAGATTGATCGTGATCTCGAGAGGGCCGTAGGCGCTCTCGTATGTCCAGCAGATGTTTCTGGCAATGGCTGACCTGCGCACATAGCCGGCATCGCAGCAGAGGCTGTAGAACCAGTCTGTTGCGGCCTGGGCGCCCTTGGTGCTTCTCTGATCAGCGAACTTCTTTGCTATCTCGGACGGCCTTGGCATGAGGAGCCCCATGATCTCCATTGCGATGCGGTCGCGCCCCGAGGCAGTATTCTCCTCCTTGCTGGCAGCAATCGCGTGCTCGGCAAGATCTGCCAGGAGCTTGTCGGGGACGTCATATGATGCAGCAGGGGAGACAGCAGGATCTTCTGCATTCTCGGCCAGTGCCCATGCAGCTTGAGGTCCAGGGCCGGTGTGTCCTAGGGCAGAAAGCACGCTGTTGTAGGCCCAGATGCGGTCTTCCCAGGCTAGCAGGCCGTGCACGGCTGCATAGTCGCAGATGGCTTCGATCTCTGCTGCAATGTCTTCAGCTACTCCCATGATGCAAAAGCACCCCTTTCTGCAATGTGATAGCGGCGCGTGGCATCCTTGCCGAGCCAGGCGTCCATCCTCTCCTGGAACTGGCCTGCTTCTGCAAGCGGGACGAAGCACTGGATCGTGCCGCCGAAGCCGCCGCCGTGGATCCGGCAAGCGCCTTTGCCTTCTAGAAGGCGCTCGGCAAGTGCAAGCGCAACCATTGCCGGCTGCTCGGCATTGCCGGTCGTCACGTTCTGGAGATACATGGCAGAGCTCTTGCCCGACGCGCGCGTGAGTGCCAGGAACTCTTCGATATTGCCTTCCTGGAGTGCCTGCCACCTCTTCTGAACGAGCCGGTCCTCGTTCCAGTAATGGAGGGCACGGAGCACCGGCCTGTCGCCGAGCTTCTTCCTGAGCTCCGGTACCGCATCAAGGAACTTCTTCTCGTCTACATCGGCGAGACGGACCTTGCCGAAGGTGCGGGCCACTTCCTGCATCTCTTCGGGGATGGCGGCATAGGCGTCGGTCAGGTCCTCATGGCTCGCTCCGACCTTTGCCAAGATCAGGGCATATCCTGCATCCTCGAAGTCATAGGCAAGCTTCTCTGCCTTGGGATTCTCCTTATCGAAGAAATCGATGAAGGCAAGGCCGCCGAGACAGACCGAAGCCTGGTCCATGAGGCCACAGGGCTTGCCGAAATAGACGTTCTCGACTTTCTGGCACATGCGGGCAAGCTCGAGCGCATCGTAGCTCTTTCCGTCCCAGAACGCTTCCATGGCACGGCCGAGCGCCGCTTCGATGGCAGCTGAGGAGGAAAGCCCGCCGCCCACGGGAATCGTGCTCGTAAGGGCGATATCGAAGCCGGAGGGCACCCTGCCATCCTCAGCCATGCATGCCGCCATGCCACGCACAAGCGCAGCTGTCGTATTCTTCTCGTCTTCGCGGATCGAGAGGTCGGAGGCATCGACCGTGACGAGAGGGTAGCCATCGCTTGCAAGGCGGATCTGTGTGCCTTCTGTCTTTCTGGCTACGGCGTCGATTGCGACATCGAGGGCACCCGCAATGACATGGCCACCCTCATGATCGGTGTGGTTGCCGGCGATCTCGGAGCGTCCTGGTGCATGCACCTGAAGCAGTTTGGCTCCCTTTTCTGGCTCGCCGAATGCTTCGTCGAAGACTTCGTGCGCCCGCATCTGTCCTTCCGTCATCTTTGAGGATTCCATCTCGTTCTCTCCTTGTCTTGTCTGTCCAACATTCGGCAGCCTATCGCTGCACATACGTGCCAAGCATCCAGGAAATGCCTATCTCGTATGGCTTCTCTGGCGTGCAGACGGGCTGAGGCCACGACGGGTGATGTACGCAATCGGGGAAGTACTCAGCCTCAGCCGCAAAGCCTGAGCCCGCTATGTAGCTCGTCCCATCTTTCCCCTCTGGATCATCGAGCCAGTTTCCGGGATAGAGCTGGATGCCGGGAGTCGTCACAGAGATGTCGAGCGTACGTCCGGACTTCGAATCATGAGCTGAAAGGGCATGCCTGAGCTTGCCATCAGGCTCCCAACCCCTTGCGCAGAAGCAGTGGTCGATGCCATGCCCCCGCTCGAGCTGGACCGATGTCTGACCGAGATCTTGGCCCAATGCCTTGGGAGTTCTGAAGTCGAAAGGAGTGCTTGCCACGGGCAGGATGCGTCCATCCGGCACATGGTCGCCTGCTATCGGCAGGAAGCTGTCTGCATCGATTGCGACAACCGTATCGAGGGCAGAACCTGAAGCATGGCCCGCGAGATTGAAATACGTGTGGTTCGTCATGTTCACGAACGTCTCTTTGTCGCTCTCGCACCGGTAGCGTATGTCGACCCTATAGCCATCCTGCTCTTCTACCAGAGAGAATGTTGCGGTGAAGCGGCGGTTGCCCGGAAGGCCAAGCTCTCCGTCTGCCAGATTGCAGGCAAGGGTCAGAGAATCATCCGACTCATCTTCGATGCGTTCCCAGAGCCTCTTGTGGAGGCCTTTCGTCAGGCTCGAGTGGAGGTTGTTTGCGCTGTCAGGCCCATCATTCCTCTCGAGTGCATATGGCTGCGAGCCAATCGTAAGCTCGGCGCCGCGGGTCCTGTTCGCGACAGGTCCGATTGTCGCACCGTAGCAGGCGGGGTCATCGAGGTAGCCTTCAAGCCCGGAGAAGCCGAGCACGATATCATCCACGTTCCCGTCCCTGTCCGGAACGGAAAGGCCCAGCACCGTTGCGCCGAAATCGGTGACGGTCAGGGCAGCTTTGCCTGCTGGAATCGTATATTTCATAGCGCAGCTGCCATCTGGCAGCATGCCGAACATCGAGCTCTCGACCATATGCGTCCTCCCTGCTTCCGCTACAATGTTAACGTACGCATTGCTCAATTGCAGCGAGATTCTTGGCTCTGTGCTACTGTTTTCGCCAATGGAACCAAATGGCAGGGGAGCGGCAGGAGGGATTCGCGTGACGAAGAGAGAGCAGATGCACCGTCCGGTATCGGCAGCGGATGTCGCTCGTGCCGCGGGCGTATCCCAGCAGACTGTCTCCCGCGTCGTGAACCGGCAGCCCAATGTGAGCGAGAAGACGCGCCTCACTGTGACACGTGCGATGGAGGAGCTCGGGTTCCGCCCCAACTTTGCCGGGCGCTCGCTCAGGAGCGGCCGCTACCATTCGGTTGGCCTCACGATCTACAACATCACGCAGTACGGCAATCTCTCGACGCTTGACGGTATCGCCACTGCTGCACGAGAGCATGGGTATGCCATAACGATGGAAGAGGAACGTGACGACAGCCCTGTCTCGCTCGAAGCGACAACGAGGCGCATGCTTGCCCTTCCTGTGGATGCGATGATCGTCAGCATGAGCATCAAGGCAGAGGACTTCGATGTCTTCCGTCCCGCGCAGGGCTTGGGCTGCGTGCTTCTGACCATGTATCCGCACCCCGGCTGCACGACAATCGATTCCGACCAGTATGGCTGCTCCCGCCTTGTTATGAATCATCTCCTTTCCCATGGACACAGAGAGATTCGCTTCGTTGCCGGCCCCTCATATTCGGTCGACTCCACATTCCGCGAAAAGGGCTGGCGAGATGCGCTGGAAGAGCAGGGGATTGAAGCAGTGGAGCCCCTTGCCGGTGACTGGACCGCAGACAGCGGCTACGAGGCAGGTGCCGCGCTTGCTACAGACGCGTCAATGACCGCCGTCTATGCAGCAAACGACCAGATGGCCTTGGGCGTCATTGCCGCGCTCGAGGATGCCGGAAGGCAGGTGCCGGAAGACGTGAGCGTCGTGGGTGTCGATGATTCCCTTGGCGGCACCGTACCCAGAAACCGCCTTACGACGGTGCGCTTCGATATGTTCCAGCGCGGCACCCGCGCCTTCGAGGAAGCGCTCAAGGCAGGGGAGCCGGGCTACGAGGTCCAGGACATCCGCATTCCCGGCACTCTCATCGAGCGCTCCACGGTACGGGACATCCGATAGCCGAAGCCGCTCTCGGGTACAATTCATTCGTCAAACGTATTGGAAGGAACCTTCCGTGTTCATTGCATTGTTCTCTACGGTCTTCGGGCTGTGGCTCGTCGGCTGCATCATCGCCTTCTTCTTCAAGCTCGTCTGGTGGACCTTTGCCTTCGCCTTCAAGGCACTCGGCTGGCTCATACTTGCCTGCATCGTGCTGGCTCTTCTGAGCGTACCCTTCATAGCCGCTGTCATCGCCTGTGCAGCGCTCCTCGCAGGCCTTGCACACGCGGGTGCCCATTAGGATGCCTTCGCAGGAAGGCGTCTCCTTCATCCTCTATGCAGGTGACACCCCCGTGGAGGTCACGAAGCGCCATGTCAGGAATCTCAATCTGCGTGTAACCCGTGAGGGACGCTGTGTCATGTCGATCCCGCTTCGCTGCTCCCGTGCTTTTGCCCAGTCCTTCCTGGATGAGCGCCAGGCATGGATAGAGGAGAAGATGGCGGCATCCAGGAGAAGGATCTCTGCCATATCCGCCGAGCGCTACCTTTCCGGCTCCCACACGATGCTCTGGGGCGAGCCCTGCACCGTAATGCTCGAGGAAGTCCAATCAAGCAGGCAATCCGTCTCCTTCGATCTGGATAAGAAGACCGTGACGCTCAGACTCGGCCGCACGGCGCTCGAAGACAGCGATGAGGGGTGCCAGATTCGGCATGATGCCATCCGTGAAGTGCGCAGGCTTGCTCTCGAGACGCGGCTTCCCGAGCTGGCAGAGCAGGCCGAAGTACGCGTCGGAGCAGCAGCTTCCGGCTGGCATGTACGGGACATGAAGACGCGGTGGGGCTCCTGCTCGACCGGCACAGGCCAGATCAGGCTCGCCTCGGCACTCTCCGCTTATCCCATATTCTGTGCCGAAGCTGTGGCCTGCCACGAAGCATGCCATCTGATTGTTCCCAACCACAGCGCTGCATTCTATCGGGAGCTCACCCGTGCCTATCCTGGCTGGCAGCACGCACGGCAATACCTCAAGCAGGCGCCACGCCCCATCTGACAAAGGCCATTTCCGTTTCCTGTGCGTTGCGCCTCTTCCATAAGCGGCTATATGCTGCCATTCTGGATGCATAAACGCCGATGGAGGGAGGCAGCGTGGCAGAGCCTGGCACAGAGGAGCTCAAGAGGCTCTTTGCCGAGGACCATTTCGCGAGCGATGCCTGCGGCTGCAGGATCGAAGAGGCACGTCCTGGATATGCCCGCGTGAGCTTCGAAATCGAGAGGCGCCACAGGAACCAGAGGAACGAAGTAATGGGCGGTGCCATCTTCACGCTCGGCGACTTCGCAATAGCCGTCGCTTCGAATGCCACGGGCACGGCCCATGTGGCAGTGAGCTGCTCGATCGATTTCCTGACGACCGTGAAGGGCACCCGCCTGATCGCAGAAGCCAGAGCGGAGCGTGACGGGCGCCACCTTGCCTTCTATTCTGCCAGGATCACAGATGAGCTTGGCACCTACGTGGCACGCATGAGCTCGACCGGCTTTGCCGTCGGAGAGATTCCCGAAGATGTTCTCGCACGCATATCGGGCACAACGGATACTAAGGAGAGATAGCCATGAAGAAAGATACCGCGGTCCTCGTGATCGATGTCCTCGTTTCCGGAGCAGACGACACGCTCTACAAGCAGGACCCCGCAGAAGCGGCTCTCGTAAGGAAGGCCGCTGCGGTCGTCGATGCTGCACGTGCAGCAGAGCTTCCCGTCATCTTCCTCTGCGACCAGCATATCAAGGGCGTGGACAAGGAGCTCGAGCTCTGGGGAGACCATGGCATAAAGGGCGATGCACGTCCGAATCCAGAGTTCGAGGCAGGATCTGGCGCACTTGACTTCATCATCCCCAAGAGGCGCTATTCGGGATTCTTCGGAACCGACCTCGATCTGACGCTCAGGGAGCTCGGAGTCACCAAGCTCATTGCCGTCGGCGAGGACACGAACATCTGCGTCCTCCACACGCTTGCCGACGCCTGGAACCTGGGCTATGCGACGGAAGTCGTCACCGACGCAACGAGGACCTTCCTTGTCGGGACGCAGGAAGGGGCGCTCGAGCATATGCAGAAGTGCTTCGGCACGAAGCCTGTCACGGCAGATGAAGCAATGGCAGAGCTTGCGTAAGTCCTGAACAGGAAATCACGAACTGGGGGAGTCTGCATCAGCAGGCTCCCTTTTTGCACTTTCATGACTCAATCAGGTACCAATTTTCAGATACTTCAGAAAAATATTGAAGAAATTTGTTCAAGTTGTGTACTTCTTTTGTAGAATACTGAAATTGCTGTGTTGGGAAAGCAACAGACGGGAGAGGGTCTGTATGGACAAGAACCAGCGTATCTGCATCGTAGGTGGCGGTCCCGCAGGAACATCGATGGCAATGTATCTGCAGAAGCAGGGTTTCCACAACTACACGATCTATGAGAAGTCGGGACGTGTCGGCGGCAAGGCATTCTCGCCGAAGATGGAAGTCACGACAAAGGACGGCAAGAAGGAGCAGCGCACCATCGAGATGGGTGCTGTCATGGGCTGCGATACCTACTTCGCCGTGCATGAGTGCGAGGAGTTCGGCGGAGCCACCCATGCCGATGGCCCGGCCATGGGACGCCGCTTCACGAATACCGATGGCACCCCGATCAAGCAGTCGAAGCTTGCTCTTCTCAAGAAGGTCATGAAGATGCGCAAGCTCTCGAAGCTCCTTGCCACGAAGTACAAGGGCTACGACGTGAACGGACACCGTGGAGTCGCCCAGGGCCGCTATGAGGGCCTCTGCCCTTCGCCCGAGCTCAAGCTTGCCCACATCGAGGGAGAGAATCCGAACCTCAAGGACCTCTCGATGCCGTTCTCGGAGTTCCTGAAGCTCAATCACTGTGAGGATGCAGAGCTCGTCTGGAAGGGCCCCTTCACGTCCTTCGGCTATGGCTACTTCGACGAGATCCCTACAGCCTATGTGCTCAAGTACCTCGATGCCTTCACGGTGAAGCAGTTCCTGTCCACCGGCAGGCTCTGGACCTGGAAGAACGGCACCGAGTCCATCTGGCAGGGCGTGAACAGCCATCTCGAGCATCCGGCAGTCCTCAATACCGAGGTCACCGGCATCAAGCGCGAGGACGGCAAGGTCACGGTCACGCTGAACGGCAAGCAGGAGGAAGTCTTCGACAAGCTCATCATCTGCACGCCGCTCGAGATGTTCCTCGGCTACGGCGACCCGACCGCAGAAGAGACCGAGCTCTTCTCCAAGATCCAGAACAAGGAATACTTCACGATGGCAGTGAGGACAGAAGACGAGAAGTCGCCTGACATCTCCTACTACTATTTCGCGAACATGACGCCCGAGACCCGCGGACATCTCATGGTCTTCTATCACCGCTGGCCGGACTGCGGACCGCAGCCGCTCGTCACCTTCACGCTCAGGAACCATGAGGGCATGAAGGACGTGCCGTTCGAAGAGGCCCGCGACACGACGCTTGCCGACATGGCAAAGTCGGGCCTTCCTGTCGTCAAGACAGAGCGCATCGATGACTGGTACTACTTCCCGCATGTGTCCTGCAAGGACTATGCTGACGGCTGGTACGACAAGGTCGAGGCGCTCCAGGGCGAGAAGAATACCTACTTCGCTGGCGAGGTCATGGCATTCGGCGACATGGAGGAGACGGTCGAGTACTCCAAGGACCTCGTGCGCCGCTTCTTCACTGATTAGACAAGGCTTGGGTCACATGGAAGAAATCAAGATCATCGAGCTCAAGGAGAGCGTCTTTGCCGACAATGATGCCGAGGCAGAGAAGCTCCGCCAGAGCCTCAAGAAGAGGGGCACCTTCCTCATCAATGTGATGAGCTCGCCTGGTGCCGGAAAGACTTCGACGCTCAAGGCCCTCATCCCGAAGCTCGCCCAGAACCACTCCGTTTCCGTCATGGAAGCAGACATCGACGGTGCCATCGACGCCGACGAGATCCAGGAAGAGACAGGTGCACATGCCGTGCAGCTCCACACGGGCGGCATGTGCCACCTCGATGCCGGCATGACTGAGCAGGGAATCGATTCTCTCGGGGACATGCCTTCTGACATCGTCTTCCTCGAGAACGTGGGCAACCTCGTCTGCCCGGCAGAGTTCGATACCGGTGCAGCCATCAATGCTGTGATCCTTTCTGTTCCTGAGGGAGACGACAAGCCGCTCAAGTACCCGCTCATGTTCGAGAAGGCAGACGTCGTGATCCTCAACAAGTGCGACGTCCTGCCGTACTTCGACTTCGACCTCGATACGTTCAGGAAGTATCTGAGGGACCGGAACGACAGCTGCGACCTCATCCAGATCTCCGCCAAGACAGGAGACGGCACAGATGAGCTTGCTGCCTGGATCGAGCGCGCCTACGAAGCATGGAGGGCCTAAGCCATGTCTGAACAGTTCGAATCCCCTCGCTCCATCTACCAGAACGAGGCGGAGCGCAATGCGGCCGTGGCCAAGCTCGGCCGCAAGATCACGGACGTCGTGAAGCACAAAATCACTGGCGTCAAGACCGACGATCCCGAGTACTGGGGCCTCAAGGAGGTCCTGACCGACGAGATGGTCGAGCTCGGCAACAAGATGAAGGTCAGGAAGTTCTACGAGTTCGAGGACCTCATGAAGCTCGAACCGGACATGGAGCCGGTCCATCTGCAGAAGCTCCTGGACGACATGTCCGTCATCGGCATCCTCGAGTATGACTACGGCGACCACTACGACGACAACGGCCCCATCAAGGATGCACCGCACACGAAGCGCTGGAGGCTTCCGTACTTCGTGCCAGGCTCTGCCGAGCTCTTCAATTCGACGAAGGACCGCATCGACAAGAACCCTGCCGTCGCTTCATTCTTCGAGCGCATGACGTTCGTTCCTCTGGCCGGCATCACCGAGATGGTCCCACCCGGAGGAGACGGCATCGGCATGCATGTCATCCCCGTCGAGGAGGCTGTGAATTTCCAGAACGAGGCCATCGACAAGGAGCGCATCTCCTACTGGCTCAAGAAGTATGAGGGACACATCTCTGCTGGCATGTGCTCCTGCCGCTACTCGCGCACGAAGCTCGGCGAGGGCTGCGCTGACGACCCCGAGGACTGGTGCATCCAGGTCGGCGATATGGCTGACTACACGGTCGAGACGCACCGTGCCCACTACATCACGTCCGATGAGGCGCTCGAGATCATCCAGAAGGCAGAGGACAACGGCTTCGTCCACCAGATCACGAACATCGACGGCGAGACGAAGATCTTCGACATCTGCAACTGCGATGTGAAGATCTGCAACGCCCTGCGCACGAGCATGCTCTTCAATACGCCGAACCTGTCCCGCTCCGCCTATACGGCAAAGGTCACGCCGGAGAACTGCGTTGCCTGCGGCCTCTGTGTCGAGTCCTGCCCGGCAGGAGCCGTGAAGCTCGGCCAGAAGATCTGCAAGAAGGATGGCACGCTCCCGAAGTATCCGAAGTCCATCCTGCCTGATGCCATCCACTGGGGCAAGTATGCCTGGGACGAGAACTACCGCGATACGGCCCGCATGCACAATACGTGGCCGACGGGCTCCTCTCCCTGCAAGGCGGCCTGTCCGGCACACGTGCCTGTCCAGGCCTATCTCAGGAAGGCGCGCGAGGGCAAGTACCAGGAAGCAGTCGGCCTCATCAAGACGCAGAACCCCTTCCCGGCTGTCTGCGGCAGGATCTGCAACAAGCGCTGCGAGGATGCCTGCACAAGGGGCACGATCGATGCGCCGGTCTCCATAGACGAGGTCAAGAAGTTCGTGGCCGACTTCGACCTTGCCCAGGAGAAGCAGTTTGCTGCAAAAAAGGCCGTGCCTTCCGTCGGGGGACACTTCGACGAGAAGATCGCAATCATCGGTGCCGGCCCTGCAGGCCTGAGCTGTGCCTACTACCTGGCCCTCCTCGGCTATAAGTCAACCGTCTTCGAGAAGCATGAGCTTCCTGGCGGCATGATGCAGTACGGCATCCCGACCTACAAGCTCGAGAAGGATGTCATCCAGAAGGAGATCGACCTCATCAAGGATCAGGGCGTCGAGATCCGCTGCGGCGTCGAGATCGGCAAGGACATCACCCTTGAAGACCTCAAGAGGCAGGGCTATCAGGCCTTCTATATCGCAATCGGCTGCCAGGGCGGACGTCGCCCGGGTGTCGCAAACGATACCGCAGAAGGCACCGATATCGCTGTCCATTATCTGCAGGAGTCCATGGCTGAGGGCAACCCGGCAATGTCGGGCAAGGTTGTCGTGATCGGCGGCGGCAATGTCGCTGTCGACTGCGCGAGGAATGCTGCACGCCGTGGCGCCGACGAGGTCCATATGGTCTCGCTCGAGGCCAGGGATGAGATGCCTGCCTCCGAGAATGAGATCCAGGAGACGCTTGCCGATCATGTCTTAGTCGAGTGCGGCTGGGGGCCGAAGGAGGTCCTCGTCGATGCAGCGGGGCATGTCGCGGGCATCGTCCTCAAGAAGTGCACGCGCACGATCGATCCTGAGACCCACCGCTTCTCGCCGCTCTACGACGAATCCGAGACACGCACGATCGAGTGCGACAAGATCGTCTTTGCTATCGGCCAGGCCATCGATTGGGGCAAGCTGCTTGATGGCACGAAGGTCGAGTTCCACCACGGCAACTATCCGGTTGCTGACGAGCTCACGTTCCAGACGGGTGAGCCTTCGATCTTCGTCGGCGGCGACGTCTACACGGGCCCGAAGTTCGTGATCGACGCAATCGCCGAAGGACACCATGCTGCAGAGTCGCTCCACCGCTTCGTGCATGAGAATGCATCGATGACGATAGGCAGGGACAGGCACGACTACCAGCCCTTCGATAAGGACGACCTCTCCTTCGGCTCCTATGACACCTACCAGCGCCAGGAGCCGGTCGCAAAGCCGGAAGGCAAAGATCGCTTCCGCGATGTCTCCGGCACGCTCACGCCTGAGCAGGTCGAGCGCGAGTGCTCTCGCTGCCTTGGCTGCGGTGCCTCGGTCGTCGATCCGAACAAGTGCATCGGCTGCGGCATCTGCACGACGCGCTGCCAGTTCGATGCCATCCACCTCTATCGCGACCATCCTGAGATGAGCACGATGAGGAAGGCAGAGGACAAGGTCGGAGGCCTTGCTGCCTACCAGCTGAAGCGCATGGTCAAGATTGTCGCAAACTCGGGCTCCGAGGAAGCGAAGATCATGCGCGCGAAGCGCAAGGAGTACGAGCGCACGCACGGCAAGGATTGGCAGGCAGCCCATCCGAACACCGGCAATGCGGTCGAAGAGGAAAAGCACTAGCAAGAATCTCGGTGCGCCTGGACGTCTGCAATCCAGGCGCACCTTCCAGGAAGGAATCCGCCCATGCATGAGCTCGGCATCGTCGTCCATGTGATCGATATGGTCGAGAAGGCGGCCGAGGAGAACCATGTGCACAAGGTCATGAAGCTCGACCTCGAGGTGGGGGAGGTCTCGACGATCGTTCCCGACTACTTCCGCGACTGCTACCAGTGGGCCATCAAGAAGACCCGCTATATGCAGGAGTGCGAGCTCAACCTCATCGTCGTCGAAGGAAAGTCGTACTGTCAGGACTGCAGGAAGACCTACCGCACGACAGAATATGGCAAGGCATGTCCCTACTGCGGCGGCTACCATACCTGCCTCGTAAGCGGCCGCGATGTGATGATCCGGGATATCCAGGCTGTCTGACAAGCATCTGCATATGATTCTGTGGCCCTCCGGTCTCAAACAGCCGGAGGGCCTTTTCCATGCGTGCAGAATCCCGCATCTCGGATAGGATAGAGGCAGACAATTCCTAGGTCTCCTATTTGAGGAGGAAGGCCATGTCCATACGTTTCCGCAAGAGCATCAAGCTCGGTCCGGCATTCCGCATCAATATTTCGAAATCGGGACTCTCGTTCTCGGCCCATGTGCCTGGCATGAAGGGCCTCTCGGTCAGCACCGGACAGAAGGGCACCTATCTCAACGCTGGACTGCCTGGCACAGGTCTCTCGTCACGCACGAAGCTCTCCGACAAAGGCGTCGGCGTGAACTTCAAGGACGTCGTGAAGAAGATAGAAGGGGCAGCAAGCAAGGAGAAGGAGCGGTCCGAAGCCGAAGGCAGGGCAGAGAAGAAGCTTTCTTCCAGAGAGAAGGAAGCCCCAGCCGTACAGGAAGAGCCGCAACCGCTTCAGGAGATCCTCTCGCCCTATCTCGAGCTCCACAGGAAGGCGCCTTCGGTCGCCGCACTCGATTCTGCGGCGGCGCTTGCGGAAGAGGCCGTCGAAGCATCCTGCGCCGTGATCCTGAAGCAGCTGCAGGTGCCCTACCTCTTCTCTGCCTCCTACGAATTCGATGCAGCATCACGTACGCTCATGCTCGACGTGGACCTCCCTGAAATCGAGGATATCCCCGACGAGGAAGAGAGCTTGACCGCAAAAGGCACTCTCGCAGAGCACCGAATCCCCGCGGCTGAGGCACATGCAAACTATGTGCGCTGCATCGAGAGTCTTGCTGTCTATCTGGCTGCAGCCATCTTCGCTGCCAATCCGGCGCTTCCCGCTATCACGCTTTCCGGCTATACGCAGCGCAGGAACAGGGACGGCGATCTTGAAGATGCCTACGTCCTCTCGGTGCGCTTCACGCGTGAAGGCTTCATCGGCGCACGCTTCGATCAGATGGACGACCCCGAAGCGTTCCTGCTTTCCTTCGGGAACCGCATGGCAAAGACGAAGACAGGGCTTCTCAAGAAGGTCGTGCCGTACGAGAGCGTCCACGAAGAAGAACGCCACTAGCAGAGAGGAAGCTGGCCATGCTTCTTGCGAACTACCACACTCATACGACGCTCTGCGACGGCTCGGATACGCCCGAGGCTGTTGCCGCCGAAGCGGACCGCGCAGGCATCAAGCATCTCGGCTTCTCGGGCCATATGGATCCCGATATCCATATGGCATGGCCCGACTATGTGAAGGCCATCTCTGCGCTCAAGGAGCACTACCAAGGCCGCATGGATATCCTCATGGGCGTCGAGCTCGACAATCTCTATGACCCCGCCTGCTGTCCTGGTGCGGAATACATCATTGGCTCCACCCATTTCCTCGACGTGGAGACACCTCATCCCATGAGCGTCGACAATACGCCCGAGATGATGCAGCAGCTTGCCGATGAGCATTTCTGTGGCGATTTCTATGCGCTCTCGAAAGCCTATTACGAGCTCGAAGCGAAGGTCTATGACAGGACGAAGTGCACGTTCGTCGGGCATTTCGACCTCGTGACCCGCTTCAACGACGACATGCACTTCCTGGACGAGACCTCGAAGCGCTATCTCGGCCCGGCCCTTGAAGCCATGGAATACCTCGTATCGGAAGGTGTCCCCTTCGAGATCAACTGCGGTGCCGTGAACCGCGGACGAAAGAAGGAGCTCTACCCGAGGATGGAGCTCCTGCGTGCGCTCCATGGCTTCGGAGGAGAGATCTTCATCAATTCCGATGCCCACCAGAAAGAGCGGCTCCTCGGTGCCTTTGACCAGGCCGTAGCAGCTGCCATTGCAGCTGGCTTCACGCATGTGAACATCCTCGTGCACGACGATACAGGCAAGGTATCAGCGAGGCAGCTTGCGCTTGACACGCTCTGATTGTCCTCTGCGGCATAGGGCAAGGCCCGGATATCTTTAGCGATATCCGGGCCTCATGCATGCATGGGAGAGTTCGGTGAAAGCTATTTCACCTCGAACGGCGTCTCTTCGCCCCTGCTGAAGGTAAGAAGGGCTCCCGTAGAGCTTGTGATCATGTTCTTCACGTCTTCCCTCGTGTAGAACGCCATGTGCGGCGTCACGATTGCATTCGGGAAGGCATCGAGGATGGCGCGATCGCGGTGGGGGAGGATGTCGCGCGAACGGTCGAGGTAGTAAAGCCCTGCCTCGTTCTCG
The DNA here is from genome assembly GCA_900314535.1 of uncultured Olsenella sp. Classification (GTDB taxonomy): domain Bacteria; phylum Actinomycetota; class Coriobacteriia; order Coriobacteriales; family Atopobiaceae; genus Olsenella_L; species Olsenella_L kribbiana. The sequence goes on along the minus strand of OMVT01000020.1, from coordinate 23,510 downwards.
ATCGTATCGAGGGCGCAGGCACCGACGTGTCCGCTCTCGAGTGCTGCGATAAGGGCATCTGTATCGATCAGGGAGCCGCGCGCGGCATTCACGAGCACGACGCCCTCCTTCATCTTCGCGAAGGCGGCAGCATCGATCAGATGGTAGTTGTCGGCTGATCCCGGTGCATGGAGGGTGATGATGTCAGAGGAGGCATAGAGCTCGTCGAGCGAAACATAGTCTGCGAACTTTGCCACCTCATCCTTCGGATAGGGATCGTTTGCCAAGATCTTGCAGCCGAAGGACGAGAGATGCTTCACGACCGTAGCGCCGATGCGCCCCGTGCCGATGACGCCGACCGTGGCAGACGAGATATCGAGGCCGATCTTTCCCTTGAGGCCGAAGTCCTGGACAAGGTTCTCGCGCTCGATGAACTTGACCTTCCTTGCTGCCATCATCATGAGCATGATTGCGTAGTTCGCGACGCCTTGAGGCGGGTAGGCGGCATGGGCGATCTTCATGCCGAGCTTGTGTGCATACGCGATATCGATGTGGTCGTAGCCTATGGAACGGGTCGCGATGGCCTTGACACCAAGCTCATGGAACTGGTCAAGAATCTCGGGCGTCATCGGATTCGTGATGATGGATACCGCATCAGCGCCTTTGGCAAGGTCGAGATTGGAAGCATCAGGATAGTCGGCCGTCCAGGCAAACTCGAATCCCTGCTCCTTTGCAAAGTCTTCCATATAGCCAAGCTCATCGTATGGTCTCAGAGCATAGGCAAAGAGCTTCATGTGATTGCACCCTCTTCGATAAGCAATTCCTGTCTTTCATTCAAGTCATGTTCCATGGAAACACGCATGTTTTCGGTTACCGAAAGATTTGTGCAATCCGAAATAATTTTGGCGCAAAGATTTCAAAGATTTTTTGGATTTTTGACTCCGATTCAATTATTATAGCAACGTGCAGAAAGGTCATCTGAGAGGGCTTGCCCTAGGCAAGAAAGGATGTGCGTGACCATGCAATCGAAGTTGGCACATGCTGCAGAGCGCAAGGCATTCAGCCTTGCCCTCGATGCGGCAATAAGGGGCGTCAAGAGCGACCACCCCGAGGAGGCTGTCGAGAAGTTCCTCGATATGGGCGTGAAGCTTCTTTCCGACACCGCACCGGATATGGCAATTTCGCTCAGGAAGGCTTTCTATCCAGGCTCCAAGTGGGAAAACTTCCTGATCGGGCTTGCCAACCGTCTCGATCCGAACATCCTGAAGACCGCAACGCTCAATGGCGCCTATGAGGCAGCATTCCGCGGCCTGCGCGAGACGACGCAGTCTGCCGAGAAGTATCAGTGCAATGTGCCCTGGATCATCATCTTCGACCCGACGAGCGCCTGCAACATGCATTGCGTCGGCTGCTGGGCTGCTGACTACTCGAAGTCGCTGAACCTTTCCTTCGACGATATGGACAAGATCGTCTCCGAGGCAAAGGAGCTTGGCTGCCACTTCTTCATGATGACAGGCGGCGAGCCGATGGTCCGCTGGAAGGATGTCGCAAAGCTCGCAGAGAAGCACAATGACTGCATCTTCGGCCTCTTCACGAACGGCACGCTCGTGACCCAGAAGGTCTGCGACGACGTCAAGCGCCTCGGCAACATCGTATTCTCGCTCTCCCTCGAGGGCTTCAAGGATGCCAACGACGGTCGCCGCGGCGATGGCTGCTTCGACAAGGTCATGGCTGCCATGGATCTCATGCGCGAGAACGGCCTTGCCTTCGGCGTCTCCACGGCCTACACAAGGAACAACGTCGAGTCTGTCACTTCCGATGAGTACTACGACCTCATCATCGAGAAGGGCGCGCTCTGGGCATGGTACTTCCACTACATGCCGGTGGGCGAGGGCGCCAATGCCGACCTCATGCCGACGCTCGAGCAGCGCGAGTACATGCTGCACCGCATCCGCGAGGTGCGTGACTACGAGGGCGGCAAGCCGATCATGGCAATGGACTTCCAGAATGACGGCGAGTTCGTCGGTGGCTGCATTGCGGGCGGCCGCGTCTTCTGCCACATCACCGCTCGCGGAGATGTCGAGCCCTGCGTCTTCATCCATTACTCGAATGCGAACATCCACGACAAGTCGCTCCTCGAGTGCCTCCAGCAGCCGGTCTTCCAGGCATACCGTGCTCACTGGCCCTGGAACGACAATATGCTCCGTCCGTGCCCGATGCTCGAGAACCCCGAGATCCTTCCTGAGATCGTGCACGAGTCAGGCGCAAAGTCGACCGAGTATGTGACGCCGGAAGACGTCGACCACCTCTGCAAGAGGACCGCTCCTTACGCAAAGGCATGGGCTCCTGTGGCCGATCGCCTGTGGCGTGAAGAGCACCCCACCGGAAAGAAGGTCTATGAGGACAACATCTCGATGATGCCTGTGGACCAGAAGGCAAAGCGCCTCGCCGAGAAGGATGCCGAGCTCGATTCCGCGATTGCAGCCGGCACCGAGTTCACGAAGTAGCCTTCGCAGCCAACACGCAGCAGAGACAGGAAAGAGCCCCGGGTGACCGAGGCTCTTTCTTTCTGCCCTGATTGCTGATGGGATGGCCTATTCTTCTGCGTGCTGTCTGACCATGCGCAGGAATGCATCCACGGCAGCACGGCGCACGGCGGTGAGCGCAGACGGACGGGCAGCGGACCAGTCTATGGGGTGCTCCTCGATCATCTGGCGCGCTTCTGCTATGACCTGCTCGCCTGTTCCTGCCTGGAATGCGTCGTCTCCTGAAACCGGCAGATTGATATAGATGTCTGCTGCCTGCGAGTAGATGCGGTCAAGCTGGTTGGCTCCGCAGTTCATCGTCTTCTTTGCAATCGAGAGCGGCGTCATGTCAGGAATCGGGCGGGCATGGCGGATCATGCCGACACCGACGACAGCGTCCACCATGGAGCGGTCGAAGAGCGGCGTCGGCAGGTTCATGCGGCACCCGCCATCCATGAAGGTACGGCCAAGATAGGCGGTAGGCGTGACGACAAGCGGATAGGAAGCGGAGCATGTCACGCACTTTGCGACCTCGAGCTTCTCGTCGGAGAGGATGCGCCAGTTGCCATTCTCGTCGTGGAAGAGTTCAGGGTCGTTCGTGAAGACGCAGAGCTCACCCGTGACCACATCCACAGCACAGAGGGCAACGGGCTTCTTGAAGTCTGCAAAGGTATAGATGCCCGCCTCATCGAGAATGTTTCTTGCAAAACGCTCCATGATGGCAGAGTCGATGATGCCATGCGTGCCGACAGCATTGAAGAGCTTGATGGGGTTCATCTTGAGGACGCCCTCATCGACAATCTTCTGGTCCATCATGACAAGGAGCTCTTCCATACGCCGGGAGTCGATGCCTATACCGGCAAGGGCAGCGACAAGGGCACCCATCGATGTGCCAGCAACTGCGCCGATCTCGATATTGTTGCGCTCCATATCCTCGATAGCGGCAACTTCTGCAAACGAGCGGAAGCCGCCACCGCAGAAAGCGACACCTACACCCTGGATTCTGGCCATAGGACCCCCTTTGTCAGAGTCTGTGAAAGCAAGCTTAGTATGCCCGGTTTTCTGGAGCATCGACGATAATTGTGGCGCCTGGTGTCCTGAATTGCGTTTCTCGACGTTCATTGGGTAGTATGGATAAGTCACGAGCTCGATTGAAAGACATGAGGCAACGCTTTGTCATTGAGAAAACAGATAGAACGCAGCGCAAAGGCGAAGGTCGCACCCGAAGTTCTTGCGAAGCAGGAAGCCGGGCAGGATCTGGGTCCTGTTGGCACTCCCGACAACCCTTCGAACCAGATTCTCACCGTTGCGAACGTCATAACGCTCTGCCGCTTCATCCTGACAATCGTCTTCCTCATGCTCTTCATCCAGCATGAGCACAGGGTGGCAGCGCTCACCTGCTATGCAGTGGCAGCAGTCACCGACTTCCTCGACGGCCAGGTTGCACGCCGCACGCAGACGGTAAGCTGGCTCGGCAAGATTTCCGACCCCGTCATGGACCGCATCCTTCTCTTCACAGGCGTCCTTGGCCTTGTGATCACCGGCGAGCTTCCGCTCTGGGTTGCCATCTTCGTGATCGGACGCGACGTCTACCTGTTCTTCGGCATGCTTGCCCTCCAGAAGTACCGCAAGCGTCCCGTCGATGTCATCTATATCGGCAAGGTCACGACAGCGCTTCTGATGTTCGGCTTCTGCGACCTTCTGCTCGGCGCTCCTGTCATCCACGGGCTGGGGCTTGTCTCTGCCTCCTGGCTGCCAGGACTCAACAGCGTCGCGGCGCCTCTCGGCATCTTCTTCGTCTATGTCGGCATAATCACCTCGACAATCACTGCCGTCATCTATACGAAGGAAGGCATCGGCTACAAGCACGAAGCGCTTGCCGCACGGGAGCGGGAAGAGCAATAGCGAGGCCAGAAGATCGAAGCAGGAAGCCTCTGGCAGGAAAGCAAAGAGCATGAAGCAGCAGCACGCGAAGCATCTTACGAAGCAGCCGGGCAGCAAGGCTGAAAGCCGCAGGCAAGCAGTCCTCATCGCTCTTGTCTGCACCGCTGCTGCCGTGGCGCTCCTGGCGGTCTGCGTCTTCCTGCCTCGGAACTCAGCCACCCCGGCCCCATCTTCTGCTTCAGCAACAAGGACCGAGACCATCACCCGTGCGGTCAGCGCCTCCAAGGGGACCGCCCCTGCACTCTCTGAGGCAAAGGCGGCCATCGTCACGGATAGCGACGGCAATGTGCTCTGGGAAGAGAATGCCGACGCCGAGATGCCCATGGCATCGATTACGAAGATCATGACAGCAATGGTCGTGCTCGACAATGTCGATGATCTTGATATGCCGGTTACCTGTTCTGACATCACGCTCGAGGAAGGCGCCCAGGCTGCCGGCTATGCTGCAGGAGATGTGACGACCGTGCGCGAGCTCTTGAAGGTCATGCTCGTCTATTCGGCAAACGATGCAGCAGAAGAGCTTGCTGCCAATGTCCTTGGCAGCCGCGAGGCCTTTGTCGCAGCCATGAATGCCAAGGCTCAAGAGCTCGGCATGACCCACACGCATTTCATGAATCCCTCAGGCCTCGAGGAGGATGGCCACTACTCGTCAGCCGCAGACCTTGCCCTCATGGGCCGGTATGCGCTTGCGAACTATCCCGTCATTGCGCAGACGATACGCCTCTCTTCGGTCACTACCGCAATCGGCGGCACGCAGAAGACGTTCAAGAGCACAGATACGCTGCTCCAGACGGCTGCAGGCATGCTCGGCATCAAAACCGGCGCGGTCGAGAGCGGCACGGCCTTCCTCGGCGCCTATGAGCAGAACGGCACGAGGGTCTATACGTGCGTCCTTGACTGCACAACAGAAGAAGGCCGCTTCACGGATACGAAGGCGCTCATCTCGTGGGCATTCTCCGATGCCTTTGAGACGCTGCCGCTGGCAAAAGCCAGCACGAAGGCAGCCACGCTTGCCTTTGCCGACCACTTCGGCTGGGTTCTCGATGTCACACCTATCGAGTCTGTCACAGGCTATGCAGAGCTCGGTGGAGACGACATCGTGGAGACCAGCATCACGAGCACGCAGGCAGTAGCGCTTCCCGGCTCCTGCTGGCAGAGCATCGTCTGGACGCAGGGCACACGCCAGGTTGCCGAGGCCACCTATGTGGCGGGATATCCCTATCCCAAGCAGCGCAGCATCGATGAAATACTCATTCCAATGGAAGCTGGTTTTGCCGCATGGCAGATGAAGTGAACGAAGAAGAGAAGATCGTCCTCGAGGCAGAGCATCTTCTGCTCGGCGCCCTCATGGGATCTCTGGACGAAGAAGGCCCGGACGTGCCTCTTCGCTATGCCGATCAGGATGCAGAGGCAACAGCGCTTGCAGATGGCACGGCGCTCTGCGATCTTTCGGGCCTCTATGCGCTGAGGATCGCAGGAACTGCGGCAGAGGCCTTCTGCTCTGCTGCCTTTGGCGGCAGCAAGCTTGCAGTCGGGGAGTGCGCCTTCGAGCCTGTCTTTATGGGCGATGGCAGGCTTGTCTCCGTGCCGCTTCTGGCAAGGACCGGAGACGAGGAATACGTGCTCTGGGACGCGAGCCCTTCTGCCGATCTTCTCGCAGCATGGCTCTCGTTCCTGTCGGATATCGAGCAGAATGGCTACCGTCCCTACGCTGCGCTCGATCTTGAAGAGGAGAGCACCGCACTCGTGCCGCTCCTTCTCTGGGGCGATGCTGCCACATCCATCCTGCGCGACTATGTGAGGAAAGACGATGAGCTGCCCCGTGCTGGACATATCTCCGACGTATCGCTCGATGGGACGATAGCGACGCTCGTGCTCTCGCCTGAGCTTGATAGCCGGCCGAGCTACCTCGTGCTCGTTCCTCCTTCATACGCACGCATCGTCTGGAGGAGCCTTCTTTCCTTCCAGGCACTCACACCGGTGGGGCGCGTTGTCTGCCGGCAGCGTCTTTCCGAGACGCTGCCCTGGGGCAAGCTCCTGCTCGATGCAGAACCCCATGAGGTGGATGCATCGAGCGTAAAGGCTTGGGGAATCATGAGGAAGGACCATGATTTCGTCGGCGCCCGCGCGCTTCTGTCCTGAGAGAGCATCTCGAGGAGGTCTTCATGAAGTATGCCATCAATGCCCACGGCTTCCCTGACGCTATAGGATCGAGCTCTCAGGGAACGACTGCAGGACGCTTCGTCTTCATATCGGGACAGATCGCCCTCGACAAGGTCAACCCGAAATGCCTTGTCGCAGGAGGCATCGAAGATCAGACAAACCGCGTCATCGATCTGGCCGAGCAGCTTCTCGCCGAAGTAGGCTGCCAGCTTTCCGATGTCGCGCAGACAACAGTCTATCTTGCGCATATGGAGGACTTTGCCGCAATGGATGCCGTCTATGCAGAACGGTTCGGAAGGCCGGCCCCCGCACGCTCCGTCGTGGAGGTCTCGAAACTTCCTCTTGATGCCCTCATCGAGATGGACTGTGTCGCCTGCAGATAGCGCTAGAATGGAAATGTTGAAGAAGCACTGTGAAGGGAGCCTCAATGCAGCCTCAAGCAAACCCTCCCGAGGGCGATAAGACTGAAATCTTCCGTATGCCAGCAACCGATGCCACGATTCCCGATCTCATGGGTGCGGCACGGCGCAAGCACCCTTCGCTCACCATCGTCAAGGGTCCCCAGAGCGGCGAGACCTTCGAGCTTGAAGATCCCGAGATCACGCTTGGCCGCGATCCTTCCAACAGCATCTTCCTGAACGACATGACGGTTTCGAGGCATCATGCCGTGATCGATCTTTCCGGCCTCGACTCCGGAGCTGTCACGATTCAGGACCTGGGCTCGCTCAACGGCACGTGGGTCGATGGCGCAATCATCAGCAAGGCCTATATCAAGGATGGCTCTACCATCCAGATCGGCACCTTCCGCCTGATCTTCCATACGAACCGCATCCACTCGAGAATCGAGACCGGAGCGTAGACGCATGGCAGATGCGGGATATCTGACAATCGGCAAGGTCGTCAAGAAGCTGCAGCCTGAATATCCTGAGCTCTCCATCTCGAAGGTACGCTATCTCGAGGATGAAGGGCTCCTGACTCCTGCCAGGACTCCTGGCGGATACCGTCTCTACTCACAGCGCGATGTGAAACGCCTCGAGACGATTCTCTACCTCCAGAAGACGCGCTTCATGCCGCTTTCCGTCATCAAGGAAGAGCTCGGCAAGCACGAGAATGCAACGACAGCAGAGCTCGAGCAGGCGCTCTCCCAGGAAGCGCAGGCACAGGGCGCTAACACCGTTGCGTCTCTTCCTCTGGACGACGAGGAGACGGTCTCGAAGCTCCATCCGATTGACCGCATGCCAGAGCTTACCGGAGCTCCCGTGAGCTTCGTGCGCCAGCTAGCCGATGCCGGCGTCCTGGCACTCAGGAAATCGCCTCATGGCAGAGACCTGGTGGACGGCAAGGACTTCACGATCATCCGTGCAGCCGAGCGTCTCCGCCATTACGGCATAGGACCCAGAAATCTCCGCATGTATGTCGTCGCAGCGAACCGAGAGGAAGGCATGTTCGAGCAGGCGCTCGGAACGCTCTATGCCAAGAGGGGAGAGGACCCCTCCGCTTCCCAGCGCATCGAGTTCGCGCAGGCGACCGACGAAGTGCTTGCGCTCACGGACACGATTCGCGATACGCTGATCCGCCGCATGCTCAGCAAGGCTTTCAAGGACATGGAGCTCGGCTCAGGCCAGCAAGATGTCCTGGAACATAGATAGACCGATCACCCAAGGAAAGGACCTGCATTGTCGAGCGTCGATTACGAGAGCCTGATTGTCAGCATTCCTGACTATCCTGAACCAGGCGTCATCTTCAAGGACATCACCCCGCTGTTCGCCGATGCCCAGGGCATGGCTGCAGCCATCGACGATATCGCCGATCACTTCATCAACAAGGGCATCACGAAGGTCGTCGGCGCCGAGGCCCGCGGCTTCCTCGTGGGCGCCCCTGTCGCCTACAGGCTCAATGCCGGCTTTGTCCCGGCAAGAAAGCCCGGCAAGCTTCCGCGCGAGGTCTATTCGCAGACCTACGCACTCGAGTACGGCACGGATGAGCTCCAGATCCACAAGGACGCTCTCACGCCTGATGACCGTGTTCTGATCGTCGACGACCTCGTCGCCACCGGCGGCACGGCTGTCGCTACGGCAGAGCTCGTCGAGAAGAGCGGCGCCAAGGTCGCCGGCTTCTCCTTCATGCTCGAGCTCACCTATCTCCATCCGCGCGAGGAGATCGCCAAGAAGTACGACGAGGAAGTCTTCACCCTCATCCAGGTGCAGTAGGGCTATCCTAGAGAAGCATCGATTTCTGGAAGCTGCCGGAATGCATGCCGGCAGCTTCCTTTTCTTTATCTGGGAGGATAGGCCGCGTGAAGCATCTGGGATATCTCGAGAGAAGCCTTTCCCGTCCGAACCAGGCCCGGCTCGTCTTCGAAGGCGCCCTTGTCGGCCTTGCCGGCGGCGGCATCGTCGTGCTCTACCGCATGGCGCTCTCTGGCGCAGAGAAGCTCATGAGAGGCATCACCGGAGCCGCAGCAGGCCATCCGCTCCAGATCCTTCTCTGGTTCGTCACGCTCGCAGCCGTCCTCATCATTGTCTCGAAGCTCCTGCTCTGGGAGCCCTATACGCAGGGCTCAGGCATTCCGCAGACCGATGCAGAAGCCATAGGGCGCATCGATATGCCCTGGTACCGTGTCATGTCAGCAAAGTTCGCCGAAGGCACGCTCTGTGCCTTTGCCGGCCTCTCGCTTGGCCGCGAAGGCCCTTCCGTCATGCTCGGCGGCATGGGAGGAAAGGCAGTCTCGAAGGCCCTCCACAAGGACCGCGACCACGAGTCGCTGTTCGTGACCTGCGGCGCTGCAGCGGGCATGGCAGCAGCCTTCCATGCGCCGCTTACTGGCGTCCTTTTCGCCGTCGAAGAGATCCACAAGGTCTTCTCGGCATCCCTGGTGATCACGGCGATGGCATCAGCGATCATGTCAGACTTCCTTGTCTCTCAGGTGCTCGGCGTGAAGCCAACGCTCAACTTTGCGCTCGTCACGAACCTGCCGCACGTCTCATACCCGCTCGTCGCTGTCATGGGCATCTACTGCGGCATCCTGGGTGCGCTCCACAACGCTGGCATGTTCGGCTGCCAGGCGCTCTATGGGAAGATCAAGCACTGGGTACCCTATAGCAGGCTCGCCATTCCTTTTGCCATCTCCGGCGTCATTGCCTTCACGCTGCCTGACCTCATGTGCGGCGGAGATGCCATCATCGAGAAGCTCATGAATCCGACGGCACTCACCTGGGAGGCAATCCTCTTCCTGCTGATAGGGAAGTATCTCTTCACGACCATCAGCTTCGCTTCGGGCGCACCTGGCGGCACGCTTTTCCCGCTTGTCGTCATGGGTTCGCTTGCAGGCGCGCTCTTCTGCCATCTTGCAAACGCTGTCGGCGGCACGTCGACGCTCTATATGATGAACTTCATCTATCTCGGCATCGCAGGGCTCTTTGCAGCGGTCGTGAGGGCCCCTGTGACCGCAATCGTACTTGTGTTCGAATTGACAGGAAGCCTCGAGAATCTGCTGTCCGTAAGCATCGTCGCAATGATTGCCTTCGTCACGGCGAATCTGCTCAAAATCGACGCATTCTACGAGCATCTGCTCACCAAGCTTCTGGGCAACCTCGACCCGGAAATTGCGGCACAGGAAGAGCACGGCATTGCACTCAGGACCTATCATGTAGCGCTTGGCAGCCAGGCTGAGAACAGGACCGTGGCAGAGCTGCCGTGGCCGAAGGGTACGCTCATCGTACTTGTGGAGCGTGCCGGCGAGCGTATCACGCCGCACGGTACGACGAAGCTCGAACCCACAGATGTCATAACTGCCATAGTCCCCAAATCGTCATTGCTGGAAGATGACCGAAAGATTCAGGAACTCTGCCGGCCGACCATCTTCAGACGCGATATCGAAGGCACGGCAGATGCGGATCGAAGTTCGCAGGACCGTTCATAGCCATATTCCTGCTTTGGATTCGCCCGAGAGATAAATCCATATGGCATGCTGCAAAACAAGGCTCTGAGAGCCTGTTCGAGCCACGCTTACAGTCATACATGAACATCGTTATATTTGGGATATATCGGCATCTTAGAATGCCTCTCAGAAGCTCTTAGAGGAATATGGCCTAAAGTGCCTTGAAGGCCCCATCATGATAGCAGGGGGAGCATCTATGTAGAGGCATCTGAGAGTCTTACTTTACATAAGATATATTATCAGACATTTCTGGACGAAAAGAGAGGGGACTGGAGCTGCTCTCTCCAGACCCCTCTCGAAGCATATATATTCTCGGAAGCCTTCTCACGAATCGATGTGCTGGCCGAGATACTCTGCTGCAGCTGTCGCAGCGTTTGCGCCATCGGCTGTAGCCGTCACGATCTGGCGGAGCTTCTTCTCGCGGATGTCTCCTGCAACAAAGAGGCCCGGCGTCTTCGTCTTGCCAGTCTCGTCTGCCACAGCATAGCCACGTTCGTCGAGATCTGCCATGCCCTCGATGAGCTTCGTGGCCGGCACGCGGCCGACAAATACGAACACGCCGAAGGAGCCAGCCGGATATGTCTCGGTCGTCTCTTCGCCGGTCTCATTGTTCCTGAACGTGATGCGCTCAGGAAGCGTCTCGCCCTCGAGCTTCACGACGCTTGTCATGTAGCGAATCTCTACCTTCTCGTTCTCCTCGATCTTCTTGAGGACAGCAGCCTGGGCGCGGACATGGTCCTTGCGGACAATGACGGTGACCTTGGAGGCAAAGCGCGTCAGGAACAGCGCCTCCTCGAGGGCTGAGTTGCCGCCGCCGATCACGAAGACCTGCTTGTTGCGGTAGAACATGCCGTCGCACGTGGCGCAGTACGACACGCCGTGGCCACCAAGTTTCTCTTCGCCCTCGAAGCAGGCATGGCGAGGAGTCGCGCCGCCTGCCAGGATGACGGTCTTGGACTCATAGGTGCCCTCCGCCGTCGTGACCGTGAAGATCTTCGTCTCAGGGTCCTGCGTGATGGAGCTCACCTGGTCGGATACGATTTTTGCACCAAGGTCCTCAGCCTGGCCGCGCATCGCGTCAGCAAGCTCGAAGCCTGACGTATGCGGCACTGCTGGATAGTTGTCCACATCGGCGGTCAGCATGATCTGGCCACCCACGGCTTCCTGCTCGAGGACGACGCTGTCAAGCATTGCGCGCTGCGCATAGATGGATGCGGTGAGTCCTGCAGGACCTGCACCGACAATGACAAGATCGAGTACTTTATCGCTCATGGCATATCTCCTTGCTCTTGTATTCGCTGCTCAAAGGATGCCCCTTGGGGGCATGGTCTATACATGAGAATGCTATCCCCCACATAGCATATCCATATTATATTGCGCGCAATATATCTTTGCAAGAGAAAAGAGCCTTCCAGCAGCAGATAGGCTGCATGCCAGAAGGCTCTGAGAGGCGATTTGAGGCCCTATCTGCTAGACAAGCAGGAAGTAGACCACAAAGGCAATGGTTGCAACCCACATGAGCGGCTTGATGTTCTTTGCCTTGCCGGTCGCGAGGTTGATGAGGACATAGGCGATGAAGCCGAAGCCGATGCCGTTGGAGATCGAGTACGTCATCGGGATGCCAGCGATGATGAGGAATGCCGGGAAGGCATCCGTGATCTTCGTCCAGTCGATGTCGACGACGTCGCCCATCATGAGGTAGCCGACGACCACGAGGGCGCCGCAGGTTGCAGCGGAGCTCACGACGGTGATGATCGGTGCGAAGAAGGCAGCGATGATGAAGAAGATGCCAGTGAAGATCGAGGTCAAGCCGGAGCGGCCACCATCAGCTGCGCCCGAGGAAGACTCGACGAATGTCGTGATGGAGGAAGCGCCGCAGAAGCCGCCCACAGCAGCAGCTGCGGAGTCGACGACCAGAATCTGCTTGATGTCCTCGACAGAGCCATCGTCGTTCAGGAAGTCGCCCTGCTTGGCGACTGCCATGGCGGTGCCCATCGTGTCGAAGAAGTCGGACATCATGAGCGAGAAGGCATAGACAAGAAGGATAGGCGTCGTTATGACCTTCGCGATGCCCATGACACCATTGGCATCTGCCTGGAACGGAGCGCCGAAGCTCGAGAAGTCGAGAGCGGAAACGACGCCGTTAGGAGCAGCCGTGACGCCCAGAGGAATGCCAGCGATGACAGCGATGATGATGCCGATGAGAAGGGAGCCCGGCACCTCCATCGTATAAAGGATGACCGTGGCGATGATGGAGATGAGGCCGACGATGAAGGTCGGGCTCGTGACCTCGCCGAGGCTCACCATCGTGGACTCACTGGCGACGATGATGCCGCCGTCCTTGAGGCCGATCATTGCAATGAAGAGGCCAAGGCCGACGGAGATGGCATGGCGAAGAGGCACAGGGATTGCATCCATGACAGCCTCGCGCAGGCCACAGAGAACGAGGACGAGGATCGCGATGCCCTCGATGAAGATGACTGCCATGGAGGCATGCCAGTCTCCGCCATCAAGAGCGGTGAGCGAAAAGGCAACAATTGCGTTGATGCCCATGCCGGAAGCGCAGGCAAGCGGGCGGTTTGCGAAGACGCCCATGAGGATCGTCATGATGCCGGCGCCGATGCACGTTGCCGTGACGGCAGCATTGGCAGGCACGCCTGCGATGACCATGAGCGCGGGGTTGACAGCGATGATGTAGGCCATCGCCAGGAACGTTGTAAGGCCGGCACGTGCTTCCTGGCCGACAGACGTTCCACGCTCCTTGAGCTTGAAGAATTGCTCCATCCTTGAGGTCCTTTCCTATTTGAAAAACCTTGCAGGGAAAGCATGCGGCGCCCGGCTCGGAAACGGGCGCTGCATGCCGATCGACGACGCCCCCTCTCAGGCGCCGGAAGATCCGAATCCGCCCGCTCCGCGGTCTGTCTCATCAAGCGAATCGACTTCCATGAGGCTGACACGGGGGACTTTCTGGATGACGAGCTGGGCTATGCGCTCGCCCTTCGTGATATGAATCTCTCTTTCGGGATCGAGATTGATGGCGCAGACCTTGAGCTCGCCACGGTAATGGGCATCGATGAGGCCTGGCGTGTTTGCCATCGACAGGCCCTCACGAAGCGCGAGGCCGCTTCGTGGCTGCACGAAGCCTGCATAGCCATCAGGAATGGCGATGGCGAGGCCTGTACTCACAAGACGGCGCTCGAACGGCTTCAGGACCACATCTTCCGCGGAACGCAGATCGAGACCAGCATCACCCTCATAGGCGTAGCTTGGCAGTTCCACATCTTCGTCAAGGCGCTTTATCGGCAGGATGATATGGTCTTCGCTCATTTGCTCAGGCTCCTCAGCTCTTCGTTGAACTCATCGATATCTTTGAAGTCGCGATAGACGGAAGCGAAGCGCACATAGGCAACCTTGTCGAGGTTCACGAGGCGCTTGAGCACCATGTCGCCAATCTCTTTCGAGCTCACTTCGGAGACGCCGGAATCACGAAGCTCCGATTCCATATCGTCGATAAGCGAATCGAGCTTCGATATAGGAATGTTCCTCTTGACGGTTGCGGCAACAAGGCCGCGCATGAGCTTCTGGCGGTTGAATGTCTCCTTGGTGCCATCCTTCTTGAGGACAGTAAGCGGAGTCTCTTCTCGCCTTTCATAGGTCGTGAACCTGTAGCCGCACTGGATGCATTCACGCCTGCGGCGAATGGCATCGTTGTTTTCAGAGGGCCTCGAATCTACTACCTTCGATTCTTCGCACCCGCACTTTGGACAGCGCATGAATCCCCCTTGTGCTCTTCAACAGAAAGAACATATCACATAAAGCGGGGTCCGCGCTGTCCATATTTAAATTTGAGTCGAAATGTAATACAGCAATTCGCCGTTAAGACGGTCGCAGCTTATGCCTGAGCAGCAGAAACGGTAAGCGTCTGGCCCGGCTGGAGGAAAGAGGAATCCAGGCCGTTCTCGTCCTGGAGCCAGTGTACCATCTGGTCGGTGCTCATGCCGTCAGCACCATGTGCCGCAGCAATGCTCCAGAGCGTATCCTGGTCCTTCACTGTATAGCTCTCCGTCTCGATGGAAGCCTCTACCTGGCGAAGCCTTGCATTCTGGAGTGCATCTCCTGCATACCAGGCGCCGAGGAAGGCAGCGGCGATTGCTCCGGCAGCCAGAACAGTGAAGACCTTGCTGCCGCGTCCAGGCTTTGCCTGTTCCTCGCGAGGCGCCCTTCCCTCGTGCAGGACGAATGCGGGTACTGGGTCCATTGCAAGTGCTGCGTTGCCATCGAACAGTGCGCTGTTTCCATCGATCATGTTGGAGCCTTTCTCTCATCGTTGCTGCTGACGTTTATAGCAATCGCCGCCGACAGCATTGCATGAGCGAACATCTGTTTTGTATACTATTGCTCGAACACTAGTACGTGTCAATAGTTATCAGAACATTTGTTTGCAGATTAATGTGAGATATCGTATGATGGAACCAGGGAAAAGGAGGACTCCCATGAAAAAGAAGCTCAGCAAGCGCCAGCAAAGCATCTACGAGTACATCTGCTCCTATAGCGCCGAGCATGGCTATCCGCCCTCGGTACGCGAGATTGGCGCCGCAGTCGGTCTGGCATCGCCTTCGACCGTCCATATGCATCTCCAGGTCCTCCAGGAGCAGGGCTTCATCAAGAGGGATTCAAAGAAACCCCGTGCCATCGAGGTCGTGAACAATCCTTCCGAGCACGACGAGGACCTGCATCTTGCCAAGGTCACCGAAGACCCAGACAGCAATACGATCTCGCTTCCGCTCGTCGGCCGCGTCGCTGCAGGCCAGCCGATTCTGGCTGAGCAGAATGTTGAAGAGCGCCTCAATCTGCCGACCAGCATCGTCGGCGATGCATCATCTTTCGTCCTGCGCGTTCATGGCGAGTCCATGATCAATGCCGGCATCTTCGACGGTGACTACATTGTCGTGAAGGAAGAGCACGATGCACATGACGGCGAGATCGTCGTCGCGCTTATCGACGATTCTGCAACCGTGAAGACGTTCTACCGCGAAGATGGCCGTATCCGCCTCCAGCCGGAGAACGACACGATGGAGCCGATCTACGCCGAGAACCCGCGCATCCTGGGTCGCGTGACGGCACTCATCCGTTCAATCAGCTAGCGCCGTGCCGGAATCCAGGCGTCTCCGCCTCTTCGATATCATCCGTGGCTTCTCTGTCATTTCGATGATGGGGTTTCATGCCTGCTATGACCTGACAGCCATCTTCGGCTTCAGGCTTGCATGGTTCGCGTCGCCTTTCGAGGATATCTGGCGAGACTCCATCTCCTGGACCTTCCTCTTCATCGCAGGTGTCATGTGCAGCTTCTCGAGGAACAACCTGAAGCGCGCAGGACGCTACTTGGCACTTGCTGCAGCCATCTGGGCTGTCACGACCATTGCAGCTGTCGATACGCCGATCAATTTCGGCATCATCTTCTGCATGGGCGCCTGCACGCTCATCTATGCGCTCCTGCAGAAGGCAGGGCATGTTCCTGATGGATGGAAAGCTGCCATCCTTCTCTGGGTCGCCTTCTTCATCTCTTATGGACTGCCGAGAGGATCTTTCGGGTTTCCTCCCCTTGCCGTGCCGCTCCCCCGCGCCCTCTATCAGATACGTGGCCTTGCATGGCTCGGCATTCCTGGACCAGGCTTTGCCTCGGGCGACTACTATCCCGTGCTCCCTTTCCTCTTCATGTATCTCTCGGGAGCAGCGTTGGGAAAGCTCTGGAAGCGGCAGGGATATCCTGATGCCGCAAGGAAGCTTGCCTGCCCGCCGCTCGAATTCGTCGGCAGGCACCCGCTTGCGTTCTATATCTTCCACCAGCCTGCAATTCTTCTCATCTGCGCAGCTGCTACTGGGACACAGTTCTTATGATGCGTCCCGGCACCACGAGGCTTTCTCAGCCCTCCAGACGGTAAGGCTCGAAAGTGCCTGCAAGGCGCTCAGGAATCTTTGCAGTAGCTCTGAGCCCGCCTTCGTGGTATTCCTCATGAAGTATCTGGCATCTCTCATGGAGCATGCTCATGAGGATGCCCTTTTCATACGGCACTTCCACCGTCATCGTTATATCGCCCTTTGCAGCTTCCTGTGCGATGCGGAAGAGCAGGCCGCGAAGTCCCTTGCCATCGAGTGCCGAAATGAAGACAGCATCCGGATGCATTGCCTCGAGCTGGCGCAGAGCCTCCTCAGGCACAAGGTCGCTCTTGTTATAGACAACGACGCTTCTGATCTTGTCGGCACCGATCTCTTTCAGGATGCTGTCGACGACCGAGAGTTCCTTCTCCGCATGCGGGTCCGAAATATCGACGACCTTGAGTATCAGGTCGGCATTGATAGCCTCGGAGAGCGTCGACTTGAATGATTCCACCAGCAGAGTCGGAAGCTTCTGGATGAAGCCGACGGTATCCGTGATAGTGATCTTTCGACCTTCTTCAAGCTCGATGGCACGTGTTGTCGGATCCAGCGTCGCAAAGAGCTCGTCCTTCGCATATACCGAAGATCCGGTAAGCTTGTTGAGCATGGTCGATTTCCCAGCATTCGTAT
The DNA here is from genome assembly GCA_900314535.1 of uncultured Olsenella sp. Lineage (GTDB taxonomy): Bacteria > Actinomycetota > Coriobacteriia > Coriobacteriales > Atopobiaceae > Olsenella_L > Olsenella_L kribbiana. Next base: position 6,392 of record OMVT01000020.1, on the reverse strand, counting down.
AGCCGACGAGGGCGACCCTCCAGACACCGGATTCCCAGCGTGCCTTCGACTGGGTATGGCGCTGGGAGGAGAGCTCCTTCAGCTCCTGCGTGAGGAAGCTGATACGCTTCCTGACAAGACGGCGGTCGACTTCGAGCTGGCTCTCGCCCTGGCCGAACCTGGAACCGATGCCACCTCTCGTCTGCTCGCCGACAAGGTGGCTCCACATGCCTCTCAGACGCGGCAGCAGGTAGTTTGCCTGGGCCAGCTGAACCTGGAGACGTCCTTCCTTCGTCGTTGCATGGGCAGCGAAGATATCGAGAATGAGGGCAGTACGGTCGATGACCTTCACATGGGAGCCGACAATCTTCTCGAGATTTGACTGCTGTGACGGAGAGAGCTCGTCGTCGAATACGACGACATCCGCGTCGAGAGAGCGCGCAAGGTCCCTGAGCTCCTCAGCCTTGCCAGAACCCAGATAGGTGCGCGCCACAGGATCCTCGAGACGCTGTGCAAGCGTGGCGACAACCTCTCCCCCATCTGTCTCGACCAGGCGCCCCAGCTCAGCCAGCGACTCGTCGAGAGACCATTCGCCGGTCCCGGTATCGACACCGACAAGAATCGCACGCTCCGGTTCGAGCTTTGTCGGCTGCGCCTTGAATCGGGGCATCAGAGCATCTCCTTCTCCATGATCATATCTGCAGCGCCGTTCGTGTCCATCTGGTCCAAATCGAGCCATTTCACGCGGCCATCGCGCTTGAACCAGGAGAGCTGCCGCTTTGCATAGCGGCGGGTGTGTTTCTTGATCTCTTCAGTAGCTTCGGAAAGCGTGCAGGAGCCTTCGAGGTAGTCCACGATCTCCTTGTAGCCGATGGCCTGCATCGCGGTAAGCGTGTCTCTGAACCCAGCAGCGACAAGACCTTCCACCTCATCCACGAGGCCGTCTTGAAGCATCTGGTCCACGCGTACTGAGATCCTCCTGTAGAGTCGCTCGCGATCCATGGCTATGCCCCAGATCGAAGCGTCATACCATGGTGCCCGTTCATGGAGGCCAGCGTGCTGCACGGCGTAGCTCTTTCCCTCATCGAGGAGCTCAAGCGCCCTGATGACACGTCTCACATTGTTCGGGTGTATGAGTTCGGCAGAAGCAGGGTCCCGGCTCTCAAGGAGTGCATATACGGCCTCGCTGCCTTCGTCTTCAGCCATCTTCTCATAGCGTTTGCGCGTCTCAGACGACGTATCGCCCTTCGGGAAGACCATATCGTCTATCGTGGCATCAAGGTAGAGTCCCGTACCACCGCAGAGGATGGGGAGCTTTCCTTCCGAGCAAAGGCTATCGATGCAGATGCGCGCTTCCTCCTGGAAGAGCTGCGCAGAATAGGCATCGCCGATATCTGCGACATCGACCATAAGGAGCGGACGCCTGCGTTCCGATACCGGCGTCTTTGCTGTGCCGATATCCATGCCGCGATAGACCTGCATCGCATCGACAGAGATGACGGAGGTTGCAAGACGGCATGCCAGCTCATCTGCAAGCGCGCTCTTGCCCGATGCAGTAGGGCCTACGATGCAGAGGACGCGGTCGCCTTTCACCGGGGATCGCCTGTCTGTGTGCCTTCGAGATACCAGGACTTCGCTTCATCGACCTTCACATCGACGAGCTTGCCGACGAGGTCTTCTGCCTTCTGGCCTTCGCGCAGCGGGAAGTGGACGGTCTGAAGCTTGCGGCTGTGGCCGACAAGCATCTCGTCATTCCTCTTGGAGGGACCCTCGACAAGCACTTCGGAGACCGTACCAAGATCGCGCTGGTTTGATGCGTAGGAGAGGTCCTCGACGAGGCGTGCCAGCCTGTCGAAGCGCTCCTGGATGACCTCGTGAGGCGTCGTATCTTCAATCTTCGCTGCAGGAGTTCCCGGGCGCTTCGAGTAGATGAAGGTATAGGCCGCATCGAAGGCTGCCTCGCGGACGAGTGAAAGCGTATCCTCGAAGTCCTCTTCTGTCTCTCCCGGGAAGCCGACAATAAGGTCGGTCGTGAGAGCAAGGTCCGGCATGGCAGAGCGCAGGCGTCCGACAAGGTCGAGATACTGCTCTCTCGTATAGCGCCTGTTCATGGCCTTCAGGACTCTCGTAGAGCCGCTCTGGACAGCAAGATGGAGCTGGGGCATCACATTGGGCGTCTCTGCCATGGCGGCAATGACATCGTCTGTGAGGTCCATGGGATTCGAAGACGTGAAGCGGATGCGGTCGGCACCGGTCTCTCCTACCTTGCGGAGAAGCTCTGCGAACCGGGGCTTCCCGTAGATGTTCGTGCCGTAGGAGTTCACGTTCTGGCCCAGAAGCGTGATTTCGCGCACGCCGTCAGCGACAAGCCCGCTGCATTCGAGGAGGATGGACTCCATCGTGCGCGAGCGCTCGCGTCCACGGACATACGGCACGATGCAGTAGGTGCAGAAGTTGTTGCACCCCGTCATGATCGGCACCCAGGCGTGATAGCGGAGCTCTCGATGGCTCGGAAGCTCGGTCGAGAAATGCTCGGTGTCTTCCTTCGTATCGACGAGCACCTTGTGCTTCTTCTCCGAGTAGGCCTCGACAAGAAGCTCAGGCAGCGATGCCAAGGCGCCGGTGCCGAAGACGACATCGACACTCGGTATGTTCTTCTTGAGCTCTGCGCCTGCACGCTGAGCTACGCAGCCACCGACGGCCACGATGCGCTTGCCGGAAGGCGGAAGCGCAGCCCCTGCTGCATTCGCTGCAGTGCCATAGAGCCTCGTATCGGCTCCTTCACGCACTGAGCACGTCATGAATACGACGATATCTGCCTCTTCGACGGTACCGACCTCGAGGCAGCCACACGAATCAAGCAGGCCCGCCACCCGCTCAGCATCGTGGAAGTTCATCTGGCACCCGAACGTCTTTACATAGTAGGTCTTTCCTGCCAACTGCGGGTAATGCTGCATGCTATGAAACCGTCCTCGTATCAGTAGGGGCTGTCTGTGAAAGTGTCTGCGGCGTCAGCTTGTGGACGTAGATTGCAATGCGGATTGCCGTCCTGTTCTCGCCGCAGATCTCGATATCGGAGAAGGTGGGAGCGCAGGAGATGTCGACTCCTGTCGGTATGAGAAATCCGCGGGCGATGGCAACAGCCTTGATGGCCTGGTTCACCGCACCTGCACCGACGCACTGCACATTCACGGGCACGCCGTCCTTCACCATGCCGGCAATGGCGCCCGCGACCGATGCGGGGGAAGATTTGCTCGAAACCTTGAGGAAGTCCATACCTGCTCCTGGAAGTTCGCTCTATCTTGTGCCCCTCATTCTCGGGACACACTGCATATGGTCTTGCCATATACCACTTCGTACATCTTATACTTTACGGCCTAGTCATCCTCGGCAAATTCGAACGTACAGGAAAGCCGGCCTGAAGAAACACGGACCTCGGGCGGTGCTGCAAGCTCGATATAGTAGCGATCCTCCAGATACTGGAAATCGCGCGCAAGCATGCCACGGAACTTGTCGAGATCCTCCTTCGAGATCTTGATACTTCGGGTATCCTTCTCGAGGTCCACTTTCCGGGGACTGCGGCGTGCTGAAACCTTCTTGCCTCTGAGATACGCATAGGCGCCCTGCGCCGGCGCAATCTCGCCAGAGAGAATCCTTTGCGCGGTCCTCTCGGAGATTTCGAGGCCGAGAGCTGAGGCAATATCGGCAAGCTCCTCAGCGTCAGGCGCGAGCCGGAGCTGGAGCAGAAGCGGCATGTCGCAGATCTTCATCTGGAGGATGCGTTCGCGTACAGCGCGCGGAATGCGGACATGTCTGCGTGCTGCCGCTATGGTCTCTGCAGGAGAGCCTATATAGACCTCGCAGGCGCCCTTGTCCTCGAGCGCAAACTCGCAGGAGCAGCGCAGGAGGTTATGCGGGCCGCGGACAATCTTGATTGCTCCGTCTTCGTCCCGCTCGCACTCGGGCCAGGACGACTGGTCTGCCTTTTCGGGAATCTTTGCCGTATCGAAGGAAACCTGGATCGAGGTGCCCTTGCCTGGATCTGATGCAACGACATGGGATGCTTCGGCGTTCTGCCTTATCGAGAAGAGCGCCATGCCCCTTCCATGCACGCCCCAAGCGTCCATATGCATCGTATCGAGCTTCGAGGTGACACGGGCATCGAAGATCCGTTCCTGCATGTCGTGAGGGATTCCTCCGCCATCATCCACAACCGTGAGCGTCCGCGTGCCTTCGGTCTTCTGGAGCGCAAAGAGAATCGTATGGGCTCCGGCATCGCGTGCATTCCGCAGAAGCTCTATCGCTGCGTCTTCGACAGAACGGATATCATGCTTCGCCTGACGACGTTCGGCTTCGTCCACCCGAAGGCGGACGAAGCCGTCACCGTAGCTCTCTTCGACGCGAAGCGAAGCTGCATGTCCCGTCTTTGCAATGAAGGCGGCAAGGCTCTCAGCGTCTGTGCCCATTGCCTACTTTGCCGTATCCACTGCGCGGGATTCGCGTATGACGACGACACGGACCTGGCCAGGATATTCCATCTCGTCCTCGATCTGCTTCGCGATATCGTGTGCAAGCACCGTTGCCTGTGCATCGTGTGCAAGCACCGTTGCCTGTGCATCGGAGATCTTCTCGGGCTCGACCATCACATGGAGCTCGCGGCCTGCCTGCATTGCGTAGGTGCGCTCGACGCCCTCATGGGCATTGGAGATCTCCTCGAGCTTCTCGAGGCGCTTGATGTAGTTCTCGGCAGACTCGCGGCGGGCACCCGGACGTGCAGCGGAGATGGCATCGGCTGCCTGGACAAGCACATCGAGGACCGTATCCGGCTCGACGTCTGCGTGGTGTGCCTCGATAGCGTGGACGATCTCCGGCTTCTCGCCGTAGCGGCGGGCAAGGTCTGCACCGATGACAGCGTGCGGGCCTTCCACCTCATGGTCGATGGCCTTGCCGATGTCATGCAGGAGTCCTGCACGCTTTGCCGGTGCCTCGTCCATGCCGAGCTCGGAAGCCATGATTCCGCAGAGCGTCGCGACCTGGACGGAGTGCGAAAGGACATTCTGGCCATAGGACGTGCGGTAGCGAAGGGCACCCAAGGTCTTGATGAGTTCAGGATGCAGGTCGTGGATACCCATATCGAAGGCAGCCTGCTCGCCAGCCTCGCGGACGCGCTCGTTCACGAGGGTCTCGGCCTTCTTGTACATGTCCTCGATGCGGGCAGGATGGATGCGTCCGTCTGCGATGAGGTTCTCGAGCGTGACACGTGCCGTCTCGCGGCGGACCGGATCGAAGCTCGAGAGCACGACGGTCTCAGGCGTATCGTCGATGACAAGGGAGACGCCGGTAACCTGCTCGAAGGTGCGGATGTTCCTGCCCTCGCGGCCAATGATGCGGCCCTTAAGGTCGTCAGACGGAATATGGACGGACGTGACCGTGATCTCGCCTGCCTGGTCGGCAGCACAGCGCTGGATGGCCGTTGAAACGATCTCGCGTGCGGTCTTGTCGGCCTTGGCACGGACGCGCTGCTCGGACTCGCGCAGGATCTGTGCCTCCTCGCGCACGCTCTGCTGGCGGATCTTGCCGATGAGCTCGTCGTGGGCCTCGTCGCTCGAGAGGCCAGCAATGCGCTCGAGCTCTGTTGTCGTCTTCTCTTCCATCTTGTCGAGATCGGACTTCCTGCGGTCGAGCTGGCCCTGATAGCTCTGGAGCTGGTGCTCGCGGCGGTCGAGGGAGTCGTTCCTCTTGTCGAGGGACTCCTCGCGCTGGACGAGCCGGTTCTCGAGCGTATGAATCTCGTTCTTGCGCTGCTCCTCCTCATTGAGGGAAGCCTGGCGCATCTGCATGATCTTCTCTTTGGCTTCGATCAGGGCCTCGCGCTTCGCGCTCTCGGCTGCGCTCTTGGCATCGGCAGTGATCTTCTCTGCCTGGGTGCGGGCATCGCCGAGCTGCTTCTCTGCCTCGGCCTTTGCATCATCGACCTGTCGGCGTGCTTCCTGCACCTTCGTGCTGCTCTGCCTTGTCACGGCGAAATAGCAGACGAGGGCACCCACCGCCAGACATGCAATCGCAATTAGTACTGTCATGGTGACTCCTCAGTCGTTCATCTTCTCATCAGCGGAGTCCGCGCATGCGGGCCCCTCCCACCTGAGGTGTCACTGCCGGCAGCATGGAAGACTGCCAGAACGCACATACCATTGTTATATGGACAACGTCTTGCGGAGCTTGCCGAAGGCGTGAATCACCAAAGCTGGTAATTCAATCGTATGTTCGATATCTTATACTGTCAAATGTTCGTAAGGTCACAAGCTCTTCTTTTTTTGGCTCTACGTCACTTCTGGTGGGTAGCACATCTCTGCAATGATGCGGCCGGCTCCTCCGAGCGGTAGGATGTTGCCCTGCAGGGGAAGGCTGGACAC
>OMVT01000013.1 GCA_900314535.1 uncultured Olsenella sp. | reverse complement strand
GGCGCTACAGGCTCACCAGGGCCGAGGCCGTCTCCAGGCCGCAGCCGCTCTGGAGCTGGTGGGAGGGTGCCGACGTGTCAACGGAGGTCTAACATAGGCAAACGAAATACGGGAGTGCTGTACCGCCGCAGATATCTCCTCGAGAGGTGCGGGACAGCGCCAGGGACCCCGTTCAGGCCATCGAAGAGAATCTGAACAGCGCTTCCGAAGAGCTCACGCCCAAGGCAATCGGCAACAACATCCTGAACTACCTTTCTGGCTCGATGGTGCCGCTCATCCCGGTCCTCATGTGCGCCGGCCTCTTCAAGACGGTCGGTGTCATTCTCGGCCCGACGATGGCGGGCGTCATCTCGGAGACGAGCGACATCTATATCCTCATGAACATGCTCTATGACGCTGCCTTCTATTTCCTGCCGATATATCTCGGCTACAACGCAGCAAAGAATGTCGGCGTGACACCCGTGCTTGGCGCCTTCATGGGAGGAATACTGATCGATCCGGCCATGATACAGATGGCACAGGATGGCGCTGCCTTCTCGGTCTATGGGATTCCCTGCATTCCGGGCAACTATACGCAGAGCATGATTCCTATCCTTCTTTCGGTCTGGGCCATGCGCTATATCGAACGCTTCTTCAAGAAGGTCATTCCCGATACGCTGACGACCGTCTTTGCGCCCTTCCTGACGATGGCTGCAGCGGTTCCCGCTTCTCTCTGCCTGCTGGCACCTCTCGGCAGCTGGCTGGGAGGCTGCCTTGCTGGCCTCTTCACCTCCCTTGGCACTTCGGGCGGCATCGTCGCCGTCATCGGAGGCGGCATTCTTGCGGCGCTCTGGCTTCCCATGGTCATCTCGGGCATGCATATTGCCCTCATCATGATTGCAATTGCAAACTTCATGGCAACGGGCTCTGACAGCTTCATCCTTGCCGCCACGACCGTAAGCATCTGGGCAGCCTACAGCTGCGAGGTTGCCACCTGGCTCAGGCTGCGCAATGAGGAAGAGAAGAGCATGGCACTTGGCTATGCAATCTCCAATATGGTAGGAGGTGTCGGAGAGCCCTTCATCTACGGCATGATGTTCAGATATCGCAGGCTCTTCCCCTGTCTGATGGCTGGATCTTTCGTCGCCGGAGCAATCGCAATCGCTCTGGGCGTGACCGTCTATGTCGCAGGAGGTGCGTCCAACGTCCTCAATGTCCTGGTCTTCGTCGGCGGCTCCACTTCCAATCTCGTCAATATGGGCATATCGGCTTCTGCCGGTTTCGTGACATCGTTCATCCTGACGTTCATGTTTGGCTTCACCAAGGATGAGCTCGAGTATGGACCTGCGCAGGAACGTGTCTAGATTCGAAACATGTGCCGCCTCTCCGACAGGAACTGCCAAGAGGCGGCAGACCAAGGAGATGGAACAATGAAGATAGAAGAGGCTATCCAGTCGATTCGAAGCTACTGCTCAGATATCGATGCCTTCACAGGCAAGCCCATCGATCCAAAGACAACACGCGACCAGGTGCTCTATGGAGAACGCTTCCTCGGCGCAGAGTGCACTGGCATCATCACCTGCATCTGGCCCACAGCAGACATCATCAAGCGTGCCCAGAGCATAGGCGCGAATCTCATCGTATCTCACGAAGCAATCTTCTGGAACCATGGTGACCGGCGCGATATCTTGGCCGGAAACCGCACATTCCAGGCAAAGTGCAGGCTTCTCGATCAATGGGGAGGCGTAGTGTGGCGCTGCCATGATGCAATCCATGCTGGCGTACCTTTGGAAGCAGATGGCAGCCTGGCGGACGGGATATTCTTTGGCTTTGCTGAAAAGCTCGGCTGGCTTGATTTCAGAATCGACAAATCATGCCTGGACTTCATGCTGCCGGAACCAATTCGTGCCAGCATGCTTGCATCCAGGCTTGTAGAGACGCTTGGCCTTTCCGGAACACGCATCATAGGAGACAGCACTGCTCTTGTTCAGCGTATCCGCATTCCCATTCATATCTTGGGCATGCCCGAAGCAGATACCAGCCTCATCAATGAAATAGACAGAAGCTCGATTGACTGTCTCCTCGCAATGGAGCTCATCGACTTCACCGTCAGCGAGTACATCCGCGATGCAGCGATGCTGGGAGCCGGCAAATGTGCCATCCATCTGGGACATTTCAACCTCGAGGAGCCTGGAATGGAATACATGGCGGAATGGATCCCGAAAGCTCTGGCTGCTGCCGGCTACCAGAGAAAGATCCAGCCTTCCGTCTCATTCCTTCCTATGGGCGATACCTATGGCTATATAGCCTGCCATATGTCCTGAAGCAGCTGCCGACAGAAGACGTGCCAGGATTTCTGCCCTGCTTTTTCACAGGAGCAGGGCTTCATTCTGCACACGATGAATATGCTGAAGAAAATCCTGCACTAACGGAATGAAGCCCCCATGCGCACCCGCACGCCACATCTGCAAAATAGGTCATTTAACAGATATGGGGGCACGGTTCGAACTGGGCACAGCAGAAATTTTCACCGGCAAAAGCCCAGCTGGCGCATCTGTGCGCAATTCGACCAACAAGAAGGCCCACCAGTGCGAGCAGCACGGACGCCGCAGCGAGCATCGCCGCGGCGGCACCGGAGATGACGGGCAGCCACCGCGTGCATATGGGATGCTTTGCCATGGCTGCTCGAATCCTGGAAGGTCCATCTGCCTGGCTGGTTCAGCCCGCAGGCAAAGATGCCGAACTCCCCACTGATTTCCGACGGCATGCAACACGCGTCATCCCAAAGCATGATTTCCCGACGAACGTGGACGGCTGCAGCATCCAGGCGTAGGGCCGGGTGCAGGCAGAAATGTGTCGTGGGTACGTGTGTCTTCCCAGAGGACCAGGACGATTCAAGACATGCAGCGGTTCGTGCCAGGTCCGCAGCGCTTGGACGGCAGATATGAAAGCAGACCAGAGAGCATAGCCTCTGGTCTGCGAGTTTCTGGTGGGCGTTAGAAGATTTGAACTTCTGACCTCTTCCGTGTCAGTTATCTAACTTGCAAGACAGGCAGAATCAACAAGGACATAATAGCACAAACTAGCCATGTTAACCTGCACTTTTAGGACAATCTAGAATCCAATGGGCCACGGTGGTAGAATGGGGACAACAACTTTTGGTGTCCGTTTGGTGTCCTGATTTGGTGTCCCAGAGTGGAGGTATCGAATCATGAAGTTCACGCATTACACGAGTGCGAGCATCCGCAAGCGCAAGGGAAAAGGCTGGCAAGGCATCCTCAAGTACAAGGACGAAGACAACAAGTGGAAGTCCAAGTACAAGACCTTCCCCGACGCCGAGCTCAAGCGTGAGGCCACTGCCGCCCTGGCCGAATGGCGAGAGCAAGAGGAGCGTGCCTGGCATGAGACTCGCGGCGACGTGAGGGTTCTCGCGTCGACCGTCGCCGAGTACGTCGAGCACCACATCGAGACGCTTGAGAAGACTGGGTCGGCGGCGAAGTCGACAACCACTGGCTACCGGTTCATGCTCGCCCACATCAAGTCAGACCCCATCGGCGGCGTCTCCATCGACGAGTTGACGGCTGAGGACGCCGAGCGATGGATCGGCAACATGCTCTCGAGTGGCAAGTCCGCAGCAACGGTGCGCAAGGCATTCAACGTGCTTCACGTTGCCGTTCGCCACGCGGTCGAGGTGCACCGCCTTCCCTACGACCCCCTCTCGGCAGTCAAGCGTCCGAAACTCCCCAAGAAGGAACCGAACTCGCTGGACACCATGCAGCGCGCGCGTTTGGTGTCCTACCTCGATGCGACGGGATGCTCACCCGTGAACGTCGCCATTTCGCTCGCCCTCTACACCGGCATGCGCGAAGGCGAAGTGTGTGGGCTCCGCTGGGCCGATGTCGACTTCAAGACGAAGACCCTGCACATCCGGCGCACTATCGCGCGGGACGGCTCCCGTACATATGTAAAGGAACCCAAGACGGCACGCTCGATGCGCAACATCCCCATCGACCAATCGCTCTCGGATCTGCTCACCACCCGTAAGGAGGCCGTGAACGCCGAGTGCACGGTGGCGGGCATCAAGTTCTCCGAGGACATGTACGTGGTCGGCGGCATCGGTGACGGCGTCGCCTACGCCTACATGGACCCGCACTTCCTCTGGCAGTCCTGGAAGGCCATCGCCAAGTCCCTCGACCTGAAGGGCACGCAGGGCAAGGTGCCCACCTTCCACGACCTTCGCCATACGTACGCGACCGCCGCAATCGCCAACGGCGCAGACGTGAAAAGCGTACAGGGCCTTCTCGGCCACGCTTCCGCCAAGACCACGCTCGACATCTATGCTGGAAATGACGACGAGGCGATGCGCAGGGCGGCGGAGAGCACGGCTGCGGCCATGCGCGAGATGCCGGAGGGTGCGAAGACGTTCAAATAGCCAGTTTCGACATACTGCTGGCCGCCTTTACCATCAAGAGGGCGGCCAGCTTAGCAGAAAGCGAGGATAGTGTGGACAGCAAGCAGACCGACATAGAGACCGATGAGGTCCTCGAGGAGAACCTGACCGAGGAAGAAGAGAAGGAGCGCGTTGAAGCCGCCATGAAGACGGTCGCACGCAGACGGGGCGCTGCGAAACCAGTGGGCGCATTTGCTCGTAGCGATTGGTTCTGGACTTGGAGCAAGGGTGTGGATCTCCTCGATGCCGTCAGCATCGACGCGCATCCAGAGCTAATCAACAGCTCGAATGAGGATATACATGAACTCTCACTAAACCTCTCCAGGTCGCGGCTCGATTTCGAGGTGCGCGACATCTGCAAGGCTGCGTGCTGGAACATTAACGAGTACCGAAGGGTCTACGGTATAACCCTTTCGGAGCTCGCCAAGGCGATTGATGTTAGCGAGTCGAACTTCCGGAAGAAGCTGGGTGACGGGTCTTTCACCCTGAAGGAATTCCTGACATTGTGCGCGGTCTGTCTGACTGATCCATGCGTGATGCTCGGCTACGTTGATAGCGAGGATGCCAGGTTCGTCCAGACGCTTCACTACCTTGACAAGGCGGCCGACCACCGCGCCGTGGGAGAGTTTATTGAGATCCTCGCCAACAAGCAGAACGGCAGGCACATGATACGCCGTTCCGTTTCGCCCATCGTCGAACAAGGCATTGGTTTGGGAAGCGACGAGACGCTCGAAGAGGGCGACGTCATATCTGACAAGGCTAGTGACCTTGACTGGAACAGGGCGCTTCGGGAGATGCTCCCCTCCTGGCCACTTTGGTGGAGAACCGATTTCGACTACACCGAGTTCAACGTACTCGTAGAGGCATATCTGCAGATTGCAAACCACGGCCAGCCCCGGGCAGCGGGATATGAGGCCAAAGCCGAGGCGGCAGCAAAGGTCGTCAAGGCGCTTAAGGCACGGCCCGAAATCAGGAGTAAATTCGACCAGTGCAAGCGCATTAAGGATACGATCACCGAGCTTGAGCTCGACGGCAACGAACAGCAGGCAAATAGCCTGAAGGGATTGGCGCACGAACTCGGCGTAGAGTTCGCCCGAATGCTTTACAACGCAGCAAATGACATTGAAGACGCTGAGGAGGATGAGAGCTGATGACGAAGGGACGCACGCGTGGCCCCAACAGGCCGTCTGGCAAGTTTATACGGCATGACTGGATGTGGCTGTGGATGGCCGGGTCCAAGTTGAAAGACGAGATTCTTTTCAAGAGCACCCACGGTGCACCCGGCGCCACGCCGAATGCAAAGGTTCAGTTCTTCAGCCACGACAACGCCATCAAGACATCGGTCGGAAACGTGGAGCGTGCCGCCGGAACGACCGATGCGCCAGCATACGACGAGCCGTACGACTTCGATGCCGAGATCGAGGCGGCCCGCGCCACCCTCGACGAAGAGGTGAAGGACGCCTGCTCTGTCGCCGCCGAGAACCTTGAGGAGTACAGGCGCTTGCGCCAGATAACGGCGGCACAGGCCGGAGAAGCCATAGGTGTGAACGAGTCGACCTTCCGCTCCAAGATGCGGGCGGTCGAGAACATGAAGTTGGGAGAATTCCTCGCCTTGTGCGCGACCTTGGAGGTCGATCCCGGCGTGGCCCTCGGCTTTATAGACGGCGAAGATGCCTCTGCCGTAAGAGGCATGCACCGGCTCGGAGACGTCGAGGACCATAGGTACATTGGAGAGATGGCAGAGTTCCTCACTGGGAAGTCTGGCACATATATTCCAAGACATGCCGTCATCCCCCATGCGCTCGCAGACGCAGAGCATACAATCAGTGGTGACAAGACGGACGAGGACGATCGATGGCCGAGATGGTACGAGACCGACGAATCCTACAGCGACTACGGTCCCTATTTCCACAGTGAGTGGCGCGACGACGAGGACGAATACGGCCCGAAGATCTCGGACATCACCGGCTACTTCATGGAGGCCGACGGGAGCATCTTCGACCCCGAGCAGGAGGAGGCCGACGCAAGAGCTGCTGACGAGCTCATGGAATACTTAACTGAACGAGGATTTGCGGTTCAACGTGTTGGGTCCAACAAGATATCAATGGGTCTCCGAAACGAAGAAGATGGAGATAATGTGGAGACCGAATCCGAGGAGTGATGGAGCAAACCGTCTACCAGCGAACGGTTTGCTTTTAGGCTGACTCGACACCCTCCCGAAAGCAAACCGCTCGCCAGATAACGCTTTGCCCGCCGATGTAAGCGCCACCCCAAGGCATTCCGCCGACAGGGTGGCGCTTTGCTTTTTGGTCTATCCAAGAACAATGAGATTTGATACAGGGCAAACCGTTTCCATACGCGCGGTTTGCTGGTCATTTATGCCTGTTTACCTGCGGTTTCTTCGATTGCGCCATTTGTGACAGCGCCGTATATTCGAGTTGCTAGCAGACAAGAAGGACGTGCACGATCCGGCCATCGCATCACGAGAACGGAGGCAATAATGACCGCGATCAAACAGAAAAACGATCAGGCGCAGGCGATTGTCGTGGGTTACACACAGAGCGAGATTGACGCCCTTCCCGCCATCATCGGCAAGAGGGAGGTTGCCCGCATCGCGTGCGTCTCCGAGCGCACCGTTACGCGCGAAGCGTGCAAGGGCAATCTTCACGGCAGCTTCCGCATCGGCAACCAATGGCGCTTCAACACGAGCGCCATCTGCGCCCAGTTCGGCCAGGTTCGCTAGGCGGCGATACCTATGAATCAGATGGAAAGCGCCACCGGTGGCCGTATGCTTGCAGGCCAGACCACCGGCAGCGAGATGGCAGACCAGGGGCCTACCGTGGTTGCATCATACACCGATGTCACGAACCCTGGTAGCTTTGGCACCACCGAGCAGCAGCTTCAGACGGAGGCCGACCGCCGGAACCAGAATGACGGGACCCGCGACGAGCTCACCTACGCCGCCTTCCCTCAAGCCCTCAAGGACAGGCCCCAGTGGGTCTGCTGGAAGTGGGCCGTCCGGAAGGGCAAGAACGGAAACGCGCCCGAGCTAACCAAGGAGCCCTATGCTCCCGGCGGTATGCGCAAGGCAAGGGCCGGCGACCCTTCGACCTGGGGAACGTACGACGAGGCCATGCGCACGTGGCTGTCGCAAGACATGGCTGGCATCGGCTTTGAGTTCTCCGACGAACGCGACGTAACGGGCGTTGACTTCGACCACGTGGTCGCCGACGGCAACATCGTTGACGCGGAGCTCGCATCCATCATCGACTGCTGCGAGACCTACGTGGAGTACTCCCCGTCCGGGGATGGCCTGCACATGTTCTCGCTGTGCGGCAAGCCGGAAGGTAAAACCCGCTGCAAGCGTGGCGGGTACGAGATGTACGACCATGGGCGCTTCTTCACCGTGACCGGTGCCGTGTACGACAACCACGTCGAGATCAACGCCGTGCCTGACGCGCTCTTGTACATATATGAAATGTATCTTACCGATGCCGACCCCCAGCCTGCACAAAGAGCTGCCGTAGGAACGCAGGGCTCGCTCGCCTACCATGACCCCGGCGAGGGCCGCGCGGACGACCCCGGCGTGATTTACGGGAAGCTCCTCGACACCAACAACGCAAAGCTGCAGGCCCTACTATCTGGCGACATCTCAGGGTACCCGAGCCATAGCGAAGCCGACCTGGCGATGTGCAACTACATCATCTTCTATGCGGGAAACGATGCGGTTCTCATCGATGCCGTTTTCAAGATGACCGCGCTCTACCGACCTGACAAGTGGGACCGCGCCGACAGCGGCAGCACGCATGGCATGCGCACGATCGGGAAGGCTCTGTCGAACTACAGCGGTGACTACTATTGCTGGAGCCGCAAGCCCCTCGACTGGAACGACGAGACGCCCGCGGATGGTGCGGCTCCGCCTGGTGCTGATCAGAAGCCCGGCAAGAAGGAGCCCTTCTCGATGCCCGACATCATTCCCGATGGCGAGGAGAAGGGCACACTCTTCCGTTACTGCTGTCATCTGCGCGCCAAAGGCTATTACGCCGAGGACATCATGACCGCAGCCCTCGATGCGAACTCGGCACGTTGCCAGAAGCCCCTGACAGAAGCCGCCATCAATGACATCGTTAGGCGTTCGACCAAGTACCAACGCGGCGGCCGCAGCTCCGCTATTGCCGAGCGAGACTGGTCCGCCGGCATGTCGTGGCAGAGCAGCTACTTCGACCCCAACACCAACCGCTTCATGCACGAATGCCTGGCAGAGGACATAGCGCGCGAGGCCCATGCCTCGCTCATCGACGGCTCGCCCGCGATATTCGCAGGCGGCCTCTGGCGCTTCGGGTACGGTGCCATGGAAAGGCTCTGCAGCGATGTGCAACCCCGCCTGACCAGCAGCCAGCGCAACGAGGTGATCAAGGACATCAACCTGCGGCCGCACGCGACCACTCCCGAGGACTTCGACGGCAAATGCTACATAGCCTTCGCCAACGGAATTCTCTGCGTGGAGACCGGCGAGTTCGTCGAGCCGGGACCGGAGATGTACGTGATGGGGATGATCTCCATCGAGTTTGACCCGAACGCCCCCGCAGGGCTTGCAGACGAGTTCCTCGATGCCGTCACGGATGGGGACGCCGAGGCACGACTCGTTCTTGAAGAGTTCGTCGGGCAGTCCATGTGCGCACGGCAGGTTATCAGGCAGTCGCTCATGCTCACTGGCGACATCTCGGACGACAAGCGCAACGCATCGACCGGCAAGTCCACCTTCCTGGGATACGTCACCACCCTGCTCGGCGACGACAACGTCTCGAGCCTCAAGCCCTCTATCCTCGGCGACCGCTTCCAGGCAGTGCAGCTGGTCGGCAAGCTCGCCAACATCGCCGCAGACATCCCCGCCGACGAGCTCTCGGGCAAGGCGCTCGCCATGTTCAAGTGCATGGTCACCGGAGACATGATCTACACCGACGTCAAGAACAAGCAGGGTTTCGGGTTCCGCTCCCATGCGACGCTCGCATTCGCCATGAACATCGTTCCGCACTTCGCAGATACGACGGACGGCGTTTGGCGCAGGCTGTGCTTCATACCCTTCACGCATCGTTTCACGCCCGGCACCGAGGGCTATGACCCCAACATGGACAAGAAGCTCGCGAAGCCCGAGAACCTGCAGAGGCTGGCACTTCTCGGAGTCAACGCCCTGCGTGGGGTAATTGAGCGGGCAACCGATACCTATTCACACTGCGAGGCCGGAGAACTGGTCAAGCAGCGCGTCATCACCGAGAACGACACTGTGCTCATGTGGCTCTACGTCGAGCGCATAAACGTCATAGGCTGGCGACCCGCCGTCTGCTACAGCAACTATCGTGAATGGTGCCGCAGGCTCGGCATCGAACCAGTGACCCCAAACCAGTTCACCCGCAAAGTGAACGAGCACTGCCACACGAAGACCCAAGCGGGCAGTGATGGCAAGCGAATCTTCGTTCTCAAGACGTAGGCGGTGATGAGGATGCTAGATAACATAAACGCTGAGCGCATCATCACCACAATCTGTGCGAGCAAGCTGCAATGCTTTGAAAAGGTGACGCTTCTACGCTTTCGTATGAGCTGTTTATTAGTAGCAGACGGAAAGTATGCCCAGTTCACAAGGCTCTTCTACACTTTCTACACCATTCTGGACAATTGGCGCCCCGTCCGTGTGGACTGTGAGGGGAAATCGCAATGCAGGGGTTGTGACCTCAAAAGCGTAGAAAGCGTAGACACCCAAGTAGGCGGTCATGTTTTGAGTCGTCAGGAACGTGTTGGGATGTGTAGACGATGAGCGCGTGGACGACAGGACAGAACGAGGTGATCCGCGAACTCGGCTACCAAGGGGTCCAGGCGGTTCACGACACCATCGTGGAGAGGTTTGGCGTGGAGCATACGCTGAGAGCCATCGAGATCCAGGCGTCACGTATCCATGCCAGCCTCAAAGTGCTCGACGAATGTCCAGAATGCCATGCTGTAGGCGTTCGCGTTAACAGACAGTCTGGCATGTGCAGGCGTTGCACCGAAGCCGCCCATGTAGCCGAGGAGGAAGCCTTCAACCAGCTCCTAGAAGCCGAGGCTGCGGGATGCGACGGAGGGCCCGAGTACGAAGAACTCCATCGGCGCTGGGCGCAGCTCAGACAGAAGAACTCAAGGCTGATGCGCAAGCACGGCCTGAAGGGCAAACGGGAGCGCCTGTAGGTTTGTGACGGCGTGGGACGATTACTCCTGAACAAGAAGCCGGGAAGGAGGAAACGCCCCATGCGCAAGCCGAAGCTCACGTACAAGATGGTCGAGCAGGCCATCGAGATGAAATCGCACGGCATGAGCAACGCCGATATATGCCGTGGGCTGGGCATCTCCGAGACAGCCTGGTACAAGTGGCTGAAGGACCCTGACAGCAAGGTGAAACTTGCGTTAGTTGAGGGCATCAAAAAGGCGGAGGCCGAATACAAGGAGACGCTGTTGCAGTCCATCATGGCGACGGCCACCCGCGAGAAGAACCCGCAGTGGACGGCTGCCGCCTGGCTGCTCGAGCGCAAGTACCCCGACGAATACGCGCAGACGACCCGAAAGGTCGAGGCTGAGGGCGAGGACGTCCCGCAGATCACGCTCGGCGTGGAGCTCAAGGTTGCGAGGTCTTCCGATGGCGACGACTAGCGCGGCGGACTTCTGCATCGAGCGTTTCCATCCCGTGCTCGGTGACGTTATGATGCATGGGCATACGCACTATTGGCTTCACGGCGGGCGCGGCTCGACGAAGAGCTCGTTCATTTCCCTCTGCCTCGTCCTTCTCACCGTGGCCAACCCCGAGGTGAACGTTGTCGTGGTTAGGAGGTTCGGCAACACGCTTCGAGACTCCGTTTACACGCAGGTGCTCTGGGCCATCGACGCGCTGGGGCTGAGCGAGTACTTCAAGGCGAAGATATCGCCGCTGGAGATCGTGTACATTCCGACCGGGCAACGAATCGTTTTCAGAGGTTGCGACGATCCGCTCAAGCTGAAGTCGACGAAGTTCGCCAAGGGGTATTGCGCCTGCATCTGGTTCGAGGAGCTGGACCAGCACGGGAGCATCGAGGACGTGAGGTCTGTTCTCAACTCGCTCCGGCGCGGTGGGAGCAGGTTCTGGGTCTTCTATTCCTTCAATCCGCCTAAGACGGCGATGAGCTGGGTGAACAAGGAGACCTTGGCAAGGAAGCAGCGGGAGGACACGCTCGTTTGGAAGACCTCTTACCTCGACGTGGTCTCTTCTCACCCTGAATGGCTAGGAGGGCCGTTCATCGAGGAAGCGGAGTACCTTCGCGAGGTCAATGAGACGGCTTGGCGCTGGGAGTTTCTCGGCGATGTCGTGGGCACTGGCGGCAACGTCTTCTCCAACATCGTGGAGCGCGAGGTTACCGACGAGGAGATCCGCACATTCGAGCGCATCAGGAACGGGTTGGACTGGGGCTGGTGGCCTGACCCGTGGCGGTTCGTGAGGTGCGAATGGCAGCCAGGGTCCCGGCGGCTCATCATCTTCGAAGAACATACTGCCAACAAGATGACGCCCGAGGAGACGGGACGCATCGTTCTCGATTCCCTCACCTATGCCGATGAGCCTGGCGAGGAGCCGTACTTCCATGACCAGGTGGTGTGGGTGGACGACACGCCTGACGGCAAGGTGCAGACGAGCGTTTATCGCCGAGATCTTGGCATTCGCGCACGTCCTGCCCGCAAGGGGCGCATGCGCAAGCTTTCCTACGAGTGGCTGGCAGGGCTGCGGGAGATCGTGATTGACCCGGTGCGGTGCCCGCTCACCTTCGAGGAGTTCGCCATGAAGGAGTATGAGCGCGATCGTGATGGAAACTGGCTCGACATCATCCCTGACGGCGACGACCATTCAATTGATGCGGTGCGTTACGCGGTGATGGACGACGTGCTTCGCGGTTGATTTTACAGCAGATGGAAATGCTTGCCCCAGGCTGACGAGAGCATTTGACCTACGGCATTCTCAATCGTTTCCCCATGACGCGGCTGGATGACGAACATGTAATACCGCTGCGAGGTTGTCTTGAACTTCAATGCGAGACCGGAAGCGCCTTCAAAATCTGGGCTTTTCAATAGCTCGCCGAGCTGCCGAGCGTAATGATCGTCCTTATATCTCGCCTTGTGCTGGTAATAGATGACGGTAGAGCCTTGGGCGTAGTATCTGGCGAGTTCGGAGGGCAGGACGTACTTGTTCTCCTTCGGTTTCCCCTTGGCAGAAGGCACCACCAGGCCGTTGTCGGGGTCAACGCAGACAATGTCTTTTCCCGCCAGCATGGCGAGCGACCTTCCGAACCATTCGCTGCGAAGCGCGTTTCTCTCGGCCCTTGGCTTGTGCCTATGCTTTTCGCCTTCTTCGTTTGCAGAGAAATCGATGCATTCCGAGAAGAACGTTGCCTTGAGGACGCGGTCGTTCTCCATGTAGCGCACTTTCCGCCTGTCTTCTTTGACGATGGCCCTTAGCTCTAACCACAGCTCCTCATCGCATTTACGGTATTCGTCCTGGTCGAGGTAGCTCACGTGGCGACCGTCGCTGTTGTGCGTCTCGTCTGGGGTTAGGTACCAGTTGAGCCCGATTGACAGGTCGGCGTTTCGCAATGCACGCAGGAGCCCGAGCTTGCTGAAGTCTCCGATGTCGCCTGTGTATCGGTTCTGCATCCTCTTCTCCCATGGCCTCTCTTCACAATCTTTCTCCCGAATTCTAAAGCACGGGCGAGGTTGTGACAATGTCGGAAACTTCACCGTGAACATCAGCGTGGTTTACGGAGGTGTCCGCATGAGCGTGAATAGCTTGGACGAGTACTGGGTGCCTGAGCACGTGAAGGAGTATCTGCGGGGGTTGGGGTTTGTCCTTCCCCTGGATGACATGGAGCCGTGGATTCGGTCGTGGGACGACTGGATGGGGGCTCGCGGGGACTTCTACGACTACCGCGATAAAGACGGGCTCGGACGGGTGTACGAGGTTCACCGTCGCAGCATTCACCCGGCAATGCGCGTATGCAAGGAATGGGGATCTCTTCTCCTCAACGAGAACGTCAAGGTCGTTTGCGAGGACCAGAAGGCGACCGACTGGATCGGCGAGTTCTTCTCTTCAACCAACTTCATGGCGCAGGCGCAGGCTACCGTGGTGAGGGCGTTCGGGCTTGGCACTGGTGCCTGGGCGCTGTGGGTGGACCTCGACAGGAAGAAGGTTCGCATCCGGCACTACGACGCGCGGATGGTGATTCCGCTCACGTGGGACGAGGACGGCGTTACCGAGTGCGCTTTCGTCACGCGGGCGTTCTACCGCAGGAGGGCCGTGGACCAGTTGCAGATGCACCTCAAGGGCGGCATGGGCTTCTCGGCGGGCTCTTCTTCACCTTCCACTTCATCACCTTCACCTGACCATGCGGACGCTCTTCTCGCCATGAACGACAATGAGAGCTACAAGATCGTAACCATATGCTTCGACAAGGACGGGAACGAGCTCGTGCCCATGGGTGTCGCGCCGGTGTTTGATACAGGATGCGCTTTCCCCACCTTCGGCATCGTAAAGCCCGCTGTCACCAACACGCGCGTGGACATGTCGCCGTATGGGCAGAGCGTGTTCGCAGACGCCGTGGATGCTGTGCAGGCAGTAGACCTCACCTTCGATGCTCTTATCAACGAGATTGACGTCTCCAAGATGCGCGTGTTTCTCTCTGACGTTCTTTTCGATCGCGAGAAGACCGGTGACAAGGCCATCTCCATCCCGTTTGGAAAGCAGGACTGCACCGTTTTCCGCAAGGTCATGTCGACCGAGGACACCATTCAGGAGTTCGCGCCGGCGCTGCGCACGAGCTCGCAGGTCGAGGCTTTTAGGATCGCGCTGCAGATGCTCGGCGACCTCACGGGTTTTGGCATCGGCTATTTCGACCTGGACGAATCGCGTGGGTACGTCAAGACGGCGACGGAGGTGTCCTCGGACAACTCGGCGCTCATGCGAAACATCAGGCGGCACGAGAACGCGCTTGAGGAGGCGATCAAGAGCATCGCGCGTGCGGTCATGTGCGTCTCGCGTGGCTTCGGGGAGAGCATCCCAGAGGAGGGCTCCGTTCGCGTGCAGTACGACGACAGCATTATCCAGGACACCGCCGCCGAGAAGGCCCAGGACATGGCCGAGGTGGGCGTCACTCTCGCTCCGTGGGAGTATCGCGCTCGCTGGTACGGCGAGGACGAGGCTACCGCTCGCAGGCTTGCTGCCGAGATCGGAGCTGGCGGTACCGTCGGCGACAAGAGGTCTTCGTAGACGTTCTCGGGTCGCTGGGACAGGGCTCTGGCGGGGTTTCGTTGCAGGTGGGCTCATCGATTTCGAGCCAGGTATCACAAGCCGGATATGGCCGCATGTGAGGCTGTCAGGAGCAGGGTTGCGGTTGCTGGTGGAGCAGTTGTCGGTTCCGAGCGGGGCTGTCACGGCCTGTAGCGACTTCCTGTAGAGCTGCAGCGTAACGGTTGCGGGGGCCGTGGGTGGTGCCGCTGGTGGCTTGTGGTGACTGCCTGGGTGACGCCCCGGGGGTGCCTTTGCCGCCCGCGCTGGCTGATGGACTGGACGCACGCGGACAACCCGGATAACGCAGCAGACCGGACGACCACGCGTAGGGTGTGCGCCGCTGGCCGGGCGTGACGCACGCTGACCACGCGCCCCCGTAAACCTTGCATTAGGCCGGACGGCGGCGTAGGGCGGGCTGAGCACGCGGCCGGAGGCAGACCGCGCCAGCGGGCTGCCGTAGGCGCGTATGCGAAGACCGCACGGAGCCGACGGCTGGCCGTACGGGAGACTTCCATGGGCGCGTGGGCAGCGTGTGGCACGAACGGCCCGAGCGCACACCCGGAGCGTGGGCGGCCGGGCTGCGGACAACTCGAGGTTGGTAGCGTGCGGCCAGGCCAGCAGCCAGGGATGGCGGCAATAAATTCTGCAACGTGGCGCATGCAGGCTTGTCTCGGATTCTAACGACGGGAGACGCGCGTCTCTTCGCCACGGAGTTCTTGTTTCGGCCTTTCGCCTTGCCAATCGCGGTGTATCTCGTCAGCGTCCGACCGACAGCGACAGATGGGACGTTTCGCTCTGATAGAATGGCTTACGTTGTATTGCAACTGGCATTCTTTAGGAGCTGCGATGAAGTACTCTGAGCTTGTGGATTCTGGTGCCACGCCTACGGAGATTCAGGAGTTTCTTGTCGACGGTGGGAATGTCCCAGTGACGCTTCGCATCCCGAAGAACCTTCGCGACTCGGCAAAGCAGGCGGCTTCCCTTTCGGGGCTCACCTTCACCTCCTTCGTCAAGCAGGCTCTCATCGAGAAGCTTTCCTCAAAGAAGGGATAGCGCGATGGAGTTTCTTAGCAACGAGGGCGTAAACGCGCTGGGAGACAAGCTTCGTGCGGCACTTTCCGCAGGCGACAGGCTTTCCATTATCAGCTCGTATTTCACCGTGTTCGCTTTCGGCGAGCTGAAGGACGAGCTCCTAAAGATTGACGAGCTTCGCTTCCTCTTCGACGAGCCGACTTTCGTGGAGCAGATGGCCGAGTTAAAGGACCCGAAGGAGTTCGTGCTCTCGAAGCGCGGGCGCGAGCGTGGCATCGGCGGCACGGGGCTTGAGCTTACGCTTCGCAATAACCTGAACCAGCGGGCTCTCGCTCATGAATGCGCCGAGTGGGTTCGAGCTAAGGCGTCCTTCCGTTCCGCACGCTCGCGCGGCATGGTGCAATCTGGCTCCGTCTACCACCTTTCGCATGCTGACGGCTCCGCTGACGGCTTCCAGGGATTCAACCTTCCCTTCACGCTTGAGGGACTGGGCTACGAGCGCAAGGCCGGCGTCGTTGGCGGCTATGGCTCGTATTCGGGAGCTGCCGAGGCGCAGGGTCTGAAGGCGATGTTCGACGGCATCTGGGACAACCCCTCCATGGTGGCCGACGTGAACGAGCAGGTCGCCGAGCAGATCGGCACGCTCTACCGCGAGAACGCGCCTGAGTTCGTGTATTTCCTGACGCTTTACCACGTGTTCCGCGACTTCATGGCGGACATGGAGGAGACCGACCCGATAAAACCGGGGCTCTCATTCACCGACTCTGCCGTGTGGAACAAGCTCTACGACTTCCAGCGGGATGCCGTGGTAGGCGCCATCCGTAAGCTCGAGCGGTACAAGGGCTGCATCATCGCGGACTCGGTCGGTCTGGGAAAGACCTTCGAGGCGCTGGCCGTTATCAAGTACTACCAGGAGCGCAACGACCGCGTGCTGGTGCTGTGCCCGAAGCGGCTTCGCGAGAACTGGACGCTCTACACCGGCAACGACGAGCGCAACCCGCTCGTGGACGACCGGCTGAACTTCGACGTGCTCAACCACACCGACCTCTCCCGCTACACGGGCTTCTCGGGTGACATCAACCTGGAGACGCTGCGCTGGGGCAACTACGACCTCATCGTCATCGACGAGAGCCACAACTTCCGCAACAAGCCGACCGACCGCACGCAGCATAGCCGCTACGATCGCCTGATGCAGGACATTATCCGGGCGGGCGTGCGCACCAAGGTGCTGATGCTCTCGGCGACGCCCGTGAACAACAAGCTCCTCGACCTGCGTAACCAGATCGAGATTATCACCGAGGGCGACGACGCCTACCTTGCTGACACCGACGGCATCGGCTCCGTCACGGCGGTGTGCCGCCTGGCCCAACAACGTTTCGGAGAGTGGAGCGAGCTTCCCGACGAGCTTCGCACGACCGAGCGGTTCGTATCAATGGTGAACGCCGACTACTTCAAGCTGCTCGACATCCTGACCATCGCGCGGTCGCGCAAGCACATCGCCAAATACTACCGCGACGAGACGGCAACGTTCCCGACGCGCCTGAAACCGATATCGCTGCACCCGCGCTTCGACACGCAGGACGAGCTGCCGAGCATAGCCGACATGAACGACCTCATCGCATCGCTCTCCTTCGCGCAGTACCAGCTGCTCTCCTACGTGATGCCGGGCAAGCAGAAGAAATACGCAGACCGCTACGCCGACACGTGGGGCAACGACTTCGAGAGCCAGGTGAACCGCACGCACGCTGTGGCGAACCTGATGCGCGTGAACCTGCTGAAGCGCATGGAGAGCTCCATCAACAGCTTCCGCATCACGCTCGTGCGCGTGCTCGACGGCGCGAAGACGCTTCTCGACCAGCTGGACAACTTGAGCATGAACGCGGCCTACGAGGCGGGCGCGCTCGCCGACGGATTCGACGACGACGATGACGCCGAGGAGTTCGAGGCGGGCGGCAAGGTGCGTGTCGACCTGCGCGACGTGGACGCCATCCGCGTGCGCCAGGAGCTGGAATACGACATCCGCACGCTCGAGGAGCTGCTGTACTACGCCAACGAGGTGACGCCCGAGCGCGACGAGAAGCTAGCCGAACTCCGCCGCTTCATCGACCAGAAGGTGGCCCACCCGTACAACCCAGGCAACCGCAAGCTTCTCATCTTCAGCGCGTTCGCCGACACGGCCCGCTACCTCTACGAGCAGCTGAATCCTTACCTCAAGAAGACGTACGGCATGGAGTCGGCGCTCGTCACCGGCGCGAAGGGAACTGCCGCCACCGTCAAGCTCAAGCGCACGACCTTCGACGCCGTCCTGGGACGGTTCTCGCCGAAGAGCAAGGAGATATCGGAGCGCGAGCGCAAGCAGGGCGAGATAGACGTCGTGTTCGCAACCGACTGCATATCCGAGGGCCAGAACCTGCAGGACTGCGACTGCCTGGTGAACTACGACATCCACTGGAACCCGGTGCGCATCATCCAGCGTTTCGGCCGCGTAGACCGACTCGGCAGCGACAACACGTGCGTGCAGCTCGTGAACTTCTGGCCCGACATCGAATTGGACGAGTACATCCAGCTCGAAGGGCGCGTGAAAGGCCGCATGGTGCTGCTCGACACGTCGGCCACCGGCGAGGAGAACGTCCTCGAGGGCAAGGCCGCCGACGAGATGAACGACCTTAAGTACCGCCGAAGCCAGCTGGAGCAGCTGCAGCGCGAGGTCATGGACCTTGAGGACATATCGGGCGGCATATCCATCACCGACCTTGCGTACGACGACTTCCGCGTGGAGCTGGAACGCTATGCCAAGGCGCATCCGGGACTGCTCGAAGGCAGCCCGTGCGGCCTGCATGCGGTCGCCGAGATTCCGGACACGCTGGCGGACAGCGTGGAGCCCGGCGTCGTCTTCTGCCTGAAGGCCAACGACGAGGGGGCGAAGCCGAAGGACGGCAACCCGACCTGGCCGTTCCACCTGGTCTACGTGACCGATTCCGGCGAGGTTCGCGGTACTCACACCAACCCGAAGGCGGCGCTCGACATTATACGGGCGGCGTGTGCTGGCGTGACCGAACCCGTGATGGATCTCTGTCGGCAGTTCAACAAGGAGACCCGCGACGGCACGAACATGGGCGCGTACACCGAACTGCTCGACGAGGCGGTGAGCCGAGTATCCGGCGTTCAGGCGCAGAAGGGCATGGAATCGCTCTTCAGCCTGGGCGAGGTCGGCACCGGCACGACGCTCGCTTTCGACGACTACTCGCTCGTGAGCTTCGTGGTTCTGAGGTGACAGGCATGGACTGGGCTACGACACTGAACCTACCGAGCGCCACGCTTGCCGGCGACAAGACCATACCGAAGACAGTTCTCACCGCTCAGGGCGGCCTCACCAAAGCTGAGGAGAAACTGCTCAAGCAGTACTCGCGCCTGACGCACGTCGCCACCATACAGCGGGCGACGGCGCGAATCGCACCCATCTCTGACGATGAGCACGAGATTGGTAGCGTCATCTACCTGAGCTGCGAGCTGGTGCGCTCTGGCGGATTCGGCGAACTTGCAGCCGTACTGCACAAAGTTTTCCCCAACCCGGTCGTGCTGCTGTTCGAGGAACCTGGCGGCAAGGTGGGCGTGTCCGTGTCGATAAAGCGCAAGAGCCTGGCGGAGAAGGGCGCGGTAGTTGTCGAGCGGACCGAGTCGGCGCGTCTGTTCGACCCGAGCGAGCAGGCATATTCCGACTACCTGGCCGACATACGCCATGCGACGCTACCACAGTCGGACCTGCTGGCGTACGTGACGGCGATTTGCGACCGAACGGCGAAGGCGGCGGCGATTGCCAGCATCGGCGAGTACCCGCACTGCAAGGACGCCGACACGCCCCAACTGATGGCGCTTCTGGCCCATCTGAGGGACTCGCAAAACGAGATTAATGTCCTACGCTCGCAGTATCGTGACAAGGAGGCGACCCTTGCCGAGTCGTCGCGGCTGCGTATGGCGTTGAAAAAGAAGGAGCGCGAGCACGACAAGCTCGCAACCGAGATAAAGGAGCTATGCCATGGCTGAGTTCGAGAAGATGGACCTCGCGTCTGCCGATCTGGTGGCGGAACGCATCGAGCAGCTGAAGCAACTACTGCCGGAGGTCGCCACCGAGAGCGGCATCGACTTCGACAAGCTGCGCCTGGTGTTGGGCGACGAGGTTGACGAGGGCACCGAGCGATACGCCTTTACCTGGCCCGGCAAGACCGACGCTATCCGTCAGAGCCAAACCCCGAGCACGGCCACGCTTCGCCCCTGCCCCGAGGAGAGCGTGAATTGGGACGAAACTGAGAACCTCTACATCGAGGGAGACAATCTCGAAGTTCTCAAGCTGCTGCAGCACTCTTATCACGGTCGAATGAAGCTGATCTTTATCGATCCTCCGTATAACACCGGGCATGACTTTGTCTACAGGGATCGCTTTGGGGACACTATAGAAAACTATCGCGAACAGGCGGAGCTCGTTGGGCAGTCAAACGCCGATACTGGTGGCCGCTACCATTCTGCATGGTGTTCAATGCTTTACCCTCGTCTGAGATTGGCTAGAGAGCTCCTTAGTGATGATGGGGCGATCTTTATCAGCATTGATGACCGAGAGCGCGATAACCTCAAGAAGATATGCGATGAAATATTCGGTGAGTCTTGCTTTGTCTGCGGCGTGATATGGCGCTCGTCCGACAATAGCAACAACGATGCTAAGCAGTTCTCACTTGACCATAACACGATTCTTGTCTATTCGAAAATGGCTGGATGGATGCCGCTTAGGCAGTCGGATCCCGAGAAGCAGTCGCACTTTAAAAACCCTGATAACGATCCACGCGGGCCATGGTTCGACGGCAATCCCCTTAATTCGCCGAATTATCGGGAAAATCTACGCTATGACATTATTGCGCCAAATGGTTATGTCATCCATCCTCCCAAAAATGGCTGGCGTTGGTCACGTGAAACTCTTGATGAGATGATGGCACGCGGCGAGATTTACTTTAATGCAAACATGACCAATATTAAGAGGCGGACTTACCTGGCTGACATGAAGGGCGTCCCGCCTTCTTCGCTTTGGATTGACTTGTCGAAAACAGGGCATAACCGTCAGGCAAAGTACGAACTGCTCGAATTGTTGCCAGAGGACGTTTTTCAAACTCCAAAGCCCGTCAGTCTTATTCGCTACATATTAGGCTTGGTGCCAGAAAGTAAAGACTGCTTCGTGATGGATTTCTTTGCGGGATCATCGACCACCGCCGATGCAGTTATGCAGATGAATGGGCTTGATGGAGGCACGCGCAAATGCTTCTCCATACAGCTGCCCGAAAACCTCGATGATCAACTTAAAACTGCACCGAATGACAGCCGTACAACTCTGAAAAACGCTATAGCACTGTGCGAAAAAATGGGAGTACCGCATAATCTCTGCGAGATTGGCAAAGAGCGCATCCGAAGGGCCGGCGCCAAAATCACAGCAGATGTCGAGGAGTCCAACAAGCAGCTCCGACTTGGTGAAGCGCCCAGGCCCGTCCCCGACATCGGCTTCCGCGTTCTCAAGCTCGACGAGAGCGGCATCGTGCGGCCGAAACCCGGCGAGCTACTGCTCGACGTGGTGAAGCCTGACCGCAGCGACGAGGACATCATCTTCGAGATGATGCTCAAGTGGGGCCTAGAGCTTACCCTCCCCATCGAGAAAGTGGATGCGGCTGGCTACCCCTGCTACTCGGTCGCCTGTGGCGAGCTCGTCTGCTGCCTAGCCGATGGCCTGAGCATGCAGGTGCTCGACGCAATCGCCGACATGGAGCCGAGGCGCGTACTCATGCTCGACCGCATACTCGACGACACCACCAAGCTCAACGCCGTGCAGGCGTTCAAGCGCGTCGAGGAGAAGACGGGCCGCGAGGTAGAGCTGAGGACGGTGTAGCCATGGCGACCCTAGAGCTCAAGTACTCCGCCGACCAGAGACACCAGGTGGAGGCCGTGGAGGCCATCACCGACCTGTTCCGCGGGCAGGAGTTCCTGAAGAGCGAGTTCACGGGCGAAGTCGGCGCTGCAGGCACCCTCATGGAGGGCCAAGTGCTCAGCGTGGGCCACGCCAACGGCCTACGCCTGTCGGCCAACCAGCTTCTTGAGAACCTGCACGACATCCAGGAGGAAAACTCGCTTCCTGCTACGAACGTGCTCACCGACGGCAAGCTGCGCGACTTCACCATCGAGATGGAGACTGGCACGGGCAAAACCTACGTGTACACCAGAACCATCTTCGAGCTGAACAAGAAGTACGGCATCACCAAGTTCCTCATCGTGGTTCCGAGCGTTGCCATCCGCGAGGGCGTTCTGAAAAGCTTCCAAAGCACGAAGAAGCACTTCGCCACGCTCTACGACAACTCACCGATGGACGTTTTCGTCTACGACAGCAAGGACATGGGGCCGGTGGGCAACTTTGCCACCAGCAGCTCCATCCAGGTGATGATCATCAACATCCAGGCGTTCAACCGGGACTACTCCGATGAGGGCAATGTGGAATCAAGCTCGCTCTTCCATCGGCCGAGCGAGCGGCTCATCGGCGGGCGATCGCCTCGCGAGGTCGTGGCCGCCTGCAACCCCATCGTCATCATCGACGAGCCGCAGAGCGTTGACAACACCGCCAAGGCAAAGGCAGCCATCCGCAGCCTGAACCCGCTCTTCGTGCTGCGCTACTCCGCCACACACAAGGAGGGCTACAACAAGGTCTATCGCCTGACGCCCGTGGACGCCTACCAGCAGGGGCTCGTGAAGGGCATCTGCGTGGACTCAGTGCTCGCACAGGCGGACCTGAACGGCGCGTACGTGAGGCTAGACTCCACGCGCATGGGCAAGACGCCCGGGTCCATAACGGCGCGACTGACCATCGACGTGAGGCAGAAGGACGGCAGCCAGAAGCGCAAGGCCGTGACCGTAAGGACGCACGACTCGCTCTTTGACAAGAGCGGCGAGAACACCGACTACGAGGCCGGATGGATCGTGAGCAACATATCGGCCGCCGACGGCGACGAATGGATAGAGTTCACCAACGGCGAGTGGCTGGAGAAGGGCCAGGCCGTAGGCGACGTGGCCGACGAGGCCGTGAAGCGCGCCCAGATCCGGCGCACCATCGAAGACCACCTGCAGCGGCAGCTGGAGCTCGCGCCGCGCGGCATCAAGGTGCTCAGCCTCTTCTTCATCGACAAGGTTGAGAAGTACCGCCTGTACGACCCGGTGCGCAACGGCGAGTACGCCGAGATGTTCGAGCAGGAGTACGCCGATGCCGTGGCGAGCCCGCGCTGGCAGAAGAAGTACGCCGCCGCCGGGCTCATGCTCGACACCGACGCCGCGGCCGTGCACTCCGGCTACTTCTCGCAGGACGGCAAGGGCCGCATCAAGAACACGAGCGCGGCCGCAAGCACGGCAGCCGACATATCGACCTTCGAGACCATCATGCGCGAGAAGGAGACGCTGATCTCGTTCCCGGCAGACGGTGACGACGAGGAGACACGGGCAAAGAAGCGCATCCAGTTCATCTGGTCGCACTCGGCGCTCAAGGAGGGCTGGGACAACCCGAACGTGTTCCAGATCTGCACGCTGGTTGAGACCAAAGACACCATGACCAAGCGCCAGAAGGTCGGGCGTGGGCTTCGCCTGTGCGTCGACCAAGATGGCGAGCGTTGCTACGACGAGGACGCCAACGTGCTCACCGTCATCGCCAACGAGAGCTACGACGCCTTCGCGAGCGGGCTGCAGACCGAGTTCGAGAAGGACGGCCTGCGCTTCGGCGTGCTGACGCCCGAGTCGTTCACGAAGGTGACCATAGAGCTGCCTGACGGCCAGGAGGTGAAGCTGGGCTTCGAGCAGAGCGCCGAGGTGTACCAGAGCTTTGCCGCAAAAGGGCTCGTAGACAAGAAGGGCAACATCACTCCCGAGCTCAAGGAGGCGGCCGAGAAGGGCTGCGTGGAGATGCCATCGGGGCTCGAATCCGCGCAGTCGCAGGTGGAGGACATCATCCTGCACAAGGCGCAGAAGCTGCAGATTCGCGACAAGGCAACCGAGGTGGAGGTGGAACTCCAGAAGGACGTCACCGACGACCCCGCCTTCCAAGAGCTATGGGAGCGCATACGCAGGCGCACGCGCTTCGAGGTGGACGTTGACTCGGAGAAGCTCATCGCCGACGCCGTGGAGCTCATCAAGGGCATGCCGAAGGTGAAGCCGCTCGAAGTGCTATCCACCAGGGCCGACTTAGCCGTCGGAGACGCCGGGATTGACGCCACCGCGACCGGCACGTCCATCGTGAAGACGGGCGGGGCTCGCGTGTACGACCTGCCCGACCCCATCGCCGAGCTGCAGGACGCCGTGGGGCTCACCCGCGCCACGCTCAAGCGCGTCCTCGAGGAGTGCGGGCGCTACGACGAGTTCGAGGTCGATCCGGCCACGTTCCTCGCGCAGGTTGCGCAGAAGATCGAGAAGGCCAAGGGCGAGGCGATTGCGGAAGGCATCAAGTACACGAAGCTGCCCGACGAGGACTGGTACACGATGGAAGACCTCGACCCCGGCGAGCTGAAAGCGTATCTGGGGCAGAATGCCTGGCGTCCGAAGAGCGGCAAGAGCCTGTACAGCTACGTCGTGTACGACTCTTCTACCGTTGAGCAACCCTTTGCGGTGGAGCTCGACCTTGCCGAGGAAGTGCGCGTATTCGCGAAGCTTCCGAGCAAGTTCAAGATCGACACACCTCTGGGCAGCTACAACCCCGACTGGGCTTACGTGGTCGAGGAGGACGGCGAGCGCCGTGTCTACTTTGTCGTGGAAACCAAGGGCGGCGGGAACAACAACATCCGCGTGAGCGACGCCGAGAAGACCAAGATTCGATGCGCGAGGCGGCACTTCGAGGCATTGCAGGTGGATGTGGAGTATGACGTGCGGACCACATACCACTCGGTGAGCTTGTAAGGTATGAAATTGTGACGGCACCATAGTATGGCAACGCAAACATAAGAAAGGGGGCAAGATGGCACGTAACTTCTCGGTTGATTTTGCTGGCAGAATTCGGAACTTCACACTGAAGAAAAAGGATGCGCTCTTGCCGCTATTCGAAACGATAGTCAACTCGCTGCAGGCAATTGAAGACGCCGACATAGATAACAGCGATGGATTGATCGAGATCAGGCTCAACCGCTTGCCCGTACTCGATGAGAGCATGCCGCGCGGAGAGATTACCGGCTTCACCGTAACCGATAACGGAATTGGTTTCGATAGCGTCAATTTCGAATCCTTCATGACCTCTGACTCCCAACTCAAAGAGAGCCGTGGCGGTAAGGGCATTGGGCGCTTCTGCTGGCTTAAAGTGTTCGATGATGTGAGCGTTGACAGCACCTATCGTGAGGCTGACGAGCTTTATCGTAGACAATTCATATTCAGCTTAGGTAGCAAGAGCATTAACGACGACGTTTCCGATGCGATTCAGGATGAAACTGGCACTTCCGTGGAGCTGCGACACATCAAACGCGAATATCTCAGTTACATACCTGCTACTGGCAGAGAGATAGCCGAACGAGTAATGCAGCACTGCCTCGTTTACTTGCTTGCAGATTCCTGCCCAACGATCGTTGTGGACGATGAGGGAGACAAGACAGACGTCAACCAGATGCTGGCGGGCATGCTTGAGACCGAAAGCGATAGCGAGGAGCTTCACATCGGCGGCAGGGTTTTCAATCTGCTGCATATCAAGATGAAAACCCCGGAGGCGGTCGCTGGACGGAGTATGCCCTCATGTCACCTGATTCTTTGCGCTGACAATCGAGAGGTGATGACCAAGAAGCTTACCGGCCTGCCTTCGGGACTGGATAAATGGCTTGTCAATGAACAAGGCTTCTCTTATATAGGAGTGCTAACCAGCCCATACCTCGATGAGCATGTAAGCGCGGATAGGCTTTCATTCGATATTTCTGCCGATGAAGATGGCATGTTCGACGAAGTGGGCATGAACGACATCACAGCAACAGCTTGCGCAGCAGCTCGTGGTTTTCTGAAAGACCTGATTGACACTGCCGTCTCTGGGCAACGTCAGCAGGTTGAGCAGTACGTTACCGAAGAAGCACCGCAGTTCCGCCACCTATTGCAATACGCTCCTGAAGGTGTGGCAGCAATCAGCATTGGTGCCACGCGCGAAGAAATGGACGATGCCCTGTACAAGCTCAAGAGGGATGTCGAGAAGTCCGTCCAAGCAGACAACAAGGAGCTCATAAGAAAGCTCGAGAGCAACCAAATCGATAGCGAGGAATACCAGGAAGAATTTGCCAGGCAAGTACAACGAGTGAGCGACGTGAATGAGTCCATGCTTGCTGAGTACGTAGTCCACAGGCGGGCAATTCTCAACATATATCGAGCGGCGCTCAACAGGCAGGACGATGGCAAATTCAAGCGCGAAGCTTATCTCCATGAGCTCATCTATCCGATGAGAACCACATCTGAAGATGTTGCATACCCTGCTCACAACCTTTGGTTGATAGACGAGCGACTGACCTACAGCAGCTTCATCTCGTCTGATAAACCGTTTGACGGCAACGCCCATGAAAAGAGGCCGGACGTCATGTTCCTCAACTATCCGACGTTTGTCTCGGCTGATGAAACTGATGGCTTGCCCTACGACACCGTTACCATCCTTGAACTCAAACGCCCTGATAGAGACGACTACACAGACAGCGATAACCCAATCGACCAGCTCCTACGCTATGCAACGAAGATTCGCAACGGCGAAGCGCGGGACTCGAGGGGAAGATACATCTCAGTCAACGAGAACACTCGTATGTACCTCTATGCGATTTGCGACATTACACCTAAGCTACGGCAGCTTATGGAAATGCGTGGATTCGGAGAAACTGCTGATGGACAAGGCAGGGTCTTGTACAACCCCAATCTCAAGGCAACGATTGAGGTACTGCCATTTGACAAGATCTATCGCGATGCGAATATGCGCAATCAGGTCTACTTCCGGACTCTTGGCATCGAATAGCCTCTATTACTAGCGACTTTGTGACGGCCCTTTAGCCTAATCGCAGGTTAAGGGGCCGAGCTGTTTTCGGCCACGAAACGAAAGGTGGCCGATATGGCTGGTGATAACCATGGCGAAGAGACGCAGGAAGAGCCGCAAGCCCAGGAAGACATCGGGCAGCAGCAAACGCAGGAAGAGCAGCCGCAGGTGAGCAGTGTGGACTGGGAGAAGGCCATCGCCGAGCGCGACGAGAAGATTGCGGCGCTTGAGCAGCAGGTGGCTGATGCCGCCAAGAACGCCGAAGCAGCCGAAGCGCTTCGCGGTGAGATCGCCGAGCTGAAGGCCCAGGGAGAGTCCGACCGTATCGACTTCAAACTGCAGCTGGCAGGCGTGCGCAACATCAAGGCGGCGCGTGCCGTTCTGGACGACCACGGCGGCGACATCGACAAGCTCAAGGCCGAGGAGCCATGGCTCTTCGCCGACGTCCCCACCTCCCAGCAAGGTGGCAGGACGGGGCTTCCCAACGCTGGCACGAGCTCCGACGAAGGTAAAACCGTGAAACGCTGGCGCAAGCTCGCCGGGCTGGACGATACCGACAACGACTAAGGAGGGCTGACTCATGTCCAACTCGATTGCATACACCAAGAACTACACCTCGATACTCGACGCCGTCTACCAGCGTGCGAGCGTTTCGGGGTGCCTGACCAGCGGGCGTCGCATGGTCCGCGCGGGCCGCAACGCCAAGGAGATCATGATTCCGAAGATCGAGGTCTCTGGACTTGGCGACTACACCCGAAACGTCGGATACAAGACGGGCAGCATCAACTACGCCTTCGAGACGAAGACCTTCAACTACGACCGCGGAATCCGGCTCATGGCGGACGTCATGGATGTCGAGGAAGCCGGCGTTTTGGACTGCTTCGTCGAGGCGGGCGCGGAGCTCCAGCGCACGCAGGTCGCACCCGAGGCCGACGCCTTCACCTTCGCGGAGATCGCGGGGCACACGGGTGTGACGGTCGCATCCGAGAGCTATGCTTCCGCCGATGCAGAAGACGTGCTGGAGGACCTGCGCACCGTGACCAGCGCGATGGACGAGGACCAGGTCTCCACGGGCAGCCGCATCCTGTTCATCACGCCGACGCTCAAGGGCGTGCTCGACGACTTCTCCTACGCGAACCCGAACCGCTCGAACCGCGTGATGGAACGCTTCTCCCGCGTGGTGGAAGTCCCGCAGGTGCGCTTCTACACGGCCATCGACCTGCTATCCGGCGGGGATGACGGCTTCGGATACCAGAAGCGCGCCGCCGTCTACGAGCTGACGAGCGACACCGAGGTCGACAGCGCGAAGACCTACTACACGCGCTCGGGCAGCGGGACATCGGCGAGCCCCTACGTGTACACCGAGGTGGCGAGCCCGACGAAGGCGAACCTGGGCACCTACTACGAGATGACGACCACACCCGGCCTGGACATCAACTTCATGGTGGTGGAACGATCCGCCGTCATCAAGTTCGACAAGCACGTGGCTTCGAGGGTCTTCTCTCCCGACGAGCTGGAGTCGCTGGACTCGTACATGATGAAGTACCGCAAGTACGGCATCGTGGAGCTCTTCGACAACAAGCTCGACGGCGTGTACGTGTCTGCGAGCACGTCGTAGACCATGGCGAGCGCGGTGACATACCAGTTCTACAGCGAGACGTACGGGGGCGGTCTTTCGGAGGCCGCCTTCGGCGCGTCGCTGCCCGCCGCCGAGCGGCATGTTCGGTGGCTGGTGGGCGCGAAGGAGCCTGCCGATTGCGAGCTTGTGGCGTACCAGCGGGCGGTTTGCGCTGCCGTTGACGCCTTCGCTGAGTTCGGCGAGGGTCAGGTTGGCGGGTTCGCTCTGGGCGACTTCAAGGTGACCCACTACGAGGACGAGGGCACCACCGGCGAGGAGATCGCCACGGCTGACGCGCTGAAGGAGCTTGTCGGCACCTCGCTCGTGTTCTGCGGGGTGAGATGATGAGAAGCCTGCGTCCGATACCGGCGCGGCTGCTGGCCGGAATGCCGTGGTGAGGATTCCAGACGGCGAGGGCGGCTATACCGAGGGCGTCGAAGTCTCGCACGTGAGGTTCGCACGAAAGCATTCCGTAGTCGACGATAGCCACAGGAGCGCGGACGCCGGGGCCGGCAAGGTCTACGTCGACGCCTTGAACTCCGTCGGCGCGTTCGAGATTCCTGCGGGATCTCGCATCGACATCGGCGGGCATTCCTACTACTTGGCCGAGTGCAAGCGGTGCGAGGACTTCAACGGGCATGTCCACCATTGGGAGCTGACGGTACGATGAGCTGCGCGGACTCGATTGCAAAACTGCTGGCAGACGCCCACTTCTCATGTTACTTCTCAAAAGTTTCGCCTTCGGCGCTGGACTGCGCCGAGCCGATCGTGGTGCTTGAGGGTGCGTTCTCGCGGGATTCCCGGATGGCCGAGGAGGAGCGCGGGACGGTGACCGTGACGGTGCTGGTCGTTCGAGAGGTTTCTTCCGATGCCGAGGACGTGGCAACGGCCGCGGAGCGAGTGGTTAGACGTGCCGACTGGGAGCCGTACGCGAATGCTGGCACTTACCGAATCGTTGGCATAGACACGACAGCTCCTGCCTTCAAGGAGCGCGATTCTAGCGGGCGGTTCGTGTGGTCGTTCGAGGTCGCGTGCACGGTGGTGAGGGCGCTGTGAGCGATTTCAAGCGAGATACAGACGAGAAGGACAAGCGTAGACGTGACCTGCGTCTTTCAATTCCCGATGAGAAGCCATCAGCTGCCTACGAAGGCCGTGTTTCGGTCGATGCCTACTCCCTTGCATCCCAGCGGAGAGCAATCGCCTACGGGCGAGCTAGGGGGCGCTCATGAGGTCGATAGTATTCAACGGCGTGGACTTCTCCGAGTTCAGCAGCGCGGAGGTAGTGGAGAAGGCCGCGTTGCCGATCGTCGCGAACACGATGGCGGTTCCTGGGCGTGCGGGAGCTCTGCTCGTCTCGGGAAGGATACCGCCGAGGATGGTGCGCGTCCGGCTGTTCATGGACGCCGGATACAAGCCGGGGACCAACGAGCTGGCTGACGTCAGGCACAGGGTCTATTCGGCTCTCGCTTCCACAGGGGGCGGAACGCTCAGGCTGCCAGATGAGCCTGAGTTCGAGTACCGAGACGTCGTCTGCGCCGATGCGGGGGCGTGGTCCTCGCTGTTCGAGGACGGGCACGGCGACGTGGCGTTCGCGCTGCTCGACCCGGTCGCCTACGGCCTGGAGCGCGTCGAGCGCGGCGCTTCCTTCGAGGTCGGCGGGACGTGGCCAACTTGGCCTACGTTCGTGCTGTTCGCCTCCGCGGGCTCTGCGGTGCAGATTTCCTACGGCGGCAAGCTCGTCAGGATCGAAAACTCCTTCGCGGGCGGCGAGGTCGTCCACATCGACTGCGAGCGCGAGGTGGTGACCGTCGACGGGGCCGACGCACGCGCGGACGTGACTCTGGCGAGCGACCTAAGCACATTCTCGCCTGGAACATGTGACTTATCAGTCACAGGATGCGCGAGTTTCGAGGTCCGCTTTCGGGAGAGGTGGCTGTGATGGCTGGCGCGGTTCCTCAGCTCTTTTGGTTCGACCGCTTCGACGAGCGCATCGGCATCCTGCCCGTCGCGGGCGAGCTGGTGCACACCGAGGAGCTGAACGGCGAGGACACCATCGAGTTCGAGACGCGCGAGGTCCCCGCGAAGGGCGACCGGCTGCTGTGGCGCGACGGCGAGACCTGGCGGGAGCACGTCGTGGTGAGGACCGACGAGCCGCTCGTGGGGCTCTGCTCGGTGTACGCGGAATCGTCTCTCTGCGAGCTGCTGGACGACTTCATCGAGGAGGAGCACCTTGTCAACAGGACAGCTGCCCAGGCTCTCGGCACCGCGCTTTCCCATAGCAGATTTACGGTCGGGCTTTGTGACTTATCAGTCACGGGTTCATGCGTTTTCTACCACGTGAACGCGCTCTGGGCGGTCAGGCGGGTCGCAGAGGTCTGGGGCGGCGAGGTGACGTCGGTCATAACGGTCGCTGATGGGCGCGTGGCATCGAGGTCCATCCGACTTGAGGAGCAGAAGGGCTACTGGCGTGGGCTTCGCTTCACCTACGGCAAGAACATGGCCGGGTGTACGAGGACCGTGCTGGAGCAGGACGTGTACACGGCGCTCTACGGGTTCGGAGCCGGCCTGCCGCTTACTGACGAAGACGGGCGCTACACCGGCGGATACCGCAGGAAGCTGACCTTCGGAGAGGTGAACGGCGGCGTCAACTGGGTCGGCGACGAGCAGGCTCGGCTGGTCTGGGGGCGCTGGAACGCCGACAGGACGGCGAAGGTGCATTCGTTCGGGCAAGTCGTTTTCTCGGATTGCGACGACCCGGTGAAGCTCCTGGCCCTGACGAGGAAGGCGCTCGTGGATGCCGTGCAGCCCAAGGTCTCCTACGAGGTCGATGTCGCTGCGTTGGACGGTGGCGAGGCGGATTTGGGCGACACGGTTGCCGTGATAGATTCCTCGCGGATCCCCGAGTGGCGGTTTAAGGCTCGCGTTGTCAAGCGCGTGCGCACCTTCGGGGACGCCGTGATCTGCCGCGTGACCATCGGCACGGTGCAACCTGTGGACTATTCGGTGACGAGTTCGCTGGCGGCTGACGTCGCGGCCCTGCAGGACGACGTGGCGGGCATCGACGGGAACCTGAGCGTGGCGACGTCCACGGTCTACGTGCAGGAGACTGTGACCGAAGCCATTGACGACCTGGACGAGCTGGCGGACCTCGACTTCTGATTACCCATCCTGTGACGCGGGCGTAGCCTTACCTGGAAAGACAAGGAGGCATGCTGTGCTCGACGGATACGGACTTCACCATCTGACCTGGGACACCTGCGACGAGTGGTTCGGCGACGTGCTGGTCGCTTCGCCCGCCGACGCTAGTGGGCGTGGGATCGCGCTGAACATCCGGCAAAACGGGGCTGCTGCCAACCTAGCCGGCGCTACGGTATACCTCGTATGGCGGCACAAGGTGACCGGGGAGCGCGGGACCGAGCCCTTCACGGCCGTCAACGCTGCTGGCGGCACGTTTGCAGTCTACTACCCGGCCGCGATGCAGGAGGCCGAGGGCGCTGTCCAGGCGCAGGTGATGGTCTCGCGCGGCGACGACACCGACATCAGCTCTCGCGTGTTCACGATCCGCGTGGAGCCGGTCATCGTGGGCGGCAAGGAGCACGAGGACGGGTTCACGCTGTTCGTGGACGCCATCAACGCGTACGAGCACGCTACCGAGATCACGACCGATGCGGCGGATGCTGCGACTGCCGCCGCGGGAGCTGCCGACGCTGCGAGGGAAAACCTTGTTGCCGCCGCCGAGCGAGGGGACTTCGACGGTGCAGACGGCCAGGACGGGACGGACGGATTTAGCCCCACGGCCACTGTGACGCAGACCAGCGAGGGCGCCACCATCACCATCACCGACAAGAACGGCACGACTACGGCCAACGTCGTCAAGGGAGCGAAGGGCGACAAAGGCGATACTGGAGCCACTGGACCGAAAGGCGACAAGGGCGACACAGGCGAGCAGGGACCGCAAGGCATCCAGGGCGAGACCGGTCCAAAGGGAGACAAGGGCGACACCGGTGCGACCGGCGCACAAGGTCCGAAGGGCGATACCGGCGACACTGGGGTCGCTGGTGCCCAAGGGCCGAAGGGTGACAAGGGAGACACTGGCGCTGCCGGTGCCGACGGAAACGACGGCGTCTCCTGCACTCACGTCTGGAATGGTACCGTCCTTTCCGTGACGAGCGCATCTGGCACGAGCTCGGCTGACCTCGTTGGGCCGCAGGGGCCGACGGGGGCGACAGGGGCTACGGGCGCGGCAGGGGCTGACGGTAACGACGGTGCTGATGCCACGATTACCGGAGCTTCTGCCACAGTCGACTCGGCGACCGGAACGCCCTCGGTGAGCGTGACGCTTGGCGGGACGGCTTCAGCCAGGACTTTCGCATTCGCCTTCTCGGGCTTGAAGGGCGAGACCGGGGCGACAGGACCACAGGGGCCACAGGGAGAGACGGGGCCGGCGGGCGCTTCCGGCACGACGTTCACCCCGGCTTCCCCGCTTTCGCTCTCGGCAGGTGTTCTCTCGGTCGATTTGAGCAGCTACGCGACGCAGAGCTGGGTGACGCAGCAGATCCAGGCGGCCATCGCCGACCTCGATGATCTTTCGGAGGTGAGCTTCTGATGGCTGTCGGGACCATTTCCACCCACATCCTCACGGACATCGCCAACGCGATCCGCTACCAGGCGGGCGTGGCCACCACCTACAAGCCGGGGCAGATGGCGGCTGCGGTTGCCGCCCTAGATGGCACCGACGCCGGGCAGTACCAGGCTCAGCCGTACATGCAACTTGAGTCGGGCATCCTCTCCGAGTCTGTCTTCTCGGATATCGCCGACGCCATACGCGGGCAGAACGGGCTCTCCACGCAGTACCAGCCAGGCGACATGGCGCAGGCGATACTCGACCTCGAATGGGACGTGGGATACAAGGTGCGGGCGCTTTTCCTCTCCGACGGCACGCTCGAGTTCAACTACTACGACCGCAGGCGGACCATCCACGGCGGGACGATCCAGCAGGTGTTCGAGGTGGACACCAACGGCTACTCGTCCGCCTCGGCACGCAGCTGGGACTCCGTTAAGCTGCTGGTCAAGAAGGTTTTCATCGATTCCTCGATAGCGGGCGTCGGGATCAGGAACTGCTCCTACTGGTTCAACGCGTTCTCGAGCTGCACCGAGGTGTGGGGCTTCGAGAACCTGACGGGCATGACGAGCGCCAACCAGATGTTCACGAGCTGCACGTCCCTTGAGACGATCTACGCCACGAGCTTCAGCAACGCGGGGCTGTCGGGCTCGCTCATGTTCAACAGCTGCAACCGCCTGGTGGGCGGCACGGACGGGTTCGTTCCCTCCACGACCAGCGGCGCGAGCGTGTGCAAGCTGGGGGCTGGCGGAGTGCTGACCGACCCCAACGACGACCAGCGCACGTGGTTCTACGGGCACTTCTACGAGGACGGGGAGGCCGTTCTCACCGCGACGCCGACGCCCGACCCGAACCGCGCGCTCAGGTCCACCGGACGAATCTGTGCCATCGCGAAGTACCAGGGTCTCGGCTTCACGCCATGGACGGGGAATGCGGGCAGCACGCATCGGCAGTACCTCACGAGCGCGACCTTCGCGGCGGACATGGCTACGTTCTCGTACCTGAACCTGATTTATCTGTTCTACTCGTGCACGAACCTCGCCACGATCAGCGGACTGGGCAATCTCTCGGGTGTGAGGCAGATGCGATACACGTTCAGCTCCTGCGCGGTGACGACGCTGGACTTCCGGGGCTTCGACCCGTCCACGCTGACGGACCTGTTCTACTGCTTCTCGGGGTGCTCGTCGCTCACGACGATCTATGCGGACAGCACTTGGGCGCTGCCTTCGAGCGGAATCTCGGGCTCGCAGTGCTTCTATAGCTGCAGCAGCCTTGTCGGTGGCAACGGCACCATGTGGTCGAGCTCGAACACGGGATATACGTACATGAGGATTGACCGGACTGGGCAGGCTGGGTATCTCACGGCAAACTAGCAGCTGGCAATAGGATGATCTTGCAGCCTTGCATATCCTCAAACAACAGGTCGATATCTTCGTAGACTTCTTGAAGCTCGCCGTCAATGGCGTCAAGGACGTATCTATCTCGAAGCGCGGGTTTCGTGATAAGTCCCCACTTGAGCTGCTGATAGGAGTACTTTGCGAACGCTATCCACTGCGGGTAGTTGATAGACATAGGGTTCTCCGTGAAGAGCACCTTGCCCGCATTGATGGCGGTGGCTGCAGAATGGGCCGTGAAGAGCATTGTCCCGAGCTTCGGCATCTTCTCATGGTCCGTGCTAAGAGGAATGGCGTTCTTGATGGCGACACCCTCTTTGATGCGCTTTATCGCGTAGCCGATCCTGACTACGACTTCGACGAGCATGGAGCTTACCGACATCGAGCAGAAGTGGACAAAGTCGTATCCCTCGTAGTACATACCCTGGACGATTTCGGCGATTGTCTGCTCGTACTCACCGACGCTCCCGAACTGGAGCAGATTGAACAGACCCATGAGCGGCGCCGGCAGCCCCATGGAGGTCGTCATGTCCGACTTGAGGTGAACGATTTGCTTAGCGATGGCCGCAAACACATCCGCTTCGGTCCGGTCCGCATAGTTCTCCATGACCTGAGAGACGACCTTGCCAGCCTTGTCTATCGTCGTCATACGGCCTGAGAGGATGTCGGCCACGCCGAAAACGAACCCCAGCAACGGGTCGTGTCCTAGCGATAGCAGACGATGGTAATACGCCGAGAGTCCTTCCACGTTGACCGTCGTGTTCCGGTTGTCCTGGGCGTCGTATGGGACTTTGCTCACCTTCGAGTTGGCGAGCCTTTCCATCTCATCCGGCGGGAACTTTTTGTCGAAGGCATCGCGGATGTAGTTCGAGAGTGGACCAGCTTTAAGGCCGTCTGGCGTCTTCTGCGGAATGCCGACGAGCAGGATGTCCACAGCACCTGCAAGCAACCCGGCGGCTGCAGCTATGGCGATATCGAACTTATCCAGACGATGTATCTGGTTGTACTCTTCGTTAAGCTGCCTGACAGCCAGGGCGTTCTCACGCAGCTCCTCCTCTGTGAAGAGGGATTCGATGGCGACATCAGTGCCGACTGCTTCGATCGCGTCCTGGCAAAGGTCTTCCCACGTTGGCAGGACGAGTGCCTTCGACGTGGCAGCGATGCTTCGCCTACTCGACATGGTTGGAAGGTCGTACCCCAGCTCTGTGAGCAGCTGCTCGCTTGCCTCTATGCGCTCCTCGACACCCGACATATCGGGAGACTCGATTTCGGAGAGCAGTGCGTCCTGATACGCAAGGACGCTATTGATGCGATTCTCGTCCTCCATGGACTATGCCGCCTCGTCTTCTCCGAGATCTTGACGAAGGTCCCTCACGGCGCGTTCGAGAAGGATGTTTAAGCTTTGGAGGTACTCGATGCGTTCCTTGCTCGCGTCCGTTTCGTCTTTGAGCGCCTGGATGATCGCCTGGTGTTTCTCCAAGGCCGCTTTGTAGAGCCTTTCCTTTTCCTGGCGAAGCTGCTTGTTCTTGAGATGCGAGGCCGTTCCCACGCCCACAGCGGCAAGGGCGGCAACAGGAGCAGCAAGAACGAATACCCCCGCGACCATGCCGCCACCAACGATGCCTCCTGCAGCAGCGAGCGCCGAGGTGATACCTGCAGCAGACAGTCCGACTGTACCGAGGCCGTACAGCGCAGCAAAGGAGCCAACCCCGCCGATACCCGCACCAAGGGCTCCGGCTAGTACCTCAGGAATGGAGCTCTCCCTGATGGTGCGCTTCTTGTCGTTAAGAGCGACAGCAGCCTCGTTGACCACGTTTACGACCTGCTGCAGGGAATCGCCGCTTTGGAAAATCATGTCCTTCTTCTTTTTGACGTACTCGCCCATGGCTTGACCTCGTTTGCATTGGAGTCTGCTGATGGTATTCATTATACGGTGCGTATATTGCACTGTGGTCAACTGGCAGGTGACATCGGTTGCAATGGCGCGCGCAACAGAGAAATGGGGCCAAGTCGAAACCTGACCCCGAACAACCCATCGCTTGGTGACTCTAGCTCAGCGGCTCCAATTCTCGGTAGAGAGGGTCGCCTTCACCCACGAGGACATCCCACCACCACTCGGGCGTCTCGACTCCCGACTGGCAGAGCATGTCGAGAAGCTTACTGCGTGCTTCTGGCGGCAGCTGCTCGAAGTCGGCCCGCATGGTGTCGAGCACAGCTTTGCTCGTAGAGATCATGTCGTTGCAGATTTCTTTCTTCTCGTCCAGGCTGTAGCTCTCCGGTGAATAGCAACAGAGGTCAGCCTTGAAGTATGCCATGTCCTCGGCCTGCTGAAGTTCGGCCCATCTTTCATCGTTCATCATCTTGACGGCTCCTTTCCAAACAGCGACTTCCCGGACACCATGGCTTATCCCGAAGGACACCACGCAGGACACCAAGCCCGACGTGGACACCACGGCCCCGGCTTTACGGTTCGTGATTCGGCCTGTCGATTGTTTGGCCAGGTAACCGGCCGAAAGAGGAAAACACCCAACTTTTGACGAGACTCCCGTTTTTGGTGTCCTATTTGGTGTCCCGTTTAGTGTCCTAAACAAAAGCAGGTAGACGGTTTATGCCATCTACCTGCGTCTTTTGTGGTGGGCGTTACAAGATTTGAACTTGTGACCTCTTCCGTGTCAGGGAAGCGCTCTCCCCCTGAGCTAAACGCCCGAATGTGGAGTGCCTTGCGGCTGCTCGTAGGAAAAGAGTATACGCTGGGCACCCAATCGATGCAACGAAAAATCTTGCTCTACAGCCTCTTCGCAAAGATGTCCATAGCATTCCTGTCGGTATGGCGGGGATTGGGGCTCTGGCCTTCTGCGGCATAGCCGAAGGGAAGCATGAAGAGCAGGCGCTCGGATGCAGGAAGCTCAAAGGCGTCGTGCACCTTCTCAACATCGAAGTAGCTGACCCAGCAGGAGCCGAGGCCGAGATTGGTTGCCTCGAGCATCATCTGGGTGCCGGCAATGGCAGCATCCTGCTGGCCTGCGCTTGCATACGGCGTGAACGGGTTCTTCCACTCGAACTCGGAATCGAACGTCACCAGAAGCACGACCGATGCATTGAAGGCGCACGGCGTAAGCGAGCGCACCTTTGCGAGCGCCTCATCGCTCGTGAGCGCATAGACGCGGACCGGCTGCATGTTGGCACCGGCAGGAGCGATCCTTCCAGCCTCGAGTGCAGCGTTCAGCTTCTCTTCTTCGACAGGCTTCTCTGCATACTTCCTGATGGAGCAGCGCCTGCGGATGATCTCATCGTATGCCATGGTTTCTCTCCCCTTTCCTGATTCAGACAGA
The DNA here is from genome assembly GCA_900314535.1 of uncultured Olsenella sp. Classification (GTDB taxonomy): domain Bacteria; phylum Actinomycetota; class Coriobacteriia; order Coriobacteriales; family Atopobiaceae; genus Olsenella_L; species Olsenella_L kribbiana. The sequence continues at coordinate 14,514 of OMVT01000013.1, read as the reverse complement.
TCCAGCAAGGCAGCGCTTAGGCCTCCTTGGCAGCCTTCGCCGCAAGGACCGTGCGTGCAAGGCCCTTGACCCACTTCTGATGGCTGATGTTCATCGTGTCAGGCTCAGACTCGAAGAGCTCTGCGGCTGGCTTGCCCTTCTGGGACTCCTGCGTGAGGATGCGGACGCATCCCTCGTACAGGTCCTCAAGGAGCCATGCATGCACGACATCGAGCCTGTGGTCGGCGTCGGCGTCGCCCTCGGCCCAGCCGTGCCAGGCAAGACGGCCCGGCTTGCCATCTGCCGGCGCCTCGAACTCGATGACCTGGGCCTCGATGGGGAAGCCGAAGGTCTTGAAGCGGAAGCGGGTGTCCGGTGCGAGCTTCGTGCCCTCGGTGTTGTCGAACTCGACGTCAGTTGCATTGTCGTGGCAGGTCGGCCAGATGGCAGTATCGATCAGGTTCTCGAAGACATCGGCAGCCGTGGTGCCACGGACGATGATCTCGTTCGAGGCGAAGTTGTCGGTGGTTCCCGGGAGGTACTCGTGCGGTCACGTGATCTCGTTCAGCATTTCATGCATCCTTTCGTCTCTGCACGCCGCACTCTGCAGCATGCAATTCCCTTTCTCTCCAGCCTTCTCTACGCAGGCAGGATCTCGATGAGCTGCCCCTCAGGGTCTGTGATGAAGTAGAGGCCCATGGCAGGGTTCTCGTGGTCGATAACGTGCATCTTCTTGTGCAGGTCGTGATAGGCCGCGAAATCATCCACTTCGAAGGCGATGTGGGTATCCTTGCCGCCGTTGTCATACGGCTCCGTGCGGCCCCTGTTCCAGGTAAGCTCGAGCTCGAAAGGCGAGCTGTCGTTCACCATGAACGTATTGGTCCAGAACCCATCTGCCGGACCGATCTGCCTCACGACATGGAATCCCAGAGCCAGCTCATAGAACCTGACCGTCTTCTCACGGTCGAGGACGTGTGTGCAGCGATGGACAAAGCGTGCCTTCATGCTGCCTCCTTCCTGATGCAATGCGCATCTCCTCTGTTGCTGGAGGCAGCATATCAGCCAAGATATATAGAACAGAAGTACAGACTTATTAGTGCAATACTATCTATTTGGATACTATGAGAGGCAAGATATGACACAGGAGAGAAGTGCCGAGGGCATCCGGGTATTCCACTGCCCGGTCGAAGCGACCATGAGCAAGATAGGCGGCAAGTACAAGGCCATCATCCTCTACCACCTGACAGCCGACGGAACGCTGCGCTTCAGCCAGCTCCAGACGCTCATCCCGCAGGCAACCGCGAAGATGCTCTCCCAGCAGCTCCGCGAGCTCGAGCACGACGAGCTCGTGCATCGCGAGGTCTACCCGGTCGTGCCGCCGAAGACCGAGTATTCGCTCACGGAGTATGGAAAGACGCTCTCCCCCATCGTGACCGAGATGTGCCGCTGGGGAGAAGAGCATATGGCAGACCAGATCCTGCCACCAAAGCAGGTCTGAGCGCTCCGATAGGGCTGCCCCGTCCATCCGAAAGGGTTCCTTCTTACCTGCATCCACCACGCCAGACTCGAAGCAGCGCGAAACGCAGGAATAGGGAGGCTGCCATGAAGACGCACCGCTACTTTGCCATTCTTACACTCGTATGCATGGCAATGGCCATCGTGACCGGATGGGAAATGACAAAAGAGCACTGATTGATAGAGGACCATAGCTGGTCCCCTATACAGAAGAGCCGTCTCCTGCTTCCTGATGAAGCGGGAGACGGCTCTGCCTGTTCTGCCGGATTTCCTGGAACGTGGAATCCATATCTGATTGCCTGCCCTGCAGGGACGCTCAGCCTGCTATGCCTCTTTGGCTGCCGACCCTGCCTGAGCCTGGAGCTCTTCTCCCCTCCTGAAGATGAGGCGGAAGACCAGCCTGCCCAGAGGGCCGCCGAAGAAGATCTGCCAGGCAAGCGCCATGGGGAAGTTCAGAGCTGCTGTCTGGATCCAGGTTCCGATGAGGCCTGCAGACGAGAAGTCCTTGAAGAGGAAGGTGGCAACGAGGCTCATGGCCGGGCACATGAGGCACACGGTGAGAGAGCAGCGGATGAGGAGCATCCAGAAGAAGGGCATGTCCTCTGTGACAACACGGCTCGTGAGATGCACGACGGGACGCTCGAAGACGAACATCTCGAGGATGATAGCGACAGGCCACATGATGCGCAGCTCGCCCAGGGCCATGAGGAAGACCTGGTCGGTCATGCCACCGATAGTGAGCGAGATGTTGTAGCAGATCATCGCATAGACCATGATGAAGGCCATGATCGTTGTGAACACGAAATTCTCGAACCTGGTCTGGGGCATAGAGAGCTCTCCTTCTCGTTGTGATGACTGTGTTGTTCGTTATCACGAGGGGCTCGTGTGCGTTTCCAATGGGACCAGTATTCGGTTTTTGGCTGATTGCGCCTCAGAAACCTTACCATGCACAGGGCCAGCCTATATGAATTCCACAACATCAGGCTCGGCCACGGAAGGGCCTGGCACTGCGTCTGCGATACGGCAGAGCCATGTGGTTGTGCCATGATGGAGGGGAGCTGAAGGGATGAGGAGCATGACGAAGATCTACATCGATGCAGATGCCTGCCCCGTGATACGTGAGAGCCTGGCAATAGCCCGTGCAGAGAAGATTCCCTGCATCATCGCCGGCAACACGACACAGAACCTCGAGCGCCATATGCGGCCACAGGACCCGAGAGAGCCGAGAGATCCGAAGCATCCAGACAGCAGCTTCTGGACCACGACCCTCCAGGAAAGCATCGGCGCCGATTCTGCCGACTTCGCTATAGCCTCTGCCATCACGCCTGAAGACATCGTCGTCACACAGGACATAGGACTTGCCGATATCGTGCTCGGCCGCGGGGCACACGCCATCGGCGTGCGCGGACGCATCTACAACCCGCTCACGATCGACTCGATGATGTTCATCCGGCATGAGGAGAAGAAGGTCAGGCGTCAAGGCGGCAGGACCAAAGGTCCCGCGCCCTTCACGAACGAAGACCGCAAGCGCTTCGAGCGCAACCTCCGCCAGCTTGTGCATGAAGCAAAGCAGCCACAGAGCAAATCGATTGATTGACCTGCGGATTTCCCACATGCATCACCACGTGTATGGCTTCAGCATGAAACTTCGGAAGCAACTTCGGAACTTCAGGAGCAACATCCCGTTCCATCACTCTCCAATCTCCGCTCTTCATGCGAAGCCCCCAATGGCATGGCCTCCGGGCAAGCTGGTAATTTCAGACGCAAAGCTCAGTATCGTGTGCATGAGGTCCGGCATTGGCTGCTGCCCATCAATCAGCCAGCGTCTGGCCAGACAGTCTGCTTCTATGCCAGCCCCACTGCATGCAGGATGAGGAGCACAAGCGCAGCAGCTAGCGGAAGGCCTGCGGCAGCTACCGAGAACGAGAGTGCCAGCTTCATGAGCACTGCCCTGTGTCCGTCTTCCTCCGCAAGCACATCGAGAGCATGTCCCAGCGTTTCCGCTTCGAGCTCCGCTGCTTCATGATCGAGATTCTCGGCACCAGCACGGAGCCTTCCCTCTGCCACGCGCAGATGCTCCTGCGGCGTTCCGAGCGGTGCTGCCTTCATCCCCATGAGAGATACGGCAGCGATGATGAAGGATGCTGCAGCGACAATGCCTTCCGCAAAGAGCGCCCAGAGCAGGAATTCATGCGCAAGGCCGGTCAAGCTTTCCGCAGCAGCGACACCGGCTGCAAGGGCGCAGAGAGTCACGAGCGGCACAGCCACAAGCAGCACTTCCGCCTCATGCTTCAGGCTCTGCTGGCGTGCTTGCTCCTGCTCGAGCGCAAGCCTGCCGAGCCGTGCTGCCGCCTCATCGAGCAGGCTTCCGCCACAAGCTTTCCTCTTATCTTCCGTGCGCTCTTCCATGCTCTGCACCTTCCAGTCAGGCCGTTTCTGCCATAAAGCCTAGCATCCCTCATGATGGAGGATAGCTGTACTACACCAGATTCCGTCTCAGCAGAGCTCGAGCTCGGGACTCTTTTCGATTAGATCGATGACATCCTCGAGGAACTCGTTGCTCATCTGCTCGGCCCACGGACGTGGATAGCGGTAGAAGAGGAGGTATGCAATCCGCTCTGGAGGAGGATCCTGCACGAAGGGCACGACAGCGAGATCGGGATTGCTCCTCGCGAAGAGATCCGCCACACTGCGGGTCACGATGGTCCAAGTTCCAGGCTCCTCGAGGAGCCTCGAGAGCATCGAGACCGTGCCAACCGTCACATGGCAGCTCATGAAACCTGCAAATCGCCTTCTGTGCCAGATCTCGAAATCGGACGAGACGGTCGATCGGATCTCCTTCATCTCGTCGAGATCTTCTGTGCTGCCAGTATCGACAAATCGCGCATCCTTATGGCAGACAAGAACCATGTCTTCCTTGTAGAGCGGACGGGATATCACGCTCTTCGACTTGTGGAGCGTGAAGGCAAAGCCGATATCGATGGGCTGCTCCTCGATCAGGCGATGGATCTCTGTCGAATGCACGGTCTGGATGAAGAGCTTCGTGCGTGACGAAAAGAAGCTCTCTGCCTGATCTGATCTTCCATGCACGCCTGCATCATTTCGAGAGAAGAGAGGCTTTTGCCATGAGCACCGAATATAGAGACACATTCCCTGAAGGATTCCTCTGGGGAGGCGCCATCTGCGCGAACCAGGCCGAAGGCACCTGGCATGAAGGAGGCAAGGGCCTCGACTATACGATGTGCTGCAAGGGCGGCCTGCGCGACCCGAACCCCCAGCCGCCTCTTCCAGGTGTCTGCCACCTGGAAGAGGCGGCCATCGACTTCTACCACCGCTATCCCGAGGACACCGAGCTCTTCTCCGAGCTGGGTCTCAAGGTCCTGCGCACCCCCATTGCCTGGACGCGCATCTATCCTACGGGCGAAGAGGAGGCCCCGGACGAGGCCGAGCTTGCCTGCTACGACAAGCTCTTCGACTGCCTTCTTGCCCACGGCATCCAGCCGCTCATCACGATCTCCCACTACGAGATGCCCTGGACCTCATCGAGAAGTACGGCGGCTGGCGGGACCGTCGCCTCACCGACCTCTGCCTCCGCTATGCCCATACCCTCTTCGAGCACTTCGGCTCCAAGATCAAGCTCTGGCTCACCTTCAATGAGATCAACAACATGCGCCGCGATTCCCCGTACGTGGGCGGCATCATCCTGAAGCCGGGAGAGAGCAAGGCCTAGACCATCTGCCAGGCAAGCCACCATATGCTCCTTGCCAATGCTCTGGCCGTGAAGATGTGCCCTGAGATGATCCCCCGACGCCCGCATCGGTGCCATGGGCTCGCTCAGCAACATCTATCCTTACAACTGCGACCCCGTGACCGCCTTCGAGACGATGGACTGTCGCAGGCGCTCGCTCTACTACTTCGATGTCATGTTCTGCGACTCCTATCCTGGCTATGCCTTCCGCCTCTGGCATGATGCAGGCGCGGACATGAAGATGGAGCCGGGGGACCTCGATATCCTGGCAGCCGACCATAACGACTTCCTTGTCTTCAGCTACTGCCGCACCACGACCCACGGGCGTGGCCAGCAGTTCTTCGGCGATACCGGCGGCGAGATCGGAACCCCCCCCCAGCCCCTGCCTCGAGACAAGCAGCTTCGGCTGGCAGATCGACCCCATGGGCTTCCGCTATGCCCTGGACGAGCTCTGGGACAGGTATCAGGTGCCGCTCTTCCCTGTCGAGAACGGCCTCGGCACCCAGGACACCGTCGAGGACGGAAAGATCCACGATCCCTACCGTGTCGAGCATCTGGAAAAGCACCTCAAGGCCCTGAAGGAAGCCATCCGTGACGGCGTCGATGTGATGGGCTACACCTGGTGGGGTCCCATCGATATCGTGAGCGCAGGAAGCTTCCAAGATGTCCAAGCGCTACGGCTTCATCTATGTGGACAAGGACGATGAAGGAAACGGCACGCTGAGGCGTATCAAGAAGGATTCCTTCGCCGCCTACCGCCACATCATCGAGATGAACGGCGCCGAGCTCTGATTCCCTCTAGCTTCTCCCCCGCATTGCCCCAGACAGGCCTCCTTCTGTCTGGAGCTCTTTCTGTTTCCATGCACTGCCCTCTTCTTCTTTCATACTCCATCTGGTATCCAAGACATTTCAGGCATACCATCTCTGGCCATTTATGCTATCTATCTGATAACATTTATCGGCAGCATAGCAAGACACGCTCTCAACAGGAATTCCCATGCGGCACGAGCCGCAGCCATAGGAGATTAAGGATGCAGATACAGAAACGCGATGGCCGCTTCGAGGACTACGACAGGAACAAGATTGCCCGTGCCATGCAGAAGGCGCTTGCCGAAGTAGGCGACCCTTCAGGCGAAGACGAGGCAGTCCTCGAAGCGCTCCTCGTATATGTGGAGCAGGCAATCGAGGAGACAGGCGCCGCCGAGGTCGAGAAGATCCAGGACCTCGTCGAGCGTGCCCTCATGGAATCAGGCCACTTCGATGCCGCGAAGGCCTATATCCTTTACCGCCACAAGAGGTCCGAGCTGAGACGTGCCCGCCAGAGCATCGTCACGCTTGCTCTCGAAAGCAGCGCAGATGCGCAGGCCTCGGCACGGCTGGATGCGGTCCTCACCAAGATTTCCCGCGACTTCGACCCCGTGCTCTATCCGGCAGATGCCCTGGCTGCCAAGTTCCAGAGCTTCGCAAAGCCGGGCATGGATATATCCGCCCGCCTCGATGCACTTGTACGTGCTGCCGTCGAGCTCACCTCCCAGGAAGCCCCCTCCTGGGAGCTCATCGCAGGAAGGCTCCTTGCCTTTGCAGCAGACACGCGACTCAAGGAAGAGGAGCACAGGCGCGGCATCGAAGGCTTCTATGGGAAGCTCCGTCATCTCACAGATCAGGGGCTCTATGGCACCTACATCCTCGAGGGCTATACGAAAGCAGAGATTGAGGAAGCAGCTTCCTTCATCGCGGACGAGCGAACCGATCTGCTCGACTATCCGGGACTCGACCTCCTGCTCAAGCGCTATGTCGTGTGCAGCCATGACCATATCGCCCTCGAATCGCCGCAGGAGATGTTTCTGGGCATCGCCCTGCACCTTGCCCTCAAGGAGCAAAAGGCGGAGCGCATGCGCTGGGTCCGGCGCTTCTACGACATGCTCTCGAAGCTCGAAGTGACCATGGCAACACCGACGCTCTCCAATGCCAGAAAGCCGCACCACCAGCTCTCGAGCTGCTTCATCGATACCGTGCCGGACAGCCTCGAGGGGATCTACCGGAGCATCGACAACTTCGCGATGGTCTCGAAGTACGGCGGCGGCATGGGCATGTATCTCGGCAAGGTCCGTGCCAAGGGCGGCTCCATCCAGGGCTTCGAGGGAGCAGCCGGAGGCGTCGTCCGCTGGATCCGTGTCATCAACGATACGGCCGTCGCGGTCGATCAGCTCGGCGTGCGCGCAGGAGCCGTTGCCGTCTATCTCGATGCCTGGCACAGAGACCTGCCAGAGTTCCTGCAGCTCCGCACCAACAATGGAGACGACCGCATGAAGGCACACGATGTCTTCCCCGCCGTCTGCTATCCCGACCTTTTCTGGAAGATGGCGGAGGAAGACCTCGACCAGCCCTGGCATCTCATGTGCCCCCACGATATCTCGACCGTCAAGGGCTATGCTCTCGAGGACTACTTCGGGGAGGAATGGGAGAGGCGCTACCGCGACTGCGTGGCAGACCCGAGGATCCCTAAGCGCACCGTCACGATCAAGGACATCGTGCGCCTGGTGCTCAGAAGCGCTGCCGAGACCGGCACGCCCTTTGCCTTCATGCGCGATACCGTAAACCGTGCCAATCCCAACCCGCATGCAGGCATCATCTACTGTTCGAACCTTTGCACGGAGATTGCCCAGAACACAAGCGAGATCGAATCTGTCTCAGAGGAGATCGTGACAAGGGACGGCGATACCGTCGTCGTGACGACGACAAGGCCAGGAGACTTCGTTGTCTGCAACCTTGCAAGCCTCTCGCTGGGGAAGATCCCCCTCGAGGATGACAGCTATCTTGCCCACACGATCGAGAGCGCTGTCCGTGCCCTCGACAATGTGATCGACCTCAACTTCTATGCCCTCCCCTATGCAAAGATCACGAACAGGCGCTACCGTTCGGTGGGACTCGGCGTCTCGGGCTACCACCACATGCTGGCAAAGCGCCATATCCGCTGGGAGAGCGAGGAGCATCTCGCCTTTGCAGACGAGCTCTTCGAGCGGATCAACAGGCATGCTATCGAAGCATCTTCTGCACTTGCGGAGGAGCGCGGCGCCTACGAGCTCTTCGAAGGCTCCGACTGGGCAACCGGCGCCTACTTCGAGAAGCGCGGCTACACCTCTCCTGCCTGGCAGAAGGTCAAGGAGCAGGTCACAGAGCACGGCATGAGGAACGCCTACCTTCTGGCAATCGCCCCCACCAGCTCCACCTCCATCATCGCAGGCACCTCTGCCGGCCTTGACCCCATCATGCGCCGCTTCTTCCTCGAGGAGAAGAAGGGGGCCATGCTGCCGCGCATCGCACCTGAGCTCTCGCAGGAGACCTGGTGGTACTACAAGCCGGCACATCTGATCGACCAGACCTGGAGCATGAAGGCAGCAGGAGTGCGCCAGCGCCACATCGACCAGGCGCAGTCCGTGAACCTCTACATCACGAACGAATATACGATGCGCCAGGTGCTTGCCCTCTACCTCGAAGCCTGGAGAGACGGCGTCAAGACCATCTACTATGTCCGCAGCAAGTCGCTCGAAGTCGAAGAGTGCGAGAGCTGCGCAAGCTAGAGAGATTCCAACCCCTTCTTGAAAGGACATCCCATGCAGAACACGACGAAGCTCAAGGCAAAGGCGCTCTTCAACCCTGATGGAGATACCGACGTGCGAGAGCGCCGTCTCATCGGCGGCAACACGACGAACCTCAATGACTTCAACAATCTCAAGTACGCCTGGGCCTCCGACTGGTACCGCCAGGCCATGAACAACTTCTGGATACCGGAGGAGATCAACCTCTCCCAGGATGTGAAGGACTACCCCAAGCTCTCTCAGGCCGAGCGCACGGCCTACGACAAGATCCTTTCCTTCCTCGTCTTCCTGGACTCCCTCCAGACGGCAAATCTCCCGAACATCGGTGAATTCATCACGGCAAACGAGGTGAATCTCTGCCTTCATATCCAGACCTTCCAGGAGTGCGTGCACTCCCAGAGCTACTCCTACATGCTCGACACGATCTGCAGCCCCGAGAAGAGAAACGAGATCCTCTACCAGTGGAAGACCGATGCGCACCTGCTTGCCAGGAATACCTTCATCGGAAACCTCTACAACGAGTTCCAGGAAAAGAAGGATGCCCAGGCACTGCTGCGGGTGATGATGGCAAACTTCATCCTCGAAGGCGTCTACTTCTACTCGGGCTTCATGTTCTTCTACAACCTTGCCCGCATGGGCAAGATGCCCGGAAGCGCCCAGGAGATCCGCTACATCAACAGGGACGAGAACACGCATCTGTGGCTCTTCAGGAACATGATCCTGGAGCTCCAGCGCGAGGAGCCCGAGCTCTTCCAGGAGAAGGACATCGCAGACCTCAAGGCCATGCTCCAGGAAGGCGTCGAGCAGGAGATTGCCTGGGGCGCCTATGTCTTGGGAGACGATATCCCCGGCCTCACCTCGAAGCAGGTCGAAGACTACATCCGCTATCTCGGGAATCTGCGCTGGAGCTCTCTGGGCATGGGCGAGCTCTATCCAGGATACGCAGAAGAGCCAGCAGATATGGCATGGGTATCCGAGTACAGCAACGCAAACATGGTGAAGACCGACTTCTTCGAGGCGCGCTCCACAGCCTATGCGAAATCCACGGCACTGGTGGACGACCTGTAGGAGATGCCTTCTTCCCCAAGGATGCGGCCCTGCCGTCTTTTCCCTATTCGTCTTCTTCCGGCACGATTTCTGCCCTGAACACCATGATCGTATCGGCGTCCGAACAGCAGAACTCTGCTGTGCCTTCAGGCTGTCCCGGAATCTTTCCGCCGTAGCGGAGGATATCGATATAGGGGAAAGCGCAGTGCATTGCCATCGGGCAGATCTTTCCGCGGTCTTCGTCGAAATCGAAGACCTCCCCCACCTTGTGGCCTCTATGGCAGCCATGCTTTCCCCTGCGGTCTATGATCTGGATCTTGATCTTCGGACGCCTTCTTGTCATGTCCCCTCCTTGCCAGCTCTTCCCGTCCAGTGTGATGCATGGGAAGAGCTTGTGGAAGAGGTGCAGGAACATGTTTTCTGGCAGAGCAGATGCCCGCCACCGAGGGCTCCATCTCAGTAGAGCACCCGCTCGATCACGGCGACAAGGACCGAGCAGTCCCTGCTGCCAAGCATCAGAAGAAGCAGAAGATGGTCCAGGACAAAGGCAACGAAGCCCTGCTCGTCCACCCCGTTGCCGAAAGCATCGGAGCGCACATGTGCATCTTTCTGCAGGGCCTGCCAAAGATGCCTTTCGACCTTTCCCAAGAAGGCATGCATGCGCGCAGCTCCCTCCTTGGCAGGACCTCCGCCAGAGGAGAGGGCGAAACCATGCAGCGCGGGGAAGCCGGGGTATGCCTGCATTCTCCAGGAGGCATGGCAGAAGAGCTCCTCTGTGGCAGCAGCGAAGCCATCGCCTTCCCGCCTCAGGCTGTCAAGATCGAAGATGTCTGACCAGATGTCTGCGGTCACAGCAAGAAGCAGGGCATCCTTGTCCGGAAAATAGTGGTAGAGCGTCCCTGCCGCAACTCCGGCTTCTGCCGCCACCGAGCGCATGCCGACACCGGCAAGGCCCTTTTGCTGCACAATCTTTCTGGCAGCGGCCAGGATCTCTTCCTTCGATGTTGCAGCTGGCTTCATGGGGACTCCTAGAGCCGGGGCAGAAGAGCGAGCCCCATGCAGATGATCCAGATATACATGACCGTCTTCGGAAGCATCAAAGCGCCCACTGCAGGCTTCCTCTTTGCCAGAAACGTGACTGGCAGATAGAAGCCGAAGGACAGGGCAATAGCAATGCACATCCTCCAGAGCCCATAGCCCCCCTCATTGCCGGAGATTGCAAAGAGAACGATTACGAGAAGGCCGGTGACGGCAAAGGGGATATTGCGCGCAAGCGACCAGCGCAGGTTCTCCTTGCCGGATGTCCATTCATTCTGCGGAAAGAGGCAGAGCGCGATCCTGAGCGCTGCTGTCGCGAAGATGATAGCCGGGATGGCAGGCGAGATTGCGATATCCGGAAAGATTTCTCTCCAGATGAAGTACAGCACGACATAGAACACGGTCATCGTCACGGAGGTGATGGCAGTACCAAGGCCAAGCTTTTTCGTCGTGTCTTCCCTGACGCCGAAAAGATGCATCTGGACACGCGGAATCAGGTGGAAGGCATCTCCCCCTCCGAGCAGCACGGTCATGAGGCCAAACAGCAGAAAGACCGTCCGTCCCTGTGCCCGCGTGAAGAAGATGATGGCAGCCACAAGATCGAACGCAAGGTAGCAGATATCGAAGATGCTCTCTGCGATGCGCATGCCTTTGCGCATGCCTTCCTGTTTTGCGCCTTCAGGACTCTGTTCCATAGCAGCCTCTTTCTTTCAGAACAGCAGGATGCATCCCGCTTTGCATGTCAATATGAACGATGTTCATATTGACGCCTGCAAGACACAGCGTCAACCGAAAGGAAAAAGCGGCACATCTCTGACATCAGCTCCTCCGCCAGCAAAGGCACCTGCCACTCACCGAACCGCCTGCCGATCAACAGTGCAGTGCAGGGTAATCCGGCTCATCGCAATCGTGCGTGGCAAGGAAGGCAGAATGGCCATTTTCGCAGGCAGAGGCCCTGCAGACCCGCATTGCTCCGTCTTCGTCCTGCATTTGGATATGCCAGAGAGATGCCTGACAGATAACTGTAAGAACATTTGTTCTCATTTTTTGCTACGCTCCTCCCTGCCCGAAGACATGTCCGTCGCTGAACGGATAGATTGCGAGAGAGCAGGGGCTGCCCATGGACAGCAGCAATATCTATGACTCGGTCTTCAAGACCATGGTGCACAAGGCACCGAAGCTACTGATCCCCCTCATCAATGAGGTGTTTGGACGCCGCTATGAGATAGATGCGCCTATCGTGCAGTTCAACGAGGAGCACGAAGGGCCTCTGGGCACCCGCATCTCCGATTCCGTCTTCCGCATCGAAGATATGGTCTACCACCTGGAATGCCAGAGCACTCACGACGCCAGCATGGTCGTAAGAATGATCGAATACGATTTCAGCATCGCCCTGCAGGAGGCTTTGGAGCAGGGTGCACCTTACCGGATGAAATTCCCGTCCTCGTGCGTGCTGCTCCTCCGACATACCTCCGAGACGCCCGACTATCTGGAAATGGAAGTGGAGATGCCCGACAGCGAACCTTTCCGCTACCATGCAAAAATCTACAAGACGCAGCTTGTCAGCGAAGAGGAGATCTTCCGCAGACGCCTCCTCATCCTTCTTCCCTTCTATCTCATGTGCTATGAGAAGGAGCTCTCGAGCCTGGACGCAGAATCGGATGCTGCAGCAGCACTCATCAGAGAATGCCGCGAGATACGCATGCGCCTTGCCGACCTCACGCTCCTGCAGGGCGACGAGCTTCTCTATCGGCAGATAACAGAGCTTATAATCAGGGTGTCAGACCATCTGCTTGCAGCAAATGAGCCACTGAACAGGAAAGTGAGGCCAGCCATGGGCGGAGAGGTCCTCGAGCTAATGGACGACAAGATCGAGCGCAGCCGCAAAGAGGGCATCCAGGAGGGAATCGCGCTCGGCCGGCAGGAAGGAGTCGCGCTCGGCCGTCAGGAAGGAGTCGCGCTCGGCCGTCAGGAAGGAGTCGCGCTCGGCCGTCAGGAAGGGTTCGAGCGGGCCGAGAGCATCCTCGCCGAGCAGATGGCTGCCCTCGGCATCGACCAGGCAGTCATCGACCGGATGATGGCAGATGCCGCTGCCAAGATTTCATCTCAACAGGAGCAGGGAAACTAGCCTCAGCGCTCCAGAGCATTCCCTTCCCGGAATGCGCGTGCACGTGCATTGTCATACAGAGACGGTTCTTTGCCGTCCGGCAGGAAAGTGAGGCCAGCCATGGGCGGAGAGGTCCTCGAGCTTATGGACGACAAGATCGAGCGCAGCCGCAAAGAGGGCATCCAGGAAGGAATCGCTCTCGGTCGCCAGGAAGGGTTCGAGCTCGGTCGGCAGGAAGGGGTCGCGCTCGGCCGCCAGGAAGGGTTCGAGCGGGCCGAGAGCATCCTCGCCGAGCAGATGGCCGCCCTCGGCATCGACCGAGCGCTCATCGACCGGATGATGGCAGATGCCGCCGCCTCCCTGAAAAGCATGCCGCATCAGTAGCAGGAAGAAAGCTTTCCCCATGCCGGATGGCAGAACAGACTTCGCGCTACAACATGCTCCTCACAGATCATGTTCGTTCTGCCTGCCTGCAGACATGCATATCCATTCTGCCTGTCGCGCGTTCCTCCGCATGCTCTGATGTCTGTCTTCTGAATGGCAGCTCAGAAGCTATCCCACGCCCCCTGCCCTGATTCTGCAAATCTCCGTAGCGTCTGGAAAAACGCAAACTCCTCCAGAAAGGACAATCATGTCCACTTCAGCAATCGCTGCCGCACTCGGTGCCTATATCCTCTTCATCATTGTCCTGCTCATCCTGCTCGTTGTTGCCTACTGGAAAATGTTCACGAAGGCAGGCATCGCTGGCTGGAAGTCCCTCATCCCCCTCTACAACGTCTATATCGCCTTCAAGATTGCCTGGAAGGACCAGACCGCATTCTGGGTCTGGCTTGCCGCAAACGTTGTCTACGGCCTGTTCAGGGACCATGAAGATGGAGTCTCCGGTGTCATCACGATCGCTGCGGGCATCCTTGCCCTCGTCTGGTGGATGCGCTTCTGCATCAGGCAGGCAAAGTCGTACGGCAAGGGAGCCGGCACCGGCATCGCCGCCTTCTTCCTGCCGAACATCCTGACGCTCTACTACGGCTTTGCCTCCTCCTGCACCTATGCAGGTCCCCAGGACTAGTCCGGGAGCACTGTTATGGAAGATGCGCAGGACATGGCAGAGAAGCTCGAACGCTATGAGTGCTTTGCCCGAGGCCTGAGAGACGAGCTTGCCACGACGGACCAGAAGCTTCAGACCCTCAAGGCGCAGGGCAAGACGAAGACCGCCACCTACCGGCAGCTCTTTGCAAACCGCTTCATGCTCGAGGAGATGGTCTCGCGCCTCGACGAGGCAGACCTCTGAGCCTGTCTCTCCTCTCGCCAAATGAGATGATGGGTATAAAGAGAGCGTCAGACAAAACGCGAGACAAGGGAGATGCCTTACGGAGAAAGAGCTACTTGAGGCTCCTATTTGCTGTCAAGGGTTGATTCAATAGATTTCCATCGCCCATCGGAAGCTATCGATTCAAGCCATCCTCGATACCTCTGCAGGAGGG
>OMVT01000060.1 GCA_900314535.1 uncultured Olsenella sp. | reverse complement strand
GGTTTGCTGTGGCAGCAATGATTCTGGGCCCAGGGAGGTCCTGCTTCAACTCCAGCGGAAGGCCCTCCCCGGTCTGCGGGTTCGGGTCATATCGTCTGGGTTGGTAAGTTTCTCTGCCAACCCTTTCAAGAGTTTTCTCTCTTGATTGTCAATTTCTCCGTCAGCAATGATTCCTTTCAAAATCTTGTAAGCTGAGGAAACAAAGATATCGTTTTCATCAGTAAATTCCTGCTCTATATATTCAGCTAAATCTTCAGCCTCACTGATGCCAGATGAATCCGATTCTCCCAAACAAGAGACCTTATCAATAAGGCTTCGAATCTTCTTCGTCTTATCGCTAATCTTTCCATATTCATGTCCAGGCATGAAATCCACCTCATCTGGCGCAATTCTCAACAACGAAATGGGCATCTCTTTGGTTCAGGAAATCTTAATGTTTAGCATAATCCATGATTACGACAGATATACAACTTAACCAGTCATTGGCTCCGGAAGTATATTCCAGATATGTAACGAGGTACTGAATTCCCACAGACAAGAGAGTGAAGCTTGACTCATTCGTTGAGCTTGATCTCCGCTCAATTGATGGGACTATCCCCAGGCAGGAAGTTTGGCTCGCTCAGCACACAAGAGATGCGGCTTCAACCTATACGCCGTTTCGAACTATTTGTACGACCGGCCTTCGGGCACTCGGCGCCATCTATTCGCTAGTCAACTTATCTTGCATATTCAGCAGATGTTCCTCGAGGCTTTCATCGACTGCGAAGAGATACAGCCCATGGACGCCTCGCTTAAGCAAGACATTGAGTTCATGCTTCAAGTTCTCAACCGGCTCTGAGCTGCCATCGATTGCCTGGCTGTTGCAGCTCTTCGAGGGATCAAACACAATCTTCCCTTCTCGCCATGTCACCGACGGTCCGATGATGACGCCCGCGTAGTTGAGATCGAAGCCCTGAATCGTATAGATGGAGCCACATTCGCCGAGCGTGTGCCCCTGCTCTGCCCAAGCCTGGCCTTTCTCTGCCTCAGCCTCATCCCCAGAAGCTTTTGTCTCATAGTTCCAGGGCATATGGAAGAACTCGCCCGATGACTTCTTCTCTTCCAGAATTTCCTCTCTGTCTTTGGGCAGGCTCCGCTGATCGAGTGCAACCCAGTGGCACTCCTCGCGGTAGACCTCTACCTCCCACATGCCGGATTTCGGCTTCGACTTGCTGGAATACGGCCAGTCATAGGTAGCAAGCATCCTCGACAGGCCATGCTCTGTATCGTCGATCATTTCGCCTGTCTTGGGATCGAAGGTCAGCGCTCGATCTTCGATGGCACGCCTAAGCTTGAAGGGGTCCTCGAACACCCTGATCTCATAGGGCTTGTGTCCCTCGTAGGCACGGTCTTTCGGGATGGCACCGATGCCACGCCCATTGGCAAAGTCATCAATCCATTCGATTACCTCTTCATCAGCGTCGATCCGATACTGATGGCGAAGGAGGAGGTTCGATACCTGGAACGGGAATCCGCCTACCTCTGCCAAGCGCTCAGGACATTCTGTCTTTCCGCCAGAGAAGCGCCCCTCAGGAAAGAGCGCACTCCGCATTTCTGCGCCAACTTCCTGCGACTTCCTGAGCACCTGTGCCAGATCGTAGACAGCTACCACGACCCGGGCACGACGCATGATATCGATGAGCATGTTCCGGGAGCCACGGTATCCCTGGTTTCCCTCATTGAGCAGCAGGTGTGCTTCATCGATGAATGCAATGTCTATGGGATGCGTCGGATAGTCCTGGTTGTCGACCGAGCTATTCTTCTTGCCATGCCCCTTTTCACTGTGCTTGTTGATGAACTTGGTAGGAGCGCTCACGACAACATCGTCTCTGTTTTGAAGACCGAGACGGCGCATGATGGCGTTATAGACTGTCACCTGTTCCTTGTGGTTGACAAGCAGGCAGGCATCGACAGGATGGTCCTTGCTTCCCAGCTCATTCATGACGCGCAGGAAAAGATGGCTCAGAAGTACCGTCTTGCCTGTTCCTGCCATCCCCTCTACGACGATGAGGGTTCCCTGCTTTATCGGCGCTTCTGCATCTTCCTGGGAAAGCTCTTCATACTTGCTCATTGTCTTCCGGAGCTTTGCAAGAATCGCATCTTCTGCTTCAAGCTGCTCCTTGCCCAGCGCATGGAAGGGAGATGCCTTGAATATGGCCGAATCCCTGATGACAGCTTCTGCCTGAAAGAGCTTCGAATCGAAACGGTGGAGCTTCCTCCAGATCTTCGATGTAATGGAAGCGAGCTCAGACTTCGTGTAGTAGTCATCCTGAGGGTTTCCTCGTCCATTCACGAGTCTGATATGGCTGTTGCGTACGTCGCCTGATGCCAGAAGATAGCTGAGGAGATTGTTCTCGAGATCGAGCGTCAATGACTTGTTGAAGTGCTTCTGGCAGATGACAAGCATGCGAGAGCCAGGCTGGTTGAGCATCTTCCAGGCAGTGCGGCCACGCTCGGAAGCATAGGTCACATCGTCGGTGTAATGCTCCTTTGTGCGCCGCACGATCGAATTCGTCTCTCCAACGTAAACGAGATAGTCGACATACCTGAAGCCGTTCTTGACCTGCTTCTCTGTGGACCTGCGGATGATATAGACCGTAGGATATTCCTTGAGGAGATGCCTGTCCCGAGCATCGAGCTCATGGCTGTCGATATCGACTTTCAGAGCATCGATGGCACTTCCGACTTCCTCATCTTCTTCCCGATAGGGGATATCGATCACTATGGGCGCATCGGACGACATGTACCCTCCCCTTTCTGGTCTAAAGCTCGTTGTATTTCTTCGCGCTGCCACGGCTCAGCTCTGCCGGATACTTCTTCTGGTTGACGGCAAGCTTTGCATTCATGATTTCAAGCGGATCAAGGCCGCAGGCATCTGCCATGTAGAAGCAGTAGATCAGGACGTCAGCCAGCTCTTCTGAAATCTTGTCTTCACGCCCCGCAGATGAGACATCTGCTCCCGACCACTGGAATGCTTCGAGGAGTTCTGATGCCTCGAGGCTGATGGAGACGGCAAGGTCCTTGGGATTGTGGAACTGCTTCCAGTCACGCTCGTCCCTGAAGGCTCTGAGGCGCTCTTTGGTCTCGAGATATCTATCCATGCAGCTGTCCTTCCTGAGAATGCATTCATTCTATCCTTCATTGCGCTCAGACGGGACGGTGCAAGGCAGCTGCCTGCCTGCGGAATCTCCCGGAATGGAGCTGCATGCCCGCTGAGACGCCTGTTCAGCTCTTCGTGCTGAGAGGCAGTGCCTCCATGGCATAGCTCAGGAGCTACCTTTCTCCTGCTCCGCCTCGCAGTAGGGGCAGCCTCTCCCCTTGTTGATCCTTGTCGCTGTTGTCATCCTCCACTTGTGCTCCGGATTCTTCGAGCACACCCATTCCGGAATGAAGTGCAGCCCGCTTAACGGCTTGATGTTCCAGGGACTGACCGGGTTGTCAGGACTCCACTCTGCAGCAAGCTGAGGATACTTCCAGGCAAGAGAGCCCATGACCTTGCCGCAGGCAGGACAGCGGTTGTTCATCCTCAGCTGCCTGTTATGGACCGTCATCTCCCACTCATGGCCGCATGCCATGCAGCGCCAGATAATGACTCTCCTGCTGCCATCCTTCACGTTCTGAGGCGTCCATGGACCGCCATCTTTCGGACGTACCCATTCTGCGTCAGGATCTGTTGCAGCCAGGCAGTTCTGGTCTGTAATCTTCTTTGTTTCAAGGCCTCTGCACACGGCGCAGCCATTCGTGAGATAGGTGTAGAGTGTCTGCACTGGATGATGACCTTTGGGGCACTTGAGATGCACGAGGCTGTCACTCGTCAGAGGTATTGTGGAAGGATCTCTTGCATCGTTCCAGGCATCCATAAGTCTCGGCACATCCTGGGCAGTCATATGGCTGAGACCTCCCCACAGAGCATTGAACTCATTGGTGATCTACCGCTGCGCGCATAGGCTGGGATAGGCATCGATAGATCCAACCCATTGACGCAGCTGGATGAGCGCACAGCATCGGGCGGGGTGGCACCCCAGCAAGTGCCACCCCGCCCGTCTTCTATCATGAAGCCACCGGCCAGCACGTCGCTCTGTGTCCAGCTGTCTTGCAGCCATCCCTCCGAACCTTGAGCCTCCGCTGCTGCCAGCTCCCCGCAGAGCAGGCAGGCCGCAGAGGGATGTGTGCCCATACAGAAATGCAGCCTGCCACACTATGGGCAGGCTGCATTGGGGAAAGGCTTGTTTGTTCTGCTCTTAGCGGCAGATGACCTCGACCGGCACATCCAGGATCTTGGCGACCTTGATGATCGTGTCGGTATAGCTGCCGACGCAGGCGGCCATGTGGTGCGTAGGACCAGCTTCTGCCCAGCGGTTCGCAAACTCACGGGCACCGATGGAGAAGCGCATGCGCATGTTGGTATCGCCGAACATGAAGATGGGGCCTTCGACGTTCTCTCCCTCGGCGACCACGAACATGAAGCGCCCATCCATGTCCTGGGTGATGGCAAGATAGGTGATGGTGCCCAGAGGCGGATAGAACTGCGTGAGATAGCCGCCCCCGGTCTTTCCGTGAAACACCGGCACGACCTTCATCGTCGGCTTGTGCGCCTGGCTGATATCGGCATCTCCTGAGCCGGAGTGACCGATGATGCAGATGTCCTCAGGGAAGTCGATCGAATACATCTCGGAGAGCTGGCCTGTGCCAGAGATGGTCTTCAGGATGCTCATGGCAATGGCGACCTTCATGTCTCCCTCGACAGCGCAGGCAGTTCCCTGCTTGATGAGCATGGAGAAGGCAGGAATCAGCATGGAGTCGAGGACTCCTGCCTTGCCCTGGGCATAGCCGTCGTAGTGGGATGCAACAAGACCCAGATCCTCATCCTTCACCCACTGCTCGAAGGCGATGACATAGCGTGCCATCTCGCGGATCGGCTTGTCGTGGATGCTGGCGCCGCCCTGGACCTCGAAGGTATCGAGGATCTCTTTCGCCTTCTCATCGATGGCTGCCTCATCGTCCACATCGTCGGCGATGGCCCACATCTTCTCCCAGTCGAACTGCTTGGTGTAGAGCCCCAGGCGGTTGTAGAGGTTCGTCTCATCGATATAGAGATCCATCATGCCCGGGTAGGGGCGGCCGATTTGTGCGATGTTCGTGTTGCGCAGGCGGCGGCGGACCTGGGCAGCACGACACCAGTCCTCGATCTCCGCCTGGGCAGCAGGGTCTCCGCCCTCCACGACACCGGTGATGACGGCGTGACGCTTGCCGGCACGGTTGAGGTCTGCCACCATCTCGCCTACAGCGCCGCAGGCATAGAGCTCGCCGAGCCAGGTCGGGATGTCCGTGGCTGCATAGTCGGGCTGGGCCTTCTTCTGGAGGTTCACAAGCACGACCGGCACATTGAGGTCGCGGATGGCCGGAAGCATGTTGTAGGACGTCGCATAGGTGAGAAGCTGGCAGATCACGAGGTCGACGTCTGCTGCGCGGAACTTGTCGCCGGCAGCTTGTGCGGCCTCCTTGGTGGTGACCATGCCACCGTCGATGAGCTCGACAGATGTGGGGATGGTCTTCTTGAATGCTTCGTACTGTCCCTCGAACTCAGGCACGAGCTGCGGGAACTGCGGCAGATAGGCCCCAAGGGCAATAGAGAATACGGCGACGCGCGCCTTTGTTTCGACGAGCATGGGCTCTCTCCTTTCCTGTGCGGCAGCTAGTCGACGAAGTCGGAATTGATCTCGACGTTGAAGTCGCGGCAGGTATCCTTGAGGTTCTGGTCGGAGATGACATTCAGGAACTTGTCAGAGCCGCCATTGGCAGCGCGAGCCGCGATGTAGAGCTCTGCTGCCTTCTCGATCGTGTGTGCCAGGCCGAAGGCAGTATCGAAGTCAGGCCCAGAGACGAAGAGGCCATGGTGTGCCCAGACAGCGGCAGGATACTTCTTCATGATCTCGGAGGTCGCCTGAGCGATGGCAGCGCCGCCCGGAACCATCCAGGGGACGACGCCGACGCCTGCCGGGAAGACGACGACGCATTCCGTCATCATCTGCCACAGGATGCGCGTGAAGGAACGGTCCTCGAGAGGCACGATGAAGCTCATCTCGATGACGCCAGGGGTGTGGGCGTGGTAGATGACGCGGTTCGTGGGATCTGCCATGACGCGGACGCAGTGGTTCATGTAGTGGCTCGGGAACTCGGAGGTGGGCTTTGCACCCTCGAGGAGGCCCCAGACGATGCGGTAGGCGCTTCCTTTCTCATTGATCTCGACGATGCCGATGTTGTGGGCAGGGTCGCCTGCGACATTCCTCATGTACTTGCCGGAGCCGGTAGAGAGGAAGTAGCGGCCTGCCAGGGTGGCGTCCTCGACACCCATCGAAACCCACTCACGCGGCTCTGCAAAGAAGGGCCTGGCCTCTGCCACTTCCTCTTCGCTCATGAGGTAGGTGAGGTTTCCGCCATTGCGCTCGTGCCAGCCCTGCTTAAAGCCGTCGTCGCATATGCGGGTGAAGCCCTGGACGAACTCGAGATCCTCTATTGCCATGATCTTTCTCTCTTTCCGGCAGGGCTCCTGTGCCCCGCCTGTCTTTCTGTGCCTGTCTGCCTATCTGGGCTGGTACTCGGTGATTTCGAAGCTGTCCTTGAGGGCTCTTCGCGCGCTCTCAAGGTCTGGATACGCGCCTTCCGCGATGAACTGGACCATGAGGTTGCCAAGAGCAGTGCCTTCGGTGGGGCCGGCAAAGACCGGAAGCCCCGTGGCATCTGCTGTCGCCTGGTTGAGGTAGGCGTTGTTCGAGCCGCCGCCCACGATATTGATGGAGGTATAGTCCGTGCCGGTAAGCTCCTTGAGCTCCTGGACGCAGCGGGCATAGTCAGAGGCGAGCGAGTCATACACCACAAGTGCAACCTCGCCTGCCGTCTCAGGCACGGACTTCCCTGCCTCCCTGCATGCCTGCCTGATCTCAGAGACCATGGACTGGGGTGCCAGGAATGCCGGCTGGTCTACATCGACAGTTGCGGCAAAGCCTTCTGTACGGGCAGCCTCAGCTGCCTTGACAAGCTCGCCCCAGCTGGGAAGCGCGCCTGTCTCCTTGCCAAGCTCGCGGCGGACGTTCTGGATCATCCAGAGGCCCATGATGTTCTTGAGGTAGCGGAAGCGGCCTTCATAGCCGCCTTCGTTCGTGAAATTGGCCTGGGCGCTTGCAGAGGTGGTGATAGCAGAGCGCAGCTCGCAGCCCAGAAGCGACCAGGTGCCAGATGAGAGATAGACAGCCTTCTCGTCCCTGGCAGGAACGGCGAGCCAGGCAGATCCCGTGTCATGGGTTGCCGGAAGCACGATCTGGGCTGAGTAGCCCACACGCTCGGCGATTTCCGGCGTGAATGTGCCCAGCACCGTGCCGGGCATGCTGATGGGCTGGAAGATCTCGCGTGGCAGGCCCAGGCGATCGATGAGCCCATTGTCCCAGTCCATGGTCTTGGCATTCACGAGCGCTGTAGTGCTGGCGTTGGTGTACTCGTTGGCCTTGACGCCGCAGAGCAGGAAGTTGAGGTAGTCAGGAACCATGAGGAAGGTACGGGCAGATGCAAGCTGCTCTGGATGCTCTGCCTTCTGCGCATAGAGCTGGTAGCAGGTATTGAACTGCTGGTACTGGATGCCGCAACGCATATACTGCTCGTCGAAGGAGAGGATGTGCTGCTTCTCCAGAAGATCGCGCACGCCCTGCGTGCGCGAGTCGCGATAGCCGACCGCATCTCCTATGCGATGGTCGTCTGCATCGAGCAGGACATAGTCCACTGCCCAGGTATCGATGCCGATGGTATCGGGAACAAGGCCACGCTCCCCTGCCACACGCAGGCCCTCGACGACGTTCT
>OMVT01000012.1 GCA_900314535.1 uncultured Olsenella sp. | reverse complement strand
TGATGCTTCTATTGGTGTCAATCCCCATTTGGGCCCTTATCGGGATCCATCGGGAATCCATCGTCTATCCAGCGCCGGTATCTCTGCGCAAGCTCCCTGAATTGGTGGTGTCCCAGCTCGAGATCACAGAGCGTGGAGGCCGTAACGCCGAGAGCAGATGCTGCTGCCTTCTGCGTCACGCCGGCAGCGATCCTCTCATACCTGAGCTCCGGGCCTGCACTGGCCTCGCCCAGATCGAAGGGATGCATGAGGCAGCGGTATGCTTCGCGCGCTATGTAGCGCTTCAGGCAGCGGCGTATCTCCCTGTCGGAGAGGCCTTCCCTGCGCCTCCTCTCTGCATAGGCGATGGTCCTCGGGTCGGTCCTCATCCTGTGGATTGCGATCACGTGCAGCGCCCTGAGGGGCGAGACGCCGCAGAGCGCTGCGAAGGCTGCCTCCGAGTGCATGCGCTCCGGGTTGTCTCCGGCTGCGATCGCAAGGGCCGCTGCGGCAATCGGCCCGCATCCATACATCGACGAAAGGGCCGGATTGCCGGCCCTGACCATCTCCGCTATGCGCCGCTCGAGCTCGTCTGCCGACTTCTTCGCCTGCAGCCATGCCTCGCTGAGCCTGCAGAGCGCAAGCATCACAGCGCCTGCCACGCCGCTGCAGCCGGCAGGCATGCCGGATGAGGCGCACCTGCGCATTATGCCCGCTGCTCCCAGCCCTGCGAAGGCGGACCTGACCGGATCGGGCGCCTCCCGCACGATGGCGATCCCGAGGTTGGCATAGGAGGTGCATGCCCTCACGAGGCTCTCGCGCACGACGCAGAGCGCACGCACTCCCTCGACCCATCCATTGCGTGCCTTCGGGACTGCAAGATCCCTTCCGGAGAGCGCCTGCAGCGCTGCCCTGAGCGCATCTGCGGCATCGTCCTTGCTGCATCCGCGCCCACGGCCGGGACGGCCGGGAGTGACGACCTCGTAGCAGCGGATTCCCCTTGCGGAAAGCTCCCTGGCAATCCCTGCGCCATACGACCCGGTGCATTCGACGCCCACCGACACCGGTGCGCCCATGGCAAGAATGATTTCGGCAGCCTGCCTGCAGCCGTCCGCCGTCGCCGGCAGCTGCTCCGAGCGCAGCTCCCTTCCGCGCGCATCGACGACCGAGAGCCAGTTGGTGTCTGCGTGCGTGTCGATGCCTGCCCAGACCGCCCCTTCGGGCACATTCCCATAGCTGACATCCATGATGGCCGCCCCTTTCTGCCGATGGCCAGGCATGGCCGGCGCATCCCGCTCCGGGCGGACAGCGCTCCGACGGGAGGGGTGCAGCTTCCGCAGCCAGCAATCCGTCCCCAGGCTTCTATCAGGTCACGCCGTCGGCGGGACACGGCTGTGCGGCATGGGACACATCAGGAGAAGGACAGCGAGAAGGACAGCGATGAGACGTCACCACATTGTAGGGTCACCATGCCGCATGCAGTGCCATGCAGCCTGCGTCCTGCAGGCCTGGTTCACATTATCGGAGACGACATTGTCGATATGGACCCTCACCGGACGCGTATCCGAGAGGTCGTGGCTGATAGGTGCTTCATCGATCTCAAAAACAGTTTTCTCGCTCATCTTTAGCTCGCTTACTGACGAAGGCCTGCCGGAATGTAGAGTCGTCTACTGCTGGACCGTTTCCTGCCACCCCGTGAAGCGCTTCTCGAGATAGCGGACAATCTTCTCGAAGATGATGCCGATGATGCCGAGCATGATGATGCCGAGAAGCACGACATCCATCTGGTAGTAGCCGCTTGCCTGCTGGATCATCATGCCAAGGCCGCGGTCGCCGCCGACAATCTCGGATGCCATGAGCGTCGTGAGCGACGTGGAAAGGCCCAGGCGGGCAGCGACGAGGATGAAAGGCGTGGAAGCAGGGATGATCACCTTGAAGAAGATGTCCTTCTGCTTGGCGCCAAGCACCTTCGCAGCCTTGATGAGCGTCGTATCGACACCTTTGACGCCCTGGTAGATCGTGACGACCATGACAAGGAAGGCTGCAATGAAGATGACGGTGACCTTCGAGGTCTGGCCGATGCCGAGAGCTGCAATGATCAGGAAGACGTAGGCAAGAGGCGGGATGTTCCTGATGAACTGGATCCAGGGCTCGACGATATGGCGGAACGGGTCATACCATGCCATGAGAAACGCCACCGGGATGGAGACGACGAAGGCGATGCCGAAACCAGCAAGGACACGGGAGACCGATGCCCAGGCATTCTTCCAGAGCGTGCCGTTGCCCGACAGCTTCATGAACGCTTCCCAGACCTTTGCCGGAGACGCAAAGACCGCAGGCCACTTGCTCGATGCAAGCACCCATACGAGGATAGCGAGCGCCAGCGAGATCAGTTTCCATGCCCAGCTGGGCACCTTGTTCCAGATTGATGGCTTCTTCTCTTCCAACGTCTGCCTCCTTAGGCTGCCCTACCCAACAAGCTGTTCGCGAGGAAGTACTTACTCGTTTAAGTTGTCTGTTTTTTATCACAAGAAAGATAACGATTGAAGGAACAATTTATTGCGGGCCTGTCAAAAGACCGCTCAGCTTCGCTTCTGCTACCGTCCGCGGCACTTATTACCGTTTGAACTCGGTAAACGGTTGGCCATAGCAATGGTGGACGAGCGGTTGCATCCAGTCTGTCATGATATACTTGACACGAACTGAATACTTTCTTTCACTTAATCGTAAAAGTTATGAAACGAGGAGGCGCTATGGGAAGGCACACGACCCTCAAGGATGTTGCCCAGGCAGCAGGCGTGACGACAGCCACCGTCTCCTATGTCATCAACAACACGCCAGGGCAGACCATAAGCCCCAAGACCCGCGAGCGCGTGCTCGAAGCCGTGGCGGAGCTCGGATACATGCCCAATGCCCACGCCCGCACCCTGAGGAGCCGCCGCATCTCCTGCGTCGGCGTTGTCATCCACAAGAACCTGGCAGTCCCCCGCTACAGCCAGATGGTCTATGGCATACAGGAAAGGCTCGAGCAGCGTGGCTACAGCGTGCTGCTTCTCGGCAATACCGTAGGACTCCAGGGCTACACCGATTATGTCAGCGCCTATCTCGAGGGACAGATCGGCGGCATTATCTTCATAGGGACCGAAGATCAGACGCCCGATCCAGACAGCATCCGCATCCTCCAGAACGAGCATGCACCGCTTGTTGTCTTCAACTGCAAGCAGGATGCCGACACCTACAGCACAGTCGATTATGACTATGCAGGAGGTGCCCGCCTGATTGCAGAGCGCGTCATGGCCACGGGTCCGAAACGGCTCCTTTATTTCGAGCCACAGATCGACACGGAGCAGGAGCGCCAGCGCGAGCAGGGCATACGCGAGGTTGCCTCGGCACATCCCGACGTCGAGCTCAAGATTCGCCAGGCACCGATCACCAAGGAAAGAATCGAGATCTGGGATGCCCATCACTTTGTGGGAGACACCGAGGAAGGCATACGCCTGACCGAACGCTTCATCGAGGCCTGCCGCCAAGCTCTCGACGAGCTCGAAGACGGCGATGCCGTGATCGCATCCTGGGCTACCTGGACCCACTACTTCCGCAAGGCTGATCCAGACAAGAAGATTGTATACGCGGAGCTTGCCAACAACGGAGAGTCCTGGATGGCAGCGAACTTCTATACCCGCATGCCCAACTATGGAGCCGGCATCACCTGTGCCGACGAGGTGCTTTCCCTCATCGGCGGCTCGACACCGCAGTCACGCCTGATCAAGCTCACGAACATCGTGACCGTAACAAGACTCGATCTCTGAGCTGGCCCATCTGGCACAGTCTGCTTTTGCTGCAGATTTACTGAATCGTATCAGCTCTATTGCGCTTCTTTCCAAGCAGTGCGCCACTTATGGCAATCAAGAGCGAGCGGCATCATATGGCACGTAAGCGGCCATATTTTGGCCTTTTCTCCACGCCAGCAATCTCTTTTCTTGCATTTGCAGACAAATCATTCCATAGTGTTGTTAGCTTAATCGCATAAGTTCCTACTGAGCGAGATGAGGCGATACCTTTGGATACAGCTTCCAGGAAGCGCGTGACGCTTCGCGATGTGGCCAAAGCCGCAGGCGTCGCCCCTGCCACCGTCTCCTACGTGATCAACAACGTGCCGAACCAGAAGCTGCGTCCCGAAACGCGCGAGCGCGTGCTCCAGGCAGTGAACGATCTGGGCTACATCCCCGATGCCAATGCCCGCACCATGCGCGGCGGCAAATCGTTCTGCGCCGGTGTTGTCATCAACAAGGACCTGGCGGTCCCCCGCTTTGCCCAGACGCTCCAGGGCATCCAGAAGGGACTCGATCAAGCAGGGTATTCCCTTCTTCTCTGCACGGCACGGCGCCAGGCAGATGGTCCTGCGGACTATATCCGTGCCTACATGGAGCGCAGGATCGACGGCGTGATCTTTCTCGGCAAGGACAACGAAGGTCCGGACCGTGCGAGCCTTGCCTCCATCCGCTCGAAGCACATCCCGCTTGTGGTCTATGACTGCCAGATGAAGCCAGGGACGTATTCGAGCGTCGATCTCGACTATGAAGGAGGAGCGCGCTTTCTGGTGGAACGCATCCTCGAAAAACATCCCGGCAAGCTCCTCTACCTGAGGCCCGACATCGCGAAGGCGCAGGAAGAGCAGCGGGAGCGCGGCGTGCGCGAAGCCATGGCAGAGCATCCAGACTGTCAGCTCTCCATCTGCACCGTGCCGGTCACCCTCGAAAACCTCGAGTCCTGGGATATCCGCTACTCTGTCGGCATGACCGACCAGGGCAGAGAGCTCACCGACTGCTTCGTGAAGACCGTCCGCACAGCAGCCAAGGAGCTCCAGCCAGGGGATGCCGTGGTCTCGAGCTGGTCCACCTGGACCGACCTCTTCCGCAGCTTCTGCCCATCTTGTGGCCTCATCTTCGGCGAGCTTGCCAACAACGGCGAAACCCGCTTCTCCCCCGGCCTCTATCTGCGCCTTCCCAATGTGGAGGTAGGCCGCACTTGCGCCGATGCGCTTCTGCGCCTGATCGAGGGAAAGCCTGCCGAGACCCGCACCTTGAAGCTCACCGACATCATCGATGCCTATCCAGCACCGCAGACGTGAAAGCGTCTGGAATCAGAAGACCCCCAAGAGAAAGGTGATGCCATGCCCCTCGTTCCACTCAAGCCCGTGCTCGATGCCGCCAGAGCCGGCGGCTATGCCCAGGGCGCCTTCAATGTGAATGCCGTCTGTCAGGCAAAGGCCGTCATCGAAGCCCACGAGATCCTGAGAAGCGCCGCCATACTGCAGGGAGCAGATCTTGCCAATGCATTCATGGGAGGGCGTGCCGACTTCCAGAACGGAACTGTCGAGGACAAGATCCGCGGCGCCAAAAACATCGGCGACGCCGTCAAGAAATTCGGCGAGAACAGCCCCATCCCCATCGTCTTGCACCTCGACCACGGGCGTGACATGGCATCTGTCAAGGCAGCCATCGCCGGCGGCTACACCTCTGTGATGATCGATGGATCGGCGCTGCCTTTCGAGGACAATATCGAGCTCACGCGCGAGGTCGTGAAGTACGCACATCCGAAAGGCGTCTCCGTGGAAGGCGAGCTCGGCGTCCTGGCAGGCGTCGAAGACCATGTATTCGCTGCCACAAGCACCTATACGAACCCGCTCAAGGCAGTGGAATTCGTCCGCGCGACCGGCGTCGATGCCCTTGCCATCTCCTATGGCACGATGCATGGACCATCGAAGGGCAAGAACGTGAAGCTGCGCCGCGAAATCCCGATTGCCGTACGCGAATGCCTTGCACATGAGGGGCTCGACTGCGCGCTCGTGAGCCACGGCTCATCGACCGTCCCCGCCTATATCGTCGAGGAGATCAACGAGCTTGGCGGCAGCATCCATAATGCCCATGGCATCTCGCTCGATGAGCTCAAGGCAGCCATTCCGGCAGGCATCAGCAAGATCAATGTCGACACGGACATCCGCCTGGCTGTCACGCGCAACATGCGCGAGCTCTTCCACCTGCGCCCAGAGCTCCAGAAGAGCGCATCTGTCGGCGGCGTATACGAGCTTCTGCTGGCACATCCCGAAAACCCCGATCCGCGCGTCTTCCTGCCGCCTGTCTATGACACGGTCATGTACGGCACCGTGGAAGACCCTGACCGCCAGGCGCTCGTCGATGCGATCGAGCGCGGTGTCAAGGAAGCGGTCTCCACCCTCATCGTCGAATTCGGCAGCTACGGAAAGGCGCCAAAGGTAGAGATGGCATCGCTCGACGAGATGGCAGAGCGCTACGAGAAGGCAGGCATCTAGCATGGGCACCCAGGATACGCTGCTTGTCATGCATGGAGGAGGCCCGACTGCCGTCATCAATGCCTCGCTGTTCGGGGCGGTCGACGAGGCGCTCAGGACACCGGAAGCAGGCCGCGTGCTCGGTGCGCTCGGCGGCGTCGGCGGCATTCTGGATGGACGCTTCGTCGACTTCGGCACGGTTTCCAGAGAGACGCTCGCGCTTCTGCCGCACTCCCCCTCCTCTGCCATCGGCACATCGAGAAAGCCTCTTGAGGAGAAGGACTACCGCGCGCTTGCCCATGCCCTCAAAAGGGAGCATGTCCGCTGGCTTCTGCCGACCGGCGGAAATGGCACGATGAACACCTGCGGCGAGATATGGCGGGCATGCAGGGCCGAAGGCGTGAATATCGATGTCGTGGGCATCCCCAAGACCATGGACAACGATATCGCTGTCACCGACCATGCGCCCGGCTATGCAAGCGCCGCCCTCTATATGGCAGCGAGCGTCTCGGAGGTCTGCTGCGATGTACGCGGCCTGCCGATCCACATCGTGATCGTGGAGGCCATGGGCAGAAATGCCGGCTGGGTCACGGCAGCAAGCGCCCTTGCCGATGAGTCCGGCACCGGAGGCCCCGACCTGATCTATCTGCCTGAGCGCGATTTCGACGAGGACCAGTTCCTGGAGAGCTGCCAGGAGCTCATCGACGAGAAGGGCTCAGGCATCGTGGTCGTCTCGGAGGGGCTCCACAAGAAAGGCGGCGTGCCCGTGGCACCGCTTCTGATGGAAACCGGCCGCTCCCGGTATTTCGGTGATGTGAGCGCGCATCTTGCCCGCCTCGTCGTCCAGAAGCTCGGCTACAAGGCCCGCTCGGAGAAGCCTGGCCTTCTGGGAAGGGCATCCATGCCCTGGCAGAGCGCCGTCGACCGCGAAGAAGCCATCATGTGTGGCCGCGAGGCCGTGCGTGCTGCGCTCGAAGGCGACTCCGGAAAGATGGTCGGCATCGAACGCGTCTCGAGCGCGCCTTATGCCGTGCGCTACGTGCGCATCCCGATCGAGCAGGTCATGCTCGATGAACGGACACTTCCCGACCGCTACATCAATGCCGCAGGAAACGGCGTGACCGAAGAGTTCAGAAGCTGGCTCCGCCCGCTTCTTGGACAGGACCTTCCCCGCTTTGCAAGCTTTGTCTAGGAGGCATACATGAAGCATATCTTCCTCAATCTCAAGCGCTTCGATATCGTGTGCGAGCGCGGCGGCGTGAACCGCCTGTCAGCACCCGCCACATGGGGCACGGCCATCGCACGCGCGGTCGCCCCTGTCGCCACACGCTATGAAGGCACGGCCGAATTCGCTGCCTTCCTGCCTGAAGCGCATATCATCCCTGCCGTGCAGGAGAAAGGCACGGCGCCTTTCGGCATCGGCTGTCAGGGCGTGCACACAGAAGACAGCGCTCCAGGCGGCAACTTCGGCGCCTTCACGACGCTCAGGACCGCAAACTCGATGGCCGAGCTCGGCTGCAGCTGGACGCTCATCGGACACTGCGAAGAGCGCATGCACCTGCGCTCCGTCATGGCAGAGGCAGGGGCAGATCCTGCCGCCATCGAACCTGCCGTCGACCGCATCCTTGCCCGCGAAGTCAGGGCAGCCCAGGCAGCTGGGCTCAAGGTCCTCTTCTGCATGGGCGAGCGCACGGAAGAGCAGGATGCGTGGGACCAGGTGCTCACCCGCCAGCTCGAAGGCGGCCTTGCGGGCGCCGCAAAAGACGGCCTCAGGATTGCCTATGAACCGGTCTGGAGCATCGGTCCCGGAAAGACCCCGGCAGATGCCCCCTATATCGCAAAGGTCGCCCGTCTCGTGAAGGCTGCCCTGCCCGGTGTGGACGTGGTCTATGGAGGAGGGCTCAAGGCAGACAACGCCCAGATGCTTGCCGGCATCGACGAGATCGACGGCGGGCTCATCGCGCTCACGCGTTTCACAGGCGAGATCGGCTTCTATCCGGATGAGTATGCCGAAATCGTCGACCTGTATCTTGGCAAGTAGCACAGACATTCGCTTGAAAGGAAGAGGGACCATGCATCTCGAATTCGAATATGGCACCGGCAAGATGGGAGCGGAGCTCCCCGATTCGACCGATGTCTTCATCACCGGCAAGACCGTGAAGGACCCCCAGTGCCTGCCTCAGGACTGGGATTCGCTCTATGCCGCGACGCTCGACTCCATCCGCCATCCCATCGGCTCAGAGCCGCTCGCAGACCTTGCCCACCCTGGTGCCAAGGTCGTCATCGTCATCCCTGACATCATCAAGGGCGGCACCCAGCCGACCTCGCACCGCCGCGTCGCGATCCGTGCCTGCCTGGACGAGCTGTTCGCGAACGGCGTGAAGCACGACGACGTGCTGCTCCTGTTCTCGAACGGCCTCCATCCCCGCACGAGCACGGCCGAGGCCAAGCAGATCCTGGGCGAGGATCTCTACAACGAATTCGCGGCCACGAACCAGATCGACTCCCATGACTCGGAGAACTACGACGACCTGGTCGACCTCGGCTATACGCCCCAGGGCGACCATGTGATCATGAACAAGCGCGTCTATGAATCGGACATCGCGATTCTCATCGGACACACCCAGGGCAACCCCTATGGCGGGTATTCGGGAGGCTACAAGCACTGCGCGACCGGCATCACCCACTGGCGCTCCATCGCTGCCCACCATGTCCCCCGCGTCATGAGCCGGCCTGACTTCGTGCCTGTCTCCACCCATTCGATGATGCGCGACAAGTTCAACCAGCAGGGCATGTTCATGGAAGAGAAGATGGGCAAGAAGTTCTTCTGCTGCGATGCCGTGCTCGATACCTGGAGCCGCCAGATCGAGATCAATTCCGGCTGGGCCAAAGAGATGCAGCCCATTGCCTGGAAGTGCGCCGACAAGCGCACCTACGTGCACTGGGCTGAGAAGAAATACGATATCGTCGTTATGGGCATGCCCACGAAGTTCCACTACGGCGATGGCATGGGCACGAACCCGATCATGATGATGCAGGCTGTGTCGGCCCAGGTCATCCGCCACAAGCGTATCCTTTCCGACCACTGCGTCTTCGTGATTGCCTCTTACTGCGATGGCTGGTTCCACGACGAGCGCTGGCCCTACCTGCGCGAGGAGTGGGAGGTATGGAACTCCGACGAAATGAACACCCTGAACGACATGATCAAGTACGGGGAGTATTTCGCGACGAACGAGGAATATATCCGCAAGTACCGCTTTGCCGGCGCCTTCCATCCCTTCCATGGCTTCTCGATGATGAGCTGCGGGAACCTGGCCGAGAAGTACCTGTCCGCAACCTACATCGTCGGCGCGAAGAAGCCGGGCATGGCCCGCTCGATGGGACTCAAGACGCGTGCAACCTTCGAAGAGGCTATCAAGGACGCGACCGACAAGTATACCGATGGGCATCCCAACATCCTGGCGCTGCCGGGCGCCTATGTGAGCGCCGTGCCGCATCTGTGCATGAAGGATCCCTCGCAGAACTCGCACTACCGCGACGATGCGCCAGCCCATCCTTGCGGATGCTAGGAGGGCTTCCGTGATACGCCTGAACGAAGAGGGGCTGGGCTGCAAGGTCAGCACGCAGGACATCGAGCGCTCCCTGGCTGAGCACCCTTCCCTCATGGAAAGCTGCTGGGCAGGTGCGCCGCATGGCACGGACTGGCTCGGCTGGCTCTCTGTCGACCAGTGGGCAGGGCCCCAGGAGCTTGCCCGCATCCATGCGCTTGCCGACCGGCTGCGCAAGAAGACAGACACCCTGGTCCTCATAGGTGTCGGAGGGTCGAACAATGCGGCACGCTCCGTCCTCTCGGCACTTGGTCCAGCCGATCCTTGCCACCGTGTCGTCTATGCCGGCAACACCCTTTCCGCCTGGACCCTGAGAAAGCTGCTCGAGAGCCTTGAGGGCCACGAGGTGGCACTGTTCTGCGTCGCGAAGAACTTCAGGACGCTCGAACCCGGAAGCTCCTTCAGGCTCCTGCGGCAGCATCTGGTCTCCCAGCTCGGCAAGCGGGCAGCAGCAGAGCGCATCGTCTGCAACGGCACCCCAGGATCCGATCTCGAGCGGCTCTGCTCGGATGAAGGCTACACGTTCACGACCTTCCCGCCGAATATCGGCGGGCGCTATACGGCGCTCACTGCCACGCATCTCCTGCCGCTCGCCTATGCCGGCATCGATATCGATGCGCTGGTGAAAGGAGCGCGTGCTGAGGAATCGGAGCTGCGCCGTCTGCCCGACCACGCAAATCCGGCACTGCGCTATGCGCATCTGCGCTCTCTCGCCGGACGATCGGGGCTCACCATCGAGCTTCTTGCCTCCTTCGAGCCACGTCTTGCCGATTTCGGCCTCTGGTGGCAGCAGCTGTTCGGGGAGTCCGAAGGAAAGCAGGGCCGGGGCCTCTTTCCAGCCTGCGCCCGCTACTCCGAGGAGCTCCATAGCCTTGGCCAGTATGTCCAGGATGGCACGCACCAGCTCATGGAGACCTTCCTCGATATAGCAGAGCCTGGACCGGACGACCATCTCGTCCTCGGCACCAGCGATGTCGCGGACGGCTTCGGCTATCTCGATGGAGCGGATTTCTGGGATATCAACAAGACGAGCTTTCATGCCGTGCTGAAGGCACACGCATCGGTCCTTCCCTGTGCGACCATAGAAATCGGGCGCCTCGATGAGCAGCACATGGGAGCGCTCTTCTACTTCTTCATGCTGAGCTGCTACTGCTCCGCCGAGCTTCTGGGGGTCGATCCGTTCGACCAGCCAGGAGTCGAAGCCTACAAGCAGCTCATCCACCATGCATTGGGACGCGTCGAGTAAGGAGCCTCATCCGTGTCAGAGATGTACCTTGTCTTCGTCGTTGCCTTCCTGGCATCGCTTCTGGGTCCGCTCTGCGGCATCGGCGGCGGTGTCATCATCAAGCCTGTCGTCGATGCGATGGGGATCCTTCCGGTCGCGGTCGTCTCCTTCCTGTCTTCGGTCTCGGTCCTCACGATGTCTCTGGCAACGCTTCTGCAGAATGCCGTCTCGAAGACGTCGACCATCAAGGTGCGCTCCATGCTGCCGGTTGCCCTTGGCTCGGCAGCAGGAGGCGTCGCCGGCAAGATCTTGTTCAACCTGCTCAGCCAGAATCTCCACGACAGGGAGCTCGTCGGCGCCTATCAGGCGGCTATCCTCATCATCCTGACTGTTATCGTCTTCATCTACACGCTCAAGCGCTCCTCGCTCAGAAGCTTCCGCATCGGCCGCCCGCTTGCCAGCGCCCTCATCGGCGCTGCCGCCGGCGCCTTATGGTCCTTCCTCGGCATCGGCGGCGGTCCCTTCAATCTTGCGATCCTCATGTTCTTCTTCTCGATGGATTCCAAGCCTGCCGCCCAGGCATCGCTTTTCATCATCGCCTTCTCCCAGACAGCAAGCCTGCTCTATTCGGTCTTCCTCGGAGGCCTGCCGGCGTTCGAGCCGTTCATGCTTGTCGGCATGTGTCTGGCTGCCCTGCTGGGCTCTGTCATCGGCCGCCAGATTGCCCGGCGCATCGATTCCCATGCGGTCGATGTGCTCTACCGCTGCGCCCTGGTCCTGATCATCCTGATCTGCTGCTACAACTTCGCAAGGTTCTGCGGCATCCTATGAGCCTCAAAGACATCCTGCTTTCCCAAGGCCCGTGCAGCATCCATGCTGCACGGGCCTTCTCCTGCCGCGCACACGCTGTTTTCTGCTGTTCACGGGCTCTCGTCTTTCTCTATTTACGTCAGATATTTCCGATGTATACTTCATTTGTGTCTGATATATCCGATGTTTTAAGGAATCAACTATGAAGCATGAGGAATGCCAAGAGAGCATGCAGCATATCGGCGAGAGCCTGAAGCGCTGGCGCACGATAGCGGGCATCACGGCCGATGGGCTTGCGCAGGAGCTCGGCATATCGCGCGATACCCTCTCGCGTGCCGAGCGCGGAGACCTCGCGGTCTCGGTCGGCACCGTGCTCGATATGGCAGCAGATTTCGGCCTCCTCTCGAAGGTGGAAGCGGCCTTCGATCCCGCACAGGACGAGATAGGACGCATCGGCATTGCCAAAGGCCTTCCGAAGCGCGTGCGCAGGACGAAGGAAGCCGTATCACAGGATTGGAGAAACAGCATGAACTGGTATGAAGGAAGCTTTGTCTATCAGATCTATCCTCTGGGGCTGACCGGCGCTCCCTGGAGAAACGATGGCTCCCAGGAAGGCGCCACGAACACGGACGCGCACCGTCTCCTCAAGATCGTGAACGATGGCTGGGTCGACCATATGAAGAAGCTCGGCGTCAGCTGCCTGATGCTGAACCCGGTCTTCGAGAGCGACTCCCATGGCTATGACACGAGGGACTATACGAAGGTCGACAGCCGCCTCGGCACGAAGGAGGACTTGAAGGCTGTCGTGGATGCCTGCCATGAAGCAGGGATACGCGTGCTGTTTGATGCCGTGCTGAACCATGTCGGGCGCGGCTTCTGGGCCTTCCAGGACGTCCTCGAGAAGCATCAGCAGTCTCCCTACGCCGGATGGTTCAATATCGACTGGAACGGCAACTCTGCCTATAATGACGGATTCTCCTACGAGACCTGGGCAGGCGTCCCCGAGCTCGTGAAGCTCAATCATGGCTGCTTCGAGCTCAATGACTATCTCGCCGATGTGATCCGCGGCTGGGAAGCCGACTACGATATCGATGGCCTCCGCCTCGATGTTGCCTACTGCCTCGACGATGGCTATCTCGGCTACCTCCGCCAGATTGCCGATGGCCTCACCGCAAAGCGCGGGGAGAAGTTCCTTCTCCTCGGTGAGACGATGTTCGGCGACTACAACCGCTGGATGAACGACCATGCCTGCGATTCCGTCTACAACTACGAGGCCTACAAGGGCCTCTGGTCTTCCATGAACGCAGCGAACATGCATGAGATTGCCTAT
This sequence comes from uncultured Olsenella sp., assembly GCA_900314535.1. GTDB lineage: Bacteria > Actinomycetota > Coriobacteriia > Coriobacteriales > Atopobiaceae > Olsenella_L > Olsenella_L kribbiana. The sequence goes on along the minus strand of OMVT01000012.1, from coordinate 65,968 downwards.
GCCTTGGAGCGCCAGAGCGGCGACAAGCCCTGGGACCTCTACACAGGAAAGCATCTGCTCGATTTCGTGGACAACCACGACGTGCCAAGGATCGCGACACAGCTCACCGACAAGAAGCAGCTGAAGCCGCTCTATGGCCTCCTCTTCGGCATGTGCGGCGTACCCTGCGTCTACTATGGCTCCGAGTGGGGCATCGAAGGTGTCCAGGACTACGGTGACCACAAGCTGAGGCCGGCTCTCGACAAGCCTGAATGGAACGATCTCACCGACTGGATTTGCGCCCTCTCCGAGGCGCGCTTCACGACGGAAGGCGCAGAGGCTCTCTGCGAGGGCGACTACCATGAGCTCCTCTGCCAGCCGCAGCAGCTTGTCTTCCAGCGTGCTGCCCAGGGACGCCGTGTGATTGTCGCTGTCAACGCCTCGAAGGATCCGGTCGTCCTCCACTTCGATGCGGGATGCGGGAGAGCACAGGACCTCATCACGGGCGAAGACCATGACTTCGGTGCAGGCTCCGAAGTTGGCCCCTATTCCTGCCACTACTGGCTCTGCGAACGCTAAGACAGAGACATACCCCGGAGATGCTGATGGCCGCCCTGCCTGGCAGGACGGCCATCTTTCCTACTCCCCTATGACGCCACGGGCACGCTCTGTCGTCGTCGATATGACGCAGCGGTTTGCTGGCAGCCACACGGTGCCCCATTCGAAGGGGACTCCATTGTCGAGCGTCACAAGCTGCTCGAGATTGAGCACGGGCGCCTTGTCGTCGCACTTGAGCCAACGTGCCCGCTCAGAGCCGGCAACACAGGCACAGTAGCGCTGTTCCGAGTGGCCGATAGCATGGCCCGAGCAGCGCTCGACTGCCGCAAAGAGCGACTCATGCTCGAAATCCACCAGGTCGAGACCGGGCGCTGCCTTGAGGTTGAGGTGGCTCTCGATGAACATGACCGGCACATCCTCGACCGTGCGGATGCGTGCAAGATAGAGATAGGGTTCCCCTGGCTTGATGCCCAGAGACGTCGCACAGAGGCCCTCTGCCTTCTCAATCCGCATCTCGCAGACGATCGTGCGGAAGCGTATGCCTTGCACGCTCATGGATTCGCCGAACGAGAGCAGCCTGTTTCCTGATGGCCTTGCCATGACCGGCTGCGTGACGAAGGTACCACGTCCGCGCTGCTGCGTCAGAAGTCCCTCGTCCACAAGGGCGCGTATGCCCTTCTGGACCGTGCCACGAGAGAGCCCGAGCATGTCCATGAGCTCATGCTCAGAAGGGATGGGAACGTCTTGGCCCCACTCCCTGGAATAGATCTTCTCGCGCACATAGTCTGCGACCTGCACATGGAGCGGTACAGCGCCCTGCCTGACAAACTTCTCCATCCTAGCAGGCTGCCTTCCCGAAGCGCAGGAGCCCCTGGCGCAAGATCTCGTCGACCCTGTCCCCTGTCGTCCTGAAGAACTCAGGCGTCAGGAGAGAATAGGTCGGTGCGTCAGCAAGATGGCGCTCGTTGTTTCCGTCGAGGAGCACGTCTGCTGCCTTCACGCCACGCTCTGCATCCTCTGCGAGGATAGGATACTGCGGGAAGGCTGCACATTCATCTATGAGGGACGGGGTGAGCGGGACACGGCGCTCGAGGAAGAACGTCCTTCCATAGAGCTCGAAGTCCTTCTGCTTCCTGATGCGGGTCCGATCTCCGGGCTTCACGCCGATCTCAGCGATGTAGCGCCTCGTCGCACCGTTGTAGCCAGCATCGCAGACCAGGTGTGCCCAGGCACCGAGCACGATATCGGTGACCTCTGAAGGGTTCTTGCCCTCGATATAGAGGTCCCAGAATTTCTGGTACTGGGGTACAGGGATGGTTGCCGTCTCGGCCATATGCGTCATCCCATACGGCAGCTTGTGGGAGACATCGGGCACCATCCAGCCGACATAGAGGTCGGGCAGGAAGTTCCCGAAGAGGAAATTCCCGATATCGCGGATGCCAAGAGCATCCGCTTTCTCCTCCCTGAGGAGACGTTCCACATGTGCTGCATGTATGTTCCAGCTGGGCATATGCCTTCCTGTACCGATCTGGCCCGGGGCGTGCGCCCCGGGCCCACGAGACTCGTTCCTAGCTTCTGACTTCGCCGTTCACGGCGCGCATGACCTTCTTCACGAGACGGTCATGCGCCTTCTCTACCTCATCAGAGGTGAGCGTGTGGTCGGCTGCACGATACGTGAGCGAGAACGCAAGCGACTTCTTGCCTTCGCCGACACGCTGCTTATCGCGGAAGACGTCGAAGAGGCGCACATCTGCGAGGAGCTTGCCGCCGGCAGACTGGATGCGCTGCTCGACGGTCTCTGCCGTGACATCCTCGTCGACGACGATTGCAAGGTCGACAGAGACGCCCGGGAGCGTCGGCACCTCCTGATAGGGCAGCTCGCGCTTGGCAAGACGGAGCAGCGCCTCAACAGAGAGCTCGAATGCCACGACATCCTGCTCGACCTCGAAGTTCTGAAGGACCTCAGGATGGATGTTGCCGACCCAGCCGATGAGCTCTCCGCCGTGGGCGTAGATCTCGGCAGCGCAGCCCGGCTGGAGCCACCCATACTCTTCCTGGTCTGCCACCTTGTAGCGGACCTTCGTGATGCGCAGCGCCTTCAGGAGCTCCTGGACGACACCCTTCGCATCGAAGAAGTTGAGCTTCGGGTACTTGCGGTTCCACTGGTCATCGTCCCAGGCGCCGGACATGACGCCGCAGACGAAGCGGGGCTCATCCGGCTGGGACTTGTGCTCATGGCCGAAGAATACACGGCCAATCTCATAGAGCGCGATGTTCTTCTCGCCGTGGCTGATGTTGTACTCGACCGAGCGCAGAAGGCCCGGCAGCATGGAGCGGCGCATCTGGCTCTGATCTGCGACGAGCGGATTGATGATCTGGACCGGGATGCCACGGCCCTTCTCGCTCATATGCAGGCGCTCGAGGTCGCGGGCATCGGCGAAGTTGTAGGTCTGGGTCTCGGAGAGGCCAAGAGCCCTGAGCGTGGCGCCGATCTTGCGGATGCGCTGCTGGTCGACCGTAAGGCCGCCTGCATGGTTCCTGGCAGCAGGAAGCGTCGCTTCGACCTCATCCTCGCCCCAGAGGCGCAGGATCTCCTCGATGAGGTCGACCTCGCGGGTGAGATCGGGACGGTTCGTCGGCGCGACGACGTCGAAGCCATCCTCTGCCGGCGTGACCGCGCAGCCAAGGCGGCGCAGGCGCTGTGCCATGAAATCAGGCTCGATATCGGCGCCGGAGAGGGCGCAGACACGCTGGGTCCTGAGATGGATATGCGCAGGCTCCACAGGTGCTGGATAATTGTCGACCTTGCCTGTGCAGACCTCGGCCCCGCAGCACTCCTCGAAGAGGGCCGCTGCGATGTCTGCGATGCGCGAGCAGGCGGCAGCATCGACCTGACGCTCGAAGCGGATCGATGCCTCGCTCATAAGGTCGAGGTTGCGGCTCGTGCGGGAGATGTGGCCCTTGTCGAAGCAGGCGCTCTCGAGCAGGACATCCGTCGTATTGTCGTCGATCTCGGAGTTGAGGCCGCCCATCACGCCAGCAAGCGCGACCGGCGTCTTTCCATCGTCGGTAATCACGATCATGTCGGACGTGAGGTCGCGGTCGGTGTGGTCGAGCGTCGTGACCTTCTCGCCGTCCTCTGCAGCACGGATCACGATATGGCGCTTGCCGTCACGGACGCCGAGCTTGTTGAGGTCGAAGGCATGGAGCGGCTGGCCGGTGAGATACATCACATAGTTCGTGACATCGACGACGTTGTTGATCGTACGCGATCCTGCCGCCTCGACACGGCGGGCAAGCCACTCAGGCGAGGGGCCGATCTTCACGTTCTTCACGACACGGGCGACATAGCGCTGGCAGAGCGCAGGATCTGCGATCGTGACATCGACGAGGTCCTCGGCGCGCGTCGCAATCTCAGACTTGATCTGGGGCTCCGTGATATGGGTGTCCTCATCGAAGATGGCAGACGTCTCGACTGCCATGCCCTCCATGGAGAGGCAGTCCGGACGGTTCGGCGTGATCTCGCAGTCGACGACCGTATCCGAGATGCCATAGTAGTCCGTGAAGTCCACGCCGACCGGCGCATCCTCAGGCAGGATCATGATGCCCGAGTGGTCGGAGCCAAGGCCGAGCTCGCGCTCGGAGCAGTTCATGCCATACGACTCGACGCCGCGGAGCTTCGACTTCTTGATCTTCACATCGCCCGGCAGGTGTGCTCCGATCATTGCGACGACGATATGGTCGCCTGCATTGAAGTTCTGGGCACCGCAGACGATCTGCAGCGGCTCGGGCTTGCCGTCCTTATCCACGTTCTTCATGCCCACATCGACCGTCGTGAGCCACATATGGTCGGAATCGGGATGCGGGACCTTCGTCAGGACCTTGCCGGTCACGACGTGCTCGAGGTCTGCACCTACCTTCTCCACAGCCTCCACCTCGGTGCCGGTGTGGATATATTCCTTCACGAGGTCCTTCGGATCCTCGGGGACATCGACCATGTCCTTCAGCCACTCATAGGAAACGCGCATCGTATCTGCCTTTCTGTTGCGCGGAAACTGTCCAAAGAAGAGGATCCCTTAGAACTGGGACAGGAACCTCTTGTCGCCGGTCATCAGCATGCGGAGATCGGGGAGGTCGTAGCGCAGCGCTGCCACGCGCTCGACGCCGATGCCGAAGGCAAAGCCGGTGTACTTCTCCGGGTCGATGCCGCAGTAGCGGAAGACGTTCGGGTCCACCATGCCGCAGCCCAGAATCTCGAGCCAGCCCGTGCCCTTGCAGAAGCGGCAGCCCTTGCCGCCGCAGACGCCGCAGGACACATCGACTTCGCAGCTCGGCTCCGTGAACGGGAAGAAGTGCGGACGATAGCGGGTAGCGCGGTCCTTTCCGAAGATCTCGCGCGTGAAGTAGTCGAGCGTGCCCTTGAGGTCGCCGAACGTGATGCCCTCATCGACGACGAGACCCTCGACCTGCGTGAACTGGGGCAGATGGTTTGCATCGGCCGTATCGGGACGGAAGACCGTGCCTGGGCAGATCATATAGATCGGGGGCTTCCTGTTCTCCATCACATGGACCTGAACGCCCGAGGTCTGGGTGCGAAGGAGCACGTCGGACTCGCCGAGCACATGCTGCTCCTTGCCTTCAGGAGCGTTGTCGACGACGTAGAACGTGTCCTTGGAAGAACGTGAAGGATGGTCTTCAGGCGCATTGAGTGCCGTGAAGTTGTAGTAGGTCGTCTCGACGAACGGGCCGTCCTCGACGGTATAGCCCATGCCGCAGAAGATGTCCTCGATCTCCTCGCGGATCTGCGAGATCAGATGCTCGGTGCCAAGCGGCTTCACGCGGCCTGGCAGCGTGACATCGGTCGACTCGGCTGCAAAGCGGGACTGCAGGACTTCCTTCGTGATCTCGACCTTGCGCTTCTCGATGGCAGCCACGACCTGCGCACGCACGTCGTTTGCCATCTTGCCCATGATCGGGCGCTCCTCAGGATCGAGCTTGCCCATCTGGTGCATGACCTGGGTCAGGCTGCCCTTCCTGCCGAGAATCTGGACGCGCAGCTCCTCCAGCGCTTCAGGCGTGAGCGCCTTGGCAACGCCTTCGCGCACCTGATCCTGAATCGATGTGAGGTCATCGTTCATTGACATACCGATTTGCCCCTTCCATAGAAAAAGCCGTCCTCGAGCATACTTGCTCAAGGACGGCCTCATGACCGCGGTACCACCTTGATTGACACTGCACGCTTTGTGCGTCGCGAGCGCCCACTCGTTGAGCTCCGTTCCGTGGAGCAGACGGCTTCCCTACTGGCAGATGCGTTCAGGTTGCAGCTGGTGGAGTGAACTTCGTCCGCCAGCCTTCGCGAGGACCTCTCAGCCTAGGGTCCCTTCTCTGTCCTCCAGCTACGCGGCAGACGAACCTCTCCGTCATTGCCTGTGGGCAAGCTTAGCACAGGCATCGCGACTTGTATCCGGATATATGAACATTTCCCCTCTGTTCACATCTGCCGCTGCATCCAGACGAGGAATCACTGCACCACGTACTGATAGGTATCGCCCATAGGAACGAATCGCACAGGGACAGCATCGGTGCCGAGTGCCACTGGCAGCCATCCCGCCATGCACTCCATGCCTGGCTCCTCAAGATTGAAATGGCCGACAGTGATGGCGCACCTGCCCCTGCCCAGAAGCGAGCTGTCGCGGAGGTATTCGCTGACCGTGAAGTCGCAGAACTCCATCGTCACGAGGGCATCGATGCCTTCTCGCTCGATTGTGGCAATCTCTTCCGTATCTGCTTCAGGATTGCCCATCACATGCATGGGAATCTGGATACGGGAGATCGGGGCATCCGCATCTCCTATGATGCGCGTGCCATTGAGCCTGAGCGCATGGGCCAGGGACTCCGCAAGATCTGGGCCCGAGGTCTCAGGAATCAGATAGTCCATGCAGGCAGAGACGTTTCCGACACGAAGGTCCAGCCATCCCATCTTCTGCGCAAAGCCGAAGAAGATGCCATCTGCGTATCTTCCATCATCGATGGGCACGCCGGAGTGGATGTAGTCATGACAGCGCCAGACGACACCCCCCCCACGTATCGAGGAGCTCCCTCTTTGCCGCAAAGACCTTATTGCCGGAAAGCACCTCCTGCCTGTCCCCATGATTCCAGAAGAGCGCCTCGTGGCAGATGATGAGATTGGCGCCAGAAGCCTTGGCTATACGAATCGCATCGGCGGTGGCCCAGAGGCAGCAGACGATGCCTGTGCACTCCTCTTCGAGGTGCTCTCTCCCATACGTCACCTTGTCGCGTGTCGTCGCATCGTCGATGGGTGCACCTGTCCAGGCATCGATACCCTGGCAGAACTTCTTCACGTACCCGACAGCATCGGCAATCTTCATCTCAGGCCCCTACGCCGTGAAAGGCCACACACCCTCGGCAAGCTTCTCTATCGCCTCGGCGACAGCGTCATCTGCACAGGCACCGATATGCCACTTCGCAGCAGCCGCCGCATTGGAAGTCGCATCCGAGACGGCAACAGAGTTCTCGACGACGTCGAACATTGCTAGATCGTTGTCTGCGTCGCCGAAGACGACGACCTCATCCGTCGTGCAGCCAAGCGCCTCGCAGAGCACTTGTATGCCCCGTCCCTTGTTCCAGCCAGCAGGCATCGCATTGAGATATCCCGGAAACGCCAGATCGAAATCGAGCCCTTCTGCCTCTGCATTCAGCGCATCGACAAGCTCCTGCGTCTCGGGGCGCGTGATGCCGCACTGGAACACGTTCACCTTGGTGATTGCACCCTCAGGAAGCGTGTCTCGCATCTCCGCCGTCTCCGCATATGCCGGGAAAGACTGGGCAAGATCTTCACGTGTTCCACGCACGATATACGTCTTGCTGTCTTGGAAGCAGAGCAGGCCGCATCCAGGATGCCTGCCAAGCACATCGAGAAGGTTCAGAAGTGCCTCATGGCTGAAATACTCATGATGGATGCAGGTGCCTTCGAGATAGACCTCGAGGCCGTTCGTGGCGACCGCCGTGGCGACACACATCTCGTCTCCTGCAAACATCGGCGGCACCCAGCTTCTCGCCCTGCCTGAGGAGGGGCCTATCGGGATGCCCGCTGCAAGTGCCTTGCCAAACGCCTCATGCGTCCTTGGGCTGACGGTCTTTGCTCCCTTCGGCAGGATCGTGCTGTCCATATCGGAAAGGATGAGGCGGCACTCATGCACGCTTCCATCCGCTGCAATCTCTTTCACGTGGCCTTCTCCCTGTCTGTGTCTCAGATATAGCCAAGATGTGCGAGCGCGTGGGCGACACCGTCGTGGTGCACATCGTCTGTTACATAGCTCGCCGCTTCCTTCGCAGCAGGAGACGCGTTGCCCATAGCGACAGCAATGTCAGCTGCTCTGAGAAGCGGGATATCGTTCTCCGAGTCTCCGAAGGCAAGCGTGCGGCCGACCGTGCCGCCCTCTTCTTCCAGCGCACGCACAAGCTCATGCGCTGCCACATCCTTGCCGACACCGGGACACACAAGCTCGAAGTAGTCAGGAGCTGACTGATAGCAGGCAAAATGCGTCTGGAAGAAGCTGCTCTCCTTATAGTGCGGAAGGTCGAAATAGCGGAAGGCAAGCTTTCCTACCTCAAGCGAGGGAAGCACGCGCTTCAGGTCCTCCAGGCTTTCGACCTGTATGGCATGCCATTCGAAGCCGCGCCGCTCTCCTGCAAAGGCCCTGCCTTCCAGCCCGCTGAAAAGGATGCCCATGTGTGCACGATGCGCCTCAGCGAGCGCCTCTTCGAGATCAGGCCCTGAAGGCATTGAGGGACGCCCTGAGGGGCCCTTCCGGTAGAGAGCAGGGCGACATTGCCGAGCTCGCTGAAGCGCCTGATAGCGTCCTTCGAGGCAGGCGTGGCCTCATTTCCCCAGCCCGTCTTCGGGTCTCGCCATGTCAGCGTGTTGTCGATATCGAAGAATGCCACATCCATCCGCATGCTCCCTTGCTTTCCCATTTCCTCCAAAGTATACCGGGCCAGAACGCTCTGATCCGCGCTCGTCCGAGCCCGGCGAAACACGAGAGAAAAGGCCCAGAAACACGACACAGCGCTTATCTGGCGTCACATTTCGGATGCCTTTCGGTTTTAGATATCCATGTGGGTATGTAATAGGCTAGTCCACGTTGTTTGCGCATCCAGCAGGAAGCAGAGGAAGCGAGGCTCAAGATGACACAGGTGTATTCGGAGATCGGGCGTCTCAGAAAGGTGATGCTCCACCGGCCCGGACGCGAGCTCTGCCAGGTGCTTCCTTCGCAGCTTTCGGGCATGCTCTTCGAAGATACGCCGTATCTGGCAGAGGCCCAGAAAGAGCACGATGCCTTTGCCAAGATCCTGACAGATGCCGGTGTCGAGGTCCTCTATCTCACCGACCTCATGAAGTCTGCCTTCGAGTCCCCGAAGGTCCGCTATGAGTTCGTCTCCGAGTTCCTCGAGGCATCCCATATCACGAGCCCTGCGCTCGTGGAGAAGCTCGAGGACCTGTATCTGCGCATGTCGCCAGACGAGCTCGTCGAGACCGTGCTCTGCGGCATAAGGAGCGACGATGCGCGCCTCCAGGATGTGACGTCGTTCGGAAACCTCGGTGCCCGCGAGGCCGTCTTTGCCGTCTGCCCGCTCCCTAACATCTACTTCATGCGTGACAACTCGATCTCGCTCGGCCATGATGTCATCTACTCCCACATGGAGAAGCGTGTCCGCAAGCGCGAGGCGATCGTGCTTCGCTATGTGCGCCAGCATGCGAAGGAGTTTCAGGATACGAAGGAAGAGGACCTCTACGACCTCTCCTTCCCGCAGCGCATCGAAGGCGGCGACGTGCTCGTCCTTTCCGACCATTCTGTCATCATCGGCTGCTCGGAGCGCACGAGCCCTGTCTCGATCGAATACATCGCTCACAGCCTCTTCGAGCGCGGCTACACGGAAGTCTATGCCTTCGATATCGGCATGCATCGCGCGTCCATGCACCTCGATATCTCGCTCTCGATGGTCGATGTGGATACGTTCCTCTACAACCCCCTGATCGACGGCACGACCGACATCTACCGCCTCTTCCCGGCACCCACAGGCGTCGGCTATGACTATGTCGGCAAGGACTGGCACAGAGCGCTTGCCCAGGCGACCGGGAACCCCGATGTGCGCCTCATCCCCTGCGGCGGAGACGATCCGGTCGATACGGAATGGGAGCTCTGGAACCTCGGGGCCAATGTCCTCGCTATAGCTCCTGGCGAGGTCGTGGGCTATGAGCGGACACCGATCACGCTCGATCTCCTCGACAAGGCAGGCATCGCAGTCCACACATTCCCCTCGGGTGAGCTCTCGCGCGGACGTGGCGGCACGCACTGCATGAGCATGCCGCTCGTACGCGACCTCCTCTAGCTCACATTCCGTCAAAGAAGAAGGCGGCTGCAGCCCTGAGACTGCAGCCGCCTTCCGCATATCCTGGGCGTGCCTTACTCTTCTTCTGCAGAGAGGGCGCAGAGCGCAGCTCCATACATGCCGGCCTGGTTGCCGAGGTCTGCCGGCACGATCTTCGTGTTCCTGCAGATTGGCAGGCAGTGGGCCTGGAAACGCTCGGTGAGCTCGTCCTTGAAGACATCGAACGAGCCGACGACGCCACCGCCGATAACGAAAGCCTCAGGATCGACCGCGCACGACAGCTGTGCCATGGCGCGAGCAAGATACTCGAGCATCTGGGAGATGGCAGTGCGTGCGCACTCGTCCCCTGCTGCCATGGCCTTGAAGACAGAGTAGGAATCGGAGCGGCCCGAGAGCGCGCAGGGCTCCTTGCCTGCCTTCTCGCAGGCCTCCTTGTAGAGCGTCACGATGCCGGAGGCGCTTGCATACTGCTCGAGGCAGCCATGGCGGCCGCAGCCGCAGGTGCGCGTCTCCTCGTAGTTCATCGTCAGGTGTCCGAGCTCGCCGCCGGCGCCATTCGCTCCTGCCACGAGCTGGCCATTGAGGACGACGCCTCCGCCGACGCCCGTGCCGAGCGTGATCATGATGAAGTTCTTGACGCCCTTGGCGCCGCCCATCCACATCTCGCCGAGCGCTGCGGCATTCGCATCGTTCACGAAGGCAAGGCGTGCCTGGAAGAACGTCTCCTTCAGGGCATTCTTGAGTCCGTCAGGATCGAGCTTGATGTTCGGAAGGAAGCCGACATTGCCATTCGCATCGACAGGACCGGGGATATCGAGACCGACCGCTTCCACGTCGGTGATCGCACCATCGACCGAGGATACGAGGTTCGTGAGGCCATCTGTCACCTCGGCGAAGGCCTGAGGTGTCGTGAGGTCCGAGGTCGGAATCGTGCGGACTGCCTTGAGCTGGCCTTCAAGCGTGAAGATGCCTGCCTTGATGGATGTGCCGCCGACATCAATGCCCAATACATACTTCATCGGATCTTCCTTCCGTAAACGTTTCCGGGACTCCAAGTATGGCGCAAGGAAGAATCCCTTGAAACGAGATATCCAGCAATGGTGCATCCTGCGACACGATTGGCACCAAGCACGCATGTATGGCCATCTATCTGCCATTGCTGAGCGTATCCCGTTCTGTCCCTTAAGCTGAGGCACGTCTCAGGCTACACTGGAAGCTATTCATAGGAACATGCGCGCAGACGCGCGAGAGGAGCTCGAATATGGCTGATACGAACGAAAGCGGCAAGACCGAGGCCCAGGTGAGCGAGCCTGCGCAGAAAGCTGACACGCAGGCAGCACCCGCTCCAGCAGGTGTCCCTGCTGCTTCCCCTGCCGCCGTCATGAACCCGAAGGCAGATCTCGCTGCCCTGAACTCGCTCGAGATGCATCTCTATGCCCACAGGTATGCCGAGACGATGATGGGCTGCTTCGGCCCCTCGATCGACCCCAAGAAGGCCGTGCATGACCGCGGCGAGGCGCAGGCCATCCTCGACGAGGAGGACCAGGAGCTTCTGTGCGCAAAGAACACCGGCGAGCTTCTCGACCGTCTCCAGAGGAGCTCGGCGCTCCTCGACCGCACGCAGCGCGCACAGGTGCGCGTGCTCAGACGCGAGCGTGCCCGTCTCGAAAATGTCCCGGCAGCAGACCAGGCAGCATTCACGCGCTTGCTCGCCGAGTCCGGCGCCGTCTGGCATGCCGCAAAGGCTGCAAACGATTGGGCAAGCTTCGAGCCCTATCTTGACCGTGTCGTCAATGCCATGCGCCATCTTGCCAGCTGCCAGGACCCGCACAGGAACCCGTACGATGTGTGGCTCGACTACTTCGAGCAGGGCACGAGCCGCGCATTCTATGACCACTTCTTCCGCGAGGTGAAGAAGTGCGTCGTGCCGCTCCTCCAGGAGATCTCCCAGCGTCCGCAGCTCTCCCGCAGGGTCGTCGAGGGCCGCTTCGAGGCAGAGCGCCAGTGGGCCCTGGCACGCGACCTCATGGACCTCGAAGGACTCGATCCGGACGTGATGGTGCTCACGAAGACCGAGCATCCCTACTCTGATGGCATCACGACGAACTATGCGATGATTGCAGCGCACGTCTATGAGGACGATGTGCTCTCGAACCTCTACACGATGCTCCATGAGGGAGGACACGCCCTCTACGAGACCGGCGTCGACCCCGCCCTCAACTACACGTCGCTCAAGGGCGGCACGTCCATGGGCATGCATGAGGGGCAGTCGCGCTTCTTCGAGAACTATGTCGGTCGTGCCGAAGCCTTCGCGCCGTCTCTCCTTGCGCTTCTGCGCAAGCACTTCCCGGGCCAGTTCTCCCGTGTGAGCGCCCGCCAGTTCTACATGGCCGCAAACCGCGTCGAGCCGGGCCTCATCCGTACCGAGGCAGACGAGCTCACCTACCCCCTTCACATCATCATCCGCTACGAGATCGAGCAGCTCCTGATGGAGGGCGACATCACGGCGCAGCAGGTGCCGATGCTCTGGGCCGACCGCTACAAGAAGTATCTCGGCGTCCGCGTTTCTGACTACACGCACGGTGCGCTCCAGGATACGCACTGGGCAGACGGCCTCATCGGCTACTTCCCGACCTATGCGCTGGGTGGCGCCTATGGCGCACAGTTCCGCCACCAGATGATGGCAGAAGACATGGACTTCGACGGCGTCCTTGCGACCGGCAATCTCGAGCCGATCCGTGCCTGGCTCAAGAAGCATGTCTGGCAGTGGGGCCGCACGTTCGACCCGGCAGAGATTGTCGTCAATGCCTGCGGCGAGCCCTTCAATGTGGCCTACTACACGGACTACCTCGTGCAGAAGTTCACGCGCCTCTACGGGATCGAGATGTAGCGTGCGCGCGCTCATCCAGCTCATAGACACGGCAGAGGTCACGGTCGAAGGAAAGCTTGTCGGTTCCTCCGGCCCCGGCCTCTGCATATTCCTGGGTGTCGTGCCCGAAGACACGGAAGTTGCCGCCGCGCGCCTTTGGAAGAAGATCCTGCGCCTGCGCATCTTTCCCGATGCTGCCGGAAAGACGAATCTCTCCCTTCAGGACACAGGCGGCTCTGTCCTCATCGTGAGCCAGTTCACGCTCTGTGCCGACTGCTCACACGGCAACAGGCCCTCCTTCACGGGAGCTGCCAAGCCAGAGCCGGCCAAGAGGCTCTACGAGGCGTTCCTCGAGGATGCAAGGGCAGACCTCGGAGAGAGCCGCGTGGGACACGGCGAGTTCGGCGCGATGATGGATGTCTCGCTTGTGAACAAGGGTCCCTTCACGATCTGGCTCGACACCGAAACGCTCTGATGAAATCGGCCTCCCCGCCCACAGGGCAGGGAGGCCGCTTCTCTCTCGTCTGAAATCAGCTCTTACGAGCCTATGGCACGGCGGAGATCGTCTGCAACCTCGCGGGTGCGCCTCGAAGGCACGGGCAGGCTCGTTCCCTCGTCGAGCATCACATAGCCCGGACGCATGCCTGCCACATGGTCCACGTTCACGGCAAAGCCACGGTGGATACGTACGAACTTGCCATCGAGACGCGTGAGCAGATGCGTGATGCCCTCGCTCATGCGGAAGGTGCCTGTCACTGCATGGACAAGCGTCGACTGGCGGGAAGCCTCGATATAGACGATATCGGAGAGGCTCAGGAAGTGCGAGATGCCGTCTGCATCACGCAGCACGATCGATTCCCTGAGCGCATGGGCCGCTGCCCCTCCATGCCCCTCCGTCACGGCGACCGAGAAATGGGCATGGCAGATCTTGAGCTCGCCCTTGAGCTCCTGCCAGATGAGCGTAAGGCGGCAGGGAATCATGCCTTCGCGGGTGATGGCAGCAAAGCGGCTTACGGTCACACAGGCATCTTCATCGAGCGTACAGGCATGCACATCGCGCTTGCCGACGCCCCTGAGCTCATACGCTTCTGCAAGCTCTTCGAGCTCCTGGAGGAAATCATGCCGGTCGAGCAGCCAATCCCCTTCCAAGGGACCTACAGCCTGGAGCGTTTCAGCAAAGAGCGGCTCGAGCTTCTGCGCCGCATGGTCAGGGAGCCGGTCCACAAGGCTCTCCGCCATGCGGAGTGCATCTTCCTGAAGCTGCTTCCTCATGCAGGAGATCGCCTCCATCCTGACCCGATCAGGCATGGAACCCGCAAGCTCCAGACATGAATCGTTTCGTTTCTTACGTATGTGCGTAATGAGTTTAACGTGCCTAGCAGCGAAAAAGTCGAAGAGGTCACGAAAGACCGGCAACGCTGAACAGAAAGCTCAGCATTGCCGGTCTTTGCTGCTGCATCCCTCCCAAACGTGAAAGACAGAAAGCTGCTATGCCCTTCCAAGCGCGCGGATTGCCTCTTCCACCTCTCTGCGCACCTGCACAGAGCGACGCTCCGGCATGGGAATAGCCGTCCCTTCATCGAGGATGATCTGGCGCGTATGGATCTCCCGCACATGGGCGACATTGATCAAGAAGCCGCGGTGGACACGCAGGAAGTTCGGCGGCAGCTCGGCTGCGACCTTGCCCAGGACCTTTGCCAGGCGGAAGATGCCCTCCGCCGTATGCACCATCGTGTACTGCCGCTCTGCCTCGAGATAGATGACAGCATCTGCATCGAGGAAGTGGGCGACACCCGAGGAATCGCGCATGACAAGAGGATGGGAATCAGGATGAAGACGGACGGAGACCGTGCTGGCATCGCCCTCCTGCTCCTCTCCATGCATCGTCTTCTGCCCATGGCTCTGCCACGTCGGGGTCGAGATATGGAGATGCACAAGCTGGAGCCTGTCGTCCTCGACGGTCCAGAGCAGCGTGACACGGAAGCGGTGGAAGGCCACCTCATGTGGCCCTATCGGATACGACGCAAGCACGTGTCCTGTCACGAGCATCCCGTGCGGGCTCTGCACGCGCACCTGGAAATACTCCTCGGAGATCTTCTTGGCCTCGATGCCGTCCTTCGGCATATGGTCCATATAGGCATCAAGCGACTGCGGGACAAGGCAGTACTCGTCCGCGCTCGGTCCGATATAGGTGAAGCTCTCATGCAGATAGGGACGACAGGACTCTGGATCCTGTCTCCACAAAGCGCGGACAATCTCTTCGGATGTTCGCAGTGCTTTCTCCGAGAGCGTACCCTTCATGGCAACCACCTTTTTGGCGTGTCCTGCAAGAAGCGCCGCATCGTTATCTGTCTGTACAGATATACCAATTATTGAACCTTGTATTGCAGATTCTTAACGAACGATGGGTTATTGCGAACAAATACATGTCTAACCAGATGAAAGCGATATCGAAGCAGGATAATATGCCGTCTGCGGCGGAAAACCTGCCATCCGCACAGCCCGGGCCTCCAGCACCTGAGTACCGGAAAGTGCGCACTTCGGCTTTGCCCTGCCATCCAGCAGGAGCACTTCCCGAAAGCAATATTCCCTTGGCCGAAACCCAGCACGCCAGGTACCGCACTTTCCCGCCATCGGGTACGCTTCCCTGCAAGGAGGCTAAGAACATCCTTTTTCTGCCACCAGCAAGAGGAGCCGGAGATGAAGAAGCGGAAGACAAAGTTCGCAGAGACAGCTGATGCCTATCTCCTGGCAGGCTATCTTGTGCTCATCGCATCGGCAGCGGACGCATCTGTCTGGGCGGGCCCCGCCCTCATCATCTTCGTCCTTCTCTTCTCCTGCTGCATGCTCATCTCCTGGCACAAGGCTTCCTGCCGCGTCTTTGACAGGACGTACACCCGTGCCAAAGCCCTGCGCCTCGCCTGTCTTGCGCCAGCAGCAGCGCTTCTGGCGGTTTGCGCGCATCTTCTTCTCGGCTTCTGGCCACGAGCGGCCTTTGCCCTCGCTTGCGCTCCAGCCTGCCTCGCCTATCTCTGCACCCTCAATCTCGTGCCTGCGAAGAAAACTGTCCGATAAGAAGCTTCTCCCTTGGTCGGATTCTCATGCGCAGACCGATTCTCCTCATGTTTTGCTTGCGTCCAAAGACCGGAGGCTCCCATGCGAAAGGCATTCATGGTGGCAGCTGCCGCATTGGCTGCCTTGGCTATCGCCGAAATCGCTCTCATAGCGGGCTTTTCCCACGCTGAAGGCGTATCGAACTATGTCCCGCCTCTCGCGACTGTTGCCGGAACCGTCGAAGATATCAGAACCTTCTCCGATGCGTCCGACGACGATGGCAGCATCGCCTATATCGAAATCAGAGTCGCAGATGCGGACGCAACCGGTGCAGCGGCAGTCCAGGCAGAAAAGGACGGCTCCTCCCTGCCAGAGGCGGGCGATACCCTGATGCTCATCCGGAACGACCACACCGAGAGGACATATGGCCCAGAGCCCAAGATTGGCGATGAGGTGGAAGCCAAGATCTGGTACGACAAGGAAGATGCCGTGATAGATGGCGAGCACCGTGCAGCCTACGACATCTGTTCCATCGAGACCTATAGCTGGCTTATCGAATCTGGCCAGAGGTCCCGCTATCCTGAAGTCAGATGAACGAATCCCAGAAGCATGGAGCCTCATGACCCGGCTGCCAGCTCACACGCTCATTTCGGCGGCAAGAAGAAAGGAGAGCATCCCGTGGATGCTCTCCTTCCTGTAGCGCTCGATCTGTCTGCTGTATGGTCTCAGCCGCCAAGGTAGGCGCTCTTGACGGCAGGATCGTTCAGGAGCTGCTTGCCGGTGCCCGTGAGGACGATATTGCCGACCTCGAGGACATAGCCCCTGTCTGCAATCGAGAGGGCCATCTGGGCATTCTGCTCGACGAGCAGAATCGTCGTGCCCACCTTGTTGAGCGTCTCGATGATGTCGAAGATCTCGTCGACGAGGATAGGTGCCAGACCCATCGAAGGCTCGTCGAGCATGAGGAGCTGCGGGTGGCTCATGAGAGCACGGCCCATGGCAAGCATCTGCTGCTCGCCGCCGGAGAGCGTGCCGGCCGTCTGGGCTTTGCGCTCCTTCAGGCGCGGGAAGTACGTATAGACCTTCTCCATCGTGTCCGCGTTCTCCGCGGCTGTCCTCAAGTAGCCGCCCATCTCGAGGTTTTCCTGAACCGTCAGATGCGAGAAGACGCGCCTGCCCTCGGGGCAGAGAGCCATGCCCTTCGCGACGATCTTGTGGGCAGGAAGGCCTGTAATGTCCTCGTCCTTGTAGACGATCTTGCCTTCCTTCGGCTTGATGAGGCCTGCAATCGTGTTCATAGTCGTCGACTTGCCGGCGCCGTTGGCACCGATCAAGGAGACAATCTCGCCTTCGTTGACCTCGAAGGAGATTCCTTTCACGGCGTGGATTGCGCCGTAGTAGACCTGGAGGTCATCAACCTTCAGCATGGTCATTTCTCCACCGCCTCCTTGGCAGCCTTGGCACCCTGCTTGCCGAGGTATGCCTCGATGACGCGCGGATCGGACTGTACCTCTTCCGGCGTGCCCTTGCAGATGATCTTGCCGTAGTCGAGGACGCCGACAATCTCGCAGATGCCCATGACGAGAGCCATATCGTGCTCGATCAGAAGGATGGCGATCTGGAAGTCATCGCGGATCTTCTGGATGTTCTCCATGAGCTCTTCGGTCTCGTTCGGGTTCATGCCGGCGGCAGGCTCGTCGAGAAGCAGGAGCTTCGGATTCGTGCCCAGGGCACGCAGGATCTCGAGGCGGCGCTGTGCACCATAGGGCAGGTTTCCTGCAAGCTCATTGGCATACTTCTGCATGTTGAAGATGCCCAAGAGATCCATTGCCTTGTCGTGGAACTCCTTCTCTTCCTTCCAGTGCGCCGGGAAGCGCAGCATGTCCTGGAGAAGCGAGGTGTTCATCGAATTGTTCATGCCGACAAGGATGTTCTGCTCCACCGTCATCTGGCTGAAGAGGCGGATGTTCTGGAACGTACGGGCGATGCCGAGGCGGTTGACCTGGATCGTGTTCATGCCGGCGGTATCGACGCCGTTCAGAAGAATCGTGCCGCGGGTCGGCTGGTAGACCTTCGTGAGGAGGTTGAAGATCGTCGTCTTGCCGGCGCCGTTCGGGCCGATGATGCCGGCAATCTCGGTCGGGCCCATTGCGATGTTGAAGTCATCGACTGCCGTGAGGCCGCCGAAGTCGATGCCGAGGTGCTCGACCTCGAGGACGAGCGGCTTTCCGAAGTCGCGCTCGGTGACCAGGTTGGGCGTCGGTACCGGAAGCAGCACCTCGCGCTGACGCTTGCGCTTGATCTCATTCGGGCTATCGGCCATCTTTCGCCACCTCCTTCGTCTCTTCTGCTACTGCTTCTTCCTTCTTCTGCTTCTTCCAGGGGAACTGGCCGTTCATGATCTTCTCGATCGTATTGCCCATCGAGAAGTCGTAGGTGCCCATGAGGCCCTGCGGACGGAAGATCATGACGACGATGAGGACGACTGCGTAGACGACCATGCGGTAGTCGGAGAAGGCACGCAGTGCCTCAGGCAGGATCGTGAGGACGGTCGCGGAGAGGACGGAGCCGAGCATGGAGCCCATGCCGCCGAGGACGACCATGACGAGGATCTCGATCGACTTCATGAAACCGAACTTGGCAGGCATCATGACGCCGACGCAGCCTGCATAGAGGCCGCCGCCGATGCCGGCGAAGAAGGCAGAGACGACGAAGGCGAGCGTCTTGTAGTACGTCGTGTTGACGCCCACAGACTCTGCGGCGATCTCGTTGTCGCGGATCGACAGGATCGAGCGTCCGTGCCTGCTCTTCATCATCGTGTGGATCAGGAAGAGCGATATGGCGACGACTATGAACGTGTTCAGGAAGTTTGTGTAGGACGGGATGCCCGTCAGGCCCTTGGCGCCGCCCGTGAGCTGGAAGCCGAGGACGTCGTCGATGTTGAGCATGACAACACGGATGATCTCAGCGAAGCCGAGCGTGACGATGGCAAGGTAGTCGCCCTTGAGGCGCAGGGCCGGGATGCCGATGATGAGGCCGGCAAGGGCAGCGCAGAGGCCGCCGAAGATGAGGCCGCAGACGAAGAGCAGCATTGCCTGGGGTGTGCCCGTCGAGAAGTCGCGGGTGCCGACACCGAAGACGTCAGCCATGCGCATGATGAAGATGGCGCAGGAGTAGCCGCCGACCGACATGAAGCCGGCATGGCCCAGAGGAAGCTGTCCCAGGTAGCCGGTGGCGATGTTCAGCGACACTGCCATGATGATGTAGATGCCGACCTGCTCCAGGACCGTCGTCTGGTAGCGGGAGATGACGCCTCCGGAAATCATGAGCTCGCCGATTGCGAGAAAAGCAACGACCAGGATCGAATTGATGAGGTATCGCTGCTTGGTAGAGAGCGTGCGGTACGCCCTGTTGATTGCTTCAGCCATTGTTATCCCCTACACCTTCTCGGACATCGGACGGCCGAGGATGCCCGTCGGCTTCACGATGAGGACGATGATGAGCAGGAGGAAGACGACAGCATCCTTCCAGACGGAGAGGCCCACAGCAGAGACAGCCACCTCGGCAAAGCCGACGAGGAGTCCGCCGATGACGGCGCCTGGAATCGAGCCGATGCCACCGAGGACTGCTGCGACGAAGGCCTTCGTGCCGAGCATGATGCCCATGGTCGGCGTCGCCTGGCTGTATGCCATCGAGTAGAGGACAGCACCGATGCCAGCAAGCGCAGAGCCCACAGCGAACGTGAAGGAAATCGTGTTGTTCACATTGATGCCCATGAGACGTGCAGCACCCATATCCTCAGAGACGGCACGCATGGCCTTGCCGAGCTTCGTCCTGTCCACCAGCTGCGTGAGGATGATTGTCGAGATGGCCGTCACGATGACCGTAAGAAGGGCGACCGACGAGATCTGCATGCCGCCGATCTCGACTGTCGTGGAATCGATGAAGGAAGGCACAACCTTTGCGTCAGCGCCGAAGACGAGCTGTGCGCCGTTCTCCAGGAAGTAGGAGACGCCGATGGCCGTGATCAGGATCGACAGACGCGGCGCATTGCGAAGCGGCGCATAGGCGACCTTGTCGATGAGTACGCCGAGCAGCGTGCAGCCTGCGATAGAGAGTACGACAGCAACAAATGGAGGCATGCCCAGCTGGGACATGACAATCCATGAGATGTAGGCGCCGACCATGATGATGTCGCCGTGTGCGAAGTTGAGCAGCAGGATGATGCCGTACACCATCGTGTAGCCCAGGGCCACAAGCGCATAGACGCTGCCCAGCTGCAGACCGTTCATGATCTGCGTGACGAGTGTCATGCCTGACCACCCCTTTCATAGCAATGGTTAAATACTCGATATTTAGAATAGCTTCGCCCAAGAAGAAAAGAAGAAATTGCTATAGCTAGTATCTCAATGGTAACAGGCCGTTTACCTGCGTATCCTCGAGCCCAAGAAGAGCGGGCGCCCGGCATTTGGCCGGATGCCCGCTCCTTTGGCTGAGCTATGAGCTTGCGTCTTAGGACTCTGCCTCGACGGTCTGGAAGACCTCCTGCGCGCCACCCTTGAACGTAATGACCAGGGTCGGCTTGACCGGGTCGCCCGTGCCTTCGTACTTGATCGTGCCGGTCACGCCGTCAACGGAGCCAGAGGCGATAGCATCGATGATGGCCTGGGAGTAGTCGGCAGTGCCAGCCTTGGCCTTGCCGTCCTTCTCCACGGTCTCGATGGCGTTGGCCATGACCATGGCAGCGTCGTAGCCGAGGGCGCAGAAGTTCGACGGCTCGTCGTTGAACTTTGCCTTGTAGTCGGAGATGAACTTCTGGATCTTCTCGTCCGGGTTCTCGGAGACGAAGGAGCAGTCATAGTAGCAGCCCTCGAGGTCCTCAGCGGATGCGTACTCCTCGGAGCCGCCCACGATGTTGGACCAGCCATCGGCGCCCATGAAGACGCCCTTGTAGCCCTGCTGGCGAGCCTGGGTGACGATCTTGCCGTCGTCCTGGTAGTAGTTCGGGCAGAAGATGGCATCAGGGCTCGTAGCGATGATGGCGGTCAGCTGGCCGTTGAAGTCGACGTCGCCGTCAGCATAGCCCTGCTGCGTCGTGATCGTGATGCCCTTCTTGCCGGCTTCCTCGACGAATGCGTCGTTGACGCCCTTCTCGTAGTCGCCGCCGGAGTTGTAGATCGTGCCGACCGTCTTGTAGCCCTGCTTTGCAGCGAAGTCTGCCATGAGCTTGCCCTGATACGGGTCGGTGATGCAGGCACGGAAGGCGTTGGAGCCATACTGGACAAAGCCAGCAGCCGTTGCAGATGCAGAGATGAGCGGCATGTTGTCGTTTACGGACTGCTGGGCCACAGCGATGGAAGGCGTCGAGGTGACGTCGCCGATGATTGCGACATCGCCATTCTCGACCATCTTCTGGTAGGCGTTGACAGCCTCGGTGGCATCGCCCTTCTCATCCATCTCGTCGAGCTCGACGTCCTTGCCATTGATCTTTGGGTTCAGCGAGAAGTAGAGCTCCACGCCATTGCGGACGGCCAGGCCGTACTGTGCGACGGAGCCCGAATAGGGGCCGAGAACACCCAGCTTGATCGAGCTGGAGTCAGAGGAGCCGGAGCCCGAGTTGCCGCAGGCTGCCAGGCCAAGAGCAGCGGCAGAAGCGCCGGTTGCCTTCAGGAACGAACGACGTGAGATGCTTGCCATAACAGATTCTCCCTTTCTGTTGTGCCTTGAAGCTCTGATAGAGAACTTAGGACCAATTGGAAAGCAGCTTTGCAAGAACCGACAGGTTTTGATGTATCAGTAACTTTGAGATTCTTTTCTGAAACAATCTGTCCTCGCTGCTGCAACAGAAGCGCTGCGGCTACCATTCCCGCAGCTCAGAAGGCCTCCCCCGCCGGCTATAGCCAGATGCGAGGTACGGCCATGGTAATTCGTAGGCCGAGGACAGCCGCTGCACCGACAGAGGAGAGAGCTGCTTCAGCGTGCTTGGAAGAAGCGCATTCCATCTCGATCCCCTTTCCGGCTGGCTGAAAGAAAGCCTGTTGCTTTCTTGATATGCGTACCCTAGCGCACGCGCAAGCAGGTGGGCATCTACGTTCCCTATGAGTTTTCCTGCCTGAAACAGAATGTCCTGATATCAGCCAGCGATATGGCACAGATTCGAGCCAGCTCTGTCCGAACATGCATGAGGACCTTACTCGCCATGCATAGGCACGCCTGTCAGCCAGCGGAAACGCTGCACAATTCAGTGCGCAATTCCTCCATGCAACAAAGTTTTCTTTGGTTTACTATTGACACCATCAGGCCAAAGGTGTTTAATCCTAGTCATCAGATGGGAATTAGCTCTTCCTTCCCCCTCGTTTCAGAGCCCATTCCCAGGGACACAGACGTGTCCGAGATCCAGCAGACCCTCTCCCTGCTGGATCTTTTTTATGCCGAGAGAGCATCGAGATATGGAAAAGCACTGGTTTCCGGAGCTTCGGCATGCTCCGGATTCCAGTGCTCTCCTGCAGATGGACTTTTCCTTAGGCGACTTCCTCTTCGGAGGCATCCTGCTCAAGGCAGCTTTGGAGGAGCGGCAGGGTCTCGTCGACCACATCGGCCACACGCTGAGCGATCGTGACGCAGGCATCGCTTGCACCATGGCCCTGGAGCAGAAGATCGTAGTGTCCGACGATGTAGTCGGAGGAGTTCAGATTGAACTTGATCCAGCGCTGCTGGTTGTTGGCGGCATTGCATACCGAAAGCGCCTGGGAGCGCTGGTTCTGGGGAACGCGCACCAGCGGGGACGTCTGGAAGTGCACTTCTTCCCCGTCCTTGGAAAAGATGGCATAGACATAGAGCTGAGGCAGCTGCTTCTTGCCGACATGCTCGAAGACCTTCGAATGGCCCGAGCGTGGCTTGGCTCCGAAGACGACCGAGACAATGGGAGATGGCCCCATCCTCAGCACGTCATACACATAATCGCTGTTATCGAGTTTGCGGATAAAGGATTGAAAGCGTTTCTCTGCGGATGACATGGCACTTCCTCCTTCTTTTCGTTCCGGCCATGACTCTCGCCCCTCGCTGCCCCTTAGTTTGGCCAAAACTCATTTCGGAGGCGTAAAAGATTGAACAGCGATGGGCCGGCGGCCGGTACTTTTCCGTAAGCGGTTCGATACCGCCCCAAAAAAAGATGCAGATATGTTATATCGGACAAGCTCGTATATACATTTTTAGAAAGCTTTCAGAAAAGGCGCCCGGATAAATCCAGGCGCCTTCAGGCACTGCCTCTCTGCTCTCCGAAAGATCCTACATGTCATCCTTCGAGAAGCTGTTCTTCATGCCCATGCTTGCGAAGAAGAGGACCTTCGAGAGGAGCGCATCCGTCTCTTCCTTGAGCTCGTCAGCCATCTTCTGGTTGGCTGCCTCGAGCACAGCCTGGACATCGTCTGTGCCCTTCTCCACAGCAGCATCTGTCTCGTGGAGCATGGCATGTCCCATACCGCCGACCTTCTCCTGGTAGCGCTCGACATCTGCTGCTGCATCATGGAAGTGTGCATCGGCAAGCGCTGCAATGATGCGGTTCTCCCAGTAGAAGCACTCGGTCGTGACGTGGGCATCCGTCTTCTCGAGATAGGCAGGCGTCGTCCGCACATTCGTGTAGAACGGCACGAGCGCATTGAAGACATTGCTGCCGAAGGCAATCCACTGGACAGCACGGCACGCTTCAGGCCCATAGGGGCGCAGCTGCACGACAGAGAGCTGGCTGTTGCGGTTGATGCCGATAGGACGATACATGCCACGTCTCTCGTCGCCGCGGCGGCTGTAGGGGTCGAAGGGCGTGCCCTGATAGTGCAGGGACAGGGCATACTTCACGTCCTCGATCGTGAGCTTGCGCTCCGGCACGCGGCTCCAGGGGATGTCATCCGCTTCCGGCGTGAGATCGGCATCCGGTCCGTCCCACTTGAGGGCATGGGGATTGAGGAAGCGCTGCATGGCCCAGGCACGCGGCGTGTTGTAGACGTGGTCGGAATCGGAGTGCGAGCCGAAGGCATCGCGCGGATTCATGAGGCCGTCTCCGAGCGTGAGGTCGAGGTGGTTCTTCTCCACGAACTCCCTCATGTCAGCAGAGCACAGGTAGTCCTTCTGGGCGCCGAAGGCATCATCGAAGTCGAAGGCATCGATGCCAAGCTGGTTCGGCATCGTCACATAGGCATCGTCCGGGACGCGCTTTGCGATCCAGTGGTGTCCGCCCACCGTCTCGAGCCACCAGATCTCGTCCGCATCGGAGAAGGCGATGCCGTTCATCTCATAGGTGCCATACTGCTCGAGAAGGGCGCCGAGGCGCTTCACGCCCTCGCGTGCGCTCTTGATGTAGGGAAGGACGATCGTGACCATGTCCTCCTCGCCGATGCCGCCTGCGACCTCAGGCTCATAGCCCTCTTCGCCTTCCGTGCCCTTTGCCGGCTTGTAGACGACGAAGGGGTCGGCGCCGAGCACACGCTCGTTCGTCGTGAGGGTCTCCGTTGCGCTCATGGAGACATTGCTCTCGTTCACGCCAGCCTCAGCCCAGATACCCTCGTCGAGGATGGCATTCGGCAGCGCCGTGTAGCGCTCCGGGTTGTCAGGAAGCTCGATTGCGAGATGGGCAATCTTCGAGACGTAGTGGCGCGGCTGCTCTTCGGGATGCACGACGACAAAGCGCTTCGGGCAGAAGCTGCCCGATTCTGAATCCTCGTTCCTGGCCACGATCGTGGAGCCGTCGTAGGAGGCCTTCTTGCCGATCAGAAGGGTTGTGCAAGGCATAGAATCATGCTCCTTCTTGTCTTTGGCAGCGCATGCTGCCGCTTGTATGCTCCCCTATCCTACCCGCAACACGCACTTCCGGCATCGCATGCACGGAATGCCCAAGCACAGAAAAGGAGGCCAGCCCGAAAGCCAGCCTCCCTGCAAGATCTTGGGAAACAGATGCTAGATGCGGTCTGCAATGTGCATGATGAGGTTCTGCGTCTTTGCCCAGCCGAGGCAGGGATCCGTGATGGACTTGCCATACACGCCGCCGCCGATAGGCTGGTTGCCGTCCTCGATGTAGGACTCGATCATGAAGCCACGGAAGAGCTTGCCGATGGCCTCGTTCCTGTGGGCGGAATCGAGGACCTCGTTGCAGATGCGAATCTGTTCGAGAGGACGCTTGCCCGAGTTGTCGTGGTTCGTGTCAATGATGACAGCCGGATTCTGGTACTTCTCGTTCTCCTCGTAGGCAGCAGCGAGGCGCTCGAGGTACTCATAGTGGTAGTTCGGGTAGTTGATATCGTCGAGGCCGCGGTATCCGCGCAGGATGCAGTGAGCAAGCGGGTTGCCGGTTGTCTCGACCTCCCAGTTGCGGTAGATGAAGGTCTGCGGATGCTGGGCTGCATAGACGGAGTTCAGCATCACGGACATGGAGCCACCCGTCGGGTTCTTCATGCCGACAGGAACCTCGCAGCCAGAGGCGACAAGACGGTGCTGCTGGTTCTCGACCGAGCGGGCACCGACGGCGACATAGGCCAGAAGGTCGTTCAGGAAGCGGTCATTCTCCGGGTAGAGCATCTCGTCAGCCGTGAAGAGGCCCGTCTCCTCGATGACGCGCAGGTGCATGTGGCGGATGGCCTTGAGGCCCTCGAGCAGGTCGGGTGCCCCTTCGGGATCGGGCTGGTGCAGAAGGCCCTTGTAGCCGGTGCCGTTCGTGCGCGGCTTGTTCGTGTAGACGCGCATGACGATGACGAGCTTGTCCTGGACGCACTGCTGGAGCACGGCAAGACGGCTCGCGTAGTCGAGCACGGCGTCCTCGTTGTCGGCAGAGCAGGGGCCGACGATGATGAGCTTCTTGTCAGACTCGCCACGGATGATCGAGGCAACCTCGGCGTCGACTGCCTTCTTGCGCTCGGCGCTCTCATCGGAAAGCGGCATCTCCTTCTTGAGATCCTGCGGGATGGGAAGGCGCCTCTTGAAATTTGCAGACATGGAACCTCGCTTTCAAGGATAGCTGCAGATATCCCCTGCAGCGGACTATCGAGTTGTGGCTATGGTACGTGCAAGTCCGGAGATGTCTCGGACCTGTAAACAGACGGAAACTATTTCAGCGAGGCTCAAGCAAGCTGTCAGAGTGCACAGGACCAGCGCTTGTTCTCATCGTCGTCGAGGGTATTGCCCTTCTCCTCGCCCAAGAGGCTCTTCACCGCAGCCTCGCCGTCCACGAGCGAGAACTGGGGCATCTCCCAGCAGCGATGATCCTTCACGATGTGGGCTGGGATGCCTGCAACCGTGACATTGGCCGGGACATCCTCGAGCACGACCGCATTCGCGCCGACCTTCACGTTGTCCCCTATCGTGATCGCTCCGAGCACCGTTGCACGCGCGCCGACCATCACATTGTTGCCGAGGGTAGGATGGCGCTTGCCAGCATGGTGTCCTGTCATGCCCAAGGTCACGCCCTGATAGAGCATGCAGTCATCGCCCAGGATGGCGGTGGAGCCGATAACGATGCCGATGCCGTGGTCGATCACGAAACGCCTGCCGATCGTAGCGGCAGGATGGATATCGATGGCATAGCGCTTGCGCGTATGGCTCTGCGACCACATGGCAAGCGAATGCATGCCGTGGGTCCACAGCCAATGCTGGCGCCTATAGGCCCAGACCGCACGCAGGCCCGCCGCAAAGAACACGACCTCATGCACAGACGACACCGAAGGATCGCGTGCGACGACCGCACGTGCATCCTCCTCCATCATCTTGATAAGGCCGATCTTGCCGTGTTCACGGCTCATATCTTCCGGAGCTTCGAGGAAGCCCCTCTCATCTGCATTCATTGCCTCTCCAGAGAAAATGCCGCATTCCGCTGCTGCAACAGCTTCAGCCACTGGCAGCCTCCTTGCCGAACGTGCCGATATGACCTAGCGGGATATACAGAGCGCGCCTGGCACATGGCCCAAGGCGGCTCCCGTCTGTCTCCTGCCAGCCCTTTGCATCGAGCACCGGCCTTTCTAAATCATACTTGCGAAGCGGTATTTCAGAGACAGTTATACCGCTCGAAGGGCACTCCGGTCAACAGGAGCAGCACGTCTCGAGCCAAGAAGAGGGAGGGCATCCTGCGATGCAGGCTGCCCTCCCCCATCTGTGCATATCTGCTTTAGAGGTCCATGGAGAGATAGCGCTCGCCGGTATCCGGCATGATCGCGACAATCGTCTTGCCAGCATACTCGGGACGGTTGCCAAGCTCGACGGCGGCAGCGACAGCAGCGCCGGAGGAGATGCCGACGAGGATGCCGAAGTCGTCGGAGAGCTTCTTCTTCGTGTCGATTGCAGTCTGGGAAGCGATAGGCACGACCTCGTCCACGACGGAGGCATCATAGGTCTTCGGGATGAAGCCAGCACCGATGCCCTGAATCTTGTGGGGGCCTGCCGGCTTGCCCTCGAGCACAGCAGACTCTGCCGGCTCGACAGCGATGCCCTTGACGGAAGCCTTCTGCTCCTTCAGGAACTTCGCGGTGCCGGAAATCGTGCCGCCCGTGCCGACGCCTGCGACGACTGCATCGACGGTGCCTTCGGTGTCGCGCCAGATCTCGGGGCCGGTCGTCTTGTAGTGGGCACGCGGGTTTGCAGGGTTCACGAACTGGCCGGCAACGATTGCGCCCGGCGTCTGGGCCTTGAGCTCGTCTGCCTTTGCGATGGCGCCCTTCATGCCATCCTTGCCCGGCGTGAGGACGATCTCTGCACCATAGGAGGCAGCAAGCTTGCGGCGCTCGATGGACATCGTCTCAGGCATCACGAGGATCATATGGTAGCCACGCGCTGCGGAAAGCATGGCAAGACCGACACCGGTGTTGCCGCTCGTCGGCTCGATGACCGTGCCTCCTGGCTTCAGGGTGCCGTCTGCCTCTGCGGCATCGAGGATGGCCTTCGCGATACGGTCCTTCACAGATCCGCCAGGGTTCGTTGCCTCGTACTTGCCGAGAATCGTAGCCTTGCCGTCGACGAGGGCGGAGAGGTCCACAAGCGGGGTGGTGCCAATCAGTGCCTCGACGTGCTTTGCGACCTTCATGTTCGTGCCTTTCTGTTGCTATCTGCTGGATACGAGGGTGGTTTGGCCGGGGACACAAGTCCTGGATGGCCTGCAAGCTCGTTGTGTACAGAATGGCACTTATATTCCTACCATTCAAGTGGGAATATGGGATTGCTCTGTTAATTCCTAGTTACATAGAGGAATTAAACCAGCCCAGATCGGGCCTAGGCCTCTGCCTGCTCCTTCGGAAGCGCAAGGCCAAATCCGAGCATGAGGGCAGGTACAATCATGCAGAGCGGGTACTGGGCCGCAATGAGGACGCAGACGACGACCACGACCTGAAGGGCCGACGGCAGATATGCTGCCACGAGCGAGCCTGCGACGACGAAGAGCGTAAGCACGCAGCCAAGCACAAGCGAGACGATCCTCTGGGTCTTGCCGAGGCGCAGGTGCCCGAGATGCACGAGCGTGATCATGCCGGCAAAGGCGATGCTCTCGACAAGCAGGGGCGAAGAGACGATATAGGCAAGCTGCAGGCCCATGGAGGCCGTGACGAGCGACTCGTAGGCGCTCTCGGACATATGCGTCCAGAGGACCATGGCAAGCGAGAGCACGGCAACAACCGCAGAGACGATCATGAGAACGATATAGGTCTTCCTGTTCATGTGTTCCTTTCGATGAGGATGCCACACTCCATAATCGCCTCTTGAGGCAGGTTTCCTGCCGGCCCTTAGGATCGGCAGGAAACCGACACGGAACGCCTATGAAGCTGAGAGAAGTCTCAATCAGGCATCGATGAAGCCCTGGTCCAGAAGGTCTGCGACCTCGGCCAGGTCCTGGCAGATGTAGGATGCCATGCCTCGCATCTCATCTGTCACGGGCGAGAGATCGGGCACCATGATGGTTATGAAATGCCCTGCGGCTCCTGCCTTGACACCCGAGTAGGAATCCTCGAGCACAAGCGTGCGCTCGGGCTCTACCCCAAGCTGTCGCGCTGCCTCGAGGAAGATATCGGGTGCCGGCTTGCTGTGCGCGATGCCGGAATCCCTGCCGCTCACGATGGCCTGGTAAGCTCCTTCGAGCCCGAGATGGCCGAGGTGGAGATGGATGAGCTCGAGCGGAGAAGATGACGCCACGGCGCAGGGTATATGCCAGCCGCCGAGATAGTTCATGAGTTCGAAGAGGCCAGGCTTTGCCGGAACACCCTGGGTCCTGAAGACGACGCCTGCAAGCTCATGAAGCCTTCTGATCATCTGCGCCCCGTCGACATCCTTGATGTCGCTATAGATTTCCTCGAGGATTTCAGCTCCCCGCTCGTCCGTCGTGCCGCGCGTCCTGTCTGCGACTTCAGGGCGATAGGGCACTCCCGCCTCTTCGCAGACCTGGGGCCACTGGGCACACCAGACGCGCTCGGAGTCGACCATGAGGCCATCCATATCGAAGATTGCGCCCTGGATCATGCCTATACCTCCTGTGCGAAGAACCAGCGGTAGAGCGCAAGCTCCTCCGGCGTATTCCTGCTCGACCGGAACTCGACCGTGCCTTCCTGCGACGCAGGCGCAAGCCTGCCCGTCTCCTCGAGACGGCGCCTGAGCTCGCGCGCCGTGCCGGCACCCGATTCGAAGAGCGGCACATCGCCGACGACCGAGCGGATCTGACGAGCCACGAAGGGATAGTGCGTGCACCCCAGCACGACGGAATCGACCGTTCCGGCATACTGGCCGACGAGGCGCTCGATGAGCTCTGTGAGGTCGGGAGCATCGAGGTTGCCATGCTCTATCCTTGCCGCAAGCCCCGGACAGGGCTGGGAGATGACTTCGGAGTCGGAGCCCCAGGTAGCTGCGAGCTGATGGTACTTGTCGAGTCTGAGCGTCACCGGTGTTGCCATGACCAGCACTCTTCTGTGCTTCGGAGCAAGCGTTGCCGGCTTGAGCGCTGGCTCGACGCCGATGATCGGAAGATCTGGATACTCGGCACGAAGCGTCGCCGCCGCGACCGAGGTCGCTGTATTGCAGGCAATGACAATGGCCTTGCAGCCTTCATGCACCATGTACTCCACGATGGCACGGGAGAGCTTCATGACCTCTTCGTCCGTCTTCTCTCCGTACGGTGCATTCGCCGAGTCCCCAAAGAAGAGGAAGCGCTCATGCGGAAGCTCGCGCACGAGATGCTCGAGCACGCTGATGCCGCCGACGCCCGAATCGAAGACACCGACCCATCCCTCATGTTGTCCCATGGAACCCATGACCTTCCTTCTGCTAGAGCCTGATGATGGCATGATTCGGGCAGCTCTCGAAGCAGGTGCCGCAATGGATGCAGCGTGGCTGGCTGATCATGACCGGGCTCTTCGTGAGATCTATCGCAAGCTGCGGGCAGGCCACGACACAGATGCCGCAGCCTGTGCAGGAGTTCGTGACGTAATACGTTGCAGGCGGCTCTGCTGTGCCGACGCCGAACTTCCATTCGGTGCCATTCTGGCGAAGTATTCCCCGTCCATCGAAGAGGACAAAGCCGGCAAGGCTCCCATAGCCTCCTGCAAGGACGCTGTCCGCATCCGTGCCTGCCTCCCTGAGGCGAAGCGAAAGGTCGCTCTGGGAGAGCTCATGCACACGTCCTGCAAATCCCACGAACGCAGGCCTTCCCTCCCATACGACGTCTCCCATCGCCGAGACATAGCGCCTATGGCGAAGAGACGATGAGAGCGCCGTGCCTGCGCGCACGGCAAAGGCGAGGCCCTCCCCATCGAAGCCATTGAGCCACACTTCGTCTGTCCGGGGCCTCTCGTCTGCATCGACAGCAGAACCGATGAGGACTGGATGCTCCCTCGAGACCAGCTCCTCGAGTGCAGGCACAAGGGCCTCTCCGTCTGACGCTATCTGCATGGGTCACCTCTCTGGCAGAGCATTTCTGCAAACGTCTATAGTGTATGGCAAAAGAAGGGGCGAATGTTCATGCTCTATCTCATCCATGGTTCGGTCGCAGACCAGAAGACCGACGCAATCGTCAATGCTGCAAACCGCGCGCTTGCCGGAGGGGGCGGCGTCGACGGAGCGATCCATGCGCTTGCCGGTCCAGAGCTTGACCGTGCCTGCAGGAAGATTGGCTTCTGCCCGACGGGACAGGCTGTCGTGACGCCGTCTTTCAGCCTTGAAGCCCGCACCGGCTGCCGCTTCATCGTGCATACCGTCGGCCCCATCTATGCAAGGGAGACTCCTCAGCGCGCACGCGAGCAGCTTGTCTCCTGCTACCGCACCTCATGCGAAGAGGCAAGACATGCAGGCGCGCGCACGATCTCGTTCTGCTCGATCTCGACCGGCGTCTATGGCTATCCCCTCGAAGAGGCACTGCCTCTGGCGCTCGAGATCCTCCTTGCAGAAGCGCCCTCTTTCGACGAGATCCGCTTCTGCCTCTTCAAGGACGCAGAGTTCCGCCAGGGCAAGGCTCTGGCAGAGCAGCTCTTTGTCTGCAAGGATGCGCCAGAAGGCATAGCGGTGGAGAAGCTGCGCTAGTCCTCCACTGTCTCGTTTCTGTACTTCAGGTATTCCAGGAACTTCGAGGCAATCTTCGAGATGTCCGGACGTGTGATCACGCGGATGTTTCTGAAGGCTGGCTCCTCGAGGTGCAGCAGCTTGATGTGATAGGGATTGCGCTTGAGCACGAGACTCGGCAGCACGGAGACGCCGAGGCCGTTTTCCACCATCGACATGATTGCATAGTCATCCCACGTCACGAAGCGGACGTCAGGTGCAAGATGCGCAGCCTCGAATATGCCTGAGACCTCGGTGTCGCCGCTCTGCTGCAGCATCATGAACGGCTCGCGGCAGAGGTCCTCGAGAGCGCAGGAATCCCTGGAGGCGAGCCGGTGCCCTTCGGGCACCACAGCCAGCATCTCGTCACGGTCGAGCAGCCTGTCCATGAGGGTGCTCTTCGGCTTTCCGGCAATGAAGCCACAGTCGACCCTGCCCTCCTGCACCCAGCGCTCTATCTCGGTGTAGTCGCCCATCACGAGCTCATAGTCGATCTGCGGGAAGTCCTTCTGGAAGCGCGCGATTACATGCGGGAGCCAGTGCGTGGCCACGCTTGTGAACGAGCCGATGCGCACCGTGCCGACTGCAAGGCCGTTCACGTCGTCGATCCGGCTGTGGAGCTCCCGGTCCTCTTCGACGACCCGGCGCACGTACGGCAGGATCTTCTTGCCTTCAGCCGTGAGCGAGACGCCGCCACGGCCACGTTCGACAAGGCGGACGCGCCAGTCATGCTCGAGATCTGCAATCATGCGGCTGATGCCCGGCTGCGAGCATTCGAGGACCTCTGCCGCCCGCGAGAAGCTGCCCTGATCGACTGCCTCGATAAGGGCGCGGTACTTCTGGATGTTCGTGTCCATGCCCGCTCCTTTCCATCACAATTCATAATACAACATATTTATCATATTCGCTTTTATTGTAAGAAACGCTCTGGGAAAATGGGTGGCACGGCAATCATCTGGAAAGGTGCATCCATGAGGAAATCCCTGCTCCGCTATCTCGCAGCGCTGCTTCTCTTTGGCTCCAATGGCATTGTAGCGGCACAGATGCTCCTTCCTTCCACCCAGATCGTGCTCGTGCGCACGTTCCTCGGCAGTCTCCTCCTCGCCGTCATACTCGCAGCCGGCCTTCTCCGCAGCCATGAGACGCTCCAGAGTGCCGCACACCCGAAGCAGGCGCTCTTCCTTGCCCTTTCGGGAGCAGCCCTTGGTGGCGGCTGGATCTTCCTCTTCCAGGCCTACCGTCTGATCGGCGTCGGCGTCTCTTCCCTTCTCTACTATTGCGGCCCTGTCATTGTCATGGCCCTCTCGCCGATCCTCTTCCATATGCACCTCGGTGCCCGCAAGCTTGCCGGCTTTGCAGCTGTCGTCGGCGGATGCTTCCTCGTCGTCGGCCAGGGACTTCAGGGCACGCTCTCTCTGTTCGGCCTTATCTGCGGCTTCATATCCGCGGTCATGTATGCCCTCATGGTCATCTTCTCGAAGAAGGTCACCGACATCTGCGGCCTCGAGAATGCGACCGTGCAGCTCATCGGCAGCTTTGCCTGCGTCTTCATCTATGCGCTTCTGACAGGCCAGGCGCTTCCTTCCTTTGCTGCCACCGATATCGCTCCTGCCCTCATGCTCGGCTTCGTCAATACCGGCCTTGGCTGCTTCCTCTACTTCGCTGCGATGCACGACCTGCCGGTCCAGACCGTGTCGGTCTGCGGCTATCTCGAGCCGCTCTCTGCTGTCGTCTTCTCTGTCATCCTGCTCGGCGAGCCCATGAGCGCAGCGCAGCTTGCAGGAGCTGTCCTCATCCTCGGCGGCGCAGCCTTCTCGGAGCTCTCCGGCAAGGCGAAGGCCAAGCCTGCTGCAAAGACAGCACCCATCCCCTCGAGGAGCCTCCAGCAGGCACGCTAGCGCAGAGCCATCAATGCTCATGCAAGGACCCGATGCCAGAAGGCACCGGGTCCTTTTCTTCTCCCCTAGATTGAGACCTTCCCGAGCTCCTTCAGATAGTAGAGCGTGTCGATGCCAGGCCCGCGGTCATCTGCGAGGCAGCGCACCATGCGATAGCCGCCCTTCTCGAGCAGCGAGCGCTGCGCCCCATTTGTCGACCAGGTCCTTATGAGCATGGCAGAAGGGCAGATCCTCTTCTCGAGGGCGCGGTAGAGCGCAGAAGCAACACCACGATGGCGAAGCTCTGGCGCGGTGCAGATGGTCGTGATGTAGACCGCGTCTGCACCGAGACGGATCCATCCCGCATCGAAGCCTCTGATATAGGAGAGAAAGCCGGCAAGCCTCCTGCCTTCCCGCGCAAGCAGGAACGGCTGGCCTGCAAGCTCTGCAAAGTAGGCTTCGACCCCAGTCCTGTCTGAGGCTGCAGGCGTGCTCAAGTCTGTCTGATGGGTCGATGTCCTCTTGGAGAGCGGCGGCACGAACTCGCCTTCCGTCTCTTCAA
This sequence comes from uncultured Olsenella sp., assembly GCA_900314535.1. Classification (GTDB taxonomy): domain Bacteria; phylum Actinomycetota; class Coriobacteriia; order Coriobacteriales; family Atopobiaceae; genus Olsenella_L; species Olsenella_L kribbiana. Next base: position 32,109 of record OMVT01000012.1, on the reverse strand, counting down.
GAAGTGCCAGGACGGCTTGTTCATCTTCGCCGGCAAGATGCTCTGTGCAAGCAACCGAAAGCTCATTCATCGGCTGCGTCTGCCACACCTTTCTCGAGCCTGTCGAGCAGAATGCGGAGTGCCGGCAGGTATTTCTTCTCCACCCGCTCAAAATCCTTCTGGCCTGCCTCGGGAAGACGCGCGATATCGAGGTTCTGCGCAAGGTCCGAGATCTTGCACCGGATAGCCGCGGCAGAGCCGCTCTCGGCGATATGCCTTACATAGTCAAGGTAGGGCACGCCTTCTTCATGCGTCAGAAGCCCCACGGCATCCCCTGCCGCGTCTCCGAACTCCTGCCGTATCTCATCGAGGTCCACGCCTCCATCCTCCACCACATCATGGAGCAGGGCGCAGACGAGGGCATCTTCATCTCCGCTTGCCATCACTCCCTGAGCCACGCTCAGAGGATGCAGGATATAGGGCGCTCCTGCCTTGTCGCGCTGCCCTGCATGGGCACGCCTGGCAAGGGCATAGGCACGCATCGCACGTTCATCGGTGCCGAAGAGCGCCTCTGCCAGAGCATCGGGGTCGGCCGTCTGCACATCCATGCAAGCCGTCCCTATCCGCAGATATCCGGCAGATGCTTCGCGAGGGAAGCGGCGATGCCGTCCTCCTCGTTCGAGAGCGTCACCTCGTCGGCCGCTTCCTTCGTCTCGTCGACGGCGTTGCCCATAGCGACCCCTATGCCTGCCCACTTGAGCATCGTGATATCGTTCTGCGCATCGCCGAAGGCGATCACGTTCTCGGGAGCGATGCCGAGAGCAGAGAAGCTCTCGCGGAGCGCCTTCGACTTGTCGACGCCCTTGGCCGTGAACTCGTAGTAGTAGGGTGCCGTGAACATGGAGCTGAGCTCGCCTTCGAAGGGCTCTGCCATCTTTTGCCAATGCTTCTCGAGGTAGGCAGGCTCGCCGGCGACGAGGATCTTGTTCGGCTCCCAGTCGACGAACGCGGCAAGATCGCGCTCTTCGCAGAGCAGGTAGCTGTTCGAGCGCGACTCGTACTCGATGATGTTGCGGCGGGTGCCATCCGGATTCGTGACCATGCCGTCAAAGACGTCGTTCACGTACATGTAGCAGCCGTGGTCCATGATCGGCCACACACAGAAGCGCTTCATATGCTCGAGGACACGCTTGGCAGCATCTACGCTCATGGCCTGGTTGAAGAGGATCTCTCCCGTCTGGCAGTCCACGGCCTTTGCGCCGTTGTAGCAGACGAAGACACCGTCGTGCTCATACATGCCAAGCTGGCGTCCGAAGCGCGAAAGGCCATTGTCGGTCCTGCCGCTTGCCAGCACAAGCCGGATGCCTGCCGCTTCAGCAGCCCTGAGCGCAGCCTCGGTCTTCGGCGTGATCTCCTTCCTGCCGTTCGTGAGCGTGCCGTCCACATCGAGCAGAATCGCTTCGATCATGTCTGCCCCCAATCTTTCGGGTCCCCTGCTGTCCTACCAGATGCTCACATCGGGCAGCAGCTGTTCTATGTAGCCTGCCTGTGCAAGCATCCTGCTTGCATCGAGCACCATCTCTGGTGTCATGACGGGGTCCTGCCAGCCGCGCTCGGGATAGATGACATTGCGCTCGACATCGCCCACGAGCACCGAGATGAACTCATGCTTCGAGATCGGTGCCAGGCCGCTTGCATACCAGCGTGCATACTCATCGTAGCCGATATCCGGCACGGCAACCTGGAACGTCAGTCCCGGCCAGAGGCAGCCCACGGTCGCCCTTGTGCGAAGCGCACGGTAGGGACGCTCGACGACAATGAGGCGTGCCTTCGCGATCCCCTTCTTCCTCATGAGCTCCCGTGTGAAGCGGATATTGTCGCCCGTATTCGTGGAATCGGGCTCGGTGACGATCGCATCGGCAGGAACGCCCGCCTCCTCGGCGATATGGGCAAAGCGCTCTGCTTCCGGCTCCTGCCAGAGCCTCTTCGTTATGCGTCCCAGGCCACCTGTGAAGATGATGAAGGGAGCAAGCCCCTCATGCCAGAGCTCCGCTGCCCGCTCCGCCACATGCTCGTCGTGGCTTCCGAAGGCCAGGATGGCAGATGCAGGCATAAGCTCTGAATCTGCACTCTCGCCGTATTCGAAGATCAAGCGCGCCAGCCGATCGATATCCTGAGAATCCATAGCAGCACCTTCCTCGCAGCTTCTGCTTCAAGCCTAGCAAGCCGCCGGTGCACGAGGTGCAGGAATCATCAAATCCCGACAGCTTCCGCCATCTTCGGGTAGCATGAAGGGCATGCTTTTCAGACCGTCCCGAAAGGAGCATCCATGAAACCGACCAAGCTCGCACGCCGCGTCTGTGCCCTCGTGTCGGGCCTGCTCCTTGCGGCAAGCCTTTCTGCCTGCGGAAGCACGGGCGAGACCACGACCGCTGCATCGCAGCAGACATCCGGAGCGACGATCACGACCGGCATCCTCCAGAATGCCGATGTCGCTATCAGCTGCGATACGTCGGATGGCTATGACCTCGTGCAGCAGGGCGTGAACTTCGATGTCTCGAAAGACGGCAAGGTCGCAGCCTATGGGTTCCTGATCCTGAAGGCCGACTACGACTCCTACGTCGCCTCTGCAAAATCCGCTTCAGACTACACGACGACCGAGATCAACGGCTCCTCTGTCATCACCTATACGGACTCCGGTATCGCAGAGGCCTTGATCGAGGTGCCTGATGGAAAGAACTACATCTATCTGCGCGATGCCTCTGGCATGGACGATCTGGATACCGTGCTCGGGCATCTGACGTTCACAGCAGCCCAGTAAGAACATCCGAAGGAATGCAAAAGCGGGAGAGGCTTTTCGTGTCCCTCCCGCTTCTCTTACAGGTCTCTGAGCGAGCGCTCGATGCCGGCAATAGCATCATCGACCGAGTCTTTTGCCTTCTCGATCCTGGACTGGACCAGGATGTCGGCAATCGCGCCATCAAATACGAAATCGGCAAACTCGAGGAAGCCATCCACATCGACCTTCAGATGCTCGACATCCCGGACGTCGCCGAACTCCTTCTGGAAGGCCTGGACATCGCGCTTTGCCTGGCCGATCGCCTCGCGCGCCTCGGCAAGGCGGGCATGCTTCAGCGCACCGGAGATGAAGTTGCCGCCGAAGAGGTCGACGAGGCCCCAGCTGCTTGCCTTTGCAAGATAGCCCCGCGCTTCCTTCAGGCTCTTGAGCGCACGCTCTCCTGCCTCGCGTGCCTCTCTGCGTTCCTCTTCATCCGACGGGACCACGTACTCAGCTTCTTCGTCCATCATGCCTCCCCAAGTTGTCTTTCTGGCTCCAAGCTATACCCAGCCTGCAGCTTTTCAGACAGGCCCGACATGAAACAGGGCGGACCGTGCCCGATTGCGCGGTCCGCCCCCACAGCTCAGCTATCATCGAGAGCGAGGATAGCGAAAAACCGAACGATTGGATAGATCGTCTCTATTACTTCGGTATCCCCTCCTCCGCTCTGCCGCCTTCCATCGAAGTGCGGCAATCCGATAGATGCCTCAATCAGGGAGCTTCTGCTCCCACTCGCTAGAACTCTGGTGTCATCCCCATTTCAGATGACGGACTACAAATGCCTGATGTGGGGAAAAATCCCCTGCTGCTCAGAACTTTGGTGTCATCCCTCTCGGCGCCAGGCGCCAAAACGGAATCGGAACTTTGCTTCCTGCATCATGCCGAAACAGACGTCGGAACCTTCCTCAGGCTCGCAGTGCCCATTCCCGCCGCCACAGCCACGCGCTCGTCACGTGCTGGACCAAAGTGAAATGGATGCACGAAGCACTGGAGCTCACCCAGCTGAAATATCATACGTCTGCTCGATTGCCCGGCTGGCATTGCTCTGTCTCGGACAGCCAGTACGCGGGGGGCTGAAACCCACACCCGTCAAATAAGGTCAGCGGTCCTCGGGCAGACGCACTATAGAGCTCTCATCTATGCCCATCGGACTCACCCCCTTCTCTCGTCGCAGCCTCTTTGGTGCGACCCTTTTCTGTTCGCTTATATTCCTACCCAGGTCCTTCGTCTCTTTCGGGACTCCTGTGCCGAGCGGTGCCAATTTGGCGCCGAACGGCCGAGTCGCCAGGAATCCCACGAGACAGCTCTGCCTGATATGCCTCTGCCAATCCCTTGGACAGGCAGAGGCAACAGGGAGGGAGGGGCTTACGGTTGGCTGGAATAGATTCCCGTTTCCCGCTCGCCTGAGGCCAGTCTAGGATGGCTTGGTGCCGTGAAGCTTTCCCGAAGCACTCTTCTAAGTTTCTGATTGCGCACGCTTCTGTTACGGCGTCCACCTACAGAATCCAGCTGTCCAAAGCCGGAGATGTGGTGAAAATCTGAAGCCGTACGTGGTAGTCTTTCGGCTTGTGGGAACTGCATCCACACATCACCTCTACTCTTCGCTCACCCAGGGAGTGACCATGGCTTTGAATGAGGAACGCGACACCGAGGCGACCGAGACCACGGCACAGGAAAGCGTGCCGGATGCGCAGAAGGCAGACGAGGCAAAGACAGAATCCAGCACAGCGCCGGAAGTGCAGCCGAATCCTCTGCGCGAGGCTGACATCGCAAAGAAGGAAGCGCTCGTCAGCGAGCTCCAGGAATTCGTACGCACATCCGACTGGCGCCACGGCTCGCAGCAGCTGAGGCCGACGATGGACGCCTGGCGCGCCATCCACAACTGGCATACCGCCAAGGAGGACGAGCTCTGGGAAGCCTTCCAGACCGCCCGCCACACGATCTATGCAGAGCGCACCCATGAGCGGGAAGCATCGCAGGCCGCAAAGGAGAAGCTCGCCGAGGAAGCCGACAAGCTCCGCGATTCGCGCGAGTGGAAGGCCACGACCGAGCGCTTCCACCTCCTGATGGATGCGTGGAAGAAGGCAGGCTCTGCCGGCCACGAAGAGGACGACCGCCTCTGGGAGAAGTTCAATGGCGCCCAGCATGAGTTCTTCGAGCGCAGGAATGCCCATTACCAGGAGCTTGACTCCCTCCACGCAAAGGCCCGCGCCAAGAAGCAGGAGCTCATCGAGCGCCTGCGCGCGCTGCCGGAGCCTGACGAGTCCTGGGGCGCCTCGCAGTGGAAGGCACAGACGAACCAGGTCCATGACCTGATGACGGAATGGCGAGCTGCCGGCCAGGCAGGCCGCGAAGAGAACGACCGTCTCTGGGAAGAGTTCAATGGACTCCGCCAGAAGTTCTTCGATGCCCAGCATGCCCACTACGCTGCGGTCGAGGCACAGTACAAGAAGAACGCCGAGGCGAAGCAGGAGCTCATCGACACCGCCAAGCGCGTTTCTGCCGCTATGGACTTCGGTCCCGAGGCGACCGAGACGATGAAGGGCCTGGACGTCAAGTGGAAGGCCATCGGCTATGCCGGCCCGAAGACGAACGATGCGCTCTGGGAGAGCTTCCATGACGCAAAGGAGAAGTTCTGGCTCCAGAAGCGTGCCTACCATGAGGCGCGGCACGAGATAGCCCAGAAGAAGTCCGAGGAGGCCATCGAGCGCAGAGAGGCACAGATCGAGAACCTCCAAGGCCAGATCGACCACCTCCGCGACAAGATGGAGACGACGACCAGTCAGGAGTACCTCGACAACATGGAAGGCTGGATCCAGGAGAAGGAAGAGCGCATCCAGGATCTGAAGGCACAGATCGAAGACATCAGGCAGAAACTCAGATAAGCTGAGAGGGCGGCATGCAGTTGGGCATGCCGCCCTTTGTCGTTTGGAGTCCCTATGCGCCTCGCTCTGGCACAGATGCAGATGCAGGAATCGATGGCAGGCAATCTCGAAGCGAGCATTGCCTATCTGAGGCAGGCCGATGCCGCAGAGGCTGACCTCGTGCTCTTCCCTGAAGCGCAGCTCACACCGTTCTTCCCTGCCTGGAGAAAAGACGAGAGCCCCTATAGCGGAAAGCTCGACGAGATGTGCCCCGACCTCGGATCTCCTGCCTTGGGACAGCTCCTCGGCACCTGCCGCTCTCTTGGCATCGCTGCCTCGTTCAACCTCTGGTGCAGGTGGCCTGATGGCCATGCCTACGACACGTCGATCACGGCAGGTCCGGATGGCACGCTTCTGGGCGAACCTGCCCGCATGGTCCATGTCGCAAACTATTCCGGCTTCTTCGAAGCCGACTACTACACGCCCTCCCCTTCGGGCTTTCAGGTCTACGACACCCCGTGGGGCAGGATAGGTGTCGTGATCTGCTATGACCGCCACTTCCCGGAAAGCATCAGGAGCTGCGCTGCCCAAGGTGCCGCGCTTGTACTCGTGCCAACTGTGAATGTCGAGGACGAGCCGCTCGAGCTCTTCGAATGGGAGATGCGCGTCCAGGCATTCCAGAACACCTGCTATGTCGCACTCTGCAACCGATCGGGCAAGGAGCCGAACGACGGCCCTGTCTTTGCTGGGGAGTCGCTTGTGGCAGCACCCGATGGCACGCTCGTCGGCAAGGCAGGAGCCGAGGAGAGCCTCTTTGTCGCAGACATCGACCTCGGCCGTGTTGCCAAGATCCGCAGCGAGCGTACCTGGCTCGATGAGCGCAGGCCCGATCTCTATCTCTGAGGTCACAACAGATAGACATGAGGGAGGCCGGATGCCTGCAGGCATCCGGCCTCCCTTCCTTCTGGGCCTCTTGAAGCGTCTAGGCCGTGAGCTTGGCAACGAGGTACTCGACGATCTTTGCGCAGTGCTCTGCTGCCTGCTTCTCGAATGTCGGATAGTCGACAGAGGCAGAGCCGTCTGCCTTGTCGGAGATGGCACGCACGACGACGAACGGCACCTTGTTGAGGTAGGCTACCTGGGCGATAGGTGCGCCCTCCATCTCGGTGCAGTCAGCGTCGAACAGGGACTTGATGCGGTCCTTCTGCTCCTGCGTACGGACGAACTGCTCGCCCGAGGCAACGCGCCCTGCGAAGCCCTTGATCTCCGGAGCGACGGCAGCGACTGCATCGAGCGCTGCAGAGCGGAGCTCAGGGTCTGCCGGGAAGGCCACGGTATCGAGCCCCGGCACCTCTCCCGGCTTGAAGCCGAGGTTGCAGACGTCCATATCGTGGTGGACGGCGTCGGTCGCAACGACGATGTCGCCGATGTTGATGTCGTTGTTGAGCGAGCCTGCGACACCGGTGTTGATGAGATGGGTCACGTGGTAGCGCTCGCAGAGGGTCTGCGCGACCATAGCGGCATTGACCTTGCCGACGCCGCACTCGCAGACCACGACATCCGTTCCGCCGAGCTTGCCCTCGCAGAAGTCGCGCTGGGCAATCTGCGTTGTCTGAGAGTCCTTGAGCTGGGCCTTGAGCCAGTTCACTTCTTCTGCCATGGCACCGATGATGCCGACCTTGATTGCCTCCATGGATGCTCCTTTACGCTTCGGGATAGTTGAGGTGCGCTTCGTCGATACCATCAAGCGTCTCGCTGAGATAGCGGCGAGCCCACCACTTTGCCTCGTTCAGGTCCGCGTCATGCCAGTTGCCGCAGTCGCGCGGCGTGGCACCCGGAATGTCCCCTTCGAAATCGCGGATGAATTCGAAGAGCCTCGTCACGATATCCACCATGTCCTTCGAGCTATAGTCGCCGAAGACGACGAGATAGAAGCCGGTGCGGCAGCCCATGGGCCCGAAGTAGACCGTACGTGCTGCCCACTCGGGATCGTTCCTCAGATACGTGGCGCCGAGATGCTCGATAGCGTGGACCCCTGCCGTGTTCATGACAGGCTCGCGGTTGGGTGCCGTGAGCCTGAGATCGAACGTGCTGATGATGCAGCCCGTCTCAGGGTCCTTGTCCTTGCGGGACAGATAGATTCCTGGCTCGAGCAGAAGATGGTTGATCGTGAAGCTTGCAATCTTTTCCATTACGAACTCCTTCACGGTTGCTGACAGAACTCAGGATAGGCGAGATTGCTCGGATGCAGACCCATGTTCTGGCACTTCACGGTCCATCCTCGCAAGCCAGGGCGTGCCGGCGATGGCACGCGCCACCCTGTCGGCAGCCAGAAGCGAGCTCTGGTCTGCCTTTGCATGGAAGATGGCCTTTGCCTCTATGCCATACGTCCCGAACGAGATGAGGCAGAGAAGCGGCTTGAAATCGGGGTCCGCCCAGTCGCCCAGCGCCTCCTGTCCCCTCTTCAGGATGTCTGCTGTCGCCTCATCCACATCCACATCGCTTCTGAGCAGGAGCGGCACGGTGCAGGACGTGACATCGGAGGCAGAGCGGATCGTCACAGCCGTCTTGTTGAGGACCGAGTTCGGGATGATCTGGGTCGATCCTGTCGCATCCGTGAGAAGGGTGTTCCTCCAGGTGACATCGATCACGATGCCCGACTGGGAGCCGACCGTGATGTAGTCGCCCGGCTTCACGACCTGGCCGAGCATGAGGGCAAGGCCGCCGATCACGTTCGAGACCGTATCCTGGAGGCCCAGAGAGATCACGACGGAGGTGACGCCCAGGGCTGCGACAAAGGCAGTCGGCTGGATGCCAAAGACAGGCTGGAGCACCGCGAGCAGGGCAAGCGCCCAGATGAAGGCCTTCACGATGTTCACAAAGATCGAGGCAGCCGGGATATCCGTCGCATCGAAGACGCGCGAGAGGAAAGCTGAGAGCGCCCGCTCAATCACATAGGCGATGCCTGCCACGACAGCGAGATACAGGATCTTGCCGCCGATTGCATCGAGCGAGAAGAATGCCGCCGTTGCTCCCCAGTCCATGCTATCCCTCGATCTTCACGATAGGCGCGAAGCCCTTCATGAGCTTCTTCGTCTTGCCAGTACGGTCGAAGCGCACATCGATCGTATCGCGGTCGGCCTTGATGACAACACCAGGACCGAACGTCTTGTGCGTGACCTTGTCGCCCGGCGCAAAGGACGTCTGCGCCGCACGCGTCGGCTGCGGACGCTCAGGAGCGCGCTGTGCCCCCGCCTGCGCATGGGCACCGGCATTTGTGGAGCGCGTGACCGAGCCGAAGACATGGCCGCCGTAGACCTGAGAGCCTCGGCCGCTGCCGAACGTGCCGCGGCGGTCTCCCCTCTTCTCCCAGCCGACACCGGAAAATCCTGCAGAGCCGACGCCGACGGGCTCGATATCCTTGGCTGGAATCTCATCGACGAAGCGGCTTCTGGGATTTGCCTGGGTCGAGCCGTAGGTACGCCTCGTTGCCGCATACGTCAGATAGAGGCGCTTCTCTGCACGCGTGATTGCGACATAGGCAAGCCTGCGCTCCTCCTCGAGTCCCGCAGGGTCCTCCTGGTGTCCGGAGTGCGGGAAGATGCCTTCCTCCATGCCGGCAACGAAGACGACTGGAAACTCCAGTCCCTTTGCGGAGTGTACCGTCATGAGCGTGACAGCGCTCGTCGAGTCGCCGAGCGCATCGAGGTCGCTCCTGAGCGCCAGCCATTCCATGAAGGCAGGGAGCTTGTCAGATGCCGGAGGCGGCAGGATGTCGCCCTGGGGCGCCGCCTCCTCGGGCGTCCCGACGCCCGAGGCTGTCCGTGCATCGAGCGCACCCGCCTCCTTGAGCTCTTCCAGGCTCTCGAGCGTCGCTGTCATGTCCTCATGGCTCTCGTCGAATTCCTGCGCGACGCCGAAGAATTCCTTGATGTTCTCGATGCGGGAATCCGCTTCCTCGGAATGCTCTGCCTCGAGTGCCTTGATGAGGCCCGACTGGTCGACGATCATCGAGACGACCTGGGAAAGCTCGCCTGTGTAGTGGCGCCCCGCCTCGATCGTCTGCGTGAAGCTCATGAGGGCATTTCGTGCCTTGGCAGAGAGCAGCCCCGTCTCCGTCGCCGCAGCCTCGCAGGCGCTGAAGAACGAGATGCCTTCATCGCGTGCGAATGCCTGAATCTTCCCGATGGAGGTCGAGCCGATGCCGCGCCTCGGCGTATTCACGACGCGCAGGGCGCTGACATCGTCATGGGGGTTCACGACGAGCTTCAGGTATGCCATCACATCGCGGATCTCGGCACGGTCGAAGAAGCGCGTGCCGCCGACGATCTTGTACGGGACGCCGGCACGCAGGAGCATATCTTCGAGGATGCGGGACTGGGCATTCGTACGGTAGAAGAGCGCCATATCGTCGTAGGATGTGCCCGCATCGTGCAGCTTCTCGATCTCGGCACCGATCCAGCGTCCTTCATCGCGCTCGTCTGCTGCCTGGAAGACGCGGATCTTCTCCCCGTCCCCCTTGTCCGTGAAGAGCCGCTTCGGCTTGCGCTTCGAATTGTGCGCCACGACCGCATTCGCGGCGTTCAGGATGTGTCCCGTCGAGCGGTAGTTCTGCTCGAGCTTCACGACCTTCGCATCCGGATAGTCCTGCTCGAACGAGAGGATATTCTTGATGTCAGCACCACGCCAGGAATAGATCGACTGGTCGTCGTCGCCGACGACCATGAGGTTGCGGTAGCGGCTGGCCAGAAGGTTCGTGAGCGCATACTGCACGCCGTTCGTATCCTGATACTCATCGACGCTGATCTGGCAGAAGCGTTCCTGATATTTGCTCAGCACCTCAGGATGCTTGCTCAGGAGCTCATATGCCTTGAGCAGAAGGTCATCGAAGTCCATCGCATTGGCTCGCTCGAGCCTGCGGTCGAGCTCGCGCCAGACGCGGGCTGCCTTCTGGTCGAGCGGAGAGTTCGACTGGGAGCCAAGCTCGTCAGGACCGATCATCGCGTTCTTCGCATTCGAGATGCGCGAGCGGATGGCAGGAATCGGGAACTGCTTCTGGTCGATATCCATGCTTGTCATGATCGACTTCACGAGACGCTTCGAATCATCGTCGTCGTAGATGGAGAACGAATTCGTATAGCCGAGAAGCTCGCCGTCCTCGCGGAGCATCCTCACGCACATGGCATGGAACGTGCAGACCCACATGCCACGGATGCCGCCCGGCACGACCTGGGCGAGACGCTCGCGCATCTCGGTCGCCGCCTTGTTCGTGAACGTGATGGCAAGGACCTGCCAGGGACGCACCCCTTCATCGGCAATCATGTGCGCGATGCGCATCGTGAGGACGCGCGTCTTGCCCGAGCCTGCGCCGGCAAGGACGAGAAGCGGGCCCTTCGTGCAGAGCGCCGCCTCCCTCTGCTGGGGATTCAGGGCAGAAAGGTCGGGTCCATTGAATGTTGCCCCGGGTGCCTGGGGCGTTTGAGGTGCATGGTCGGGCTGGAAAAGCGAGCGTTGGGTCAAAGGCATATGTGCTTCCTTGGAAAGATCAGTCGTTTGCAAGATTCAAGTCTAATGGCTGCACGCGACAGGCAAGAGCGCGCATGCGCTCCTCCGCGAAAAGAGGAGAGCTAGAGCTCCCGTGCAAGCACGTCTCCGGAAGAGACCGCAAAGGGAACTTCCATACGGCAGCGCCCCATGGTCTTTGCGAGCGAGGGCACATCCTTCCAGGATGCGCTCTCCTCATCCCAGGCTTCCAGATGCTCAGGCACGAACGTGCGCACCGGCTCATGAGGAGAGAGCACCGCAAGCGCACATCCTGCGTCGGCCCGGTTCCTGAGCGAGAACTCTGCCCAGCACGTGCCATCTTCCGTCTTCACGTCAGCGACGATGCCTATGAGCGCACGGTCGCGGGCATACTCGGGCTCGCCCTGGTTCTCTTCCGGGTGCCCATAGTAGTAGCCGCATGAATAGGGACGGTGGCTCACGTGCTCGAGCTCCTCGCGCCACAAGCCCGCCTCTCCCCCGTCGAGCACCTGCCTATAGGCATTCGTGACGCAGGCCACATAATAGGCGCCCTTGTTCCTGCCCTCGATCTTGAGGGAGTCGACTCCCGCCGCGATAAGGTCATCGAGATGCTCGATCATGCAGATATCGTTCGAGGAGAGGATGAAGCTCTCCTTGCCTTCCTCGATGAGGGGAAGCCTGCGCGAGGGGTCCCGCTCGTCTGCAAGCGCCCAGCCCCAGCGGCAGGGCTGTGCGCAGGCACCGCGCGATGCGGCACGCTCGGGTCCCATAAGGGCAGAAGAGAGAAGGCAGCGCCCCGCATAGGCAAGGCAGAGCGAGCCATGCACGAAGGCTTCGAGCTCAAGCTCGGGCGGCAGCTCGTCGCGCATATGCGCAATCTCTTCTATTGTCATCTCACGCGCAAGCACAATCCTCTTGGCGCCCAAGCTCTGGAACGCCTTGGCCGTCTCGGCGCTCGTCACATTGGCCTGCGTCGAGATATGGAGCTCGATCGTGGGAGCATATGTCCGTGCCAGCTGCATTGCACCGAGGTCGGCCACGATCAGGGCATCGACGCCTGCCTCTTCGAGCGCCTCAAGGTAGGCCGGAAGCTCTGCCATGTCTGCATCGCGCATCACGGCATTGAGCGTCACGTGCACCTTCACGCCGGCCGCATGGGCAGTCTGCACAGCATGCGCGAGCTCTTCGAGCGAGAAGTTCCTCGCCCTTGCACGCATGCCCCACCTCGGCCCTGCCAGATACACGGCATCGGCACCGAAATGGATGGCCTCGAGCAGCTGCTCGGGGCCACCAGCCGGAGCAAGGAGCTCCGGCACGCTCTTCTGTTGAGGAGAAGCTCCCACTAGGCCACCAGCGCGAAGTAGGCAATGACCAAGGCGCCGAGGATGATGCGGTACCAGCCGAACGGCTTGAAGTCATGCTTCTTCACGAAGCTCATGAGGAAGCGAATCGCAAGAAGCGAGACGACAAAGGCGACGATGCAGCCGACGCCCAGGACCTGGGCCTCGGTCGTCGTGAAGCTGTTGCCCTTCAAGAAGAACTTCACGAGACGAAGGCCGGATGCGCCGACCATGACAGGAATGGCAAGATAGAACGTGAACTCTGCTGCCACGGCACGCGAGCACCCGAGAAGGAGGCCGCCGATGATCGTGGAGCCAGAGCGCGAGGTTCCCGGCACCATCGAGAGCACCTGGAAGCAGCCGATGCCGAAGGCAGTCTTCCACGGCATCTCCTTCACATCCTGGACAGCCGCATCGGCGTCAGCAAGCTCGGACGGCGTATCGAAGTCCTCGAACGTGCGGACCGCGAAGTGCTTTGCATGGCCCTCTGCTGCCTGCTCGTCTGCGAGGCGCTTCGCCTTGCGCTCGCGGTGGGACTCGATTGCGATGAAGGCAATGCCGTAGACGATGAGCGCTGCAGCGATAACGAAGGGGCTGCCAAGATGCTCTTCCATCCAGTCATCGAGCGGCACGCCGATGATCGCAGCAGGAAGGCAGGCAACGACGATCTGGCCCCAGAGACGCCAGGTCGCCTTTCTTCCGTCCTTGCCCTTCGAGGGCGAGAACGGGTTCAGCTGATAGAAGAACAGCACGACGACAGCGAGGATGGCACCAAGCTGGATCACGACGAGGAACATGTCCCAGAAGTCCTGCGAGACATCGAGGGTGACGAACTGGTTCAGAAGGAGCATATGGCCGGTCGAGGAAATCGGCAGCCATTCGGTGATGCCTTCGACGAGGCCGTAGAGCGCAGCTTTCAGAAGCTCGATAACGGGCACAGGTATCTACCTCCTACAAGGGCACGCACCCTGCATGCCCACAATCTTTCTCTGACGTTTCATCCAACCCATCATAGACAGCAAAGCTGCCGCTCGCCGCAAAGTCCGCCGCTTTCGCGCAAAGCGCATCATTTCCGGGGTACAGGACGAACAGATGCCCCTTTGAGGGTTACCGGCGCTGCTAGACACAAAAGGGCGCCCCGTGCGAGGAGGTTGTCATGACAAGCTTCCAGGATCTCGGCTACGACAAGGTATTCGTCTCTCTCGATGGATCGGAGCAGCAGGACAAGGTGCTCGACCGCGCCATCATCGTGGCGGCAAACAACAATGCAGAGCTCTACATCGGCCACGTAATCGACTCGACCGCGCTCGAGACGGCAGGAACCTATCCGCTCGAGCTCATCCCGACGCTCGAGGCAGGCTTCCGCGACTCCATAGCCGATCAGGTCAAGCGTGCCGAAGGCATCGAGCAGATCAAGAAGGTCGAAGTCGTCGTGAAGGCAGGACGCATCCGCGAGACCCTGAAGGAAGAGATGCTCGATATCATCCAGCCGGATATCGTGATCTGCGGCGCCCGTGGCCTCTCGTCGATCAAGTATGCCCTTCTGGGCTCCATCTCGACCTATCTGATCAGGAGCTCGAAGTGCGACGTGCTCGTCGTGAAGTAGCAGGAATCACAGCAGCAGATATGCCAGAAGCGGCGCCCGCAGGCGCCGCTTCTTCTATGCGGTGAGATAGACCATTGCGATAACGAGGACAAAGCCGACGAGCGTAGCCGGGTCGAACACGGTGCCGAGCCATACGACCGATGTCACTGTTGCCATGGCCGGCTCCATCGTGCCGAGAAGCGTTGCCCGGAGCGACCCCACTTCCTTCACGCCCTGGAGATAGAGACCGTAGGCACCGAAGGTGCCGAGGACAATCGAGAGCGTGATGAGAAGCCAGCCGAATCCGTCAAGTGCCGGCATATGGTTCCAGGGCTGGAAGAAGGCTGTCAAGATCAGGCCCGAAATCAGGAAGCCGACGCCGTTCACGGCAAAGCTTCCCCACCTGGCGAGGAGCTTTGCAGGCTGGATGGCAAGTATTGCACCCGCAAGGGCAGCGACAAGCCCCCAGAAGAGCCCCAGAGGCGGCAGCTGCAGCGTGCCTGGATTTCCGCCGGTTGCGATGAGGTAGGTGCCTGCCAAGGCCAGGGCAGTCCCCAGAAGCTCGCGCCTCCTCGGTCGCCTTCTCACCTTCACACAGACATAGGCAAGGCAGATGAGCATCTGCAGGCTCTGGAGAACTGTTGCCGTGCCGGAGTTCGTCCATTTGATGGCCATGAGGTAGGCAACCTGGGAAAGCAGGAAGGATCCGAGCGCCACGCCGAAGACGCCCTTGAGCGCCTGCCGATCATGCACAAGCTCGCCGACCCTCCCCTTCTGCGCGATATGGGCCGCAAGCAGGAAGAGCACACAGCTGCCAAGCTGCCGGAAGCACGCGATCCAGAGCGGATCCGCCTCATAGCGCTCCATGAGGACCTTGGCAATCGTGCCGTTCATTCCCCAGAGCGCCGCTCCTGCAAGCGTGATCAGGATGCCGCGCACCAGCACAGGCCGTGCCGGATGCTCGTTTATCTTCTCCTCTGCCATGCCGCTCCCCTCAAGTGCCGAACGCTCCTCCCGAGAGTCCGCACAAAGAGTATAGCGATGGGCACAACACCCAAGCAGGACAGATGCCAGGATGTCTTGGCGGACAGAAGCTAGCAGTCGAGGCTCTGGCGCGGGCTGTAGCCCTCATCATGCAAGCCGCTCATGAGAAGATCCATATGGGAGGGCTCTATCTTCAGGAGATGGAGACGGGTCCGCACACGCTCGAGCATCTCCTGGGGTATGCCCTTCGCTGCGGCAGCTGCCGCATACTCTGCACTCTCGGTGTCCACGATCTCGGCCGTGCCGGCGACCTGGATGCTCGCAAGCTTGCCGAAGCCCGCATACGGCTCGAACACGGCAAGGCTCACCCGCAGATTCTTGCGGAGGGCATGGAACTTGAGTCCGCCTTCGGTGAAGATCCAGATGGCCCCGTCACGCCAGACATATTCGAGCGGCGTACAGCGCACGAAATCGCCTGCACCGCACGCAAGCGCGCAGGTATTGTGCGACGTGAGGAATGCCTCGGCTTTCTCTCGCAGCACCTCGGCCGGCATCTTCTTGGCATCCTTCTCCTGGCTCGTCCAGTAGCTTTCCGCCTTGTCGAGCTCGTCTTCTGTCATCATCTGCACGGCGCCTCCTCGATCTGCTGTTCCATCCAGATTGTAGCGCCCGAGAGGAAGCTTCCTTCAGGACCTCTGGCGTCCTTCCGGCATGCGGAGACATGAATAAGTTCCGAGTCCCTAGACAGGCTTGAAGCATCTCCGTGAGCAAGCTGCCTCCCGTTCTGCAGCATGCCGCTCTGCTGGCGGCTCTTCTCATCTGGGTCTTCTGCCATTGCCCTGTCCGCCGCAATCGCCTCATCCATGGGCATCGATGCAAACTCAGGAGCCTGCACGCCGTCCACGACGCCGCACCTCGGGCAGACCCAGAGGCCGAAATCAGGGCTTTAGGAAGCAGGCTCAATAGAGAGCTTTGCTGCACACTTCGGGCAGAGCGCCCCCTGTGCTTCGAGATGCCTGAGATAGGGATTCACGACGTATCTGAACTGATGGAGCTTGCCCGTGTCTATCCGCTCCATATCTCTTCTCCGCCCGTTCCATGCTTTCCGGCACATCTTCCAGAGAGTGCCTGGTTTCCCCCGTGGAAAGCGCAGCGCGTGCCGCCGACAACAATGTTGCCTTGGCGCAGGCCTGAAGCACCGCCCCGACTCATGCTAAAGTCTTGAAGCATGACACATAAGAGCTGTCAGGCAGCTCTCGTACGCAACACATGCAAGGAGGCTCCATGCCTGATTCTTCCGAGGGAGCAAAGGCTCCCGATTTCCTCAAGCCCGATCCGTCTCTTGCTCCGGGCACCGTCCACCATGGATTTAAGGTCGTCTCTGCCGAGCCCATCTCGGAGCTCCCCGGCTGCGCCTATGTGATGAAGCATGAGGCAACAGGAGCACGCCTGCTCTGGCTTGCAACCGACGATACGAACAAGTCCTTCGCGATCGGCTTCAAGACGGCGCCACAGGATTCGACCGGCGTCTTCCATATCCTCGAGCACTCCGTCCTCGATGGCTCGGAGAAGTTCCCCGTAAAGGAGCCTTTCGTCAACCTCCTCAAGACGTCGATGCAGACGTTTTTGAACGCAATGACATTCCCGGACAAGACGGTCTATCCCGTGTCCTCCACGAACGAGAAGGACCTCGAGAACCTCATGGACGTCTATCTCGACGCCGTGCTGCATCCTGCCATCTATACGCGTCCGCGCATCTTCGAGCAGGAAGGCTGGCACCTGGAGCTTGCCTCGAAAGACGCCCCGCTCACGTATAACGGTGTCGTCCTGAACGAGATGAAGGGAGCCCTCTCCGATCCCGACGATGTCCTCTACCACGGAATGCAGGAAGCGCTCTTCCCGGATACGCCCTATGCCTTCGAGTCGGGCGGCGACCCGAGGAAGATCGTGACGCTCACCTACGAGCAGTTCCTCGACACCCACGCCCGCCACTACCAGCTCAGGAATTCCTACACCGTGCTCTACGGCGACATGGATATCGAGCGCGAGCTTGCCTTCATCGGCGAGCGCTTCGAAGGCGCCACCGACCGCCATGCCAAAGACCCCAATCCGCTTCCGCTCCAGAAGCCTCTCAAGAGCCTTGAGATGAAGAGGCTGGAGATGGCAACAGCGAAGGAGAACGCTTCCGCTGCCTTGGGCTATGTAATCGGCACCTCGCATGACCGCGAGCGCGTGCTGGCCACAGATGTCCTGCTCGATACCCTTGCCGGCTCGAACGAGGCACCCTTGAAGCATGCCGTGATGGAAGCAGGGCTTGCAGACGACTTCACGGCGACGCTTGTCGACGGCGTGCAGCAGCCGCTTGCCTTCCTCGAGCTCAAGGGGCTCCACGACGGAGCTGCAGAGAAGTTCCGTCCCTTCGTCGAGGACTTCTGCCAAAAGCTCGTCTCCGACGGTATCGACCATGAGAAGCTCGAAGCCTCCCTTGCCCAGGCAGAGTTCAACCTGCGCGAAGGCGACTGGGGCTACTCCGACGGTGTCGCGCTCTCGATCCAGGCTCTCTCGAGCTGGCTCTACGACGACGATCGTCCCTATGACTACCTGCGCTATGAGGATGCACTGGCCCATATGCATGCAGGCATCGAGAAGGGCTACTTCGAGAAGCTCCTCTCCGAGCTCATCTGCGAAAGCGCACACACCGCCGCCGTCGAGCTCGTGCCTGCCGAGGAAGGAAGCCACGCCGAAGAGGAGAAGGAGCTCTCCGACCTCAAGGCCAAGATGGACGACGCTGCCCTTCAGCAGGTGATGGACGAGGAGGCTGCGCTCAGGGCCGAGCAGGAGGCGCCAGACAGCCCGGAGAACCTGGCGAAGCTTCCCGCCCTTGCCCTCTCCGATATCGATGAGGGAACGAAAGATCCTGAAGTCGCAGAGTCGAGCACGCCTCTTCCCTGCTGGCACCACAGGATCGAGACGCACCACATCGACTATATCTATTACTACTTCGACCTCAAGCGCGTCGGCTTCGAAGAGCTCCCCTATGTCGCGATCCTTTCCGACCTTCTGGGCAATCTCTCGACGCAGCACCACACGGCATCCGATCTCGACACGCTCGTCGAGACGAAGCTCGGCAGCTTCAGCGTGTTCTGCGAGGCCTATGGCAAGCAGGGCGACCTCGGCTTCGTGAATCCGAAGCTCGTCGTCGGCGCCTCCGCACTCTCCGAGAACGTGGCGTCCCTTGCCTCAATTCCGCGCGAGGTCTGGGCAGAGACGCTCTTCGGCGAGGACACCGACAAGATCTACCAGATCCTCCAGCAGCGCCGTGTTGCAATGGAGCAGGAGTTCATGAACAACGGCCATGTCCTTGCAATGAACAGGGCCACGTCGAAGATTCTGCCGCTCTCCCGCTTCATGGACAAGCTCTCGGGCGTCGACTTCTATCTGTTCCTGAAGAAGCTCCTGGACCGCTGGCAGTACAGGAAGCAGCCGACCGTCGAGGTGCTCTACAACCTTGCCGGCCGCATCTTCACGGCAGACGATATCCAAGTGAGCTTCACCGGTTCAGACGAGGACCTTGCCCGCTTCTGGGATGCCGCAGGTGACCTCGGCCTTCCCTTCAAGGGCGGCCAGGTCACCGAGGAGAATCTCAAGATTCCGCCTGCAGAGCCTGTCGACGAGGCCTTCGTCGTGCCATCGAACGTCGTCTATGTCGGGACGTCCTCGCTTCCCTGCCCTGACGATACGAGCTCGCTCGGTGTCTGGCAGGTCGGTACCCGTCCGCTCTCCTTCGGCTACCTCTGGAACGAGGTCCGCGTGAAGGGCGGCGCCTACGGCGCCGGCATCCGTCATCAGTCGAACGGAATGACGCAGAACTACTCCTACCGCGACCCCCATATCGACGAGACGCTTGCGCGCTACGAAGGCCAGGCTGCCTGGCTCAAGGACTGGGAGCCACAGGACGGCGAGCTCACGGGATACCTTGTCTCGACCGTCGCCGGCATCGATGCGCCGAAGAAGCCCCGCTCCTGGGCACGGCTCCAGGATGGCGCACGCTTCCAGGAGCGTCCCGCCACGTGGCGACAGGATCTGAGGCACGAGGTGCTCGAGACGTCTGCAGACGATATCAGGGGCCTGGCCACGCCGCTTGCCTGGTGTGCCGAGCACCACGTATCCTGCGTCTTCGGCTCTTCTGACATCATCGCCTCCTCGAAGCATCCGTTCGAGGTCGTCCAGCTCATGTCACCGGATGAGGCATAGATGACGGCAGACGACATTATCGCCTGGTATGGACGTGTGGCCGACAATGCGCTGGCCACACGTCCTTCCTTTGCCCGCGCCTGGCTCATGGCAGGCTACAAGGGCATGGCGGCAAAGACACAGATAGCAGGAGACAGGCGCTTCCTGCCTTCGGGACGCGAGGGCTATGCCCTCTTCATGTCCCGCGTCGTCTCTGCCATGGCACATCCTGAGCGCATGGCCGTGACAAGCGTCTTCTGCCCGAATGAGATCTTCCATGCGCTTGGCGCTCTTCCGGCCACGGCTGAGGCCATCGCAAGCTTTGCAAGCGGCGCCCAGGCAGAGTCCGGCATCATCGCAGCCGCAGAAGCCTCAGGCATCCCCGAGACCTACTGCAGCTACCACAAGACGCTCATGGGCCTTGCCACGACAGGCGTGCTCGAGGCGCCCCGCATGCTTGCTGCGACCTCCGTCGCCTGCGACGCGAACAATCTGAGCTTCAAGACGCTCGCTGCGCGCTGGGGCGTGCCCTTCTCCTTCATCGATGTCCCCTACGAGCTCTCCTGCGATGCAATCCTCTACGTCGCAGACGAGCTCAGGGACATGGGGAAGATGGCAGAGGATGCCTTCGGAAAGAAGCTCAGCGAGACGAAGCTCACAGAGCTCTGCGAGAGCTCCGAACGCACGAGGAAGGCGCTTCTCTCTACCCTTCCCCACCGCAGCGGCAAGAATCTCAGGAACACGATGACGCTCGAGATGATGGAGATGCTCGACCTGCATCTCCTGCTTGGCACGCCTGAGGCAGAGCGATTTGCGTCACACATGAAGCACGATATCGCCTACGCCGATACATACCAGGGCCTGAACCTTGTCTGGGGCCATGTCTCCCCGTATTTCCTCGAAGGCATAGGAAGGCAGATCGACTGCTCAGAGCGTGCCCAGATCGTAGCGTCGGACATGATGTTTGACTTCCTTGAGCCGGAGGGCGAAGAGGCCAGGCTTCAGGGTGCCCGTGCGGACGGGCTTCTCTTCGGACCAGAGACTCCCTATGAGTTCATGGCAGAAAGGGTCGTCAGGAACTGCTTCAACGGCCCTGCCGAGCGCCGCGGACGCACGCTTGTACGCCTCGCTCAGGCGACGCATGCCGATGGCGCCGTGATCTTCTGCCATTGGGGATGCCGACAGACGGCAGGCGCCTCACAGCTCATGCGCCAGATGCTCGAAGACGCAGGATATCCGGTCCTCGTGCTCGACGGCGATGCGGTCGACCGCGCAAACTGCATGGAAGGACAGATGACCACGAGATTCGATGCCTTCCTCGAGCTTCTGGAGGCACACCGTGGCTGACGAGATCTTCTACGCCTGCAAGTACACGCCGACGGAGCTCTTTGCCGGCTTCGGCACCGCAGCACACCTCGCCGAGACAGACACATCCGACTTTCAGGCTGCCGCAACGCTCGCGCACGCAAACCTCTGCGGCTACGCAAAGGGCATGCTCGAGCGCCTGCTCGAGGACGATGTGCACGAGGTCGTGCTTGTCACGTGCTGCGACGCCGTGAAGCGCGTATTCGACGTGCTCAGAGAGACCGAAGAGAAGCACCCCGGACGCTACCGCTTCCTCTATCTGCTCGATCTTCCGAGGAAGCGCGGACCGAGAGAGGTGGCCCTCTTTCGCGCGCGGCTCGAGACGCTTGCGAAAAGCTATGCCGAGACTTGCGGCAAGACGTTCGACCTCGGACGTGCGCTAGCCGCTCTCGAGCCGGCAGTCCCTCTTGCGCAGGATCACGTGACGCTTGCCGGCGCCCATGCCTCGAAGGCCCTGCTCTCTGCTGTCGGGCGCGAGATAGCGCTTCCTGTCGAGAATGCGACCTGCACTTCCCGGCATCTTCCTGATACGCTGCCCCGAAGCCTCGCCCGCATGGAGAGGCAGGGGCACTGCGAAGCCTGCGGCCCTGAAGAGAAGAGAGTGCCTCTTTCTGCCTTCCTTGACTGGTACGCGGAGGCACTCCTCGACCAGATGCCGTGCATGCGCATGCAGGACGACACTGCACGCCAGAAGCTCTTCAGCGAAAAGGGCGAGCGCGGCATCATCTACCACACGATGAAATTCTGCGACTACTACGGCTTCGAATGCCGCGACATGAAAGGCAGCGTGCCCACCGTGAAGATAGAGACAGACGGAAGCTCCCAGAGCGCAGGCCAGCTTGCCACGCGCATCGAGGCATTCACGGAGACGATCGGCGCCAAGAAGCAGCCAGCCGCAACACGTACGGATGCCCCGGTCCGCTATGTTCTCGGCATCGACTCAGGCTCAACCTCGACCGACGCCGTCCTCATGGACGCCGATGGCCATATCCTCGCAACGAAGATCCTGGCTACCGGCGCCAAGGCGAGCCGCGCCGCCGAAGCGGCAAAGGCAGCCGTGCTCGAGGAGGCAGGCCTTTCTCCGGAAGACATCGGCCTCTCTGTGGCTACCGGCTACGGTCGCATGAACATCCCTGGCATGGATACGACCATCACTGAGATCACCTGCCATGCTGCCGGCGCCCATTTCCTCATGCCCTCTGTCCGCTCGATCATCGATATCGGCGGCCAGGACTCGAAGGCGATCCATCTCTCCCCCGAAGGCGAGGTACTCTCGTTCGCAATGAACGACAAGTGCGCCGCCGGCACGGGCCGCTTCCTCGAGATGATGGCAAGGACGCTTGAGCTGCCGCTCGACGAGTTCTGTCGCCTCGGCCTCACCTGGAAGCACGAGGTGAAGATCTCGAGCATGTGCACGGTCTTCGCCGAGTCGGAGGTCGTGAGCCTCGTCGCACAGGACACGCCTGTCCCTGACATCATCCACGGCCTCGATGTCTCGGTTGCCGCCAAGACCGTGGCGCTCGCAAAGCGCGTGCACGCCGAGGGCCCCTATCTCATGACCGGAGGCGTCGCCCAGAACGCAGGTGTCGTCACAGCCCTCTCCGAGGCACTCGGCTCCCCTGTCGCCACGCATCCCGACTCCCAGCTCTGCGGAGCCATCGGAGCAGCGCTTCTGGGACTTCAGGGCCTGAAGAGATAGACATCGCGGGAGAGGGTCCAGACATGGAAAGGCTCCTGGCGGACCATCCGCCAGGAGCCTTTCTCGCATCTTGCAGTCCTCTCAGGCAGCCATCGGCTGCGGCGTCATCCTGAGCGTGAGCGCGGCATCTGCTCCTGCAGGAAGCGTCACCGTGTAGGTGAAGGATGCCGACTCTCCCGGACCGAGGCTGAACGTACCCGCCCACGCATCGGTCCCGTAAAGCGAAAGCTCATCGTCCGACTCGGACGCTGCATCGCAGGAAAGCTTGGAGATTGCAGCACCTGCAGGGGCGGTGATAGCAAAGCCCATGAATGTCGAGGGCTCCTCTGCCTTCTTGCCCGGAGCCGAAAGCGTCCGCTCTTCGTCTGTGTCTTCGGCACTGTTGGCAAGCTTCACGGCCACGTCGTAGGAGATGCTGCCATCGGATGCGACCACCGCATCGCCGATGGTCCCTTCGATCGAGATCGAGCTGCCGAGCCCCGTATCCGAGACATCGGAGAGGAAGAAGCCGGTCTCGGACGTCGAGGCATCCTCTGCAAAGGAGCCAGCCGCACCGATAGCATCGAGCACCTTCTCCTCATCGTCTTCTGCCATGTAGAAGAGCAGGCGTCCCTCGTCCACGCCGGCATTCAGGACCTTTGCGAGGCTGCCGTAGGACATCTCGTCCATGTTCGAGAGCACGGCATTGACCGCAAGGCTCGCGGTCTGCGCAAACGACGTATTGGCGGTGCCCTCATCATCAGGGGCAAGCAGCAGGGCTGCGAGATTTGTCCCGTCGAGCTTCGTGCCATCGGATGCCGTGACGCCACGCGTAAGGCCAAGCATGCTCTGCAGGAACAGCGGGTCGACCGCAATCACGCCGTCAATCTTCGTCTTGCCAGAAGCCTCTGCGGCCTGGATGAGTACCTGCGCGGCGCGGGAGAAGCTCGGAAGCGAGCCTGCGTCGTCTGCCGTGAAGCTGCCATCAAGCCCCATGAGACCGAGAAGCGTCTGCTCGTCGTCGGTCAGCACATCATCTCTGACAAGCTCATCGGAGAGATCCTCGAAGCTCTCGAGCCTGATTGCTCCATTGTCTATGGTCATGACCGCAGCAGCCGTCGCAGCGCCGCCGACCGAGCGGATGTCGGAGGTGTCCTCGACGACGAAGAGATAGGTCCTCTCCCCCTCTGCCCCGAGCATGCCGGAGATCACCGGCGAGAGCTCCTCGGCACGTCCTGCAACAGCGCCAATCGTGTCGAGCCTCTCCTGTATGGCAGCAAGCGGTTCAGCAACCTCGGCGAAATCTGCTGTGCCGAGACTGTCGACCGTCTCCTGCGCGGCGGCAAGCGAAGGCGCAGCATCGGCCAGTGCGTCGCAGTAGGTCTTCAGGACCGAGGCATTGATTGCATGATCGGCAAAGGGCTGCTCGCCTGAGACGGCAGAAAGGCTCTCTGCGACCGGCTTCGCGACATTGTCCGTCAGGTCCTGGACCACATCGGCAAGCGTAGCCACACGCGACGCATCGTCTCCGATGACAGGAAGGTGCTCTGCAATCTTCCAGACCGGACTCTCGGTCTCCTGCTCCATCGAGGTGGCATAGCGCGCAAGGCTCTCGGCATTCCCGGAAAGCGAGGTGGTCGAGCCCGACTGCACCGACGACATGAAGTCAGATCCTGTCGCTGCCACAGCACGTGCAGAGGAGGCGACAGACTGGGCACTCTCATGGAACTCGTAGCCGAAGACACCTGCCGCTGCAATGAAGAGGACAAGAAGGAAGACGATCAGGTTCCGGATTGGGTGATGCTTCTTCGGCTCCGGCTCAGGCTCTGCCTTCAGCTGGACAGGTGCAGACTCTTCCTGCATCTCAGGCATGAGGTCGAAGGGGTCGTCCCACGCATCTCCCGCCGCAGAATCCACGACATCGGCTATCTGCGTGAAGCCATCCTCGTCTTCTGGTTCAGCTTCGGGATACGCAGCGGCCTCTTCCCTCTTGGCGGGACGCTGAGGAGCCTTCTCTTCCTTGGTCTTTCTCTCTCTGCGCCGGCGCTTCGGCTCCTCTTCCTTGAAATGGCGTGCATGCTGCTTGTCTGTCATTGCTATCACTCCACCTGCCTGGCGCCTGCCAGGCGGACGATTCTGTCTTCAACCTTTCCCGTGAGATCTTTCCTGTCTCTTCCTGCAGGACCTGCCGCTCCGGCAAAGCCGGGGGTTTCATCTTGTGTGGGGCAGAGAGAGCTCTGCCATGCGGTCTTGGGAAGGGATATCCATACGGGAAGGATTCATGCGCATGAATCATAGCGCCGAGAAAGGTCTTGACCTCGAGGATAGCCGAAATTCCTCAGCATCAGCCCATACATTCACACTACCGAAACGCGTCCTTGAAGGCATCTTCAGAAGCCCCTGTCGAGTTCACGCTCAGGGGTGTCGAGCTGAGACTATTCCCTGTCGAGTTGGTCTTCCGTCCATGCCTTCGCCCAAAGAAGAAGGGCTCCCGGAATATTCCGGAAGCCCTTGAGATGCAGGTTTCCCTGCCACTTATTTCTCAGGCAGGATCTCGATCCTCTGCCCGTCAGGATCGCAGATGAAGTAGAGCCCCATCGCGGGATTCTCCTTGTCGATGACGCCCATCCGGCGGTGGAGCTCGTGGTAGGCCTCGAAGTCATCGACCGCAAAGGCGATGTGGGTGTCCCTCCCGCCATTGTCGTAGGGCTCCGTGCGTCCCCTGTTCCAGGTAAGCTCGAGCTCGAAAGGCGCTGCGTCGTTTGCCATGAACGTGTTCGACCAGGAGCCGTCCTCGGGTCCCGATACCCTCACGACATGGAAGCCGAGCGCCTTCTCATAGAACTTCTTCGTGGCTTCGAGATCGAGCACGTGGGTGCAGCGGTGGATGAAGCGTGCCTGCATGGTTTCCTCCTTGAAGTCCGGATCTGCTTCAAAGCGTAGCAGAGTGGAAGCTCGGCTCAGCAAAGCTCCATCTAGTGCGCTTCAGCCTTCTCCTCGCGTGCTGCGACCTCGTCGATCAAGATTGCGTCGCCGTGCTTCGCAAGGACCAGCGAGAAGACCATAGCAAGACCCATGAGGGCGATGTAGAGGAAGAGCGTCCCAGGCGCCACATCCATAACGAGGCCAGAGAGGATAGGCGTTGCGACCTGCGCTGCCATGGACACCGTGTAGTAGTAGCCGGAATAGCGTCCGACGGAGCGGGCCGAGCAGAGCTCCAGGATCATGTTGAAGACGCAGAGGTCGACGCCGCCCAGGCCTGCACCCATAACAAGGAAGAGGGCATAGAAGGCAGGATGGAAGCCCGGCACAAGCCACAGAATCACGGGGCACACTGCCATGGCAGCGCCGCAGAGGAGGCCGACCTTCTTCCTGCCGATACGAAGCGACAGGTTCGCCAGCGGCACATAGGTCGCAAGGGCACCGATGATCGTCACGATGTTGATGATCGCAAAGGAGCCTCCCTGCATTCCGTAGAATGTGTCGGCATACCTGCTGATGTTCGTGGTCATTGCGTTGTAGCTCATGTAGTAGAAGAAGTCTGCCGCAAGAAGCAGCGCGAGCGAACGGTGGATGTCAGGGTCTGTGATCTTGTCCTTGCCGCCCGCCTCAGGCGAGTCGTCCTTCTCGATCTCGTCTTCCTTGATGCCCATCTCGAGGCTCTTGGCATGCATCTCCTCGACGAGCTTCGGCTCCCTGACCTTGGCAAGATAGAGAAGAAGCGAGAGCAGGATCATCCCTGCCTGCACGAGGAAGAGCGGCAGATAGTCAGGATGCTCTGTCTTCGGCACCATGGCCGAGATGCAGACAAGCATGACGCCGGTACCGGCATAGCCGACAAGCTTCTTGACGGAGTCGGTCTTCATGCGCAGGGGACGCGGCGTGATATCTGCCACGATTGCCACGGTCATGGTCCTATACATGCAGATCGCGACAAGCGTCAGGATGATGGCAGAGATCAGAAGGGCCAGGCTGCCGACATTGTTCGCAATTGCGATGAGCGGCGTTCCGATAACGGCCAGGAACGAGCCTGCAATGATGAAGGGCGTGCGGCGCCCGAGCTTCGAGGTGCAGCGGTCCGAGAGGATGCCGAAGAGCGGCAGAAGGAACAGCCCGAAGATGTTGTCTATTGCCATCACGAATCCAGTCACGGCATTCGAGAGGCCGAAGGTCTGCGTGAGCATCTTCGGAATGATGCCGTCAAAGACCTGCCAGAAGCTGATCATCCCCATGAATGGCAGGCTCGCGAATGCAACCGTCGCGTAGTCGATCTTCGCTGCCTTCTTGCGCATATCCTTATCGCTCATGCGAACCTCCTGCCAATGGATATCTTCTTGCTCTATGCCAGCTCCTCGAGGTGTCCCAGAAACGCCACATAGAAGCCAATGCCGCGTCTGAACACATCGACGCCGATGCGCTCATTCGCCGCATGAATGAGGGAGCGGGCTTCCTTCGAATAGATGAAGCCGGCAAAGCGGTAGACCCGCTTGCAGATGGCACAGAACTGGAGCGAATCGGTCGAGGAGTTCTGCACGTAGGGCGCAAAGCCTGCTTCGGGATAGACGCCTGCCACACAGCGATGGATATAGTCGAAGGCGCGCTCATGCTCCCAGGGGCTGATGGGAGCCGGCTCTCCGTAGGGGCACTCCTCGCGAATCGAGACCTCGACCCTCGTGGGCGGCACACCCGATGCCTTGCATTCTGCTGCTGCAAGCATGCGTGCACGCTCGAGTGCGTCGGAGATCGTCTCAAACGGGGCGACGCGCACATTGAGGTTCGCTTCGGCAACAGCCGGCAGCACGTTATGCGCTGCCGACCCCTTGAGCTGCGTCACGGCATACGTGGTCCGAAGCATTGCGGCCGTCTCCGGGCTCTTGCTCATGAGCTGCTCGACAAGAGGCTTCGTCGCCCAGAGGTTTGCAAACACGGCCGGATACGGCCCTCCTGCCCAGGCGCCAATCTCTGAGAGCGTGCGTGCCACGACAGGAATCAGGTGCGGTTCGGGCGGGTTGTCCACGATGCGCGAAACGACACGGGAGAGCAGTGCCGCCGCATCATTTCTGCCCGGCGTCGAGGCATGGCCGCCTTCGGCATACGCCTTCACCAGCAGGTCGACATGCCCCTTCTCGGAGACGCCGACCATAGCAATCGGGGTCGTGACGCCCAGGCCTGCATCTGTTGCAAGCGCCCCTCCCTCATCGAGCACCATATAGGGCGTGACGTTGTGCTCCTTGAGCCAGGCAACCGCATGCTTCGAGGTCGGCGCATTGATCTCCTCGCCGTCCGAAGAGAAGAACCACACATCGCGTGGCGGCACATAGCCCTCACCGATCAGATATTCCATCGCTTCGAAGAGTGCACAGTCGATGCACTTCGTATCGAGCGTTCCCCTGCCCCAGATTTCGCCGTCAGAGATCTCTGCCGCAAAGGGATCGTGCGTCCAGGCCTGTCCTTCTGTGGGCACAACATCCTGGTGCGCCATAACGATGACAGGGTCGAGGGAAGCATCGCGTCCTGGCCAGTGGAGGAGGATGCCGAAATCATCGATGCGATGAAGCTCCGTTGCCGCAAGCGTCTTCGGATAGAGCCGCTCGAGCGTCGGGATCCAGCGCCTGAATGCCTCATCGTCGCGCACCGAGACATTGTCTCTCGAGACTGTAGGAATCCGGAGGAGCTCCTGGAAGCGCTCGACCGCATCCATCCCTGCCTCATAGCCATCCGCTCCGATCGGAGCGCCTTTGGGCTTGGAAGGCTTGAGAAGTGCCGCCTTCACCGACGCCAAAGTTGCCACGCCTGCCACTGCTGCTCCGGCAGACACCAGAGCCGTCCGTTTCAAATCAGCCATGATATGAGCTCCTCCCGTAGGCCAGAAGGTCTTTTTGGGAGGAGCTTACCCGAAATGCGACTTGACATGAGCACAATCGCACACATTGTCTCTGTCTTGTTATCTCAGACCTGCCAGCGGCAGATGCTTCCTTCTACTGGATGCCCGGAATATGGGGAATCGTATCGAAGCCAGCCTGCAGCTCTTCGTCCGTGGGGATATGGTCCTCGAGCTCGCCCTTGTTGTACTTGTCATAAGCGGCCATATCGAAGTAGCCGGTGCCGGTAAGTCCGAAGAGGATCGTCTTCGCCTCGCCCGTCTCTCGGCAGGCTTCTGCCTCGCGGATGGCCTGAAGGATTGCGTGCGAGCTCTCCGGTGCCGGCAGAATCGTCTCAAGCTTTGCAAACTTCTCTGCTGCAGCGAAGACATCAGTCTGCTTCACGGCGACAGCCTCCATATAGCCATCGTGCTTGAGCTTCGAGACGATTGGGCTCATGCCGTGATAGCGCAGGCCACCTGCATGGTCAGGGCTCGGGATGAAGCCATTGCCGAGCGTATACATCTTGCAGAGCGGGCAGGTCTGGCCCGTATCAGCGTAGTCATAGGCATAGACGCCGCGGGTAAGCGACGGGCAGCTTGCCGGCTCGACACCGATGAAGCGTGTATCAGGATGCACGCCTGTCAGCTTGTCGCGCATGAAGGGGGCGATGAGGCCACCGAAGTTCGAGCCGCCACCGCAGCAGCCGATAACAATGTCAGGATATTCGCCGAGCTCACGGAGCGCCTCATAGGACTCGAGGCCGATGATCGACTGATGGAGCACGACCTGGTTGAGCACGCTGCCGAGCTGGTAGCGTCCCTTGTTGCCCGGCACGTTGAGCGCACGCTCGACCGCCTCGGAGATGGCGGTGCCGAGAGATCCCGTGCACGTCGGATCGGCGGCAAGGATCTTCCTGCCTGCCTCGGTCGTATCGGACGGCGACGGCGTGATTGTCGCGCCGAACGTCTGCATGACAGAACGGCGGAAGGGCTTCTGTTCATACGAGCACTTCACCATGAACACGTCGAGGTTGAGGCCGAAGTGCGCTGCTGCCTCGGAGAGCGCCGTGCCCCACTGGCCAGCACCGGTCTCGGTCGTGATGTTCGTGATGCCCTGGGCATAGGCATAGTAGGCCTGGGCAAGGGCGGAGTTCAGCTTGTGCGAGCCGGACGTGTTGTTGCCTTCGAACTTGTAATAGATCTTCGCCGGGGTGTCGAGCGCGCGCTCGAGGTTGTAGGCACGACAGAGCGGGCTCGGCCGGTAGACCTTGTACATCTCCATGACAGGAGCGGGAATCTCGAAGTAGCGCGTCGTGTCATCGAGTTCCTGGCGGCAGAGCTCGTCTGCAAAGACTGGCTTGATATCGTCGACCGTCGCGACCTTGCCATTCGGCAGCCTCATCGGTTCGGGCGGTTCCGGCATATCGGCACGCAGGTTGTACCAGGCGGTCGGAATCTGGTCTTCCTTCAGATAGATGCGGTAAGGATCGGTCTTTGCTGCTTCTGCGCCCATCTTGCTCCTCTTTCTCTTCAGGGAATGCTGTGCGTCTGCATACAAAAAAAGGGGCTCCCGGTACGTAACCGAGAGCCCCAGATGTGTATGAAGACAAGGCCGTCGTCACGCCGGAAGTTTCGAAGTCCTTGTACGCCACCATGCACCCAGCACGCGTTGAGCGCTCAGAGCTGCATTGTCGGTGGCTGCGAACATGAACTGCATCCTTCCTGTGGACGATGAGACGAGCATACGGAGATTCTGTTTCGGCCATATTACGGTTCGCCCGCTTTTTCCTTCAGCTTTTGTACAGAGTCCTCAGCGCCCTGTTCGAATTTCCGTAACAGATGGCTGACAGATGGCTTTCTCTGCGCTTATCGGAGCTGCCTAGCATAGGCTGCAATCCGCTTCTTGTCCGGGAGGCCATGATGGGAGACATCTCGTTTCAGGAATACAGCCTCTACGCCGCCTGCGTCCTCGGCCTCATGCTCGCCGTGGAGTGTCTTGCCATTTGGGTCGGGGGTGCCTTTGCCGCCTTCTGGCAGGTCATCCTCCCCATCGTGACGGCCGGCTTCTTCGCGCTTGCCTGCTATGTCGCACACGAGGCAAGGTAATCCTGACCCTTGCCGCTCCACGCAAGAGAGAGGAGACCCGAAGGCCTCCTCCTCTTCCCTTCCTATAAGCAAGCTCGCTTACGAGAGCTGGCTTGGCGAATAATAGTCCGACCCGATCGAGAAGCTCTGAATCTCGGGCTTCACAGAGACGGCCGCATCGGCCTTCGTGCTGTCGAGATAGCCTTCGAACTGGATGGTCTCTCCCGGAGCCCAGCTTGTCGCATTGGCATAGGTCTCGCCGATGCGCATGCCCGATGCATCGTAGATGCCGAGGACAAGAGACACATTGCTGTAGTCGTTCTCCGTCGTGTTCTGGATCTTTGCAACGTACTTCCAGGTGCCGTATCCCGATGTGTCGACCTTCTCGAAGTCTGCTCCGTCAAGCATTGCCTGCATGGCTTCGATCTGGACTTCCTGAGGGCTCTTGACGGTCTGGTCGATGGAGTCGGCATCGAGTCCCGGAATCGAAATCTTTGCACCGAGCGCAGATGTATAGCTCACCTGGCCCTTGCAGTGCCCATAGACGCCGATATACTGCCCCTCCGTCAGATGCGCACCGTCGAGGATATCGGGATCGTAGGCAACGAAGACGATATCGTCGTAGCCGTTCGTGGCAGTCGCGACGCGCAGATCCGTCTCAGAGTCGCCTTCGATGACCTGCACGATCTTACCCTTCGCATAGAGCTTCTTGCCCTTGTAGGAGTCGGGATTCTGCGCGACTGCCGCGTAGTCCATGCTCTCATAGGTGCTCGGATCGAAGGGTTCGTCCGATTTCTTCTTGCTGCCGCCGAAGGCACCGACAAGAGCGATGAGGACGACGAGGACGATTGCGGCAATGAGGACGACGCGTCCCCTCCTGTGCTTCTTCTCAGGCTTTCCCTCCTCAGGCTCTGCGGGCGCTGGCGCCTTGTCTTCATCCTTCTCCATAGCTGCTCCTTCCTCTCCGCGGACGCTATTCTTGCGTCTGCGCATCCTTGCGTGCGTCGGTGATGAAGAGTCCTGCCCTGACCTGCTTCCAGGGATCTGCGGTCGGGTCGACCGAAAGCACTCGGCACTCGATAACATCGCCGTGCCCGAAGCGCAGGAGCTGGGCTGCGAGCGCATTCTCGTCAGCCGGGATATAGCCGAGCTTCGTCTTCTTGCGCCAGATTGCCACGGCGTTGTGGTCGTAGGCATTGTCGGGCTCTGCCATAAGGCGGAGCTTCTTTCCCGGCTTCAGGTCGGAGACGACGAGAGCGCCATCCCAATAGCGCATGCCGGCCACGAAGAAATCTGCAAGATGCCTTGAATCCTCTGCCATATCTGCCCCTTTCAGCTTCCGCTCTCAAAGCTTATGGTATCCATCGTCCTTCCTTTATCTGTCCCAGTTATGGGACAGTACCGTTTATGGGACAGATGGAGATTATGGGGCTCGCCGAGCCTATCATGGGGTCCGAACAGCAAAGGAGGACACGTGTCCAAGACCGGAAACGAGAAGCTCAAGATCCTCTATCTCTGGAAGATCTTCCAGGAAGAGACCGACCCTGAGCATGGACTCACGATGGCAGAGCTCATCAAGAAGCTCAAGGCGTATGGCATAGAGGCAGAGCGCAAGAGCATCTATCGCGACATCCAGGCACTCCGCGATTTCGATATCGCAATCGAGACCTATGGAAACGATGATTAAAGCATAGCTCACCAGGCCGAATCGCACCGCCCGGCCTTCCGCTGCCCGCCAGGTTGCCGCGCATCCGGTAGAAATGGCACTCTA